>DBEP01000040.1:0-14638 GCA_002294045.1 Lachnoclostridium sp. UBA903 | reverse complement strand
ATTATACCATAAACAAAATACATGTTCCAGGACCTGCAAGGCAAACACTACAAAAAACTGCAGGGCAAACCCATATAAAACGCAGGAAGGAAAATAGGAGAACAGCTGTTCCGGCCCAATTGCAGCAAGCCTTTAACCCAGTTCATACACTCTCGTACCATAGGGTTCAATCTCAACCCTTCCGGTTTCCTCCGTCCCTTCATATAAATTAATGAGGGATTGTTTTAACACAATTGCAGCCGGTTTCTTCCCGTAGTTTAATATAAATAAAAACTTTCTGTCTCCTTTGCTTCTTACCGCAATTTCACATTCTTCCGGCAATTCCGCCATATCCTTATAAGGCCCGGCAATATTAAGCTTTCTTAAGAAAACCTCGGCCGTTTCTTGTGTAAATGCCCCCCCAAAATACAAAACTCTGCCCTTTCCGAAAGAATTCTCTATCAATCCCGGGGAGCCGGCATAATAACTGGATATATAGTTTCCGAGTATCCTGGAATTCTCTCCCAGTGGTTCAATTAAATCATTGAAAACGGCTGCTTCCAGCTTCTCACCCTCCCAATCGACATACACCGTTCCTACGTCCGGTGCGATAAAGGAATACTCGGTGACATCCGCTCCTGCCAGGGGCTGCAGCAGGCCGGGCAGTTTCAGCATGACGCATTTACCGGTTTCATCTTTATATCCCGTTCTGCAGCCAAGGACCAGGCATCCGCCCAAAGCCACGTATTCTTCCAGTAATTTCGCTCTCTTTTCCGTCATAATGACTGCATGGGGATAAAACAATACCGTGTATTTCGCCAGCTCCTCTGCCCTTGTATTTTCCCTTAAATAAACATAATCCATAGGGGTGTGGGTAAGCTGGGCCGCCTTAAATATACCCTCCTGGCTTAATCTATCCACTCTTTTATGCCATACATCCAACTGCGCGTCCCAGATATTATCGTAATCCCTGATTACCCCAAAGGCTGCTTCATAAACAGCTCCTGCTGCTCCGGATATTTTTCTCATTATCCGGTTAATTTCATTTACTTCCCGTAAACGTCTGTTATCCCGTCCGGAATAATCCAGGATACCGTGCCAGTAGATTTCCGTCCCCATGGTACAGGTTCTCCATCTGAAATAGCTGACATAATCCGCACCATGTGCAACGCTTTGCAGGGTCCAGAGAGTCATCTGTCCCGGCCTAGGGGCAGGGGCTTCCATGGCGGTATTCCATCCGTTTGCACCGGACTGCTGTTCCATAATGCCAAAATTCGGGGAAATGGCCCGGACCTCTGTTAAATTTCTGCTCCATTTTCTGTCGTTTAAATCCGTCGAATGTTCCGGCTCCGTTCCCAGACAGTAGGCGAAGTTGGGATAGGAATCATACATAATAAAGTCCAGGCTTTCTTCCGTCATCCTGTGATTGTCCAGATTGGAAAATAAACCGTTGGTGGTGATGAAATCTCCTTCTTTTATATATTTTCCGATAATAGCGCTCTGCATTCCGGCAAACCGGCAGGCACTGTCTGAAACAAACCTGGTATAATCCAGCACCTGATGAGGATTGACTGCATTACTTACCGTAGGTCTCGGTACATATATTTCTTCCCAGGCCGTATAGGTCTGGTTCCAGAATGCGGTCCCCCAGGCTGCATTTAAATTCTCAAGAACCTTATATTTCTCTTTCAGGAATTCACGGAAAGCCAGGGTATCGCTTTCGGAATAGAACTCATTTTTTTCGCAGTTAAGTTCATTATCAATCTGCCAGCCTATAATACTTGGATGAGGACCGTAATGTTCCGCTATCTTCTCCACCACCCTTTTTGCCAGTTCCTGATAAACCGGGGAATTATAATTATAATGTCTTCTGGCTCCGTGTCGGTACAGTGTGCCGTCTATGGCCGCATTTAAACTTTCCGGATATTTCCGGGTAAGCCAGGCCGGCGGAGTGGCCGTAGGCGTTCCAAAAATCACTTTCATTCCGGTCTCTTCAGCAATTTGTAAAAACTCATCAAAAAAATCAAAATTAAAAACTCCTTCCGTAAGTTCGAATTTACTCCATGCAAACTCTCCAATCCGAACGGTTTCAATGCCATTCTCAAGCATTCTGAGAAGGTCTTCCTTCCATAAGCTTTTGTCCCAGTGTTCAGGGTAATAACAGGTACCCAAAGACAACCTGTCTGCTTTTAATGATTTATTCATATTTACCTCCACACACGAATTTTTGCATCTTAATCTATGCCGGGTAAGATACAGGCACAAACCAATTTGCGGTATCACCGCATTTAGAACAGGTTGAAAGAATCCCATCGGCTTCCTTTCTCTATATTTTCTCTCAGCCTTAGTCAGGATGCCGCCATGCGGCATCCCGTAATAATAAAAATGTATTATAAAGTATAATTATCCGCTTCATATCAAATATTCCGGCAGATACTATATGCATTATTCCTTTATGGCACCTGCCGTGAGACCGGACATGAAGAACTTGGAGGCGCACAGGAAAGCGATTAGCAAAGGCAGTACCGCACAGGTACTGGCAAGCATCATGGCGCCGTAGTCCGTACCGCGGTCACTGACCATAGTTTTCAGCAACAGCGGCAAAGTCTGCAGCCCGGATTTACGCAGTATCATCAGGGGCTGCATAAAGTCATTCCATACATTTACAAATTGCATAATCCCCAGTGAGGCATATGCCGGCAGCAATATAGGTGCAATAACACGGAAAAATATGGTCCATTCGCTGCAGCCGTCAATTCTGGCAGCTTCCACAAGAGACGTCGGCACATTATTCTGGCAGTACTGCCGCATCCAGAAAATACCGAAAGCATTGGCACAGCCGGGAATAATCAGGGCTTTAAAGTCATTAATCCAGCCAAACTTTGACATCATGATAAACCAGGGGATGATTCCGGCAGTCCAGGGAATCATCATAGTTGTCAAAAGAACGGCAAACAGTCTCTTTCTTCCGGGGAAATCATACACCGCAAATGCATATCCTCCCATGGAACAGAACAATAAGACAAGTCCCGTATAGGATAGGGTAATAATACTGCTATTTAAAAATGCACGGGGAATATTAACCGCCGCTTTCATATTTTTAAAATTTTCCGCTAAATTTTTGCCGAACCATATGGCAGGAGGAAAAGAATAAATCTCGTTGGTGGTACGGGTTGACATAACGAACATCATATAAAAGGGAATCAGCATAACCAATGCGATAAGCCCCAGAATAAAATATGTGGAAAACTTCTTCCCGCCGGGAACGAACCTGGCCATTGCTATTAATACTATGGCCGTAACCAAAATAAGTATTAATATAGTGGTCATCTGTTTTCCCTCCTTTTTACCGTCTCTTTTTCGCCCGTTATCCTGTACACGGCCAGAGAAATCAATATAATCATCATAGTTATCACATAAGCAACTGCCGATGCATACCCATATGCGGTTCCTCCCTGGGGTGCTTTATTCAATAAATACATCATCAGTGTCAGACCGCCGTTATTCTGTCCCCCTGTCCAGCTGGAATTGGTCAGTATGAAAGGTTCCGTGAACAGGTTAAACATACCGATACTGGATTGGATAATGGTAAATACAATAATGGGTTTCAAAAGCGGAATGGATATGTTGAATAATACCCTTATATGACCGGCACCGTCAATTTTGGCAGCCTCATAAATATCATTGCTGATTCCCTGCATGCCGGCCAGATAGATTACCATATTCCATCCGACCCATTTCCATGCAAACATTATAATTACCGCAACCTTGATAAGAGAGCCGTTTCCGCCCAGCCAGTTAACCGGCTTTTCTCCGAAGAGGCTTAACATATAATTAATTAACCCGTAATTATTGCCAAACAGATTCTGGAAAATAATCGTAATGGCTACCGAGCTTGTAACCATAGGCATAAAATAGATGGTTTTAAAAATATTTTCGCCTTTTACGATTTTGGAATTTAATACATAAGCCAGCGCCAAACCGCCGAGCAGAATCGGTATATGCGCTATGACGCCAATAACCAGCGTATTGCTGAGGGCTTTCCAAAACAAAGTATCCTTAAATAAATTAAGGTAATTCTGCATGCCGATAAAATGCATGCCGGATAAACCGTCCCACCGGAAAAAGCTGATATAAAAGCCTGCTGCTATGGGAAATATACCAAAAATCGCAAACAGGATATAAAACGGTGCAATATAGGCATAGGCAACTTTATACCGTTTCATTTCCGACCACAATTTATTTTTCCCCTTAACTGTTTTTACTTCTGCCATAGGATTTCTCCTCCTCAGATTTTATTTATCCCAAAGGCCGGTATCCTTAAGTACCTGGATTTGCTGTTGTTTTACTTCAGCCGTTGCCGTTTCAATGTCAGAGGCAACCAGATTGCGGATTTCTTCCGCGCTTAATCCCTGTTCCAACCCTGCATTGACGGAGCTATAGATACATCCTTCCGCCGTTGTGTCCATCATGGTCGTATTTACCGGCTGCAATTCACTTGCAATTTCAGCCCAGAGCGCCTTAGTTTTTTGACCTCCGAAATAGGAATCTTCCGCTTCATAAATTTCATTATTCTCCCATGCCGGTTTATATGCCGGGTAATAATCTACGGCCTGAAACATATCATTCTGGCCTTTTTCCGTTGCCAGCATATATTTTATAAACGCCCAGGCAGCCTCTTTATTTTCACTTTGTTCCGGAATTACTAAGAAGGAGCCGCCCCAGTTAGAACTCTTAACACCTCCGGGTAAGGTTGTAACCGCCCAATGGCCCGCACCTTCCGGATCGATATCCGTCTTTAAAAATCCGCCGAACCAGGCACCGGTAAATACGGAGGCACAACTGCCGGCCGCATATCCGGCATAAGCTTCATTGCTCCACATATCAACATTCATATCCCACTGGTTCTGCCTCATGTTAATCACTGCATCAAGACAGTCGATATCTCCTTCCCGTTCTATAACCAGATTTAAATCTTCATCATAGTAATCACGGTTGCAGAATAATTCAAAATAAAGGTAGGAAGCATCCGGCAGCAGCCATCTCTTGCCTGGAATACTCACGGCTTCCGCAGCCTGTAACACACCGTCCCAGGTACTCATAAGCCTGGCTACCTCCTCCGGGTCCGTCGGCAGTCCGGCTTCTTCAAATACGTCGGTGCGGTAGAAATAACTGCAGGGACCGATATCCCAGGGAATTGCTACTAACCTGCTACCGTCGGCGGAATAGGTCTGATCCCATTTGTAAGCTACAAAATCATCTTTCAAATCGCCTGCGCCATAGGGCTCCTCCAACAAGTTGGTTAATGCGGACGAATTCCTGTATTGAGCTATGTAGGCACCTTCCACCATTGCCACGTCCGGTGCGTCGGACCCTGCTGCAAGAGCAGTCTGCAATGCCTGATGATGGCTGGTCGTATCGGTAAACTGCAGTTCAACCTCTATGTCAGGATATACTTCCTGAAAACCTGCCATCGCCGCATTAAATGCATCATCACCGGAAGGCCATCCGCCTACGGTTATTTTACCGGATGCCGTGCCGTCTTGTGAATCGCCGGTATTTTCGCTGCCCGAATTTTTGCATGCCGCTAAAGATGCTATTAGTAACAGGGTTAAAAATAATACATACATTTTTGCTGACTTAATTTTTTTCATAGCCGACTCCTATCTGCCCTTTTCCAGGCGTATATTTTTTACGCTTTCCCCCTCCATGATTCTTACAGGCAGGTGAACCACCCGTTTCACTTTTTTCCCCTCCAGCATATCCAGTAATAATTCCGCGCACTTTGCACCCTGTATTCTGGCGGACAAATCCACCGTGGTAATCAGCGGAGAAGTATACCTCCTGGCAAAGGTTCCGTCAAACCCCATAACGGATACATCTTCCGGTACTCGAATCCCCATTTTTTTAAATTGGTTGCTGACACCAAATGCAAATTCGTCGTTAAAGCAAAGGATTGCCGTTGCATCTGATTTTCGTTCCATAAATATCTGGGCCGCCACTTCTCCTTTACCGTAAAAGCTTTCTTCCACCGTAAAGCTGTCTCCCATCAGCTCCTCTTTAAATTTCAGAAGCCGCTTATCATCACCCATATCTTTTTTATGGATTCCCAGTACATAATCTTTTATTTTATCTTTCAATACCGGCTTTAATTCTTCGAGATAGCCGTATGTTCTGGCATTGGCCGAATCGTACTCGTACGGCATACCGAAGGCAATTTTCTCGTGCCCTTTGTCTCTCAGGTAACGGATTGCCTCCTTTGCTGCCTTATACATATCTATCTCAACCCTGGGCGTTGCTTTTGAAAAACAAACCGGATTGCCATAGCTTGCCGTCACTACCGGCAGAAAATAATTCTTGCCGGAGGAATCCAAATACCATTCCGCCGCATTTTCATTTGGCATAATAATTCCGTCAATCATGGTCTCTTTGATGCTGTCAAAGTCCAGGGAACCATTAATAACAACCATATAGCCCCGCTTTTTTGCCGTTTCCATCATGCCCTGATACATCTCAATATTGAAAGAATTCTGTAAATCTTTGCAATAGAACAAAATCTGCTTTGTTCTTCTTTTTTGTAAGGACATAGCCACCGGATGGGGATAATATCCTAATTCTTCTGCAATCTTTAGTATTGCGAGTTTTTTATCTTTGTCAACATAGCCGCTGTTGTTCAGCGCCCTGGATACTACTGAAACAGATACTCCGGCCCGGTTTGCAATATCTTTTCGTGTAGCCATATTTCCTCCTATACTACTTCGGTAAATCTTCTGCCAAAATATAGACATTTCGACTATAAAATACGTATTTTTTGGTTATTATTATAGTATTTGATATCTTTTATAATTTTATATTAATACACTTCATCAATATGTGCAATTATATTATATATGGTCGCGTGTCCACTTGTAATATTGCACATTTCCCCATATGGTTTCCGTCTGACAGCCGGATGAATGATGCAAAAAGGATTCTAATGAATGAAAACTGAATACTGAATAAAACATAAAAAAACGAAGAAAGAAAAATAATACCGGAATGGGTTTGAAAAACGCTTGCTCCGGGCCGGTTGCAGCCTATGGAAGCCGCCCCTTTCCGGGATTATTTTCTTTCTTCGATTGTCATGAAAAAGATGGAACAAGCCCAGGAGAAATAACCTCGGAGCCGGAAAAAGATTTACATTTTATGGTTTTTATGGTAAACTAAAACAAAGTTTGCTGACAGCAGAACGTACTGCATTTATTCCTCACATTCAAAGAATGGAGGATTCTTATGTCGCACATTAAAAAAATTATCTTGTCAGTCTTATTATGTATCCCTTTATTAAGTTTATCACTGCCATATCAGGCAGCAGCCGTACGGTTATCGGCTTCCGTTCCTTTTATTATACTCTCCCAATATAAAGCAACTTCCGACATCGGGAATAAAATTTACCTGCTGGCCTTTACTTCCAACGGTAAACCTGCAACCTGGAAAAGCAGTGATTCCAAAATAGCTTCCGTCAATACCTATGGGGCGGTAACTGCCAAAAAAGCCGGTTCAGCCGTAATTACCGCCAAAATCAAAAATGCTGAGGCTTCCTGTTATGTTACCGTGAATAAAACCAAAATAACCTTGAACCGGACCGGTGCATCCATTGAACGCGGTGAGAAACTGAGACTCTCTGCCGTTACTTCCAACGGCTCCGATGTTATCTGGAAAAGCAGCAAAAAAAGTATTGCAACCATTGATGAGTATGGAACCGTTACCGGCCTGAAACCAGGTGAGACCGTCATTACCGCCAAAGCGGACGGCACCGCGGTGTCCTGTAATCTGAAAGTAAAATCTCCTGCCATTCAATTAAGTAAAACTTCCGTTAAGTTATACCGCCTCCAGACGGTTAAAATTAAGGCCGAAGTATCGTCAAACATAAGTCCCGCCTGGAAAACAAATAAAAAAAGTGTGGCAGTTGTAGATAAAAACGGAACCATTACGGCAGTAAAGAACGGAACCGCCATTATTACCGCCACGGTTGACGGGGTTCACAAGACCTGTGAGGTTATTGTACAAAAACCAGTTATAAAATTAAGCACTGCCGAACTTACCTTAAAAAAAGGTGAAAGCACTGCAATTACCGCATCCGTATCTTCTGATATTCTCCCTGTTTGGACAACCAGTAATCCGAATATTATATCCATTAATTCCAAAGGCAAAATTACCGCACTGAAAAAGGGTACCGCCTACGTCTATGCCAGTGAAGACGGAACCAAAGCAAAATGTACCGTTAAGGTAACCGAATAACATATATGTGGGGAATAAATTCAGCAAACTTTTACTCCTCAAATGTGTAAAGGTAATTTCCGGAGTTCTTATTTACTTCTTTCTTTTTTGTTTCTCTCCCGCAAGTTTCTAATTTACCTCTCTTTTTGTTTCTCTTCTGCAAGTTTCTTATTCTCGGCTGCTCTGAATTTAACTATTCTCGTAATCAGCTCATATGGGAGAGGATTTCCGTAAGGAAACTGTACGGCTCCCTTGGAGCTTTTATACTCTTTTAATTCCTGCTTAAAGGCCTCGATACCGCTGGCGCCGGGATAAAATCCGATATGGTTCTTGTGTGCCGCAAAATGTACCAGGTTACCGTGTAATGTAAACGTTGGCATTTGCCAGCTTATTTTTTCTTCCGCATCCGGTGCCCCATCCTTTATTACACCTCTCAGTTTTTGCAGTTCCTCCCGTATCCCGGCAGGAAAGCTTAAGATATAATCATCAATCGTCTCAATTTTTATTTTTTCCATAATTTCCTCCATTCCTGTACATGCTTTATCCGGTATTATAACCTCCGGCTTTTCCATTCTTAAATTTCATGATATTTATACTGGGGCCTGCCTACCTTACCGTATTCCACCAGTTTCTCCACTTTATCTTCTCTTTCCATATATTCCAGGTATCTTCGGACCGTTACTCTCGCAATTCCCAGTTTTTCTGCCAGTTTCTCTGCCGTAAATTCCTCATGATTCCATTTTCCAATTTCCTCCCATATTGACCTGTAAGTATATTTATTCAGTCCTTTCTCAATTTCATCTTCATTCGGTGAAACAGATGCGCAGGATATAAGCCTGTCTAAATCATTTTGTTCCATTACCTCATACTTTTTAAATTGGTCGTATCTGTTTTTAAATTGTAGCAGGGATTCTTTAAATCTTTCAAAACTAAACGGCTTTATCAGGTAATCCACGGCACCATACCGCAGGGCTTCCTGGATTCTTTCCATGGATTTATCTGCCGTAATCAAAATAATATCAATACCGATTGCCTGTCTTCTGATCCATTTCAGGAAATCAATCCCGTTTTCTTTCGGAAGATAGACATCCAATAAAATTAAATCCGGTTTTTTAGCTATTATAAATTTTTTAGCATCTTCCAGATTAGAAACTGCTCTATATAGACGAAACCCTTCAATTCTATTTAAAAATTTTGTATTAATTTCCCTTACCATAGGATCGTCTTCAACAATTATTACCTCAATCAAGTTTGTCACTCCCCATATTCCGTATTCATCCGTTCAATTACTTATAAGCTTACTGCTTTTTTATACTGGCCGTCATTGGGATGCTTATCTCCCAATGCACGCCTGTTCCGGCTGCCAGGCGAATCCTCCCGTTAAACTCATCCACTATCTTCTTTACGATAAACATACCGTCACCCCGCTGTCCTTTCTTGGTTGAGAAACCCTGTTCATAAATCTTTTCCCTGTATTCGGCAGGAATACCTCTGCCGTTATCCTTAACCATTATCCGTAAGAAATGTTCTTCTTCCATGATTTTTACCCATATCCTGCCCATACCGTCACTCTTTGCTTCATCCAGGGAATTGTCTATTAAATTTCCGACTATTGATACGATATCTTCGGAAGACATATCCTGCGGCAGTTTTGTTAATCTGGATGCTTCCTCAATCATTAATTTAACCCTGCACTCCTCCGCTTTGTTATATTTGGAAAGCAAAAGGGCCGAAAGGGAGGCGTCTTTTATATTCTCCGTTATAATGGCACTGATATTGCTCCTTATTTTAACAACATGGGATATAAACTGAAGGGCTTTTTCGTACTCTTCCAGCTGTATCAGTCCTGCTATGGTATGAAGCTTGTTCATGAATTCATGATTCTGGGCCCGAAGGGACCAGGCCATCTTTTTGGCGCCTGTAAGCTCTTCCGCCAGCCTTGTCACCTCAGTTTTGTCTCTGAAACTTGCAATGGCTCCTACAATCTTACCTCTGTTCTTAATGGGAATCCGGTTTGTCATAATTATGGTATTATTGATTTTCTGCTCATACTGATATTCCGATTCCCCTGTTTTAAGTACATTCACCAGCCGGGTATTGGGAATAAACTCTTCAATATTACGCCCTATCATATGTTCCTTATCGGCCTGATTTTCAAAATGTAATATAGTCAGCGCCGAATCGTTAATGAGAGTAATTCTGCCCATGTGGTCAACAGCAATCAGCCCTTCGTGTATGGCATCCAGAATCCCCATCTTTTCATTATAAAGCTTTGTAATTTCCTCAGGTTCCAGTCCCAGCAATGTATTCTTTATGCTGTCAGCCAGCAGAAATGCCCCGATTATTCCGGCCCCCAGTCCCCCAAGTCCAATTAATATAATATAGGAAATAGCCGTATGCTTTGCACTTTCAATACTTTGGGTGAGGGTACCTGCGCAGACGAAGCCCAGCTCCGTTTTATTGTCGGAATCAAAGATAGGGGCAAAAGCCCTTAAAGATCTGCCCAAGGTTCCCGTAGCTTCGGAAATATAGGCCTCTCCCTTTTCAATTACCCGCTTTTCATCTCCTCCCACGAACTTTTTCCCTATCATTTCAGAGTTCGGATGGGAATACCTTATTCCCTCCGTATCTGCTACAATGATGTATTCAACCTGTTCCAAATGATGCAGCTGTCCGTCTATATAAGCTTCGATACTTTTACCCGGGTCCTTGACTTTCAGTGCGGCAATGATTTCTGTGGAATGGGCAACCATCTCGGCTATATTCATAATATTGGTCCTGGCTTTACTTTCAATATTGCCGGTCATCCAGGAAGCTACGAATGGAATGATGATTATTATGGATGTAAATACTACCATACTCACTAATAAAGTAAGCTTTGTCTGCAATTTCATTGCTTTTCTCATTTTTCTCCCCCATACTTACCCCGCCTGCCTGCAACTCTTTGGTATCATTAATTTTATTATATACAAAAACACGGAATCATGAAAGACCATATATTTTACAGAAGGCTTAAGATAAAAGTTCCGCTGATTATTTCTGCTTTATATATTGTTTTCCATTTTTCCGTGTTTCATGAATTCTATCCCAGAGCGTGTATGAAAAATCATTGCGCAGTGCTGTTTGGCTAATTATGAGCGATACAGCACACTACACTAGTTCCAGTTATAGAAAATAAATTTATTTAATGCGGTTTTGTCAGGCGGCGGAATCTGTTTTCAGCTTCTTCATTTTTCTATTCCGGAGAATTTTGAAGGCGTAGGTAACAACAAAAGGGCAGACGACGGCAGACACTACACATGCTGCCGCAACCTGTGCGGTTGCCGCCGTTGCAATAACGGCTAACGCCGGGTCCGCTTCTGCGACTGCAGCCGGTGTCGCCACCGCATTTCCTGCCGTTGAACCTGTTGCCAGCCCAATGATAGGCTCTTCTTTGAATAATTTTAAAAGTATATAAGCTCCGATTCCGGTAATGGCAGCCAAAACCCCTAAAAGGATTCCCGGGCCTCCGGCTTTTACAATTGTTCCAAGATCCATTCCTGCTCCTAACGGAAAGGAAAAGAAAGGGATTAACAAAAGCTTGCTGCTTCCAAGGAAGGCTCGCATATCGGAATCTATATTTCCTAAAATCATACCTATCACAATCGGTACTAATACCGCTACTAAAGACATAACGGGAATCTGTGCAAGCCCGGAAGCTCCCAGGGCGACTAAGGTAAAAAACGGGCCGTCTTTTAACGACAGCAGCGCATAAGCTCCCACATCCGTTTCATCCCCGTACTGTGAGGCAAGGGATGCATATAATCCTCCGTTGCAGTTAGTCAATGCCGCAAGGATTGCCAGCGGGGATAAGCCTAATACCCCGGCAGGTCCGAAAACCTTTCCCACCAGTATCCCGATAGCGGCACCTGTAATAAATTTTCCTGTAATCAACAGGGCTCCTTTTTTTAACGCTTTCGGTGCCAATTTAAAATGAATCTGGGAACCGATTAAAAACATAAAACAAGCCAAAATTGTTGAAGACGCCGTTTTACTGAATAAAGCCGTCGTAAAACCTCCAATCTCCAAAAACTGCGGAAAAAATGTATTTGTCAATACTCCCAGAAAAAGCGGTACAACCATCATACCCCCAGGTATCTTGTCAATTGTTTTCTTTATAGGAATCTGCATAATAAATCCTCCCTTAATTTTCTCCAAATTAATTTACAATCTTGCCGCACCGGTTCTTCTTGCCGCCTCTTTTATGGCTTCCGCTACATTAGCGGCAACCTTTTTATCCAGTGCATAGGGTATTACATTTTCCTCATTTAAATCTTCATCCCTTATCATGGAAGCTATGGCATAAGCCGCGGCAATCTTCATTTCTTCGTTAATTTCTACGGCTCTGACGTCCAAAGCTCCGCGGAATATTCCCGGAAAAGCCAGCACATTGTTAACCTGATTCGGGAAGTCCGACCTGCCGGTCCCGATTACCCTGGCTCCTGCCGCTTTTGCTTCCTCCGGCATGATTTCCGGAGTCGGATTTGCCATGGCAAATATTATGGAATCCTTATTCATTGCTCTTACCATATCCCCGCTTACGATACCCGGTGCCGATACGCCGATAAATACATCCGCTCCTGTTAAGGCATCTGCCAAAGTTCCTTTCCGTCTTTCCGGATTGGTTATCTTGGCCAGTTCTTTTTTCGCATCATCCACATTTTCAATTCCTTCATAGAGAATACCAACCTTATCGCAGGCAATGAGATTCTTTACTCCAACAGAAAGCAATAATCCGGCTATTGCCGTCCCGGCAGCTCCTGCTCCATTGATAACAACCCTGATATCCCCTATATTTTTGTTTACTACCTTTAAGGCATTTATGATTCCTGCAAGAACAACAACTGCGGTTCCGTGCTGGTCATCGTGGAATACCGGTATATTCAGTTCTTTCTTTAATTTTTCTTCTACTTCAAAGCATCTTGGCGCACTGATATCTTCCAGATTAATTCCGCCGAAGCCGGGAGCAATCAGCTTTACGGTCCTGACTATTTCATCCGTATCCTTCGTATCCAGACAAATCGGAAATGCATCCACACCGGCAAATTCCTTAAATAAAATTGCTTTGCCTTCCATTACGGGCAGACCTGCCTCGGGCCCTATGTCACCTAATCCCAATACCGCTGTCCCATCCGTAACGACAGCAACCAGATTTCCTTTTGAGGTATACTTATAAACGTTATCCGCATTCTCATGAATCTTTCTGCATGGTTCCGCCACTCCGGGAGTATAAGCCAGACTTAAATCTTCCCGTGTTATAACTTCTACTTTGGATTTTAGTTCTATCTTTCCTATATGCTGTTCATGTAATTTCAAGCTTTCTTCGAAATAGTTCACTTTTCATACCTTCCCTTCTTATTTTTTTCATAATTTTGTAAGTGTTTCCTATGTTTTGCTACATATTTATCATAGCATCCCTGCAAATTCATTAAAACATTACAAAAATAAAAAACATATTGTGGTCATTTTGAACATTTTGACATGAAATTAACGTTCTTTTTATTTGCGGTATGAAATCCAATTAAAGCTTGTCCGTATACTATACGTAAATGCAAAAAAATACCGTAAACTGCAAATTATAAGCAGTTTACGGCATTTATTCAGTTCCGTTCAGCTAAAATATATCTCGGCTATTTTTTCTGCCGTACGTGTTGCCAATGCCTGGGTGGTAAGAGTCGGATTTGGCCCGCCTAATCCATTATACAGCACGCTGTTATCCGCAATAAATAATCTTTTAACCTGGTTTGCTTCACAATTGGTATCGGTTACATATCCCATACGCATGGTACCTATGATATGGATGAACACACCCGGCGGCCAATTGGAACGTATAATGGTTTTTGCACCGGCTTTTCGGAAAATGTCCGAAGCAATGACTGCCAGTTTGTCTCTCTTCTCCGTATCCTTTTCACTTGGCTGATAGTCAATAACCGGTATATACCCGTTTTCATCTTTTATCACAGGGTCCAATGTAACGGAGTTTCTCTGATTTACATCATCATCCGTAAATATCAGAACACTTAATGTTCTCCGGTAGTCTGTCATAAAACCTTTCAGCTGTTCTCCGGCTAACCGCCCTTCTACATCCCAGGGCGGCCGGGATTCCTCTTTATGAAAGGAATTATACTCTTTATAGCCGGTTGCATATAACAGGGAAGAATACAATCCGGGACTCATACCGAAGGTTTCGATAACTCCAAGCCCCGGGTAATCAAATCTGGCCGCGGCATTCTGTCCCGCATATGGCTTTATATCCGAAACTCCCAATATATCCATGAGAACCTGTTCATCAAATATACCTGCCACACAATCAAACCAGTGATTAATTAATCCCTTTGACCCTTCCGGTAAGGCAGGCTCC
>DBEP01000073.1:7114-27385 GCA_002294045.1 Lachnoclostridium sp. UBA903 | reverse complement strand
ATTGCCGCCCTATTATATGGCGTTCTGCCTCGCATGGCTACTATTCTTAGCCTGTGCATATGGGGAGTGTTCACGGCTATTGAGTTTTTGTGGGAAATCCGGATTGTAAGCTGGGCTGTGATGCAGTATAGCCCCTATGCTTATGCCCATTACACCGTTCCGGTGGCGAACCTGCCAATAATGCCATTGATCGTTTTAGTTATCCTCGCTTTTGCGTTACAGGCGTTGGGATTGCTGGAATTCAAGAAAAGGAGTATCGGGCAGGTATAGTGTGTAAAGTTGAGTGGATATTATGCCGATCTGTGGAAGCAAAACACGGGGCAAGATACGCGGAGAGACGGTGCTTGAAAACTTCCCGCTATTTTGTCCCAAGTGCAAAAAGCAAACCATCAGCTACCGGGACCGCCAGATTCGGCTGAATGGCTGGGGCACAGCACATTCTCGACCACAGCGGACATTTACTCTCATCTGGACTTGCAGCGGTCAATTGATTTTCTACGGACTGCTTTATCGGAAAGCGGCAAAGCCTTATAGGGCAAGGATTCAGGCCGGGTAAAACCAGGAAGAAGAAATATCAATTGACAAATGAAAAAAACTATATTACAATGAATGAATAAAATAAATTTCATTCATATTCTGTTAGAAACCGGAGGCGAGCAAGTGGAAGACAAAAAAATACTGATTTATAATTGTGCAAAGGAACTGTTTAGCAAAAAAGGTTTTAAAGATACGAATATATCCGAGATTACGAAAATGGCAGGAATGGCCATAGGAACTTTTTATAACTACTATCCGTCCAAAGAAAAGCTCTTTATGGATATTCTGCTGGAGGAGAATGCGAAGTTGAAAAAACGCTGTCTGCATTCCCTTGATTTAAATCAGCCCCCATTAACGGTAGTGCGGCAAATGCTGTCAATGAATATAGAGGGCATAAGGTCAAACCCTATTCTAAAGGAATGGTACAATAAAAGTGTCTACAATAAAATTGAACAGCTATATCGGGAAGAAAACGGCAGTCAGGCGACGGAATTTTTGTATGACAGCTTTCTCGAAATCGTAACACAATGGCAGGCCCAAGGAAAAATGCGGAAAGATATGGACAGCAAGATGATAATGATGATTTTCGCCGCTATTATCAATGTAGATACGCATAAGGCAGAAATTGGGCTGGAGTATTTTCCGCAGCTTTTAGACCACATGACGGAGCTTATTATGAAGAGCCTGACGGACTGCTCCGAATAATATAAAAGGAGCAGATTTTTTAGTATCCCGCTTGCGGAATACTTTTGCAGAATAATGAATGAAAATATTTTTGTTCACTCATATAATGAGAATCACACCGGATAGGAGGAATGGAGTATGATGCAAGCCTCAGCTGCAGAAACAATAGGTTTTGGTATGAATACCGAAATCTCGCATAAGGTATTTGGAGAGCATGCCCAGGAAGCGCTAATTGCTGCCAAAGCCGAACTTATACGGCTGGAAAACAAACTGAGCCGCTTTATACCTGAAAGCGAGATTAACAGGATTAACCGATCCGCGGGAAGAGGACCTGTAACAATCAGCATGGAGACTTACAAAGTTATATCCCATGCCGTCCGGCTTTCTGAAATTTCTCAGGGTTTGTTTGATATTTCGGCCGGTCCTTTGATAGATTTGTGGAATTATAAGCACGCATTCCGAGGGCCGGGAAAAATAAGAATCCGAAGGATTCTGCCTTACGTCAATTTCCGTGATTTAATACTGGATTCTCACAAACAAACAGCCAGGCTGCGAAAGAGGGGGCAGTCCATTGACCTGGGCGGCATCGGGAAAGGCTTTGCCGGTGACTGCTGTATGAATATACTTAAGTGTTACGGTATTGTTTCGGCATTTATTAATATCGGAGGAAATGCATCTACCCTTGGGAATAAGCCCGACGGTTCCCCATGGCGTGTAGGAATAAGACATCCCAGAAGTGACGGCTGTCTGCTTGGTGCAGTTGAGGTAACCGGCAAGGCCGTAGTCACTTCCGGCGACTATGAACGGTATTTTATCGACAGGAGAGGCATGCGGCGGCATCACATTCTGAATCCCTCTACCGGTTATCCGGCACAGTCAGGGCTGATTAGCGTGACCGTGGTGGCAGACAGTGCCCTGACAGCCGATGGGCTGTCTACAGCGATTTTTGTAGCCGGCATGGATAGAGGGCTTAAGTACTTAACACATTTTCCCGGAACAGAAGCTGTTCTGGTGGATAATCGTCTGCGGGTCTATATCACACAGGGGCTGAAGGAATGTTATAAGACTGCTGCGGATATTCCTGTGAACATAATAAGAAAGGAGCTTTTACTATGAGTAATAATGCAAAAAGAAAGGGGAAAAATAAAATGTGGATTATAATAATGGCTATTATAGGTGTGATTGCACTTGGGGTGATAATAGGAATTTCTTTAAGCGCCCCCGGCCGGCGGGAAGTGAAAGAGCTTACTATTTCTGCCGTGGATTTCGGAAAGCTGCGGGACGGCACCTATGTGGGAGAATATACTGGTACCAAGGATCATTCCAGAGACACACAGGTTGAAGTAACAATAACCGGAGGTAAAATCTCGGATATCAAGATACTGAAAGGAGCTTTGGATAAAGAGGGAAAACCGGCGGAATTAACCGGCGGCAAGAATATTGAAGATTTGTTTGACAGCGTAGTTAAGTCGAAGTCACTTCAGGTGGATGTTATAAGCGGTGCGACGCTTACTTCCAAAGCACATCTAAAAGCTCTGGAAAATGCGCTGAAACAGGCGCAAATGGAATAAGCCAAGGGAGGTTTTTTGATGAAGATTGCAGTCATTTCATATTCGTATACCGGCAATAATGAGAATCTGGCCGGCAGCGTTGCAAAAGAATTATCGGCAGAGCATATTAAGATATCGGAGACGAAATCCAGGGCCATGGGCACCATAGTATCGGATATGATTTTTAACCGTACACCGGCAGTGCGGCCGGCACCGGACATTATGAATCAATATGATTTAGTTCTATTTTCCGCTCCGATTTGGATGGGGCATGTGGCTGCGCCGCTTCGTGCCTATTTTAAGTACCTGAAACTGCATCCGCACCGGTTTGGTTTTCTTTCCATCAGCGGCGGAGCGGATGGCGCCAATCTTAAACTGGCAGATGAGATTAGGAAAAGAACCGGAGAGGAGCCGGCCATATTGCTTGACCTCCATATAGCCGACCTGTTGCCGTCAGAGCCAAAACCAGCCCGTAAAGACACATCCGTATACCGGATTAATGAGGGAGATGTGAAAGAACTGACAAGTATAGCCGTAAAAAAAGTTAGAGAAATCCTCTGAAAAAGATAGTGTATCCTTTAATATGGCAACCTGATAGATATCGATACATTTATCCTGTCAGCCGTGGATGCGGTAAAAGTCCCTTTTTGTCAAATGAAATGAGTTTGCGAAGGGACTTTTTTGCGGCTTTGACCGGCGTCATATCCTGTATGGAAAGAGCCTGATTTTCTGTGAGGTATAAGTTTAAGAAAAGTTATAACCGGTTTATATATTTGGTATGAATTTTTATTATATTCACATAATAACAATAGAAAATCAGAAAATCAGACAAAGCAGGAGATTTAAAATGAGCGCAATTGGTAAAGTACCCGGGGATAAAACATGGGACAGCAGTTTGGCCTTATTAATGGAAGGCTATGAGTTTATTCAGAACAGATGCAGGAAATATCAGTCCGATATTTTTATGACCCGGTTAATGGGTGAAAAAGTTATCTGCATCAGCGGAGAAGAAGCTTCAAAAATATTCTACGATGAGCGTAAGTTCAAAAGAAAAGGAGCCGCACCGAAAAGAGTACAAAAGACATTGTTTGGCAAAAACGGGGTGCAGGCCATGGATGGAAATGCACATAAGCACCGGAAGGCAATGTTTATGTCCGTTATGACTCCGTACAACTTAGAACGCCTTGAAAAGATTACAATGAAACATTGGGAGGCGGCCGCGAAAGAATGGAAGGGAAGAAGCCGTTCAGACAGGGGTTCTCTTTTATGTCTCAACAATATAGTACTTTTTGACGAAGTACAGAAAATAATGTGCAAGGTGGCGTGCGAGTGGGCAGGAGTGCCTTTAAATGATAGGGAAGTAAACATGAGGGCTGACGACCTGGGAAAGCTGATAGATGGTTTTGGAGGCTTAGGGCTAAGGTATTACGAAGGATGCCTGGCGCGTAAGCGGACAGAGAAATGGATAAGGGATATTATTATCCGGATCCGCAGGGAAAGGCTGGCGGTAAAAAAGAATACGGCTGCCTATACCATAGCAAGGCACCGCAGTTTAAAAGGGAAGCTGTTAAGCACTCAGGTGGTGTCGGTAGAGCTGATTAATATTATAAGACCTATTGTTGCAATTGCAACGTATATTACATTTGGCGCACTGGCTATGTATGAGCATCCTGACGGCAAAATAAAACTGGCAAGAAATGACGGCAACTATGCACTTATGTTTGTACAGGAAATAAGACGGTTTTATCCTTTTACCCCATTTGTCGGAGCCAGGGTACGCAGTGATTTTGTCTGGAATAATTGCTTGTTTAAAAAAGGTACCCTGGTACTCCTTGATGTTTATGGCATAGACCATGATTCCCGTATATGGAAAAAGCCCTATGAATTCCGTCCCGAGAGATTTGCTAAATGGAACGGCAACCCATACGGATTTATTCCCCAGGGAGGCGGCGATCATTACAACGGGCACCGCTGTCCCGGAGAAATGGTGACAATTGGGATAATGAAAACCAGTCTGACTTATTTGGCGGTAAATATAAGTTATCGTGTGCCAAGGCAGAATCTGAATTACAGCCTGCGAAGAATCCCGACCCTTCCCAAAAGCAGATTTAGAATCAATCGGGTCCGAATCAATCCCAAACCCAATTAATCAGGATTTATTTGAGGACAAACCAAAAGCAGAGATTAATTAAAATCCCTGCTTTTAGTTTTGTGTCTCATTCAATATTCAGTTTTCATCCATTAAAATCCTTTATTACCAACATTCATCTGAAACAGTAATTTTCTTGACAAAAAGCCAGTCCAACTTAACCATCTCCTACAGTTTTGGCAAAAAGCTCTTTTTTTACAGCTCTGAGACTAAACTGTAAATTTTAATTTTATGGGAAAGGATACGGTAACGAATTCAACTTATGAAATAAATTCATAAAAAGAATTTGTTTTTGTATCCGTTCATTATTATGTCTGAAATACGGTTTTATATGTATGAAAGAACCGGGTAATTAATGGGAAAGAAAAGTTTTAAGAAAAGAAAAAGGGCTTGCAATGCGAATAAAAATCCGTATGCAAAAGCCCTTCAACTTGTCTCTTTTTTATTAAATTGAAACCAGTTCAATTTACCTTGCAGTTTGAGACCAGACTGCAATTTTAATTTCTATTGAAAGGATACATCTGTACAATACTATTATGAAATCAGATTTCTATAATAGTTTGATTTTGTATCCAATCATTATTATGGTTAATTATTAGTATATTATTCAGGTTTTTACTGGTAAATAAGCTTATTCGATTTTACAGCCGACCCGTTCAATGCCTTGTTTTATTTCATCCGTATCAACGGAACCGTTATAACCGACTTCGATAGAACCTCTTGCAAGGTCTATGTTAATCATATTAACTCCGTCTATCTCATGCAATACATTTTTTACCTGAGTCTTAACCTGTTCATTTAATAATCCGGAAACATTATAATGTACTTTATTCATATAATCATTCCTCCTGCAGGATAAATATAAAATTTTTATGGTATATACAAAATGCAATTGTCTTTTTATCTCTGACAATAGTTTTTAACCTGATTCTGAAATATAACGGCAAATTAAATATATCGGATACATTATGAATAGTATTTGTTCTGAAGAATGATATTATAATAGGAAATATGAATGATTCTGTATTAGGAAAATAACAAAAAAATATTAAATAAGTCATAAATCCTAAATTTAAATTAAAACTTAAATGAAGTCATGGTTGTAAAAAGTTATTTTATACAATATAATGGATTACAGGATTAATTTGGCTTATTATATAAATTAAGGAGATTGTCATGCAGGTTTGGATAGTTGATTTTATGAATCAGTTTGGTTATTTGGGAATCACCCTATTAATTGCTTTGGAGAATATATTTCCGCCCATACCGTCAGAAGTCATTCTGACTTTCGGCGGATTTATGACAACATATACGGAGCTTAAAGTGCCGCAGGTCATTCTGGCTTCTACCTGCGGGTCTTTACTGGGAGCTTGTGTTTTGTACGGTGCAGGTAATATTCTTTCAGCAGAAAGATTAGGGAAAATTCTCGATGGTAAAATTGGGCAGATACTTCGTTTTAAGAAGGAAGATGTTTATAAGGCCTGTGATTGGTTTAATACCAAAGGGAAAAGTACGGTACTGATATGCCGCTGTATTCCTATTGTGCGAAGTCTGATATCCATACCTGCCGGTATGGCGAAGATGAAATTCGGCATATTTTTTATCTTAACAACAATTGGTTCTTTGGTCTGGAATACCGTATTAATATACCTGGGAGTGGCAGCCAGCTCATCCTGGGAGAAAATTGTAGCCGGTACGGATTTATATACAAAGATTACCATAGTTGTTTTGGGGATCATTGCTATTATTATTGCATTTCTTTATATAAAGAAAAGAATTAATAAATAGTCGGTACATTGGAGGTGAAAAGATGGCAAAAGAAACGGTACATGCCGTACGCCAGGCAGAGCTCAAGGCAGTGCAGATTGAAAAGGAAGCGGTAAGTAACGGGGAAACAATTATTTTAAAAGCGCAGGAAGATGCAAAGTCATTAATTACCGAAAAAACAAAAGCAGCTCTAAAGAAGGCGGAGCAAAATAAAAAGCAGGCACAACAGCAAGGGAAAGAATTGATAGAGTCCGCGGTTCAAAGAGCGGAACAAGAAATATTGCTGCTAAAAGAAATGGTAAAAGACAAAGAGCAGGCAGCAATTGATCTCGTTCTTTCGGAAGTAATCTGACTTCATTTGCTTTGCAAATGAGGTTATAGACAGGCTTACTTTTTTTGGTAAATAAGACTTGTAATAGCTGTTTCATTATTTAAGAACAAAGGAGGTGGCTTTATTATGGCAGTGCTGCCAATGCGGCGTATTAGTATATACGGGTTAAAAAAAGAGCGTAAGCAGCTGCTGGAATTGCTGCAGCGCCGCGGTGTAGTTGAAATCAGTGATGCAATACCCGAAGACAGGGTGTTCCGTAAAACAGATGTATCGGTTATGGAAGATAAGCTGCAAAAAAATCTTGCTGTTGCAAAAGAAGCGCTTCAGATTTTAGATACTTATCTTCCGGAGAAAAAATCCATATTAGACAGCTTAAATGGAAGAAAGGAAGTGTCCCCTGAGCTATATGATTCCTTTCGTATGAAATACGAATCGGTCGTAGCCACGGTAAACCGTATCCGCTCACTGAATAAAGAAATTCTTGAGGCCAGGGCCGAACTTTTAAAACTGCAGGCGTATATGGAAGTTCTGCACCCATGGATTGGGATGGATATACCTATGAATTATCCGGGTACAAAACGGACGAAGGCCTATATCGGAACCCTGCCAAATATCTGGACACTGGAAACGGTATATGAAAAATTAGCACAAGGAGAACCGTTAACGGCAGAAATTATCAGTACCTCACGTGAACAGACCTGTATTTTTATTCTGTGTCTTAAGGAGAAGGCGGAGGAAGTTTTTGAAAATCTCCGTACAATAGGATTTTCTTATCCGAATTGGGCGGGCAGCCTGGTTCCGGCAGAGCAGCTGGAAGAACTGAAAGAACAGATTTTGGGGACAAGGCAGTCAATTGACAGGGCGGAAGAAGAGATACGCTCCTATAAGGAACAGAGGGGTGATATTTGTTTCTTACAGGATTATGAAGCAATCAGGTCCGAAAAATATGGGGTAATCAGCCGGCTGCTCCAGTCCGGAAAATCTTTTATATTAACCGGTTATATTCCGGATGAAAATGCGGCGGAGCTGGAAGAGGAATTCAGCCGCAGATTTGAAGCCGCTGTAGAATTGGAGAAGCCTTCCGCTAAAGAGGATGTACCGGTATTATTAAGGAATAACGGATTTTCGAATCCCCTGGAAGGAATCGTGGAATCTTACAGCCCTCCGGCAAAAGGGGAAGTGGATCCGACCACGGTAATGTCATTGTTCTACTATATGCTGTTTGGCCTGATGCTATCCGACGCAGGTTATGGGGCGGTTATGGCGGGAGGATGTATCACAGGGTTAGTTAAATATAAAAATACCCTGGAGGAATCTATGAGGAAAACCCTGAAAATGTATCTGTTCTGCGGTATATCAACGATTTTCTGGGGTATTATGTTCGGCAGCTATTTTGGTGACCTGGTGGATGTTGTATCCGAAACTTTCTTCGGACAAAAAGTTACCATCCCTCCGGTGTGGTTTTTCCCTGTGAATGAACCGATGCGGATGCTTACATTTTCCATGCTTCTTGGCATTATCCACTTGCTGGCCGGATTAGGTATGAAATTTTATCAGGCGGCCAAAAAGAAAGATTATCAGACAATTCTTTATGATGTAATATTATGGATTATCTTATTAATCAGTTCCGTTTTCCTGTTATTAAGTATGAAAATGATTGTGGATATACTGGGAATAAGTTTTATACTGCCTCCTGCGGCAGGCAGGGTTGCAGGCATTTTTGCGGTATTGGCTTCCGTTGGCATTATATTAACCAACGGCAGGGAATCCAAAAACCCGCTTAAGCGCTTTTTAAAAGGATTGTATGCCTTGTATGGGATTACCGGTTATTTAAGCGACGTATTATCCTATTCCCGTCTGCTGGCTTTAGGTTTGGCAACGGGAGTAATTTGTACGGTTATAAACCAGATGGCCGCTATGGCCGGAGGCGGTACCTTTGGTATCATTCCATTTATAATTATAATCCTGTTCGGACATACCTTAAACATTGGAATTAATGCCCTGGGTGCCTATGTGCATACCAATCGTTTGCAATACGTTGAGTTTTTTGGTAAATTTTATGAAGGCGGAGGGCGGAAATTCCAGCCGTTTCGTGCAAAAACAAAATATTTCAAATTCAAGGAGGAAATAAAAAATGGATAATTTAGGAATAGTATTTGCTTTAACGGGTGCGGCGTTAGCTGCACTTTTAGCCGGAATCGGTTCGGCTATTGGTGTCGGAATGGCCGGTGAAGCCGCCGCGGGGGTTATTACGGAAGATGACAGTAAATTCGGCAAGGTTCTGATTTTACAGCTGCTTCCCGGAACACAGGGTATTTATGGGCTGCTGATTGCTTTTATCACGTTGTCACAAATCGGAGTTTTGGGAGGAAGCAGTGATATCTCCCTGGAAAAAGGACTGCTGTATTTAGCAGCATGCATGCCCATGGCCATTGTAGGCTTTATTTCTGCCAAACGCCAGGCACGTGCTTCCGTTGCCAGTATTGCGGTAGTAGCAAAGAAACCGGAGGCTTTCGGTAAAGCCATGATTTTTCCGGCCATGGTTGAAACTTATGCAATCCTTGCCTTGCTGATATCCATATTGTCCGTTATAGGAGTAACCGGTATTCAAATTTAACAGTTAGGAGAACTAGGCTATGACTGGATTAGAGAAGATATTAAGGCATATTGAGGATGATGCGGCTACGGCTGCACAAAAAGAGATGGCAAAGGCAATCAGGAAAGCAGACGAAATCCTTGCGGCAGCAAAGGCGGAAGCGGATAAAAAATATGCGGAAATCATGGAGCAGTCCCGGATGGATGTAAAAGCATCTTTGAGCCGCGCAGAATCTGCCGCCAGTCTTCAGGAAAAGAAATTACTTTTAAATGCAAAACAGGAAATTATCACAGAGATTATTGAGAAGGCAGAAGTTTCCCTTGCCCGGCTGCCGGATGAGGATTATTTTGACAGGATTATCCGGATGGTTAAAAAGTATGCCTTGGATCAAGAGGGAGAAATTATATTTTCTCCGGCCGATAAGAAGCGATTGCCCGACCAGTTTGAAAGCTTATTGGTAGCTGCTTTGGCAGATAGGACAAATGCCGTATTAACAGTTTCCGGTGAAACAAGAAATATGGAAGGCGGATTTGTACTTAATTATGGGGAGATTGAAGTAAATTGTTCTTTTGAAGCATTATTTTTTGCTGCCAGGGAAAATTTACAGGACAAGGTACGTGAGGTTTTGTTTCAATAAATCTTGCAGGCTCATTGAAAGGAACCAAGAATGAGTATATCAATGCAGATTCATAATAATAAGGAGATTAGAGGCATGGCTGATAACCAATATATTTATGCAGTTGCGCGTATTCGGTCCAAAGAACTTGAGCTGTTGGACAAATCATCCTTTGACCAGCTTTTAGCCTGTAAAAGCCATGAGGATTGTTTACGTTTTCTGGAAGACAGGGGATGGGGGAAAGGTAATGGTGAAACTGCGGAACAGATGCTGAAAGCCGAACGGGAAAAAACGTGGGAATTAATTCATGAACTTGTAAAAGATATATCTGTGTTTGATACTTTCTTATATGGAAATGATTACCATAATTTGAAGGCAGCTATTAAAGAAGTTTATGTAAACCAGGAGATTCCCGGAATTTATATATTGAGCGGCACCGTAAAACCGGATATCATAAAAAGGGCGGTTAAGGAGCATGATTTTTCCAATCTTCCGGAACATATGAGATTATGTGCGGAAGAGGCTTATCAGGTGCAAATGCATACGGGGGACAGCCAGCTATGTGATATTATTATAGATAAAGCTGCTCTGGAAACCATCTATGAAAAGGCCAATGCTTCCGGCAATGGACTGCTTTCAGAATATGCGGAACTAAAAGTTGCGGTTTCCGATATTAATATCGCAATACGCAGCTTTAAGACCGGAAAAAGCAGGGAATTCATGGACAGGGCAGTAGCCGGCTGTAAAAGTCTTGACCGCAAGGAACTGATAGATGCTGCCCTGGAAGGAGAAGAAGCGATATATGCCTATCTGGAAAGGACTGTTTATTCCGATGCTGTGCAAGCCATTGAGGAATCGGCTTCCGCCTTTGAGAGATGGTGTGATAATCTGATTATCAGACATATCAGACCGCAGAAATATAATTCGTTTGGTTTATCGCCTTTGGCCGCCTATATTTTGGCTAGAGAAAATGAGATTAAATCGGTTCGGATTCTGCTTTCCGGTAAATTGAATGAGCTTCCGGAAAACTCCATCCGGGAAAGATTGAGGGAAATGTATGTATAAAGTTGCAGTATTAGGTGACCGTGACAGTATTTACGGTTTTGCGGCCCTGGGACTGGATACCTATCCTGTAAACGAGGTTGAGGAGGCTGCCAGGAGATTAAAAAGCCTTGCTGAGGGACCATATGCGGTTATCTATATAACCGAAGCCCTCCAGGCAAAGCTGGAAACGGAGATAGACCGTTACCGTACAGAAAAACTGCCGGCCATTATACCGATTCCGGGAGTATCCGGCAATACCGGCAGGGGTATGCTAAGTGTTAAAAAATCAGTGGAACAAGCAGTTGGTTCCGATATTATTTTTAATAACAATTAAATGTATAAATAAAAAAGAAGCAGGAGAATAGCAAATGAGTATAGGCACGATTAAAAAAGTTGCCGGTCCGTTAGTAATTGCTGAGGGTATGCGTGATGCCAATATGTTCGATGTGGTGCGTGTAAGCGAACAGAGATTAATTGGCGAAATCATTGAAATTCACGGTGATCAGGCTTCTGTTCAGGTTTATGAAGAAACCTCAGGCTTAGGGCCCGGTGAACCGGTTGAATCTACCGGCTCACCCTTAAGTGTAGAACTTGGACCGGGACTCATAGGAAGTATATTTGACGGAATCCAGCGGCCATTAGTAAATATTATGAATGCCACCGGCAATAATTTAACCCGCGGTGTGGAAATTCCGTCTTTGGAAAGAACCAGAAAGTGGCATTTTGTTCCCCTTTTTCAGATTGGAGATACGGTAGAAACCGGTGATATCATTGGTACTGTTAGTGAAACAGAAATTGTTCTGCACAAAATTATGGTACCAAAAGGAGTAAAGGGTAAAATAACTTCTATCCAGGAAGGGGATTTTACCGTAGAAGATACGGTAGTACTGGTTGAAAATGGAAACGGAGAAATAATTAAAATTACCATGATGCAGAAATGGCCGGTCCGTGTGGGAAGGCCTTATAAAGAAAAGCTGCCGCCGTCCATGCCCCTGGTAACGGGACAACGGGTTATAGATGCCTTATTTCCCATTGCAAAGGGTGGCGTTGCATCGGTTCCAGGACCATTTGGCAGCGGTAAAACCGTAGTGCAGCACCAATTGGCAAAATGGGCGGAAGCCGATATAGTAGTTTATATCGGCTGCGGGGAACGCGGTAATGAGATGACCGATGTTCTGAATGAATTCCCCGAATTAAAGGATCCGAAAACAGGCCACTCCTTAATGGAAAGAACCGTATTAATAGCCAACACCTCCGATATGCCGGTTGCGGCCAGGGAAGCCTCCATATATGTGGGAATTACCATAGCGGAATACTTCCGCGATATGGGCTTTTCCGTAGCACTTATGGCCGACTCCACCTCCAGATGGGCGGAAGCTCTTCGTGAAATGTCCGGACGTTTGGAAGAAATGCCCGGTGAAGAAGGCTATCCGGCCTATTTGGGAAGCCGGTTAGCACAGTTTTATGAAAGGGCAGGCAGGGTAATATCGCTTGGAAAAGAAGGAAGGGAAGGAGCGTTATCCGTTATCGGTGCGGTATCCCCGCCCGGAGGTGATATCTCCGAACCCGTATCCCAGGCTACGCTGCGTATTGTCAAGGTATTCTGGGGGCTGGATTCCAACCTGGCTTACAGACGTCATTTCCCGGCAATCAACTGGCTGACCAGTTATTCCCTGTATGTTGACAATATGGGAAATTGGTTCAATAATCAGGTGGATGAAAACTGGATGCGGAATCGTGCACGTATCATGCGTTTACTCCATGATGAGTCAGAATTGGATGAGATCGTTAAACTGGTAGGGATGGACGCACTTTCTGCGCCTGATCGTTTAAAACTGGAAGCGGCCCGTTCCATCCGGGAAGATTTCCTGCACCAGGATGCTTTTCATGAGGTGGATACCTATACTTCTTTGGTAAAACAGTTTAGAATGATGGAGCTGGTGTTAAGTTACTATGATATTGCATCGGAAGCATTAGAAAAAGGAGCAGAGGTGGAAGGACTGGTAAAACTTTCCGTACGTGAAAAGATAGGACGTTTTAAATATATCTCTAAGGATAAGATGGAAAAAGAATACGATGAAATCTTGAATAATTTACATCGTGAAGCTGATGAACTGACACAAAAGGAGGAATCCTAATGCCAAAAGAATATAGATCCATTAGAGAGGTAGCGGGTCCTCTTATGCTTGTGCATGGTGTTGAAGACGTAAAATATAACGAACTGGCTGAAATCGAACTGGCAGATGGTGAGAAACGCCGCTGCAAGGTATTGGAAATTGATAAGGGAAATGCATTGGTACAGCTGTTTGAAAGTGCTGCCGGTATTAATTTATCAAACAGCAAGGTAAGATTTTTAGGCCGGAGTATGGAAATCGGCGTATCCGATGATATGCTCAGCCGTGTATTTGACGGGTTGGGACGGCCTATTGATAAAGGACCGGAGATTCTACCGGAAAAGCGTATGGATATCAACGGCCTGCCTATGAATCCCGCTGCCAGAAATTATCCGCAGGAATTTATCCAGACCGGCGTATCGGCAATTGACGGATTAAATACCCTGGTCCGTGGCCAAAAGCTTCCGATCTTTTCCGCGAGCGGCCTGCCCCATGCGGAACTGGCCGCCCAGATAGCACGTCAGGCCAAGGTTCGGGGAACCAAAGAACCCTTTGCCGTTGTATTTGCGGCTATGGGTATTACCTTTGAGGAAGCTAATTTCTTTACGGAGAGTTTTCGGCAGACCGGTGCCATTGACCGTACCGTTATGTTTGTTAACTTAGCCAATGACCCTGCGGTTGAACGTATCGCCACACCCCGTATGGCGCTGACTGCTGCCGAATATCTGGCTTTTGAAAAGGATATGCATGTACTTGTAATTTTAACGGATATTACAAACTATGCCGATTCCTTACGTGAGATTTCCGCTGCCCGGAAAGAAGTTCCGGGGCGCCGCGGATATCCCGGATACATGTATACGGACTTAGCATCCCTGTATGAACGTGCGGGCCGTCAGAAAGGCAAGGCCGGAAGTATTACCATGATTCCTATACTAACCATGCCGGAAGATGATAAAACCCATCCGATTCCTGATTTAACCGGATATATTACCGAGGGGCAGATTATTTTAAGCCGTGAGCTATACCGTCAAAGCGTTGTGCCGCCTATTGACGTACTGCCATCCCTTTCCCGTCTGAAAGACAAAGGAATTGGAGAGGGCAAAACCCGTGCCGACCATGCCAATACTATGAACCAGCTGTTTGCAGCCTATGCAAGGGGAAAAGAAGCCAAGGAACTGATGGTGGTATTAGGAGAAGCCGCGCTTACGGATATTGATAAGCTATATGCTAAATTTGCAGATGCTTTTGAACAGGAATATGTGTCCCAGGGCTATGAGACCAACAGGGATATTGAAGGAACCCTGGATCTTGGATGGAAGCTTTTGTCCATACTTCCAAGAACGGAACTTAAGAGAATCAAAGATGAATTCCTGGACCAGTATTATGGCAGACAGGATTAAAGGTATCCAGGTTTTGGAAGGAGGTGCTTTTCATGGCTAAGGCACAAATTAATCCGACACGTATGGAACTTACCAGGCTCAAAAAAAAGTTGACGACAGCAGTCCGTGGTCATAAACTTTTAAAGGATAAGCGGGATGAGCTGATGCGCCAGTTCCTTGATCTGGTACGCGAGAACAAAGCCTTGCGTGAAAAGGTGGAAAGGATGATTGCTGCCGCAAATAAAAATTTTGTTTTAGCCCGTGCAGGTATGGAGGACGAAGTATTAAATGTTGCATTAATGTCGCCCAGGCAGGAGGTTTACCTGGAGTCCCATACACGTAACGTAATGAGTGTGGAGATTCCGGTTTTTGAATATAAAACCAAAACGCCGGATGAGAATGATATTTATCCCTACGGATTTGCATTTACATCCAGTGATTTAGATGGTGCCGTAAAATCCCTGCAGGATATCCTGCCGGATATGCTGCGGCTGGCGGAATGTGAAAAAGCGTGCCAGCTAATGGCGGCGGAAATTGAAAAAACCAGAAGGCGTGTAAACGCCCTGGAACATGTTATGATTCCTGAAATGCAGGAAAATATCAAATATATTAAGATGAAACTGGACGAGAACGAAAGAAGTACCCAGATACGTCTTATGAAAGTAAAGGATATGATGCTGGAACAGGCTCATCACTATAGCGAACATGCAGATTGGTCTTAGAATCTGCTTCAAGTAAAGAAGTATCCAGTATTAAATACCTTTTGTAATAATTATCAGTAATCTGAATCATATGATTATAAATATAATAATTTATACTGCATAGCCGGATTATTCTTTCTGCCGATTATAAGTCAGAGGAAGAATAACCCGGCTACTATTTTAATGTACGACGTAAGCCTTTTAAAACAGGAGCAGCCGTAGTAGTGTTACCTGTGAAAGAACCAGAAAGGTTACAGTCCAGCCTTACGGCTAAACTGCAACAAATGATGCATGCGCATGCAGGTCTCGGGTTTTCTGTGACTTTCGCTCGCTACAATGACAAAAACACCTCGCGGTACCATAGGCTGAACAGTAACCTAGAAAGCACTATCCTTTACAATAAAAGATTCACAATCCGTATCTTCTGATTTAGAAGAATAAGAATCTACCCTTCCGACAGTAATTTGGTCAAGGGTGCAATAATCGGCCTCATCTGCATGATATCTGCATTCTGAAACAATACATTGAATACTTGGATTACCTTCCATTATAAGCTCCTCCTTTCATTTTTATTATATTTTAGCATGTACGATAAAATTGGTTTTATGCATTTTTGGGCAATGCATTTATTTACATAAAAATAGTTGATTAAGGAAAACTAGGATTAATATTTAGTGTTAAATGTTCAGTTTTGGGTGAAATATATTTTTTACTTTTTAAAACGAACAAATAAGGGGCATTTGTTGACAAATCAATAAAAAAATTATACGATTGCAGCAGAAGCAAACAAAATAGACAATTTACAAACAATAACTAACATAAGGAGTGATTGCTGTTATGCTTGCTGCGGAAAGACAATCCAAAATAATCCGGATGATCAGCGAAACTGGCTCCGTTCAGGTTGAAGAACTGGCAAAAGTCCTGGATGTCAGCCTGATGACGATACGCAGGGATCTGGAAAAGTTAAAGCAGGAAGGGATTATTGAGCGGTGCCATGGCGGAGCGGTCATTAAAAGAGAAGTATCCTATATGGAAAAAAGGACACTGCAGATAGAAGAAAAAGTAAAAATAGCTGATAAATGTGCGGGATTTGTTAAGAAAGGCGACGCTGTTTTTTTGGATGCCGGAACCACAACCTATGAAATAGCAAAACGTATCCGAAATATTCCGGGTATTACCGTTATTACAAATGATCTGGAAATAGCAAGGGTTTTACTGGAATCCGACGTTCATTTAATGCTGTGCGGCGGAATTGTCCAGAAATCAACCGGCAGCATGCTGGGGCCGTTTGCTAATCAGATGATGGAGGATATCCGGACGGAAGTAGCATTTCTGGGTGCCATGTCAATTGATGATAAGTTTAATGTTCTGACACCTACGTTAAACAAAGCAGTATTAAAACGTATTATCTGTAAAAATTCCAGCAGGCCGTACCTGGCAGTCGATAATACGAAATTCGGAAAACAGGCATTGATGAGAATTAATCATTTGTCTGATTATGCGGGGGTTGTAACCAATAAAATCTTAAGCCCGGAGGAAGAAGTTAAAGCCAGGCAGATGAAAATTAATATGATTTTAGTATAGGAGGAAGTTAATATGCCCCAATGTGTAATTATAGCCGATGATTTAACCGGTGCAAACGCAACCGGAGTACTGCTTAAAAAAATTAATTATAACACGTATACCGTTATGAACGCAGAAAGGCTTGAGTTAAGCAAACTGTCAGAAAGTGACTGCATTGTTTACCCGACAGACAGCAGGGCGGCGGAGCCTTCCATTGCCTACAACAGAGTATTTAATGTAGCTAAATTATTAAAGAATGACAATATACTTGTTTATTCAAAAAGAATAGACAGTACATTAAGAGGCAATTTGGGACGTGAAACAGATGCACTGTTAGATGCCCTGGATAACGGAGCCGTAGCCATGGCAGTTCCTTGTTTTCCCCAGGCTAACCGCATACTGGTGGGAGGATATATGCTTGTGAATACGGTTTTGCTGCATAAAACGGAGGCTGCCTTGGATCCAAAAAATCCGGTCAGGACATCAAGTGCCAGGGATATCTTTTGCAGCCAATCGGTCTACCCTGTTGGCTCCCTGTATATTAAGGATATAATGCTGGGGAAAAAGCATCTGACTGATGAAATTAAAGAGCTTAAGGCGAATGGATGCCGTATTATCGTGTTCGACTGTATTTCCCAGGAAGACTTGGAGATAATAGCAGATAGTGTCATTGAAAGCGGAGTAAAATTTATTGCCGTGGATCCGGGTAGTTTTACCGCCACCATTGCCAGAAAGCTGATTGTTCCCAGTGAGAAAAAAAGCAGGTATAAAATTCTTGCTACGGTAGGCAGTGTAAATGCGGTAGCGAAAATTCAGCTGGATGAATTATTACTTGCCCAAAAAGTGCTGCAGGTATCCATAAATACAAAAGAGCTGGTTGAAAGCGAAGAAAGAAGAGAAAGGGAAATTAACCGGGTCGTGGAAAATATCCTGGTGAATTGTGAGAATTATGAAATTTGTGCCGCTGTCGGCAACGGTATATTTCCGGAAAACCGTTTAAATTTTACGGAATATGCAAAGCGGCTTTTGTGTACCCCTGAGGATGTCAGTAATTTAATCAATGATTCCCTTGCGGAAATAACCTATCTTATTTTAAGTAGAAATCCTGATTTTAGGGGAATATATACTAGCGGAGGTGACATTACGGTTGCGGTAAGCAGAAAATTTAAAACGGCGGGTATCCGTCTGCTGGATGAAATAGTCCCTCTGGCCGCTTACGGTGAATTTATATCCGGTGAGTTTGACGGATTGAAGGTGATTACGAAAGGCGGTATGGCCGGAGATAAAAATGCAATGAATATATGCATCCGTTATTTAAAAGAAAAACTTTATATATAGCAAGAAAATAATAAATAAAGCGAAGCAATCAGATAAAGTAATAGGAAAAAGGAGATGTTACGTATGAATAAGCCGATTATTGCAGTTCCCTTAGGGGACCCGGCCGGAATTGGGCCGGAAATTGCAGTTAAATCCGCAGCCAATAAGCAGGTATTTGAATCAGCGCGCTGTGTGGTTGTGGGAGACAAAAAGATAATTGATGATGCCATCCGTTTTACTAAAATTCCATTAAAGGTAAATATCATAAATCATCCAAAGGAAGGAGTGTATGAAGAAGGAGTTCTCAATTTAATTGACCTTGATAATGTGAATATGGAGGAATTTAAAATCGGGGAAGTAAACGGTATGTGCGGCCGGGCAGCTTTTGAATATATTAAAAAAAGTATTGAGCTTGCCAATAAGGGGGAAGTGGCAGCCGTATCCACTACGCCGATTAACAAGGAATCTTTAAAGGCAGGTAATATTAATTATATCGGCCATACGGAGATATTCGGCGCATTAACAGATACCAAAGATCCCCTTACCATGTTTGAAGTACATGGAATGAGAGTATTCTTCTTAACCCGCCATGTATCCTTAAGACAGGCCTGTGATTTAATTACAAAGGACAGAATTAAGGATTATGTGAAACGGTGCAAGGAGGTCTTAGCAAAGCTGGGAGTGGCGGAAGGTACTATGGCTGTTGCCGGTTTAAATCCTCACAGCGGTGAACACGGTTTGTTTGGCAATGAAGAAGTGGAACATATAACACCGGCGGTGGAAGAGCTGAAAGCCGAGGGATTTGATGTGGCAGGTCCCATTGGAGCAGATTCTGTCTTTCATCTGGCGCTGAAAGGTCGTTTTAACAGTGTATTGTCCCTATATCATGATCAGGGGCATATAGCCACAAAGACACTGGATTTTGAAAGAACCATAGCAATAACCGGGGGAATGCCGATTCTTCGGACATCCGTGGATCATGGAACGGCAATGGATATTGCGGGAAAAGGAATTGCAAGTGAAATCAGTATGGTGGAAGCTATTTTATTGGGAGTAAAATATTCAAAAAACTTTATTAAATAGTGAGAAAACAAGGTATTTTGAAAGGAGAAGGTAAAGAATGGAAGTTTCTGGAACTCAGATGCTGATTGGGTTAGGTATTGGGTTAATTGTATTAATATTACTTATATTAAAAACAAAGATTCATGTTTTTCTGGCTTTAATTATCGCGGCCGTTATCGTCGGCCTGGTAGGAGGTCTGGCACCGGCTGATACGGTGGATGCAATTACGGCAGGATTCGGAGGCACATTAGGAAGCATAGGTATCATCATTGGTTTCGGTATTATGATGGGACAGATATTCGAAATATCGGGTGCGGCAGAACGAATGGCCCGGACCTTTTTAAAGATTTTTGGAAGAGGCAGGGAAGAAATGGCTCTTTCCCTCACCGGCTTTCTTGTATCCATACCGATTTTTTGCGATTCCGGATTTGTTATTTTATCACCGCTTGCGAAAGCCTTGTCGCGCAAAACCAAAAAATCCATGGTAGGCCTGGCCATAGCGCTGGCCAGCGGGCTTGTAATAACTCATTCTCTGGTTCCACCCACTCCGGGGCCTCTTGGAGTAGCAGGTACTTTTGGAGTTGATGTGGGACAGTTTATATTATTGGGTATTATGATTGCTTTGCCTATGGCTTTTGCAACTATGTTCTATGGTAAATTCCTGGGCAAAAAAATATACCAGTTACCGAATGAAACCGGTGACGGCTGGGAAAGACCGGCATACCAAAAACCGATTTATGATGTGGTATCGGATGAAAAGGATAAAAATCTGCCGTCTGCATTTCTGGCCTTTTTACCGCTGATTCTTCCAATTATCTTAATATTGCTGAATACGGTATTAAGTGCCTTATCCCTCACGGG
>DBEP01000073.1:6673-7051 GCA_002294045.1 Lachnoclostridium sp. UBA903 | reverse complement strand
CTCACGGCAGGCATTTATGGCATATTTGTTTTCCTCGGCAAGCCGATAATTGCGGTGGCCATCGGATTAATTATATCCATTTATACGCTAACTGTTTCCAGGCCCCGTAAAGAAGTTATCGGTGAGTTGGAAGAAAGTATGAAATCTGCCGGTGTTATTATCTTTGTAACCGGCGGCGGCGGTGCGCTGGGACAGGTATTAAAAGTTGCGGGTGTAGGAGATTATATTGCAGGCGGCATTGCGGCTACTTCCATTCCCGTTATACTTCTTCCGTTTATTATTGCGACGCTGGTACGTTTTGTACAAGGCTCCGGCACGGTAGCTATGATTACTGCAGCCGGTATAACCGCACCAATTGTGGAAGCAGCAGGAGGCAGT
>DBEP01000073.1:0-6582 GCA_002294045.1 Lachnoclostridium sp. UBA903 | reverse complement strand
GAACAAATCCGGGTATGGTCCGTAACAACCACCATAGCCTGGGCAGTAGGTCTGGCGGAATTGCTGATATTAAATATATTCATGTAATAAGAAATTTTAAAAAGTCAGGAGTGTTTAAAAAATTATCGTACCGTTCTGAAGGCCCCGCCTTGCGGTATATTGCATCACAATTTTGGGAGCATAGCACCGCTACGCTCCCAAAATCGCTTCTCTGCATTAAATTTTAAAGCCGGAATGGTACGTCAGTCCTTATGCAGTATATATGATAACTCCGTCTTTAAAAACTTTCTCTATATTATAATCCTTATCCATAATAATAAAATCAGCCTTTTTACCTGGGGCAATAGAGCCGATTTCCCGGTCGGCCTTAATGGCTTTGGCAGGAATCAGGGTTGCGCTTAATATGGCCTGTTCTACCGGGATTCCAAATTGAATCACATTTTTAAAGGCTTTATAAATCGTAGTGGTCGAACCTGCAATGGTACCGTTCTCCAAGGTCGCCTTTCCGTTTTTTACATAAACTTTCTGTCCTCCCAGTTCATAAATTCCGTCCGTTAATCCGGCGGCACTCATAGAATCGGATATAAGTATAAGTTTACCGGAAACAGCTTTATACATTAAGCGGATTACAGCCGGATGAATATGTATTCCGTCACAGATCAGTTCCGCATGGACATCAAAATCAGAAACAGCGCCGATTAACCCTGGTTCCCTGTGGTGCATGCCGTTCATGGCATTAAATAAATGGGTAACATGTGTGGCACCGGCATGGATTGCTTTTGCAGCCAGCTCATAGTCACAGCTGGTATGGGCTAAAGAAATAACTTTGGTTTTACTGTATTTTTCAATAAATTCTATGGAATCTGCCAGCCTGGGGTCCAAATCAATAATTCGCACATTGTCGCCGGATAATTCATTTAATTCCAGATATTTTTCTTCGTCAATGGGCATAAGGTATCTTATGTCATGAGCACCTTTTTTATCCGCTCCCAAAAACGGGCCTTCCATATTAATACCAATGATTCGGCTTCCTTTCTTTTGTGTATCCATTACCTCTTTTAAACGGAGCATTGCCTCCTTATAGATTTCGTAATCGATTGTCATAGTTGTGGCCAACAGGGAGGTAATCCCGTTTTCAGCATAGAAACCGCACATCTTTTCAATATCTTCGGTCCCTGCCGTAATAAAATCATGCCCGATACAGCCATGAGAGTGAAGTTCTATGAAACCCGGAAGGATACGTTTATCCGAGCAATCCGTAAAATTGCCGGATTTTGTTTCAGAAATTGTATCCGAACGGCAGGTATTACAGCGGACTGCACTAAACCGTCCGTCTTTTATCTCAATATCCGCGACTTGGAATCTTCCGTCAATAAATACCTCCGCATTTTTATATATCATAAAGCCGCCTCCTATTCAAAACAATATACAACGGTTAAGTCCGGATGGAACTGCAGTATGGATGCGGGTACATCCGGTGTAACAGGGCCGTGCAAGGCTTTTTCCAAAATATCCTTTTTATCCGGTCCGTTGGCTATTAATAATATTTTTTTTGCCTGCATAATGGATTTAATACCCATGGTAATTGCTTTCCTTGGCACTTGCTCAATCGTTTCAAAAAATCTTGCGTTTGCCTCAATGGTGGATTCATCCAGCTCGACAATATGAGTGGTTTTTTCAAAAGAGACATCCGGTTCGTTAAAACCGATATGGCCGTTGCGGCCGATACCCAACAGCTGTAAATCAATTCCGCCGAGTTCGGATATTAGATTATCATAACGGCGGCATTCTTCCTCATAGTCTTTTGCTAAACCGTTGGGGACGTAAGTGTTTTTTATATCAATATTAATATGATAAAACAGATTATGATTCATAAAATAACGGTAACTCTGAGTGCTTTCCGGTGTTAACCCGCAGTATTCATCCAGGTTAACCGTAGTTGCTTTTGAAAAATCAATATCACCTTTATTATACCATTCTATTAACTGCTTATAAGTTCCGACAGGAGTGGAACCGGTAGCCAGGCCCAATACACAGTCCGGTTTTAAAATTACCTGGGCTGATATGACGTTGGCGGCCTTTCTGCTTAAATCCTTATAATCATTTGCTTTAATTAAATTCATCTTTATACCTAGCGGCGTCCTTTCACTTTTTATATTTTCTCTCACCCTTAAACCGTCACGATGCCGCTCTTCGGCATCTCAGATTCGTTTATAAAGTGGATTATTATGTCATAAGTTGGATTATGTATTATAAATCACTTTATGAAGTTGCTTTTTTCGTACTTTGCCTGTACCTTTTGTATCTGTATTTGATACTTACTTATAGTATATTACTTCTAATGAAAAAATCAAGTAAAAATAAAAATATTTTTCATTTCTGAGTAAAATCTACATAAATATTAAGTAAGAATTCGTTGACAATTAGAAGATTATAATATAATATTTGAAAAAAGAAAAAAATATTTTCAATATAATTAAAAATATTTTTTATTGTAAAAACAGGGGATAAAGAGTAAAATTAAGATTAATAATGACTAATTTAGCAGATAACCGTCTGCAGAAGGTTAAACGGAGGGCATTACATGATTAAAAACAATGAGGTTTTTAAACGGATAAAAGGCGGACTGATTGTATCCTGTCAGGCATTAAGCAATGAACCCCTTTACAGCTCTTATATTATGTCAAGAATGGCATATGCCGCCCAGCTCGGAGGTGCCTGCGGAATCCGGGCAAATACTCCGGAAGATATTACCGAAATAAAAAAGACGGTAAATCTGCCTGTAATCGGTTTATTCAAACAGGAATATCCGGACAGTGAAGTATACATAACACCTACGGAAGCAGCTGTGGATGCGCTTATGGAGAGCGGTCCCGATATAATAGCTATTGATGCAACAAACCGTCCGCGGCCTTACGGGGCAGGCTTGGATGAATTTTTCCAAAAAATTCGTAATAAATATCCGGATATGTTATTTATGGGTGACTGTTCTACCTTTGAAGACGCCGTACATGCCGAAGAGATAGGATTTGACCTGGTTGGAACCACTTTATGCGGTTATACGGAGGAAACAAAAGGAATAGAGCTGCCCAATATTAAATTAATGGAAGAGCTTGCGGGGAATTTGACGGTTCCTGTTATAGCAGAAGGCGGAATATGGACAACGAAACAGCTGAAAGCAGCATTAAACACAGGGGTATATGCGGCAGTTGTGGGGACTGCCATTACACGGCCGATGGATATTACGAAACGATTTGTTGAAGCAATTAACGGGAAAGAATAAAAGGAGCATCCATTATGGAAGGGATTTATGCCAGGATAGAAAACGGTTATGCCAAATTTACAAAATCAGAAAAGCTGGTTGCGGATTTTGTCTTCGAAAATCCTCAGAAGGTATTGTATACTTCAATAACGGATTTGGCTGAAATGTGCGGAGTAGGAGATACAACCGTATTTCGGTTCTGTAAAGCTTTAAAGTTAAACGGCTATCAGGAATTCAAAATGCTGCTGGCCCAGGATATAGCTAATAAAAAAGGTGTGAATAATGCAATCGCAGGGATGATTGAGCTTGGGGATGACGTAAAAACGGTGTGTAAAAAGACTTTTTCCACCCATATTGCAGCACTGAATGAAACTTTTAACTTATTGGATTTTGATGCGATTATTAAAGCAGTGGATCTTATATCCGCAGCGAAAAGAATACATTTTTTTGGAATCGGCTCTTCCGGTATAATTGCATTGGAAGCAAAACAGAAGTTCATGAGAATACTACCTAATGTGGAATTTGTGGCAGACTGCCATATGCAATGCATGGCGGCCTCTCTTCTTGACAGCAGGGATCTGGCCGTTATTTTTTCTTATTCCGGCTCCACCAAGGATATGATTGACGTACACAGGCTTGCAAAACAAAATGCCTGCAAATCAATCTGCATTACCAGGTTTCCCAAAACAGCCCTGACGAATCAGGCAGATGTGGTTTTATTATGCGGGTCAAATGAAGGCCCCTTGGACGGCGGGGCTTCTTCAACCTCCATGGTGCAGCTTTATTTACTGGAGGTTTTGTATATGCAGTATTTTGTAAAGCATTATAACCAGTCCAGAGAGAATAAGGCAAGAACCACGGAATCCATATCCTCAAAACTGTTATAACGGTATAAAGTCAGAGTAAATAATATTGAAAAATGAATTTTTATTTACTCTGTTAAATTTATATAAATTTTTAAAGCCTGTACATTGCTTAAAAGCATAAGTATGGGCTTTTCTAAATAGCTTACAAAACACTGTCTGCCCGTATTTTCAGGCGAGGCAGTTATTTTGGTTTTTTTCCGGTGGGCGGCGGTGTAGTTATCTTAATAGAATGAAAAATTCCATGATTTAACATATAATACCAGGCTTGCCGGTTTGGTGCAATTAGATATTTTATATCGAAAAAAGTATTTTTTAATGTTATTTTTACTACAAATAAACAAATTGATATATGTATAATTATTAAATGTGCTATAAATATCTAAATTTAATTACTTGCTATTGAACATTAGACATAAAAGTGTTACTATCAGTTATGTGGTTAAAAATAGCCAAATATTTGAATAGGAGATGAGTAGATTGGATTTAGACGTAGTATTTTTTCAAGTTGTATCAATTATCATTTCTATCCTGGCTTTTGGGGCTGCATTCTGGCTCTATAAGTGGGTGGTGTCGCAGCCTTCCTCCAATAAGCGTATTGCTGAGGTAGGCAAGCTGATAAGAAATGGTGCAAACGCGTTTTTAGCGAAAGAGTTTAAAACCCTTTCACGTTTTTGTGCGGTAGTAGCTGTATTAATATTTATATTCCTTCCCTCACCTATATGGAACGGCAATCCGGGGGGGAATATTCTGATGGCTCTTGCTTATATATTCGGAAACGTTTTTTCCGGTATTGCGGGAAAAGTTGGTATCAGTATTGCAACAATAGCCAATATAAAATCTGCGGAAGCTTCCACGAAAGGTATTAAGCCTTCCTTTATGTCGGGTTTTAGGGGAGGTGCCGTTATGGGGATGGCCGTTGTCGGTTCCAGTCTTCTTGGCGTTACCCTGGTTCTTCTTATAACAGATAATACAACCGCTTTGCTGGGCTTTAGTTTCGGTGCCAGTTCCATGGCTCTGTTTGCAAAAGCAGGAGGCGGAATTTTTACAAAAACTGCGGACATCAGTGCAGATTTAGTCGGTAAAGTCGAGCTTGGCATACCGGAGGATGACCCGAGAAATCCGGCAGTAATTGCAGACAACGTTGGAGATAATGTTGGTGATGTGGCCGGAATGGGTGCCGACTTATTTGACTCCAACGTAGCTTCCATGGCGGCCGCTTTAGTTATGGCAACCGCTTTGGACAAATTAAACGGCGGTTCTTTAAATGCCAGCATGGTATTTTGTTATGCGGCCATTGGTCTTTTAGCCTCCATCATAGGTGTTTTAACGGCCAAAATGGATGAAAAAGGCAGTCCGACCAGGGCACTGAACAGCAATACATATGTAACGATGGTCATATTTGGTGTTTTAACTGCCCTTGCTACCCTTGCTTTTAACTTTGAATGGCGGATATGGTTTGCAAGCGCAATCGGGCTGCTTGTGGGTGTTGTAATCGGTCTTGCCACGGATTATTTTACGGATGATACCAAGAAACCGGTGCATGCTGTGGCAAAAGCTTCCGAATCCGGCCCGGCCTTTACCATATTATCCGGTTTTTCCTATGGTTTATTAAGTTGTCTGCCTTCTATGATTGGTATTGGTATATCTGCGCTGGCAGCTTACAAAATATGTGAACCTCTCGGAGAAGGGTATGCCATGTTTGGAATATCCATGGCTGCGGTAGGCATGCTTTCCATTGTAGGTATGATAATATCCAATGATGCCTATGGTCCGATTGTTGATAATGCCCGCGGCCTGGTGGAAATGGGCAGCCTGGGTGAGAAAGCCCTTGAAACTACAGATTCCTTAGACAGTGCGGGCAATACGGTTAAAGCGGTAACGAAGGGATTTTCAATCGGTGCAGCCGGTCTTACGGTAATAGCTCTTTTAGGTGCTTTTATCAGTGAAGTCAATGGAGCCGCCGCAGAAATCGGCAAAGAACTTATAACCGGATTTGATATCTTAAATCCTACCGTATTTTTCGGACTGCTATTTGGAGCTGCCATTCCGCCGGTATTTTCCGCCATGTTAATGCTTGGTGTGGACCGTAACGCACAGCGTATGGTAGATGAAATCCATCGCCAGTTCAAGGAAATCCCAGGACTAAAAGAAGGTAAAAAAGGCGCCGTACCTGAATATGAAAAATGCATTGATATAGCTACCACAGGTGCCCTTAAGGAATTAATACCTGCCGGATTAATGACAATTGTTACAACACTTCTGGTTGGATTTATCGGCGGTGTGCAGGCAATCGGCGGTTTTATTACAGGTAATATCGTAAGCGGCTTGGTCTTTGCTTTATTTATGTCTAATGCAGGCGGGCTATGGGACAATACGAAAAAGTACGTGGAATCCGGCCACAACGGCGGCAAAAATTCAGAAACGCACAGATCCGCAGTAGTTGGTGATACGGTA
>DBEP01000121.1:28058-48705 GCA_002294045.1 Lachnoclostridium sp. UBA903 | reverse complement strand
AGTCATAAATATTTTTAAAATGTGCATTGGAATTCACTTCACAGACTATGGGTTCCTGATTCTTTCCGAACAGGATATCCACGCCTGCAAAATCAAGTCCAAGTATATTACAGCAGGCAACCGCCAAATCCATTTGTTTTTGAGAAGGTTCGTAGGATTTCATTTTACCGCCGTTACTGATATTAGCCCGGAAGTCACCCTTATCCGAATAACGGTACATGGCGGCAACCACCTGGTTACCCACCACCTGCAGTCTTATATCCTTTCCTTGGCTGCTCTGAATAAATTCCTGGAAAAGGATAGGTTTCGCTCCTATGGATAATATTCTATCTTTTAATTCCTGCCTGTTATCCGCCTTATATACCTGCTGGCCAAAAGAACCGAAACATTCTTTCAGAATAATCGGATAAGGTATTTCTCTTTCAACCTGTTCCAAAAATCCCAAATTATTATAGCCTATATTGGAAAAGGTCATGGGAGCTATAATGGTTTTCGGCATTTTAATACCCGCTTCCTGTAAATACAGGTGGGTCAGGGATTTATCATCACAGGCGGCAATTCCTTCTGAAGAATTAAAAACCGGATATCCCTTCATTTCAAGGAATTTCGCCAGTCTTATATCCTTGTCCCAAAATAAAATAAATTCCGGCTCGTCATTAGTTTTCGTACATTTTGCATTGGCAAAATCAGCGTCCAGCAACACCAAAACCTCCGCATTGGTTTTGACGGTTAAATCCACACCCAATTTCTTTGCCGCTTCTGTTAACCAAAGATGAATCTCCGAAAATTTATGGGTATGTAAAAAAGCATTCGTAATTAACCAACCTTTCATATAGTACTCCTCTCATATGGGCTCCTATGGCAGGCCATATCTGACCGCAGATAAGACGGACATATCTGTTTAACCTTACTACTCCCCCAAAACGGACGCAGTATACCGCAAAGTGAGGCGGTCAGTGCACTAGACGGATTCGTCTATATATTGTTCAAATTCTTCCATTGACATTAATATTTTTCTGGGTTTTGTTCCTTCTTCCTGTCCTACTACACCGGCTTCCGCCAATTGGTCCATGATTCTGGCCGCACGGTTAAAACCTACTTTATAAACTCTTTGCAGCATGCCGATAGATGCTTTGTCCTTATCTATAATAAATTTTCCTGCTTCAATGAAATATTCATCACGTTCATTGGCGCCGGTTCCCGCAGAACTTTCCACTGCCTGGGCGCTGGTAATTTTATTTGCTACTTCTTCATTATATTCTGCGGCGCTGTTCTGAGATGTCAAAAATTCTACTACCGAACTGACCTCTCTGTCCGAAATAAAAGCCCCCTGTACACGTACCGGCTTCGGGTAACCGGAAGGGAAGAACAGCATATCCCCCTTACCCAATAACTTTTCGGCTCCCGAGCCGTCAATAATCGTTCTGGAATCAATTGCAGACGATACGGAAAATGCTATTCTGGAAGGAATATTAGCCTTAATCAGACCTGTAATAACGTTAACTGACGGCCGCTGGGTGGCTATTATAAGATGCAGGCCCGCAGCACGAGCCATCTGTGCTAACCGGCAGATAGCATCCTCTACTTCTCCTGGAGCCACCATCATAAGGTCGGCAAGCTCATCTACGATAATTACAATCTGAGGCAGTTTCTGATATTTTTCATCCTGATATTCCGCTGTGGCGGCTATCTTGTCATTATAGCCTTTTACATCCCTGACACCTAGATCCGCAAACTTCTTGTAACGCTCCGTCATCTCCATAACAGCCCAGTTTAAGGCTGCGGATGCCTTCTTGGGATCCGTCACCACCGGTATGAGAAGATGGGGGATTCCATTGTATACGCTTAATTCAACAACTTTGGGGTCCACCATTATCATTTTTACATCGGATGGCTTTGCTTTGTATAATATACTCATAATAAGAGTATTGATACATACGGATTTACCGGAACCGGTAGCACCTGCAATTAACAAGTGGGGCATTCTGCCGATATCCGTTACTATGGTCTGTCCTCCGATATCCTTGCCTACCGCAAAGGCTATATCGGAAGGATGCTGCTTAAAAGTCCTGCTTTCAATCAATTCCCTGAACATAACTGCGGTATTCTCTTTGTTGGGGACTTCGATACCTACCGCGGCCTTTCCCGGAATAGGTGCTTCAATCCTTACATCCGCAGCCGCCAGGTTTAATTTGATATCGTCGGCCAGACCTGTAATCTTGCTTACTTTAACTCCCTGTTCCGGCTGTAATTCATATCTGGTTACGGCCGGACCGCAGCTGACATTGGTTATGGTTACCCGTACCCCGAAGCTTTCCAGAGTCTTCTGCAGCTTCAGGGCTGTTTCCTTTAAATCCCGGTCCGTCATACCCTTGGCATTGCTCTTGGGCTTTGATAATAAACTGAGGGACGGAAATACATATTCTTTCTTTTCTTCCTCTTTTTGGTTAATTATAATATCATCCATGCCGGATTCCTTCTTATGGCTTTCCGATAAAGCGGCATCCGATGTCTTTTCCGCAGAATCTTTTTTGCTTGCCGTGGATTCCCTGAGCGGTGAAACATTTCCTGCTCCCGTACCGCCGTCATCCGCATCCTGCTTTGCCGCACGCAGAAGCCTTTGGATATCTTCATCCATACCGGGGCGTTCTGCGTTTTTGAAATCATTGGCACCTTCCGGATTTTTACCGAATTTCATCCTCATTTGTTCTTCATAGGTATTACTGTTTTCATCCGTGCCTGTCCCATCCGGATATATGCCGCTCCTATGTATAGGTATATCATCCGCCGGATAAGCCACTATTTCTTCCATATCAAAATTGGATGTCCCGTCAGCAAAAGTATTGTCCCGAGGACTTTTGGACTTATTTTTCTTCAGCAGATTCAAAAATCCTTCCTGAGAGCCTTTACTCCGGTTATCCGTAACGGCCCCACCGTCATTGAGTTCATTCCCGTTTTTCTTCAGCAGGACAGTCCTGGCCCTTCTTTTTGGCATTCCTGCCTCTTCCGGCCCATCCATAATGCCATCCTCTTCTTCCTGCCTCTTTTTCCTCTCCCGCATCTGCCGGAGGGAGGCCCCACTCCTGGAACCTAAAAATGCAAAAAGGGCTTTACCGGTAATAAACATAATAAATATTATCATCAATGCTATTAAAATTATATAAGTTCCTACCGTTCCAAATAAGGGATACAAAAGCCTGCATAGCAATCCGCCGACAATTCCCCCTCCGTTTTTTAATTTTGCAGAATCTATGTAATATTCTCCCAATTTAACATCGGGTGAATATCCTATGATAATTAACTGAATCAATGCCGTAAAAATAATACCCAGGGAAACAGCGCTGATTAATTTGCGCATGGCTATGGTGTTGCCCCTGTTTGCTATATAAAACGCAACACTAAAAAACAGAAAAAACGGCAGCAGATAAGCCATAAAGCCAAATACCCCAAAAGTAAAGCCGTTAATAGCTTTGCCCACACTTCCGCTTAAGTTAAAATTACTTAATATTAAAAGCAGGGATAATACCAAAGTTACGATTAAAGTGATTTCATTATGAAACAGCTCTTTGTTCGGGTCTTGATTTATTTTATGTACTTTTTTGCTTCCGGTAGATTTTCTTTTTTTTGTTGTATGATTTGCCTGCCTCTTAGAATTTGATTTGTTATTTTTAGTTTGCTTTGCAGCCACAACATATCCTCCTTAAGCTACTTTAAGTATAAACAGCTTGAATAAGAAATTGATTCTAAGTTACCGGCAATTAAGACAGGCTAACATAGAACCAACTTCTATTATACCCTTATTATTCTATTGTTGCAAGGAAAATATTGCTGCCATTCGAAAAAATGTTCGATATAAATTACGTAAAATATACGGCTGGCTTAATAATATGAAATATAAGGAAATAATTCTTTACTGATTCTTTATAACCGCACCGGGCATATATTCCTTATTCAGATAGTCACACATATCTGTGGAATAAATACCATCCACTACATAATTTTCCCCGTCTCTCCTTGCGTAGATTCTCCCATGTTTCAAGTTTATGTTTTTGTATTCAAATGTGTCTCCATTCTTTTCTTTATCCCTCCGGTCGGAATTACCAAGTATGCTTTCTGTTCTATAGCTGTAGATTCTTTCCAGGGGAACTACCGTATACAGCATTTATTCTTCACCTCTTCCTGCTATTTGATATAATTTATTTAACGCCTCTTTAATACCGCCTACTTCGTCAATGATTCCTTCATTGATTGCCTCCTGGCCCACCAATATGGAACCCACATCTTTTGCCAGCTGATTTGTATTTTGCATCAAACGCTTAAATTCTTCTTTATTTATTTTGGAATGGCTTGAAACAAAATTCAATATTCTTTCCTGGATTTTTTCAAAATAATCATATGTCTGGGATACTCCAATCACCGTACCATTCATCCTTACCGGATGGATTATCATAGTTGCGGTGGGAACAATAAAACTGTACTGGGCGGAGACCGCTAAAGGCACTCCTATGGAATGGCTTCCGCCCAATACCAGGGAGACCGTCGGTTTACTTAGTGAAGCAATCATTTCTGCTATGGCAAGCCCGGCTTCCACATCACCTCCCACCGTATTTATCAGAATCAGTAAACCGTCTATATCCGAACTGTCCTCAATGGCAGCCAGCTGCGGTAAAATATGCTCATATTTTGTTGTTTTATTATGTTGAGGAAGGCATTCATGTCCTTCAATCTCTCCAATAATGGATAATAAATGTATTTTAGATTTTCTGTGTTCATTTACAAGAGTAGTCTGGCCATACTCCCGTATTTTACCGTCATCCAATTCCTCTTTTTCTTTTTGTTCTCTTTCCTTGTCAATTTTTTTAGTGTTATTTTCCATATAATTCTCCTCACGGGTTTTTATTAGAGTGTATTTGAAAAATGCTTGTGCCGGGCTGGATGCTCCACTTTGTGGGAGGCAAGGAGCGATTTCGGGTGCGTAGTGGTGCTACGCTCCCAAAGTTGCGACGCAGTATGCCGCAAAGTGGGGCGTTCAGAACGGTGCGATGATTTTTCAAACACGCTCTAGGGCGTGTCTGTAAATTGCTTGTGCTGGGCAAAGTCAGTTTTGACAGAAGCTTAATAATTCCTGATTATTATATGGAAAATTCTATTTTTTATTTATATGTTTATATGTAAAAATCTCTCCGCTATTTTATTACGGAGAGATTTCAGATTAACATGCCAGGACAAAATCGGTTTGTGAATTACAAAAGCTTTATTAATTTCGTCAGTCTCATAAAAGTAAGTCTGTTTCTTACATAAGGCGACAGACATATTGTCTTTGAAATAATACGTTCATCCAATCCGATTTCATGTACGTATTTTTTGCATCCCGCTTCGGTCAGCAGCTGATTAATTGTGTCAACGGAAGGCAGTTTATCCAGGATGTCGGCAATTTTCGGCAGCAGTTTTCCGAATTCCATAATATCAATCTGTTCCAGGGGATCCGGTTTATTTTCTTCCAGCATGCCTTCATATAATCCCTTGGGACCGAAAGATTCTTTCAGGCACATGTAATCTAATCCCGAATAGGATTGTATTTCATACTGCCGGTTACGGATTGCCTCTTTCATCATATGATAGGTTTCCGCCACAATCATCAGGCCAATCGAAACCTTTTCTCCGTGATAGGCATCCAGGGGAGGATTGATGACTTCCATTTCCCAAAGGTGGGAAATATGATGCTCTGCGCCGGAAGCCGGCCTGGAATTGCCGACCATCTGCATGGCAATACCGGACAGTAATAAAGCATACATTAATTGTTCGTAAGCCTTTATGCGTTTTTCTTCCGGCACATTACCGCGTAAGTCGGACAGACAGCTACAGACTTCGTCAACGGCCTTATGCTCCAGTTCACAGACCTTACTGCATATATATTCATCCGTAACGAGATGGGCGATTTCCCAGTCGGCTAATGCAGTATATTTTCCCAGTAAATCCGATATACCGGAAGCCGTAAGACGATAAGGTGCTTTAGAAAAGATATTGGTATCCGCTACGACCAGAATCGGAGAAACAGCCGGAAAGGTTTTTTTTAACCCGTTCCAGGTCATGGCGGCAACGGTTGAAACAAAGCCGTCCACACTGGCTGCTGTAGGCAGGGATACAAAAGGAATTCCTCTTTTATTGGCAAGATATCTGCTGATATCATGGATGGTTCCGGCTCCTACGGCAAGAATTAATTTTATTCTGCCATCAAGCTGTTCTTCCGCAAGCTTTACATTGTGATTATCAGCATGGAGTCCTTTGGATGGAAGCTTTATTACTTTACAGCCCTTAACTTTTTCCTCTACTAATTTGCCTGCAGCCAGGTATGTATTATCATCACATAAAATACATATCTCTTCCGGTTTCCCGGTAAAAATATCGGATAATAATACAGGTAATTTATCAATGGCCCCGGCTTCAATTATAATTTCTTTTACATGAATCTTGTGTTCTCTGCCGCAATGACAAGATGCAGAAAAATTTTTAACATCAATCTTCATAATAACCTCTCCCTTTAGAATCTGTCAATCTAAGTTTTACAGTTACTGCCATAAAGCTCCATCATAAAACATTATATATGAAAGCAGATTTTTGTTCAATCCCGTTTTTCATAATAATCAGAAGAAACACTGAGCAGAAAATTATTTATCGCATATAAAAAGCCGTGAATTCAGCATACGAATAAATTCACGGCTTAAGTTTATTTTAATACAATTTATTTGTCCGTTATTAAGGAAACTGCCTGTTTCCAGCCCCGGTATTTTTTTTCTTTCTGTTCGGCAAGCATGGAAGGCTTAAATTCTTTTCGGTTAATATTATGAAATATTTCATCCTTTTTATATAATCCGTACCGGATTCCGGCACTAAAAGCCGCTCCCATGCCGCTTAATTCCTCCGCATCCGGAACGTGGACCGGTATGCCCGCCAGGTCACTTTGCAGCTGCATTAAATATCGGTTTCGCGTAGGGCCGCCGTCAACCCTCAGCCCATATATGGGAATACCTGCATCCTCTGACATAGCCAGGATAATATCCGTAATCTGATAAGCAATACAATCCAGAGCGGCCCTTACTATTTCCGCCCTTCCGGTCGTACGGCTCATTCCGGCTAACAAAGCCTTGGCATCATTTTTCCAGTAAGGTGCTCCAAGCCCCGTAAATGCCGGTACCAGATAGGTTGTATCAAAAGGATTGGCGGACAAAGCCAGCTCTTCCGTTTCTCCTGCACTTTGTATTAATTTAAGGTCTTCCTTCAGCCAGCTGACGACCGCACCGGTATAATTAAGGTTCCCTTCCAATACATATTGTACCTTCCCGTCAAGGCCCCAGGCCAGGGAAGTCACCAATCCCTGTCCGCTGTGTATTAATTTCTCTCCTATATTCATCATAATGGAAGAACCGGTGCCGTAGGTTGCCTTTACCATTCCTTCCTCATGACATCCCTGGGCGTACAAAGCTCCGTGAGAATCACCCAATACGCTTAAAATAGGTATTTTTCCATCCAGGTATCCGTTAAAATCCGTTTCACCAAAATCAGCATTGGAGTCACAGACTTCCGGCAGGTTTTCTGTATTAATACCGAAAATCTTACCGATAACATTATCCCATTTTAAGGAGCGCAGATTAAACAGCTGGGTTCTGGAGGCATTGGAGTAGTCTGTTTTATAGGAGACTCCGCCCGTAAGCCGGTAAACCAGATAACTGTCCATGGTTCCATATTTTAACTTCCCCTCCAGCTCCTTATCCTCCGCCCCATTTACATTCTTCAGAATCCAGGCAATCTTAGCAGCCGGAAAATAAGGGGATAAGGGAATTCCCGTCTTTTCCCTTACCATCGTGTTATAGCCGTCTTTTTCCAGTTTCTCCACTATTTCCTTTGCCCTGGAACACTGCCATACAATAGCAGGCGCAATGGGTATTCCGGTTTCCTCCTCCCAGGCAATGGAAGTCTCTCTCTGATTGCTGATACCGGCGCACACGATATCTTTTTTATCAATAGCCGCTTTATCCACTACCATCTGTATCAGCTTCAAGATATTCCCGTAGATTTCATTACCGTCGTGGGAAACCCACCCATTTTCATTAATGTGCTGCTTGTGGGGAAGGTCGCATCTTGCAAGTAACAGCCCGTTTTTATCAAAAAGCAAAGCTTTGGTCCCCTGTGTGCTCTGGTCGATTCCCAATACATATTTTTCAGACATTTTTTATCAACTCCGCCGCCGTTTTTGCAATGCTTTCCGCATTTAAACCGTAATGGTCAAATATTTCCCTGGAATTGCCGGTTACAACCGGGGCATCCGGCAGGGACATATTAATTATTTTTTTCGGATATTCCCTGCTGATAATCTGGCTTACCATAGCTCCCAGGCCGCCGATAAAGGTATGCTCTTCCACCGTTATAACCGCTTTCGTTTCCTTTGCCGCTTTTATGACGGCTTCCCTGTCTATGGGTTTGATACAGTACATATCCAGAACCCTTGCATGAATTCCTTCTTGTTCCAGTATTTTGGCTGCGTCTTTTGCCGGTTTCACCATTTCGCCGCAGGCAATAATGGCAATATCACTGCCTGATTTCACTTTGGTGGCCTGATTCATGACAAAGGGAGTATTACCCTCCTCATATACGTCTTCCACCGGATTCCTGCCCACACGCAGGTAGGCCGGCATATTATCCTCCAGCAAAGCTTTTACCAGATATCTTGTCTGGTGTCTGTCACTTGGGATATACACACGCATACCCGGGATAGAAGCCATAGCGGCGATATCCTGGGCCGAGTGGTGGGTCATGCCAAGAGCTCCGTAACTGACGCCTCCGCTGATTCCAATCAAGGTAACATTGGTGCCTGAATAAGCTACGTCCACTTTTGCCTGCTCCAGGCTTCTGGTGGATAAAAAGCAGGCGGGGGAAGCCGCAAACGCCTTTTTGCCGCATCTGGCCAGGCCTGCCGATATACTTACCAGGTTTTGTTCCGCTATGCCCACTTCAATAAACTGGTCCGGATGGGCGGATGCAAATCCTGTCATGGAAGCAGACCCTCTGGAATCACTGCATAATACTACGATATTTTTATCCGCAGCTGCTTTTTCGGACAGAACATCACATATAACCTGCCGGTTGGGAATTTTATTCATAGGATGCCTCCTTCCTTTCATTCAGTTCCTTAACTGCCTTCCGGTATTCTTCTTCACTTGGTACTTTATGGTGCCAGGCCGCCGAGTTTTCCATAAATGATACTCCGTAACCCTTTACCGTGTCCGCAATAATTACCGCTGGTTTTCCTTTAACTGCTTTTGCTTTTTCAAAAGCAGTTAGCAGGGAATTTATATCATTTCCCACAGCGTGCAGCACATGCCATCCGAAACTAGCCCATCTCTCCTCCTGGGAATCCTGGGCCATAACGTCCTCCGTGCTTCCTGAAATCTGTAGCCGGTTCCTGTCTATGACGGCACATAAATTATCCAGTTTAAAATGCCCTCCCGCCATGGCGCCTTCCCAGACGGAACCCTCTGCCAGTTCCCCGTCACCCAGTACGGTATAAACCCGGAAGGAAGCCTGATCCATTTTTCCCGCCAAGGCCATTCCCACGGCTACCGACAGTCCATGACCTAAGGAACCGGTGTTCATCTCAATTCCCTTTACTTTATTATTGGGATGGCCGATATACTTGGACTTATACCTGGAATAGGTAAGCAAATCTTCCTTGGGAAAAAAGCCGCGGTCGGCCAAAACGGCATACAATGCCTCCACGGAATGCCCCTTGCTTAAAATAAAACGGTCCCGGCCGGGGTCCTCTGTAAGCTCCGGGGAAATATTCATCTGCTTATAATAAAGGGATACCAAAATATCAATTACACTGAAATCCCCGCCGATATGTCCGCATTTGCCTCGGTAAATCATATCTAAAACTTCTTTTCTAAGTTCAAATGCCTTTGCCGCTAAATTTTCCATAGGCTCCTCCTAATTCTCCCCGCGAAGATAAGCTTTTATTTCTTCTTCAATGGGATCGTAAAGGTCCGGCGTCACCTTTATATATTTACAGGCTTCATATAAAACCGGAACCACATCTTTATGGATACCGACACAATGATGGATATAAGGCCCTTCCACTATTTTGGCTTCCAGTCTTTTTAAATTCTCTACCTCCACCCAAAGATAAGTCCCCTTCGTATGAGGTCCGTCCACACCTCTGGCACGGCCTAAAAGCAAGGAATATTCCCCATTATCGCCGTCAAACCGGCAGAGGGTTACATCACCCTGTTTTGCTTCCGCCTCTACGGCACCCGGAAAGTCAAAGGCCAAAGGGTAACCGATGGTCGGCTTTTCTCCGGCGACGGATATGGGCCAGGGTCCGCAGTGCTGTAATAATTCCCCGTTTTCATTGTCCGGGTGACGGACGGTCCAGTCTGCAAAAAAGGACCTGGTTCCATCCAGGGATGCCGCTTCCACCATGACTGCCGTTATGGCTCCGTGAATATCGGTTTCACAGACTACGGGAATGCCTTCTTCATTCAGTAAGGAATTGGCTGCACAGGGCATAATTCCGATTTCTTCCTGAAGGGCATTCCAGCACTGAATTGCAATGGCATTACATCCGTACTTAACCGCCAGCTGTTTCATGGCTACCTTAAGGGCCGCCACATTTTCCAGCTCATTCTCCTTAATTTTTACATTCATGTTCTCTTTCACATAGGCAATTACTTTTGATACCTCACTGCCTTCCTTTTTTACCTTCTTCAATTCCTTGGTCAGCTCCGGCATGGGAATGGGGGAAAGCTGAATATTATATTTTTCCAGCAATTCTCCTTCGTTGCACATGGTAGACCAGAAATCAAAAGGCCTCGGAGCAATTTGAAGGATTCTGGTATGTTTAAATACCTTAACCACATTACAGACAGCCAGGAAATCATAAATTCCTCGTGAAAATTCCGTATCCTCAAGGCGGCAGTTATTCATATATGTAAAAGGGACCTGAAATCTTCTTAATACCTTCCCCGTTGCAAACAAACCGCATTGGCTGTCCCTTAAACGGATGCCGTTTTCGTCCGGCCGTTCATCCCTGGGGCCCCATAACAGTACGGGAATGTTCATCATCCTGGCAAGCCTTGCCAGGACATATTCGGTGCCAAAGTTACAATGAGGGAAAAATAAACCGTCTACTTTTTCTTTCGTAAATTTCTCATAAACTTTCAGCATGTCTTCATCGTTGTATAAAAGGCCTTCCTCATTAATATCCGTTATGTCAACAAATTCAACATGAAGTTCTTCTAATCTCTTTCGTGTTAAATTCGCATATTTCACTGCATCCGGTGCACTGAATATGCTTCTTCTGGTCGGTGCAAACCCTAATCTCACTTTTTCCATCCTGCTCTCCAATCTGTTCCGTTTCAAGAACCAAATAAAAATGACATGTTCTGAGGTACTTAATTATTATTAAATTGTAATTTAATTATATTTAATAATAATTATATTGTCAATCCAATTAACTGAATTTAAAACTTAATATTTAGTCCAATTTATTAAAATTAAGTTTTTGATTGACGTAAACAGGATTTTACTGTACTCTATTGTATAGCTAATTAATTTGTAACATTCGGTCATCAGGACAAATGCAGCAGTTCACTCCGAACACCTTTCTTTTACACTCGGATTGAACAGTCACATAAATTAAAATTACATACCGGTTAGAATGGAGGTTATTATGCCAATCTCTGCAAAAGAACTTGCTGAAAAATTAAATTTATCGCCGGCAACGGTATCCATGGTTTTAAATAATAAACCCGGAATCAGTGAACAAACCAGAAAAACCGTAATGGATGCCGCAGCAGCATACGGATATCAGTCTTCCAAAAAGCAGCTCATGAAGAATTTAAATAAAACCATTCAATTTGTAATTTACAAAAAATACGGAACGGTTGTATCGGATACTCCGTTTTTTTCACAGGTAACGGAGGGAATTAATTACGAGTGTTCCCGGAACGGTTACCACCTACAGATTACCTATCTGTACGATAACGAAGACAAAGTTAAGCAAATTGAAGACTTAAAAAGAACCAGCTGTGACGGTATTTTACTGCTGGGAACGGAAATGACTCCAAAGGATTATTCGTTTTTTCAGAATTTCAAAACACCTTTAATAATTTTAGACAGTTATTTTGATGATATTAATTGCGATGCCGTATTAATCAACAATGTACAGGGTGCCTACCTTGCAACGGAATATCTTGCTGCCAGAGGGCACATAAAGATTGGTTATCTCCGTTCCAATACCAGAATCAGTAATTTTGAAGAACGGGAAGACGGATATTATAAGTCCCTGCGGCGTAATAATATCCCAACCGGCCACCCTTACGTCGTAAATATTACACCTACCACGGAACAAGCTTTTCTGGACATCTGTAATTATTTAGAAGCCAACCCGGCTTTGCCGACTGCCTATTTTGCAGATAACGATATTATCGCGGCGGCAGCAATCCGGGCTTTTAAGGAATATCATATTAAGGTGCCGGAACAGGTATCAATTATCGGGTTTGACGATATGCCCATATGCCAGTTTACGGACCCGACTTTAACCACCATGTATGTTCCGAAGCAAAGGCTCGGAGCCCTGGCCGTGGCCCGGTTAATGGACCGGATGAACGGTACCGATACGGAAAATATTAAAATCGAACTGGCCGTACAGCTGATTGAAAGAGAAAGTGTGAAATCAATATAATTTAACAGGGGCTGTTGCAAAATCCAGGAAATAGTAATCCTATTCCGGACATAAGTTCAGTAAAACAACTTTTTGCAACAGCCCCTATTAAATTCAAATTAAGTTCAAAGCATTTTTCAAACACGCTCTGGTGCATGCCTTTTGTCCTATTATTTTTTCGCGGATATTAATTTATCCAGGTATACCGACTTCATCTGTTTGCTGGCCATGGCTTGTTTTATCGGAGGCAGTTTCAATATGGCGGATAAAACCGCTGCCATAGCCCTGTGGCTGCCAAAGGCCTGATTGTCAAAAATTAAATTTTGCAGCATTCCTTTTTCTATGGCCATAAGTACGGTTCTGTGGACGGAATTTACCGGAGTTATAATTTTCTGATTGCGTCTTTTCAGCATGATGCTGTTTTTGCCGCAATTCCTTACACAAACTCCGCATCCAAGGCATACCTCCTCATTTATCTTCATTGTTTTTATATCTGCTTCATCCGTCCTGATTTCTATGGCACCGATTGGACAGGCTTTCATGCACCTTCCGCATTTGGTGCAGCTTTGGTCATTAATTTCCGGCATATAATTTGTTGTCTGTACCGGATGCAGCATACCAAATTTTTTGGCGGCGACCATTGCCTCGCAGCAGCAGCCGCAGCAGTTACAGATAAAGGTTACGTCTTCCCTGACATTCTCCCCGCATTGGACAAGATTATTTTCATAAGCCCGGTGTAAAAGCTCGATTCCTTCCGAAGCCTCCACCTCTCTGGCATAATTATATTTTATCAGGGAAGCCGCTGCGTTACCAAAGGTCATACATATGTCCATAGGCGCATCACAGCCGTGGCCTGCATGATGCATTTTATGGCGGCAGTAGCAGGTACTGATACCAATGTGTTCTGCACTTTTAATGATATGGCTTGCCCTTTCAAAATCCAATATGCGGACTTCATTTTCGTTTGTAAGAACTCCTTCCTGTACAAATACACGGCCAAGTCTGGTTTCCGTACTTAAGAACAATTCTTTTACAAAGTCTTCTTCCACATTTAAATATTGATAAAAAAGCTCTCCCAGCAGTTTCTGGTCAATATCGTTCCGGATTCTCATCATTGAAAACTCAAAAAATCCCGCCATAGGCGGCGGGAGCATAAACTGTCTGGTACCGCTATGGTCCATATCCAGCAGCAGTGCCCTGGCTGCAAGCCGGTTTAGAAGCTTTTCCGCATTTACTTCATTCACTTTCCAAATCTTCGCGGCTCTTTTAACAGTAAACGGCCTGACAGGAAGCTGTGCTACATAGGCTGCTTCTTTTTCACTGAACAGTATGCTTAAAATTTTATAAAGGGTTTCTGACGGCGGGGCACCCTGGGGAAACTTATTAATTCTTTCCTCCAAACTTTTGTAAGCTGATTTTCCAACTATATGGGACATTTTATCACCACCGGTTTTTTTAAAGAATATATCACATAATTATTTATACGTAAAGTGTTTTGGATAAATTTTACAATTTTAATTTATCCGTATTTTCCAGATTACCTACCAAAGACAAGCTGCAATTTTGCTTTACAAGATGTTTTTTTGCAAACTTCATGATTTCATCCCTGGTTACTTCCTCAACCCTTTTAATGGTTTCTTCCAAAGGCACGATGTAATCTTTCAGCAGAATCGATTTGCCATTGCTGCTCATCCGGTTTTTAGCACTTTCGTTTCCCATAATCAGTTCCGTTTTAATCTGTTCTTTTGCCATGGATAATTCATCCTTTGTCAGGCCGTTCACTTTTAAATCTTCAATAATATCAAAGGAATTTGATAAAACCGGCTCTAACTGATTTGGATTCATGGCACTGTATATATGAAGCAAACCGGCTTTCTTAAAAGAACTTCCATAAGAATATATGGTATAGGTCAGCCCCAGATTTTCCCGTATTACCTGAAACAGTCTGGAATTGATGCTGCCGCCCAGGACGGCATTTAATATGGTTAAAGCATATTTTTCGTCGGCATCCGCTACCACGGATTCAAAAGCAATATTCAGATGGAGTTGTTCCACATCTTTTTCTTTGGTATAGACGGAGGGACGGTATAGGGGCACCGTACAATCCGGTTGTCTGGGACCTGCGGGAATACCGGAGAAGTGAGTTTCCAGAAGTTCCATTATTTCATCTTCCTTAAAATTACCCGAAACCGATATAACCATATTCTCAGAAACATAATAGCCGGCCATATAGTCCAGAATCTCCTGTCTGGTAATTGCCCGGACAGTTTCCTTCTTACCGGATATCTGGTACCCCAGAGGATGCTTATCCCATACTTTCATCTGCAGCATTTCATGTACCAGGTCTTCCGGTGAATCATCGTACATATCAATTTCTTCTATAATCACGCCTTTTTCTTTCTTTAAAGCCTTTTCATCTATCAAAGAATTGTTTAGCATATCACCGATAATTTCAATGGCAATGGGCAGGTGCTCGTCCAGGGTAACGGCATAAAAAGAGGTGCATTCTTTACTGGTATAGGCGTTAATATCTCCTCCGATTCTGGCCATATCGTCCGCTATTTGTTTGGCAGAGCGATTTTTTGTCCCTTTAAAAAGCATATGTTCAATTATATGTGAAATGCCGTTATTATTTTCATTTTCATTGGAGGACCCTACCTTGACCCATATGCCAAAGGCTGCACTCCTTAAATAAGGCATGGTTTCCAATACAACAGTTATTCCGTTGGATAACTTTTTACGGTTAATCATGTACTATTTCCTTTCCCTTTTTTCATATAGCCTAAATTGTATCACTAACTTAAAGAATATACAATATAAGAATATCCCAATAAGAAATAATCCCTTTAAATATAGAAAGAAATGGATATCCACCTTTATTACCCGCTTACTGTTACCACAAGCAATTGCTATACTCAATTATACCGCAGTCATTGAATTTGGAAAATTTATTTATGGTACGCTTTATGTTTTCCACTAATTTTTTCGTTGGTTTTATGCCGTTTTCCAGCCATATGTTCTTTATTTGAAGACATTTATTTTTCCTGTCGTTAACAATCTCTATCCTGCCTGCGAAGGAATCCCCCGAAAGAATTGGAAGAACATAATAACCATACCTACGTTCTGCCACAGGGGTGTAAATTTCCCACTTGTAATCAAAATAAAATAAAGCTTTTATCAGCTTCCTGTCCCAAAGCATATTATCAAGAGGCGCTATAAATTCGGTTCGTTCCTTAAACACAGGGTCCGTCCGTATTTCTTCCAGCAGATTCCTGTCCGATTCCAGGCAATAAAGCTTGTCTTTTATATTATCCACGGATATCTCAATAATTTTCTTTTCACGAAGCAGCTCCATAAAAGCCTGATTTCTATTTTGAGCTTTCATATTCTGAATAAAAAGCCATGCGTCCGAAGGTTTATTCCACAGAAGCCCCACTGCCGAGATTCTGCGCAGGACATTCCATTTTATATAATCCGGTTCTCTGGTATGGGGTTCTTCTGCCTGGAATATCTCTTCCGGTATATAATCCTCCGTTAAAGCGTAATATTTGATGGTCCCTTTTTTATGGTGAACGATTAAATCTCCCCGGAAATACATGGTCTCCAACGCAACTCTGGAAAGACTGGCATTGCTCCAATACCAGTCAACCTTGCGGCTAAAATCTATGTCTTTTGAACAGACCGGGCCTTTTTCCCTTATAATTTCTTTTATCCGGTCTGCCACAGCACCGACTTCCTCCCTGCTTCTGCTGTGATTCCTATAATGCTCCCGTATTCGTTGAAAGTACTTCCAGTCCTCCATACCGATAATGGCCAGATTCTTATCATAATAATCTATGAGGCTCCTCTCTTCATATAACAGTTCGTAGAGCATCCCCTTGGTAAAACCCTTTACCCTTGACTGTAGTACCAGTTCCGTGTTTTTTCCGCAGATATCAATGGGATCAAACTGAATACAGCCTGCCTGCTTAACAAACTGCCTGATACCATCCTTACCGCTGAATTTGTAACCACCCATTAATCCATGTTTTACCAGCATAAATCTTCTGGCCTGTTTCATTGTCAGCTTATATTCTTCCATATACGGCTCCTGTCTCCATGGTTTGTAATAAGATAATAATTTAAGTGAAATTCGAACATATTTTCTGGTTGTTTTTATTGTAATAGTTTTGGGTGCAAATTGCAAGACATTCCTGCTGATTGACAGAAGAAGCAAAGGCCGGAAAATAATACCCGGGACAGGCCGGCTCCTGAAATTAGAAAATTAAAAAATACAATGCCTGAAATAGATTTTATGTAGCAGGAGCTGAAAAAGCATATTGGCCTAATATAAAGGAAATCTGCACTTTCAGCTCTGAAAAATTACTTATTTTTATCTGTTATCCATGTCATTATTTTTATTCCGCTTATCACCTTTTACCTTATCTATCAAATCGTTTGCCTTCTCCATAACCGATTCTTTCATGTCTTCTGTTTTTTCACCGATATTTCCTTTTATCCCCTGCATTTTACCCTGGAATTCAAGTCCCTCATCGTCCATCCATTTTCCTGCGGTCTCTTTTATTTTGCCGACGGCTTTATCTTTTCCGTTTTCCATTTTATCAATCATGATTTACCTCCGTTTCTTCTTACTAAAACCTTAATTATATAGCTGTCATGATATAATATTTGCAAAATTAAATAAATCTATACAAAAAAGAGTCTGGCTTGCCAGACTCCGGCGCTGATGTCACTTGATTCGTATCCGCATGTACGGATTATTCCAGCAGCATAAGGGAAGATTTCGGAAGCCTGATATATTCCGGTATTTCTTCCTTTAAATTATTAATCCAATAGGCTTTGCTTATTTTCCACCACAGCTCGCCTGAATTACAGTTTACGATAATATTTTTTTCAAAAGGACTTTCCGCAATACGAAGCAGACTACAGGGTACCGTATTTTCTTCCGTTTCAATTTTTGCCGCCTTAATGTCATGTGCACGGATACCGACATAATTAACATATGCGGATACCATTTCATCCGTTTTTAACACGATTCCCCAATCAAGTGCCTCCACTTCATAATCCGAAACCTTTTTTGCCCTGGAAATATTCTTGCACCCGGTCAGTCTCGCAGCTGCCAGTCTAACCGGTTTTTGAAAAATATCAGCCGTATTGCCGGTTAATACCAGGCTGCCCGCATCTATAATAGCAATTTTTTCGCATAAGCTGTATATTTCATCCCTGTTGTGGGATACGATTATAGTATCCCCGTTATATTCTTTTAATACCGAAGACAGCTCCTGCTGAAGATTTTCCTTCAGGTAAGCGTCCAGTGCGGAAAAAGGCTCATCAAGCATCAAAACATCCGGCTCATAAGCAAAAATCCTGGCTAATGCCACCCTTTGCTGCTGTCCGCCGGACAACTGCATGGGATATCTTGTTTTCAGTCCTTTCAAATGCAACAATTCTATCATTTGATCCACTCTTGGCTTTTTCTCTTTTTTCGATTTTTTTAAACCGCAGCCTATATTTTCTTCCACCGTCATATTGGGAAACAAGGCATAATTCTGAAACAAATACCCTACTTTCCTTTGCTGGGGCGGTAAATCAATTTTCTTTTTTGAATCAAATAAGGTCCTGTCGTTTAAAATAATACGGCCCTCATCCGGTTTCTCAATACCCGCAATACATTTTAAAGTCATACTTTTGCCGCATCCGGAAGCCCCCAGAAGCCCCATTCTTTCCTTATCGGTGTTAAATTTAACAGTAAGGGAGAAGCCTTTGAATTTTTTCGTAATATCTACATATAAACTCATTCCCCTTCCTCCTTAGTGCCGTATTTCCTTTTTCTGTTCGGCAGATAATTCATAAGGAAAACTACCGTAAAGGATATAATAACAATAATAATTACCCAAACAGCCGCCCGGTCCATCCTGCTTCCCTGTACCGCCATATAGATTGCAACCGGTATGGTCTGGGTGACCTTGGGTATGTTCCCGGCTATCATAAGAGTAGCTCCAAATTCGCCCAAAGCTCTTGCAAAAGCCAATATTCCGCCGGATATAACTCCGGGAAGTGCCAGAGGCATATTGATTTTCCAGAATATTCTTATTTCAGACATGCCAAGAGTTCTGGCAGCAAAGATTAAATTAGGGTCAACCTGTTCAAAGGCTGCCTTTGCGGAACGATACATCAGCGGAAAAGCTATTACAACTGCCGCCACTACGGTAGCAGACCATTTGAATACAATCTGTATGCCGAACAGGGATAAGAATTCCCCGATTGGTCCATGCTTCCCAAATAATACAAGAAGAAAAAATCCTGCAACCGTAGGAGGCAGTACAAGAGGAAGATTAAATAAACCGTCCAGAAACCAAACTAACCGTCCTCTGATTTTCATAACCCTGTGAGCGGCAAAAATGCCCAGAAAAAATGTAATAACAGTGGCTGCTGCCGCTGTTTTCATGGATATCCATAAAGGTGACCAGTCCATTTATTATCTCCTTTCCGTATTCATTGCTTTCATCTCATTCCGGAGATTTCTGCTCTTCGTCTTACAGGGAAGTATTATTGGTTTGCAGCAAATCCGTATTTTTCGAATACCTGCAGTGCTTCCTCTGAGCCCAGATAATCGACAAATGCCTTTGCGGCTTCCGGCACCTTGGAATCTTTTACTACCGCAACGGGATACAGAACCTTGGAAGTGCTGCCTTCCGGTGCTTCTGCAACAACCGTTACCGCATCGCTGGATTTGGCATCGGTGGCATATACCACACCTGCGTCCGCATTGCCCGTATTTACCCAGGTAAGCACTTCCGTTACATCTTTACCATAATTTGCTTTCTCTTTCACATCATCCAGCAGGTTAAGAGAGGTAAATATTTCTTCCGCATACTGACCTGCCGGTACACTCTCGGGGTCTCCCAGGGCAATAACGGATGCTTTTAAAATATCTTCAAAGCCGGCAATTCCAAGCTCACTGTCTTTTGGTACAATCAATACCACTTTATTCTCCAGCAAATCTTTTTTTGTACCGTCTAATATAAGTCCTTCTTCCTCTAATGCCGTCATTTGTTTTAACGCGGCCGACATAAATACGTCCACCGGGGCTCCCTGTTCTATCTGTTCCTGTAATGTTCCGGAACTGCCGAAGGTAAATGTTACCGTTACATTAGGATTTACCGCCTGATATAATTTTTCGATTTCTTCCATGGCGTTTTGAAGGCTTGCAGCCGCAGCCACGAGAATTTCAGCTGCTTGTTCCGTATTTGCAGAGCTATCCTCTTCTGATGCCGAATCTTGCACGCCGTCACTGTTTTCGGCGGTGTCCGCAACCGCCTCAGTGGAATTTCCTGCGGTGCTATCCGCCTCACTTGTATCTTTTTTACCGCAGCCTGCAGACAGTAAAGCAGCCATACAAATACCCAGTAGCAAAACATGTTTTAACTTTTTCATAAAATTCTCCTTTCTTTTGCTTATTACTTTGAGCCTTAGTTACGCTTTGCCTTTTCCTCTCATAATAAGTTCCATTCGTAAATTTTTATACAAATGTAATGGAAATCCTTTGTTGTATTAAGATGATATTCCTATTACATAATTGCCGTTTTTCTATATTACCGTGTTACAGCGGGTATAATTATCACAAGAAAGAGCCTGGCCCGTAGGGTTTTTATCTCATAGGACGAGCTTTCCCATGAAATTAGAAAAGATGCCTGAGACCTTACTGGTCCCGGACATCTTTGTCTTATCAGGGCGCTCCCTGCAAACATGCAGGAGCAACCATGTTTATGTAAATTATAGTTGTGTTTTATCTATTATTGTATCGTTTATATGTGTTTTGTTTTTGATGTTTTGTATTTTACACGTTTCCTTTATGAAAGTCAATCATTATTTTAATGTTTTTTACATAAAAAAACTGGCTGAACTTGGGGCTGTTGCAAAATTCAA
>DBEP01000121.1:27636-27928 GCA_002294045.1 Lachnoclostridium sp. UBA903 | reverse complement strand
TCAATATTTTGCAACAGCCCCAGTCTGTCAGATTTCTTCTTTATCTATTCCTACACCAATCTAATCCAATATCTTCCCGGTATTTGTCGTATCGTATCCGGATAAACGTTCCAGCTCTTCTTTGAATTCACCGGAATTGATGATACCTAACAATTTCTGGTACCAGTTATACCGGGTTGACTCCAATTTAACCACTAAGTCATAATTCTCCAACTGGATAGGTATAAAATCAAGTCCTTTTAGTTCTTTACTGATTCTTTCAATACCTATGGCTACATCTGCACCGCCTCTG
>DBEP01000121.1:0-27576 GCA_002294045.1 Lachnoclostridium sp. UBA903 | reverse complement strand
AACATCTGCACCGCCTCTGGCTATTACTCCGGCACAGGCAAGATGGGAGGTCACTTCTTTCCCGTACCCGTTTACCTGAGATGCTTTTATCCCCAGCTTTAACAGCTGCTGGTCCAGCAAAATCCTGGTACCGCTTCCTTTTTCCCTATTTATCATGGTGATATCATCCCGTATCAAGTCTCCGAAATCCTTAATCCGTTTTGGGTTGCCTTCTCTGACATAAAATCCCTGCATTCTTTTTATCAGATGGATTCTACGGTATGGAATACCCGGAAGCATTCTCTTTACAAACTGATTGTTATACTCTCCCGTCTCCCCATCCCATAAATGGGCGGTTGCAACATCTACCTTCCCTTGGTATAATGCATATAATCCATTATAACTGCCAAGATAAGACCGGAATAAAGGAAGGTCTTCCAACTGACCGGAAAGGTAATTACACAGTATCTCCAATAGGATATCCTGACCGCATATAACCAGTCCCCTATTTTTATAAGGCTCCCCGGCAATATTGTCTTCCAAATCCATATTATAATCCTTAATACTGGCTTTGCCCGCCTGTTCCGTTATTTCAGGCTTTTCGTACCCGGCAGGCTTGTCCGGGTTTATAATACCGGCTGCCCCCGCCGCCATACTATTATTGGCTGTATTTAAATATTCCTCCAGCTCATCTTTACGGATTCTGAACTGCTTTCCTATTTTTCTGCATTTCAACTCACCACGCTTAATAAGCTCATATACGGTGTTCTTTTTTATTTTTAACAAATCGGCAACTTCCTGTGGTGTAAATAGTTCTTCCTTCACTTTAAGCTCCTTTCCGTAAATGATAAAAGCTTGAGTATTTATAAGTATTATAAATTATTTCATGTTTTTTAAAAATTATAAATGCAGGAGAAAAATTTGTCAACATTGGAAAATCCGCCTTTCTCCCGGGGCGTTTTCCTTCCTGCGCTTTCCCTGATATGCTGATATGATTAAAATAAAAAGCTCCGGCAACAATTTAATTTGCTGCCGGAATTCAATCGCTTATTTTATGGTCTGAAATTATTTTACATCCTTCATACTGAAACTGATACGTCCCATCTTATCCTTGCCAAGACACACAACTCTAACTACATCCCCTAAGGTGAGGACATCTTCCACCCGGTCAATTCTGCTCTTTGAAATCTTGGATATGTGAACCATACCTTCTTTACCGGGAGCAAATTCAAGAAATGCACCAAATTCTTTAATACTGATTACTTTTCCTTCAAATATCTGGCCTTCTTCAAAATCCGTCACGATAGTCTGTATTATTTTAATTGCCTTTTGGATACTATCGGCATCAATACCGCAAACGGATACCGCACCGTCATCCGAAATATCAATCTTAACACCGGTCAGGTCTATAATCGCATTAATAGTCTTGCCTCTCTGGCCAACTACATCGCCAATCTTAGCCGGATCGATTTTAATTTGTACAATCTTAGGTGAATACGGCCCAACTTCTGAACGAGGCTCATCAATACAGGGCGCCATAACTTCATCTAAGATATAAGTTCTGGCTTCCTTGGTTCTGTATATGGCTTTTTCAATTATTTCCCTGGTTAAGCCGTGAATTTTAATATCCATCTGGATTGCGGTGATCCCTTTATGGGTACCGGCAACCTTAAAGTCCATATCTCCGAAGAAATCCTCCAGCCCCTGAATATCCGTCAAAATGATATAATCATCATCGGTATCCCCGGTTACAAGACCTACGGATATACCTGCCACCATACTCTTTATGGGTACGCCCGCAGCCATTAGGGACAGGGTGGAAGCACAGATACTGCCCTGGGAAGTAGAACCATTGGATTCCAAAACTTCGGAAACAGTACGGATGGCATAGGGGAACTCTTCTTCCCCGGGAAGAACCGGAATCAATGCCTTCTCTGCCAATGCCCCGTGACCGATTTCCCGTCTTCCCGGCCCTCTGGAAGGTCTGGTTTCACCTACGGAGTAGGACGGAAAATTATAGTGGTGCATATATCTTTTAGAGGTTTCATTTTCGTCAATGCCGTCTAATTTCTGTATTTCTGCCAAAGCCCCCAGCGTGGTTACGGTAAGAACCTGCGTCTGCCCCCGGGTAAACATGGCAGAACCATGGGTTCTCGGCAAAATATCAATTTCTGCAAAAAGAGGCCTTATCTGGGTAAGCTCTCTGCCGTCCGGACGTTTGTGATCCTTTAATATCATCTTACGTACCGTCTTCTTTTCGAATTTATAGATAGCTTCATCCAGCAACGGTATCCAGTCCGGATTCGTTTCTTCATAACGGGCCGTTAATTTATCCTTAATTTCCCGGATATTAGCTTCCCTCTTCTGCTTTTCATCGGTAAAAACCGCTTCTTCCATCGCTTCCGGAGTAATAAAGGAAACCATATCCTGCCATAAATCATCCGGAGTATCATATTTTACATAATCATGTTTTGGTTTGCCGCATTCCGCCACTATGGTGTCAATGAACTCAATAATTTTCTTATTTAAATCATGGGCGGCAAAAATTGCTTCAATCATCTTGTCTTCCGGCAACTCGTCGGCACCGGCTTCAATCATAATTACTTTTTCTTTTGTAGACGCAACCGTTAAGGATAACGTTGACTGTTCTCTTTGTGCACTTGTCGGATTAAACACGAATTCCCCGTCCACCATACCAACCATGGTTGATGCGGTAGGCCCGTTAAAAGGAATATCAGAAATTGCCGTGGCAATTGCAGAACCCAGCATTGCAGTTAATTCCGGACTGCAGTCCTGGTCCACACACATAACTAAATTATTCAGCGTTACGTCATTTCTATAATCTTTCGGAAATAACGGTCTCATTGGCCTGTCAATTACACGGGAGGTCAGAACCGCATTATCGGATGCTTTACCTTCCCTTTTGATAAATCCTCCCGGAATTTTACCAACTGCATATAATTTTTCTTCATATTCAACACTTAGGGGGAAAAAATCGATTCCTTCCCTTGGTTTATCCGATGCAGTTGCAGTTGATAATACAACCGTATCGCCGTAGTGCATAAATGCAGCACCGTTGGCCTGTGCCGCAACTCTACCTATCTCAACGGTAAGAGTTCTTCCGGCAAGTTCCATGGAAAAACTTTTGTACATATTTTGCTCTCCTTTGAAAGAATAATTTTGTTGGAGATGCCGAAACTACTGAAAAATTCACCGAATTTCATGTTATCCAAATTTAATTTAAGCCGTTCCTTCCATTCGATACCCTTTTCAGAAGTCTCGGAAAAAATCTCCAACACACACTAATATTACAGGAAAAAAAGACCCTGCAATAATATATTATAGCACTAAAATAAATAAAATACTACTATATTTTTCATTTTTTAAGTTCGTCTGTTACAAATATGAATCCATATATTTCAGCGCAAAAAGTCATATTGCACAAGGCGGAGTTTTGTTATTAAAACTCTTACGCCGGCACTTCTGCGGCTTGCATATTTATAATATTTATGATAGAATTTCGTTGGTTATGCGATAGTTAAACAGAGACCAGAAACACAGAAGGAGTGTTGCTATGCAAAAATATGATGTTATAATTATAGGAGCCGGACCTTCCGGTATTTTTTGTGCTTATGAACTAAAAAAAGAAAATAAAAATTTAAAAATATTAATGGTTGAAAAAGGGAGACCTATCGAAAAAAGAATGTGTCCCAAGAGAACGACTAAGCAGTGCGTAGGCTGTAAACCCTGCTCTATTACAACAGGTTTTGCCGGGGCCGGAGCATTTTCAGACGGTAAGCTCTCTCTTTCTCCTGATGTAGGCGGTAATCTGCCGGATATATTAGGTTATGAAAAAACCATTGAACTGTTAAAAGAATCCGATGATATATACCTTAAATTCGGTGCCGACACCAATGTTTACGGAATAAATAAAGAAAATGAAATCCATGAAATCAGAAGACGTGCCATCAATGCCAATCTCAAATTAATCGAATGTCCTATCCGGCACCTGGGTACGGAGGAAGGCTATAAGATATATACCCGTTTACAGGAACACCTGCTCTCATCCGGCGTCGAAATGCTTTTTAATACCATGGTTCAGGATATTATCATCGAGAATCAGCAGGCCAGGGGTATCATAATAGGCGACGGCACAACTTTTTACGCGGAAGAAATCGTTGCTGCCATCGGCCGTGAAGGTTCCGACTGGTTCAGCCATATCTGCAATGACCATGGCATTGAAACCAGGGTCGGTACGGTTGATATCGGTGTGCGTGTGGAGGTCCGTGACGAAGTCATGGAGTTTTTAAATAAAAATCTTTACGAAGCAAAACTTGTATATTATACTCCTACTTTTGACGATAAGGTACGTACTTTCTGCACCAATCCTTCCGGTGAGGTTGCAACGGAATATTATGAAAACGGCCTGGCAGTTGTAAACGGCCATGCTTATAAATCCAAGGAATTTAAAACAAATAATACCAATTTTGCAATCCTGGTTTCCAAGAATTTTACAAAACCCTTTAAAACGCCAATCGATTATGGGAAATATATCGCCCAGTTAAGCAATATGCTGTGTGACGGTAAAATTTTGGTTCAGACCTTCGGCGATTTCCAAAGGGGCAGAAGAACAACGGAAGAAAGGTTATGCAGAAATAATTTGATTCCTACTTTAAAGGATGCGGTTCCCGGTGATTTATCCTTAGTATTTCCCCACAGGATTATGGTAGACATTAAAGAAATGCTCCTTGCTCTGGACAAAGTAACTCCGGGTATTGCAAGCGATGAAACCCTCCTGTATGGTGTTGAAGTAAAATTTTATTCCAATAAGGTAGTTGTAAACAAAGATTTTGAGACCAGTATAACCGGCCTCCGTGCCATCGGTGACGGAGCTTCCGTAACCAGAGGCCTCCAACAGGCTTCCGCCAATGGAATCAGCGTTGCCAGAAGTATTCTGGCAAAAAAGCCCTCAGATAATTTTACCGGCTAGAGTGTGTTTGAAAATGCTCGTGCCCGTGCCTATACTCTGCTTTGCGGGAGACAAGGAGTAAGGAGTGATTTCGGGTGCGTAGTGGTGCTACGCTCCTAAATGGCGTCACATAGTATACTATATTGCAGAAAAAGTTTCCTGTAACAAACCAATACAGGAAACTTTTTATTTTAAATTTTATTCGAAATTAATCCGTAACCGCCGGATTATTTTCTCAATCCCAAACGTTCAATTAAGGTACGGTATCCCTCAATATCCTTATTCTTTAAGTATTCAAGCAGGCCTCTTCTTTGACCAACCATTTTAAGAAGTCCTCTTCTTGAATGATGATCTTTCTTATTAATCTTTAAATGTTCGGTTAATTCATTAATTCTGGTAGTTAACAGTGCAATCTGTACTTCCGGAGATCCGGTATCCTGAGGTGTTCTGCCATAGGTTGCAACGATTTCCTGTTTCTTTTCTTTGCTAATCATAATAATTCCTCCTGAATTTAAAACGCCTGATACTAAGATTAAGGTCGGAGTGTCCAGATTCTGAGTATCGGCTTATGGTAAAAACTAATGTTAAAAACTTTAAATGGGATTATTCCTTTGAAATAATCTTCATAAGGTAATCACCATACAGTTTTTATAATAACATAGTATCAATGAAATGTAAATAACGAATTTAATAAACCCGCAAATAGTACAATTATTTCCTAAAAATAAAAGAAATTCAGGCCAAATAAATATGGCTGTTGGTCATCATAGCTCAAAACTTGTCATAAAAACGATTATTTTACAGTTAACTGCTTCCCCGGCAGGAAGAACTTTTTATGGGAAAATCCATATATTGAATCATGCAATACTTGTTAACGGAAACGCTTTATCTTTAAACTCTTTGTTAATAACATCGGGAGGCAATTTATGAACCTTATTCGTTATGATTTTGCAATTATCGGCGGAGATATGAGACAAATCTATATGGCAAATGAGTTAATCGCCCGTAATTTCTCTGTCATTGTATACGGTCTTCTTAACCCATCCCTGGATATGTCCTGTGTGATTGCTGATTCTTTGGCAGAAGCCATAGATTACTGCCAAAACCTAATTACGCCAATTCCGGTCACAAGGGACGGAAAAAATATCTTATCCCAAATGGCACAGCCGGATATGTCCATAGAACAAATGCTGAATTTAATGAGCCCGGAACAGAACTTATATGGCGGCTGCCTGACCAAAGAAATTAAAAAATACTGTGATGCTCACCATATTTACTATCATGATTTTATGGAACAGGAAGAGATTATTTTATATAATACCATAGCAACTGCAGAAGGAACTATTGCAGAAGCCATTTCGGGAAGTACTACCAACCTTCATGGAAGTTCCTGCCTTGTATTAGGATTTGGCAGATGCGCCCGTACTTTAGCCGAGAAATTAAAAGGTCTGTGCGGCCATATTGATATAGCTGCAAGATCTCCCCTTGCTTTAGCTGCTGCCAACGCAGCTTCTTTTGGTATGGTTCCGCTTTCTGCTCTGGAAAAAAATATAGAACAATATGATTATATCTTTAATACGATTCCATCCCTTATTCTGACAAGAGATTTGCTTGCCAGGACAAATCCGGATGTAGTCATTATTGATATTTCCTCCGCCCCCGGCGGAGTTGATTTTGAAGCTTCCAGAGAATTATCCCGGAATGCAAAGCTTTGCCTTGGTCTTCCTGGTAAATATGCACCAAAATCCTCTGCAGCTTTTTTGACTGAACACCTGTTAACGAAATTAGAAAGAAGTGATTCGTATGTCTTTGCATAATAAAAATATCGGAATCGCATTAACCGGTTCTTTTTGTACCTTTGATAAAGCATTTGAGGAAATAGAACATCTCCTGGCTGAAAATGCCAACGTGTATCCCATATTATCCTTTAACGCCCAAAAAATAGATAGCAGGTTCGGCAAAGCTTCCGACTTTTATGACAGGTTGAAACAATTGACAGGAAAAGATCCCATTACAACAATTGAAGATGCTGAACCAATCGGTCCGAAGAATCTCTTTGATATCCTGGCCATAATTCCATGTACCGGAAATACCTTAGCCAAACTGGCAGGCGGTATAACGGATTCCCCGGTCCTTATGGCGGCAAAAGCACATATACGCAACAACAAACCCCTGGTGATATCCGTAGCCACCAACGATGCACTGGGGCTCAATCTGAAAAACATCGGAACCTTGCTGAATACTAAAAATATATATTTCGTCCCCTTTGGACAGGATAGTCCTGACAATAAGCCAAAATCCATGATTGCTCATACGCATCTGCTAAAGCTGACTTTGGAAAGCGCCTTGGAAGGCCAACAAATTCAACCGGTTGTTATCAGTCCTTTCTAAAAAAATATATACCTTCAAACCGGTTATAATAGTTTAACCGTACATCCTGCTATAGAGGCAAATAATAACTGGTACGCCGATTGACGACAACGCGGCACTGGCGTAAATAACGGTGCTGAATTAAGTGATATCTATGCAAGGCTGTACTGGATATGAAAATCCAGGGGCTGCTGCAAAATAAACAATTAACTGAACTTGTGTCCGTTATTTGGTTACTATTTTAATCTTGCAGCAGCCCCTTTAAAATTAAAAGCTTACTATTCATTACTTTATGTTAAGAGATTCAAACCGGTCAATTAATTCAACAAATTTAGAACTGTCCCCTCCTGTGTCCGGATGATATATTTTAGCAAGCTCACGAAATCTTTTCTTAATGGCACCGCTGTCAGCGTCAAAAGGCAGCCCCAGTTGGGCAAGAATATCCGGGTCATAAGAACTTGTATCAAGAATTCCGTTGTCTTTATAAAATTGATAATAAACACCATAATAAAATTCGCTGATAATATTTTTTAGTTCGTCTTTATTCATTTTTACTAATTTATGAATAGGATACCTGACAGATTTTGCAGCACTTTCATGCAAATCAAAGAATTCATCCCATACCAGGCTGATATGATTCCTTTTAGCCAGCTTGTTTAGCATATTATTACATTCCTGGAAATTTACCATATGGAAACGTATTTTAAGTTCCACTTTCTTAAGGTTTCTGATTTTTCTCTTTATTTCACCATAGCTGATATAACAATCTGACATATTTTGCACCCTTTGCATACTGCTCTAATCTAAATTTCTTTTACATTTCCATGAACAATTCAAACTTTATTTTTTTATATTGAATCAGGTTAATTAATATTATTGTATCCTTTTGCCGCACCAATTGCAATACCTATTCCTCCTTCCGCTTTTATCTGACCATATATTTCCCCATTACTTCCAGTATTTCATCTAATTGCTGCCCTTCTGCATGAATATCCATTTGCACCGGTTGAGATAAATTCAGGCTGAAAATTCCCATAATCGATTTTGCATTTACGACATATCGTTCCGAAACCAAATCCAAATCTACGCTAAACTTATCGGTGTCACGCATAAACTCCTTAATTTGTTCAATTGAATTAATTAATATCTGTATTTTCTTCATTGTAATAATTATAACCTCCTGTTTAATTATGAAACAGCATATTTTATGCACCAGACTCCGAAAATATTCCATAATTGCATAAAAAACTTTCAGGTGCGATGATTTTCCAAACAGACTCTAATACAGATATAAAGGGGGGCCGGTGCAAAATCTCTTACCAACAGACATTTATTTTGCACCAGCCCTATATTCAATTACCTGCAATATTTTTTTGTATTTCTTTATTAGCCTGTTTATCATCATACATCAATTTATCAATCTGTTTTTGAAACTCCTCCATACTCATGAAAGAGCGGTAATCATATACGGCGTAACCCATACTAATACTTAGTTTATAAGGCTGGTCAACGGTCTGTTTATATTTATCAATACAATTCTTGATTCTGGAAACAACCTCCTCCAGCTTAGCCTGGTCAGATATATCAAGAACAATACAAAATTCATCGCCGCCAAACCTGGCGATAAAATCATTGGAACGAAGACAGCTGCCCAGAAGTTTCGCAGTAATCTGCAGCGCATTATCACCCACATCATGGCCATAGGTATCATTAATCACTTTAAAATTATTTAAATCCAGCATGATGGCTGAAAAGGTTTTCTCCTCGGTGCTGGTACTGATTTTTTGCCTCATATAAATTTCAAGTTTTTTACGGTTATTTACACCGGTCAGATAATCCGTATATATGTTATAATTCTGGATATTCAAAGAAACAATTAACAGGGATAGCACAATACCATTTAATACTATTGATATTCCATAAAAAATCAGCTGGAAAAAAAGTCCCAGACAGGGCGGTACCGCAAAGAACAAAAGGGAAAAATAATGCTTCTTGTTAATCTTTTCACGATTTATTACAATCAATAAAAAAGCAGCAATCACCAGAACAGTGCTTATGGAAGCAGCAAACAAAAACATAGGACCCCTGTGATAAATATTATCGGAATCGATATAATAATACCATCCCCGGAATTGTGTTAATATCAGCAGGACTATATTAACGGCATTAACTGCATATAATGGATAACGCACTTTTCTTGGTATCTTTTCTGTCTGAAATATCTGATCATACACATATAGTAACCAAAGTGATGCTACAACAGGGTTTAAAAGGAAAATAACAAAATTACCGATTTGGTTGATAATAGGATATATCGTATGGGGCTTACCGTCAAATCTGCTTAATATGTCTACGGCAAGCATCAGAATGGTAATCAGCAGAATCCCATTGTATAACTTATTCTGCAAAGATTTTTCTTCATCATTCCTCAAGGAAAATATGTAAATAATAACCAAAATCCCAATAGAATATACATTAATTATTATATTATTTATTAAATTCATGTATTTCTGCTCCTTATTGCCGCCAGACCATATAAAACATTCTTCCAGTAAATATTTCTAGTTAAAACATTTGTTTTCCCTTAATTGTCACATTGCTTATTATATCATCCCTATATAAAAAAATCCATTTAAAATACTATAATAATACCGCAGCTTTAAGCATAAAAATACCCTGTTATTCCTATCTGCATATATTATAAAATATTATATGTACTTATTCATTCTTTCATGTATTTTTCAGTCCAATCATTACCGGAAAAAAAGAGGGTGTCCCAAAAGGGTAAGACCGGGAAAGCAAATCCCGAAAATAACATAAAGTAACCTTCAAATTCACTATAAAAGTGGAAATGAAGGTTGCTTTTTTGCTGGCACTACTATTTTTTGCCGGCACTACTATTTTACTATGTCCTGCACCGCTTTATCCAGTGCGGCTGTTACTTTATCACACCATTCGTCAAATACTTTGTCTTCAACCTGATATTCCGGATGACTTAATACATTTTGGATGGTTTCCCTGACACCCTGATCAAAACGTTTGGCTGCTGTGAAATCAGGCACCAGTCTCTTTAATTTGGAATTGTCAAATACCACTGAGTTAGCTTTGTCTCCCAGCAGGGAACCTTTAAAATCCTGCTTACTGGCAGCATCCAGGAATTCCGAAGAAACATGTACAGCATTTAGTTTAACTCCTGCCGCATCTGCAATTGTCTCATAAATCTGGTTCCAGGTCAGCGTTTCATCCGAAGTAATCTGCACGGCTTCTCCGAAGGCGTGAATATTACCTAGCAATCCGATAAATCCTTTGGCAAAATCCGTATTGTGGGTCATAGTCCAAAGGGAAGTGCCGTCACCATGGATAATTACCTTTTTCCCCTCCAGCATACGTTTTACTACCTGCCAGCTTCCTTTCTCACCGTGTACACCTAAAGGAACACTTCTTTCATCATAGGTATGGCTTGGTCTTACTATGGTAACCGGAAAACCGTTCTCCCGATACATCTTCATTAAGAAATCTTCACAGGCAATTTTGTTACGGGAATATTCCCAAAACGGATTGGACAAAGGCGTTCCTTCCGTAATCCGGTAATCGGCTAAAGGAGTCTGATACGCGGAAGCTGAACTGATAAAGATAAACTGCCTGGTTCTGCCCTTAAATAACCGATAATCCCTTTCCAACTGAGCCGGTTCAAAAGCAATAAAATCAGCGACTGCGTCAAATTCCATACCTGCCGTTAATTCAGCTACCCGTGCCTCGTCGTTAATATCGGCCTTGATTTCCCTGGCTCCATTCAGAATCTCATTCCTGTGTCCCCGGTTTAATAAATAAAGGTCATCTCCTCTTTCTAATAATGTCCTGGATATAGCCGCACTGATGGTTCCTGTTCCGCCGATAAATAAAATTTTCATTATAACCTCCGTTCTGCCTGTACAGGCGTTTTATTTTTATATTATAATGCTGCCAATACGCCTTCCACACGTTTTAATTCGCTGCGGATTTTAAGTTTCTGCGGACATTTCTTTTCACAAAAACCGCACTCCTTGCAGTCCTCGATGGTTTTACCGGTTTCTTCCCTGTATTTCTTCATTTCCGCTTTGGCATGGCCGGTTAAACCGTAAACATTGTGGTAAGTATATAAATTAAAAATGTGAGGAATATTGATTCCTGCCGGACATGGCTGGCAATAGGAACATCCGGTGCAGTACAGTTCGCTGAATTTTTTAAGCTGCTCCACCGCATTACCTAACTGTTCCCATTCTTCTTTGTCAAGTACTGCACTGTCACTTCCGATTGTAAGGTTCTTCTCTACCATATCAATATTCTGCATGCCGGATAAAGCACAGCTTAAATATGGATTGCCCAAAACGAATTTAAATGCAAGCTCATAAGTTGCAATGGAAGGTTTTCCTGTTAATTTCGTATATAAATCCGTAGGAGCGGCAAGCCTGCCTCCGCCGACCGGCCCCATTGCTACAATACCTAGACCTTTGGACCCTGCATAGGTTATCATCTCTTCATTGCTTCTGTCAAGAAGATTATATTGCACCAGCATGGTTTCCATGGGAACTCCTTTTTCTTCCGCCGTGTCAATTATGTATTTAATATTTTGTGCGTCATCATGGAAGGAAAAAGAAATATGTCTGATAAGGCCTTCTTCTTTTGCCTTTTTCGCCTCTTCCAGCAGGTTCAATCCGATGATTTTTTCATCAAAGGACTTTTTGTTAATTCCCCAGAAATGATAAAAATCAATATAGGGTGTATCTAATTTAGCCAGGCTTTTTTCCAGGAATTTTCTGTAATCTTTTGCTGTCTTGCAGTCGGTAACCGGTATCTTTGTCGATATCATTACCTTATCCCGGATATCCTTTAAGGCTTTTCCTACGGCCTGCTCACTGTTGGAATGGCAGTAATAGGGCGCCGTGTCAAAATAGTTTACACCATTTTCATATGCATGAAGCAGCATTTCGGTTGTTTTTTCCTGGTCCACAAACCATTTTCCGTCTTTTTCATATTCCGGAAACCTCATACAGCCAAAGCCCAGAGCTGAAATATCTTCTCCGGTGTTACCAAATTTTCTGTAATTCATATTAAACTCCTTTCTAATCATTACATAGTTTTAAGACATAATATGAGTATAGTCCATAGAGTTAACTCTAGGTCAATGATTTTTTATAAGCCTCAAAAAATGCAGGGGCAGGGGCAGGCTATGTTAAATAGAAATGTTAAATAAAAAACATATCTGTTTATCCTGCGGATATCTTCATAAGATTGACACAAATTTTACAATATGTTATTTTATTGAATATGAGGGTAACTAAGCGACAATGGAGGAAGTATCATGGAATATACAATAAAGCAGGTTTCAGAAAAAACCGGTCTGTCCATATATGCTTTGCGTTATTATGATAAAGAGGGATTACTGCCGTTAGTAAAACGCAGCCAAAGCGGAATACGGAAGTTCTCCGATAATGATATCGACTGGCTTGGATTAATCTGCTGTCTTAAAAATTCAGGAATGTCAATTGAAAATATCAAGGAATTTATGAACTTGTGTTTACAGGGAAATGAGACGGTTGAGATTCGCAGGAATATACTGCTAAAACATAAGTCCAATATTTTGGCACAGATGAAGCAATTAGAAAATAGTCTGAATACCATTAATTACAAAATTGAGCATTATAAAGAAATTGGAATTTTTCATATTGACAGCGAAAAATCATAAGCTTCCACCGCTTATGATTCAAATATTTTTCCCGGACGTCGGCATACTCCGCCGCATAAATGCAACGATCAGCTTGCAAATTTAAAGTATAACTGGTATTCTTCTGTTATAGATAATTTTATAATTTAACCATACCAATTTTCGGAGGTATAAATATGCTGACTATAAGTATCGATACCCATTCATCCCTGCCTATGTACGAACAGATATATAATTATATCAAAGCTGAGATTAGAAACGGAAACCTGCCCTATCATTATAAATTACCTTCCACCAGAAGCCTGGCCGCCAATTTACAGGTCAGCCGCAATACGGTTGACCTCTCTTATGCACAGCTGGTTTCGGAAGGTTATATAGAGGCTGTCCCCAAAAGCGGTTATTATGTGGCAATGGTTTCGGACCTGACGCATATAAAACCAAAGCCCTCTTCTGTTACAAAACCGTTTCCAATATCCAAAATAACCTACCGGTATGATTTTTCGCCATTTGCCATTGACATTAACACTTTCCCCTATAATACCTGGCGTAAATTATCCAAAAACTGTATGAATGAATATAATAATGACTTATTTCTTTTGGGAAATAACCAGGGGGATGAAAACCTGCGGGCTGCCATTGGAAGATATCTTCATGAATCCCGGGGCGTAAATTGCAGTGAGGATCAAATCATAATCGGGGCCGGGGCCGATTACCTGCTCCAGTTACTGTCCCAGCTCTTTCAATATGGTAAGCCTATAAGCAGTATAGCTATGGAAAATCCGGCATATAGACAAGCCTATAAAATATTTACAGGCTTTCATTACCGCGTTATCCCGATAGACCTGGACCATAATGGAATCCGGATACAGCCGTTATATGAATCCGATGCCGATGTGGTATATGTAACTCCCTCCCATCAGTATCCTATAGGCATTGTCATGCCAATCAAAAGACGTATGGAATTACTGCAATGGGCGGATAAAGCACCGGGCCGCTATATCATTGAGGACGATCATGACAGTGAATTCCGGTATAAAGGAAAACCCATTCCTTCCCTGCAGGGTATTGATTCTTCCGGCAGAGTTATTTACCTCGGAACCTTTTCCAGGGCGGTTGCCCCGGCCATCCGTGTCGGTTATATGGTGCTTCCCAAAAATTTACTGGCAGTATATAAGCAGTATTTATACCATTATTCCTCCACCGTATCCAGAATCGACCAGTATATTATTACACATTTCATCACGGACGGTTATTTTGAAAGGCATTTGAACAAAATGAGAAAACTTTATAAAGGAAAACATGACCAGTTAGTCCAAGCTTTAAAAATATTCAGGGATAAGATAAGCATTGAAGGAGAAAACGGAGGTCTTCATTTGGTGCTCCGCTTTTTAAGCAATGCTTCCGAACAGGAGATTATAGATGCTGCGGGTAAAAAAAGCATTAAATTATACGGCCTCTGGGAGCATTATATAACTAAGCCGGAACTCCCGGCTGCTCCTTCCATACTGTTAGGTTACGCAAACATGACGGAAAAAAATATTCAGGACGGCATTCATGCCTTATACCACGCAGTAAAAGATTGTTTATAAATTAATCAGGTCCCGTGCATTATTTCTTCAAAATATTCAGAACAATATTCGTAGGAAATAACCTTTGCTCAAACATCAATATGAGGGATAAAAAGGCCTGAACCAATCCGATAACAAAAAATAATACATGCAGTAAAACAACCGATTGCAGCATAATACATTGTACAACAATCCAGATAACCAGTGCCCAGCTGAAAACACTGCTTATATATCCCTGATATTTCGTTTTTGTAAGAAACATTACGGCGCCGAACAGATTACCAAGGCCGATTACGGTAAATAACAGGATACCCGGAATAAGAAAGTTACTGAAAGGGGAATATTTTAAAATCTCAACAGGCGCCCCCAGCGGTGCCTCCGGGTTCGTAATTGCAGCTAATCCTCCGCTTATTGCGCCCACTCCCACTAATACATGTAAAATCAGTAAAGTATTCCGTATTAACTTCATATATATCTCCTTTCAGGAACCATTTTTCTTATTTTATTCTACCTTTCCATAAAATGCAAGCGCGTTAAATTAATTAATTGTAAAATTTATATTTGAATTTTTAGAATGGATTTATCCTTTATCCATTTCCTTTTTAATAGCCATGCCTTAAAAAATATTCCCGCCCGAAAGCTATATCCTTTTGCATTTGAGCTTTCAGTTCTTCCAGAGAATTGAATTTAACTTCCCGTCTTTCCATTGAGAATAAGGAAACTTCAATATAAGTACCATATAAATCGGCGTCAAAATCAAAAATATAGGTTTCAACCCTGCGTTCCGAAGTTATACCAACGGTCGGATTAAAGCCAATATTCGTAATTCCCGGATATTTTTTGCCGTTGATGCCGGTTACCGAAGCATAAACCCCGTTAGGCGGAAGCAATTTATGAGGGGGCGGAATCAGGTTCACTGTCGGTAATCCCAGAGTACGTCCTATTTTTCTGCCGTGCTGTACCTCTCCGATTATGGTAAACGGCCTGCCAAGCATGGAATTTGCCCTTTCCATATGCCCTTCCATAATTTCATTACGGATATAAGAACTGCTGATTACCTGTCCGTCAGACTTTATTTTATCAAATGCTATTATTTCATATCCGTAATTATGTGACATTTCCTTCAGCATGGCAACATTTCCTCTCCTGTTATGTCCGAAACAAAAATCAGAGCCTACCACAATCATCCTGGCATCCAGCTTTTCAATGAGGACGTCTTTTATAAAATCTTCCGGTTCCATGGCAGCTGTTTCTTCCGTAAAAGGGTAAGATACCAGCACATCCAGGCCGCTTTGCTCTAAAAAATACCGTTTTTCTTCTTCCGTATAAATCGTATCAATTTCTTTATCTGAAAACAGGTTGTCCGGATGAAACATAAAGGTAAACATCACTGCCTGATATCCCAGCTTTTTCTGCTCTAAAATCCTGTTCAGCAGAAGTTGATGTCCACGGTGTATTCCGTCAAACTTTCCCAAAGATACGACGGAATTGTGAAGCTTAAAATCTGTCCTACCTGTTATATATTCCATATTCTTAACTCCTATCAATGTTTATAAAAACATTTTTACCGGTTTAAATATGTTATCTTCTGAATTATATTCATAAATTCCGATAAATTGATTTTCCCAGTCATAAACCCTGACTTGTCCGTTAATAAAGCATGCAGAGTTATTATCCATTGAATTGGGCTGCTCTTTAATCTGTCCGTGCCGAAAGCTGTTCCCGTTATATATAAGTTTTGTAAATTCCCTGGCAACGGTAATCTTCTTATAATCCGGGAACATATCATCCGTTTTTGTTAAATAATGCTGTAATTGATTCCGTTGCACGATACCCTCTATATCCGACAGTTTTAAACTGTTTTCCAGTGTAAATGCTCCGGTTCTGGTCCTTAACAGGCTTTTCATGCATCCTCCGCACTTAAGTCCGGCCCCGATATCATGGCATAACGTCCTGATATAAGTACCTTTAGAACAGTCTACAGACATTCTGACTTCATGTTTTTCTTCATTGAATTCCAAAATCCGTATATTATGTATCCATACTTTTCTGGTTTCCCTTTCAATCTCTTTACCGGCCCTGGCCAGTTCATATAATCGCTTTCCGTTGACCTTGACGGCAGAATACATGGGCGGCAGCTGATGATACTCACCGATGAAGCTAATTATGGTGTCTTCTATCTGCTTCCTGCCTGCCGTTACTTCACGGGTATCCGAAACCGTACCGGTCACATCCTGGGTATCCGTAGTTATACCAAGCAGCAATACGGCTTCATAAGTCTTATCCTTATCCGTCAGCATGCCGCATAATTTTGTGGCATTTCCCAGACAGACCGGCAGCACCCCTTCGGCATCCGGATCCAAGGTTCCGGTATGTCCGATTTTTTTCTGCTTTAATATTCCCCTCAGCTTTGCAACCACATCATGAGAGGTATATCCCTTTTCTTTATATATGCTGATAATACCGTTAATCAAGCTTCTGACTCCTGTTCACCTGTTAAATCTGATAATTGATGTTCAATATGTGCCGACAGATTATTCACAACATCATGAATGGTACCGTACATGGTACACCCCGCCGCCTTTATGTGTCCTCCGCCGCCAAAAAAGACCGCTATTTTCCTTACATCAACAAGGCCGTTTGCCCTCATGCTGACCTTATATTCATGCAAATCCGTCTCATAAAGAAGAATGGCTGCCTCTACACCCTGGGTAACTCTTAGCTGGTCGATGATACCGTCTAAATCGGCCGGTACGGAATCATAAAATTCCAGCATTTTTTTGCTCACGGAGGAAACAATACATTTGCCACCCAGTATTAATATACTCTCCAAAAGGCATCTTCCTAAAATCTGATTTTGGTAATATGTCTTTAGATAAAAGGTTTCATCAATCATCTGAGTAAAAGGAACTCCCATAGAAATAAGCTTTCCGGCAATATTCATGGTTTTTTCAGAGGTATTGGAATGCTTAAATACACCTGTATCGTGGATAATCCCAAGATATAAGGCTTTTGCTATGGTCAAATCTATTTTTTCTTCCTCAAATAAACCAAACAGTACTTCACAGGTGGAACTCACTTCCTCTTCCACATGGTTGGTATCTGCAAATTTAAGATTGCTGATGTGATGATCAATATTTATGGTTCGGCAGGCATTATCAAAGTATTCCCGGGCAAAACCCAACCGGTCCGGACTGCTGCTGTCAAGGGAAAAAAACAAATCATATACGAGTCCTTCCGCATTATCCTGTTTAATCAGTTCCGTATCTCCAATTATGTTAAACTTCTCCGGAACGGTTTCCAGATAAAGATCAACAACTGTATTTCCAGGCAGATTTTCTTTTAAATAACGATATAATGCCATACAGGAACCGGCACAGTCGCCGTCGGGTCTCACATGACCGGTAATTCCGATGGTTCTCGCACCTTTTATTTCATCCAAAATATTATTCATACAAACCTCCACACAAACAATACCGGCAGGGGCGGATATCCTATGTTAACTTAATCTGTAAAGCCTTCCTCTGCTTCCGATAAGTCTCCGTCCCCGTCAGCTTCATCCTGGCCGTAACCTGCCTTATCACTTGTTTCGTTATCTCTGTCCAGATCCTTGTTAACTTCATGAATCAGACGGGACATATTTACACCATATTCTATAGATTGGTCCAGCACAAAGGTCAATTCCGGAGTATTGCGCAGGTTAATACTTCTGGCCAGCTGCCCCCTTATATAAGGGGCCGCGCTCTTTAACCCTGCTAATGTACTTTTTTGTGATTCCATATCTCCCAGAACACTGATAAATACCTTAGCGTGCTTTAAATCCGGTGCTACCTCAACAGCGACCACTGAGGTCATGGGATTTATCCGCGGATCCTTTATCTCCCTGCTGATTAACTGACTTAATTCCCGCTGTACTTCCCCATTTATTCTGGTATTTTTAATACTGTTTTTTCTCATTTCCATTCCACCTGCATATCACAGGCAAGTCTGTGATACTGCCATAAATTAAGAGCAGAAAGAAGGTGTAACTGGCATTCCTTTCTTTATATTTCTTTCCGCTTTTTTTCTTTTGCTCTTGCCGCAAGGTTTATTTATCGTGGAACTTCCTGCATAACATATAGTTCCACCGTGTCAAGTTCTTTAATATCATTGAATTTTTCAAATACCAAACCGCATTCATATCCGGCCGCCACTTCCTTAACATCATCCTTAAATCTCTTCAGGGATGCAAGTGCACCTTCAAATATAAGCTGGCCTTCTCTCATAATTCTTGCCGAACAGCCTCTTACGATTTTACCGTCCAATACATATGAGCCTGCAATGGTACCAAGTCCGGAAGCTTTAAATACCTGCCTTACTTCCGCATGACCAATTACCTTTTCTTCAAAAGTAGGATCAAGCATTCCTTTCATGGCAGCTTCCACATCTTCAATTGCATTGTAAATAACACGGTACAGTCTGAGGTCTACTTTCTCACGGTCCGCAAGTTCCTTGGCCGTATTGTCCGGACGTACGTTAAATCCTATGATAATGGCATTGGAGGTGCTTGCCAGAGATACGTCGGACTCATTTATGCTGCCTACCCCGCCATGTATTATGCGTACTGCAACCTCGTCATTACTTAGCTTTACCAGGCTTTGTTTTACTGCTTCCACAGAACCCTGAACATCGGCTTTAATGATAAGGTTAAGTTCTTTCACATTACCTGCTTTAATCTGTGAGAACAGACCGTCCAAAGATAATTTTGCTTTCGTATCTGCCAGCAGTTTTTCCCTGCCCTGTGATATATAAGTTTCGGAAATGGATCGGGCTTCTTTCTCATTATCCGTAGCAATAAAGATTTCTCCGGCATCCGGTACTTCATTTAAGCCCAATATTTCTACAGGTGTAGATGGCGTGGCTTCTTTGACACGCTTGCCTTTATCATCCATCATCGCCCTTACTTTACCGTATGCGGAGCCGATAGCAATGGCGTCCCCGACATGCAAGATTCCCTTTTGAACTAAAATCGTAGCTACCGGCCCCCGGCCTTTGTCTAATTCGGCTTCAATAACAATGCCTCTGGCCTTACGGTTGGGATTCGCTTTTAATTCAACCATTTCCGCAGTAAGAATGATCATTTCCAGCAGCTGCTCTATTCCTTCCTTGGTATGAGCCGATACAGGAACAAATACCGTATCACCGCCCCAATCTTCTGCAATTAATTCATGTTCCGTTAACTCCTGTTTCACACGTTCTATATTAGCGCTTGGTTTATCCACTTTATTGATTGCAACAATAATTTGAATACCGGCAGCTTTCGCATGGCTGATTGCTTCAACCGTTTGAGGCATAACACCGTCATCCGCCGCCACAACCAAAATGGCAATATCGGTAGACTGGGCTCCCCTCATCCTCATGGAAGTAAAGGCTTCATGACCGGGTGTATCTAAAAATGTAATTTTTTCGCCGTTATACTCTACCACATAAGCACCGATATGCTGGGTGATGCCTCCTGCTTCGTGAGAGGTTACATTGGTTTCACGGATGGCATCCAAAAGGGAAGTCTTACCATGGTCAACATGGCCCATTACACATACGACCGGAGGGCGTTTCTCCAAGTTTTCTTCTGCTTCTTCCTTTTCCTTTAATAATTCTTCAATCACGTCTATCTTAATTTCATGTTCTGCAATAATATCAAATTCGATTGCAATCTCTTCTGCTTCCTCAAAGGTAATTTCCTGGTTAATGGAAACCATTTTTCCGGACAGAAAGAGCTTCTTTACCAAAGCAGCTGCAGGTAATTTCATTTTATCCGCCAATTCTTTAATGGTTAGAATATCCGGAAGCGTAATCGTTTTTATTTCATCCTCTTTCATTTCCTGTATCTGAACAGGCTTTGGCTTAATAAACTGGCCTTTCTTAGGAATCTTGATTTCCTCCAGGCTTTCATTGTCAATACTCTTATGGTTGTAATTTGATCTGGTATTTTTTACATTTTTGTTGGCTCTGCTGTTTCTGTTGCCTGCAGACTCACTTCTTGACATACCGATAGGCGTATCAAATTTTTTCGTATCCGTATTCCGGGAATCCGTCCTGCCCGGACCTTTTTTTCTAACTTCCGCATCTTTGTTATAATCATCTTTGTTCATGCCGCCGTATCCGGAACCAAAGTTTCTGTTCTGGTAGGAACCCGAATTTCCCGACTGGCCCTGGCCCTGTCTAAACCCTTGGTTGTTATACGGTCTTCCCGTACTCTGCGGCCTGTCACCTCCATTATTATAACCGGTTCTTCCCTGCTGATTATTCATTGGGCGATTTTGACGGAACTGGCCTCCTGACTGGTTGTTCTGACCATATGGACGGTTCTGGCCAGACGAATTATTCGGACCGGACGGACGATTCTGTCTCTGGTAGTTTCCTGGGGCAGATGAACCTCCCTGGCCGAATGAACGGTTTTGCCCCTGTTGATTCTGATTATACGGACGGTTTTGGCCGGAAGGATTATTCGGACGGTTCTGACCCTGCTGGTTCTGATTATACGGACGGTTTTGGCCGGAAGGATTATTCGGACGGTTCTGGCCCTGTTGGTTCTGATTATACGGACGGTTTTGGCCGGAAGGATTATTCGGACGGTTCTGGCCCTGTTGGTTCCCCTGGGGTCTGTTATTCTGCAGGTTGTTGTTCTGTCTGTTATTCTGATTGTTTAAAGGGCGGTTCTGACCATATTGTCCTGCCTGTCTTTGTTCACCAAAGCTGCCCCTGTTCTGTCTGCTGTTATTCTGGTTGTTCTGGTTGTTCTGGTTGTTCTGCCTCGGATTGCCGGTACCGGCAGCAGGCAGGGTATTTTGTTGTCTTACGGAATTGCTTCCTTGACCCGCCTGGGAAGGGGCTGTTACAGGAGCATTCCCCTGTGCGGGAGCCTGCATTCTGCTTTCACTGGCAGCCGGTTTATCCGCCGGTTTTGCCTTCGGTAAGAAATGCTCTTTAACCATGTTAACATTATTCTCATCAATATTGCTCATATGGCTTTTTACTTCCACACCCTTATCATTTAAAAAGGCTACAACCTCCCTGCTATGCTTATTGATTTCTTTTGCTAATTCATATATCTTAATTTTTGCCATACTTACTACCTCCACTTTTACGATTCCATGTATGTGCCCATACATCCATCCTTGTTGATTGTGTTCAGTTGCTTTTCTACCATATCGGCCAAGCCTTTGTCAAAGAGAACCAGAGATGCTCTGAATTCCTTTCCTATTGAATGGCCAAGCTTTGTTTTTTCACCAAAAAAGTAAATCGGCACTTTATAGTAAGTACACATATTGGTAAACTTTTTTTTTGTATTATCCGATGCATCCTCAGCAACAATTACTAACTTGGCTTTTCCTTCTCTTACGGCTTTTTCCGTTAGAAATTCACCGCTGGCAAGATAGCCTGCTTTGGCTGCTATTCCAATATAAGAGAATACTTTTTTTTGGTTAATAGGCCTGGGCCCGGTACTATCCTTTTCATGATTCAAGTCCACTCAGCTCCTTTTCCAATTCTTCATAGACTTCATGAGGAATGCTCACCTTTAAGGAACGTTCCAGTCCCCGGTTTTTAACGGCTTTCTGAAAACATTCTGCTGATTTGCATATGTATGCGCCTCTGCCGTTCTTTTTACCGGTAGTATCAATAACGATACTCTCCTCCGGCGTTCTTATAACCCGGATCATTTCTTTTTTATTTTTCATTTCCCCGCATCCGGTACATTGTCTTTGGGGAATTTTCTTCGTAACACTCATTTATTGCACCTATCGCATAACACATCCTAAGCCGGTTGTGTTACTGCCACAAAAAACGGCCGAAAGAATCCATATGCGGCATTCCTTTCTCCATTATATTTTCTTTCAGCCTTGCCGGCATAATGCCGTCCCGGAACTTTAAGATATTAAGTGAAAAATCTTGGCATACTGTTCATAATACAAAGGCAGGAAATAACTTCTCTTTACATTTCCCATCCATATTCTTCTGCCTGTGATTCACTTTTGATATCTATTTTATAACCGGTAAGCCTGGCTGCCAGTCTGGCATTCTGCCCTTCTTTACCTATGGCAAGGGATAATTGATAATCCGGCACGATTACACGGGCACTCTTTTCTCCATCTTCCACGTATACGGAAACAACTTTGGCAGGACTTAAGGCATTTTCAATCAGAATCGCAGGATCATCACTCCAATTGATAATATCTATCTTTTCACCCCGTAATTCATTGACAATGGCATTCACTCTGGCACCGTTCATGCCGACACAGGCACCGACCGGGTCTACATCCGGATTATTGGAATATACGGCCATTTTTGTCCTGGAGCCGGCTTCCCTGGATATGCTCTTGATTTCTACGGTACCATCCTTTACTTCCGTCACTTCGGCTTCAAATAATCTTTTTACAAGCTCCGGATGTGTTCTGGAAACAGTTATCCTGGGTCCCTTGGTAGTGTCCTTTACCTCCAGAACATAAAGCTTAATACGGTCCGTGGGTTTAAAATGTTCTGTTCTAACCTGTTCATTCTCTGTGAGCACGGCATCTACTTTACCTAAATTAATACTTACATTATTGCCTGCGTAACGCTGCACAATACCGGTTACCACATCTTTTTCCTTACTGTAATACTGGTTAAATAAAACCTTCCGTTCCTCTTCCCTGATTTTTTGCACTACTACCTGTTTTGCTTTTTGGGCAGCAATACGCCCGAAATTTTTGGGAGTTACTTCAACATTAACGATATCACCAATATCATTTTTCGGAAATTTTAATCTTGCTTCCACAATACTGATCTGTGTTACGGGATCTACAACGGTTTCAACAATTTCCCGCTCGGCATAAACACCTACCGCACCGGTTTCCCGGTCTATGTTCACCCTGATGTTATCTGCCTTGCCGAAATGATTTTTACAGGCAGCAACTAAGGAATTTTCCATAGCTTCCAGTAAAATCTCCTTACTGATATCTTTTTCCCTTTCAATCTGATTTAATGCATCAATTAACTCTTTGTTGCCATTCATTTTCTGCTGATCCTCCTCATAATTGTTCTTGATTCCGTCCTTAAAATTAAAAATCAAAAGCCAGACGAATCAGTGCCGTATTTGCACGTGGGATATCTATCATACTTTCGTCTTCCAGCCGGATTGTAAACTTTTCCTCATCATAACCTGCCAGAAAACCTACAATTTCCTTCTGCTTATTAATTGGTTTGTACAGTTTTATTTCCACTTCCCTGTTTATATTTCTGGCAAAATCCTTCTCCTTCTTTAACTGCCTGCCTAAACCGGGTGAACTGACTTCGAGAATATACGCCTCCGGAATAAAGTCATGCTGATCGAGTAAATCACTCAATTCCCTGCTGACTGCCTCACAATCATCAACCGTAATACCTCCTTCTTTATCGATATACACCCGAAGATACCAGTTGCCGCCCTCTTTCACATACTCTACGTCCACCAGTTCAAAATTGTTTTTTTGTATAATCGGATCTAGAAGTTTTTCCGTTTTCTGTTCATATTCATCTCTCTTAGTCATATAAACCTCCATAAATTTATCACACCGGTTCCGGCGTTTATCAGCCTTCGCTATGATAATACTTCCAATGTTACTATAGACATCTGCCTGGAAAGGTGCCGTCAATTCTTTTAACAAATATAAAGAGTGGACTTTCGTCCACTCCCATTCATTGCTGTATCATACTTACATTAAATCATTATATCACTAATAATTTTATATTGCAAGCTATATTTTTAAATATTTCCAAATCTGTTTTACAATTCAGCCGCAAAGCTGAACTGTAACTTTTACCCTTATTTTCTATGAGCAAGTTCTTTGACAATATCGTTCCAGTCCAGGCCGCATTCTGCCATGAGTACCATCATATGGTATAGAAAATCCGATATTTCATATTTTAATTCTTCAGAATCCGGGTTCTTGGCCGCAATTATAATTTCAGCCGCTTCCTCCCCGCATTTTTTAAGTATTTTATCAATACCTTTTTCAAAAAGGTAATTGGTGTAAGACCCTTTCTTGGGATTCTTTTTACGGTCCAGGATTACATGAAATACCTCGTTAAAAACGGTCAGAGGATTGGTGTCAGCATACTCTTTTTTAACAAGTTCCGTATAAAAACAGGATGGATTACCGGTATGACAGGCCGGACCGATTTGCCGAACCTTGGCCAGTATGGTATCCTTATCACAATCCAGCATCAGGGCTTTTACATACTGATAATGTCCGGAGGTTTCCCCCTTTGTCCACAGGGCATTCCGGCTCCTGCTGTAATAAGTCATTTTACCGGTTTCAACGGTTTTATTGAAGGCCTCTTCATTCATATAAGCCACCATTAATACTTCGTTTGTTTTATACTCCTGGACAACTACCGGTATCAGCCCTTCACCGTTTCGCTTGAATTCACTGAAATCAAGCTTGCTTTCAAAAGTATTTACTTCCAGGTTACGGGCTTTTAAAGCAATCTTGGCTTTAAATATGTCTCTGTCCTTAAAATAATTGGTGGAAATTCCAATTACGGCAGCCGGCCCCAATAAATCATCCATTCCCTTCTCGGATAAGCTGTCCCGTATAATTACCGGAAAGCCGCAGGCATTTATGCTGCTTATCCATTTCTCCGTCCATTCCACATGTTTTAACAGCAATGCGTAAACACCCAGTTCTCTTAAGTCTTCCATGAATTCCCGGTTATCAATATCCTTATAATTGTCCAGTTCAAGAATAATGCTGTCTTTCCCGAACCGGCCGGAAGCTTCTTTTATCACCTTTTTCTGCCTTAGTAAGGAATATTTGATTACCACATAGGAGGCACCGGTATAAAAGGCTTTTTTCACATCTTCAAAACGTTCCGCATAACAGCCAATATATACGGGAATATCAATCTGCCTGGTTATTTCCTTTACCGTCCCTAAAAATTCCTCCCCGGATGCTTCGTCTCCGGAATAATTATATACAAACAGCTCATCGGCCCCACCGGTTTCATATTGCACAGCCTCTGAAATCACATTAACCGGCAACTCATTTTCACAGTTTATAAATGGTATGATTTTTTTATACAAAGCTTTGCCTCCCAAATAATTTTATCCATATCACTCTATCAGTCAACCGTGCCCTTGGTAGACAGAACATCCGATATCCTGTTATCATAACCGGATGCTTCATCCAAAGCCTTTGCAAAGGCTTTAAACGCAGCTTCAATGATATGATGATTATTGGCCCCGTGAAGCATTTTTAAATGCAGATTCATTCCTGATGAATAGCTTACCGCATAAAAAAATTCTTTTACCAATTCCGTATCCATGTAACCAACCCGGTTGGTGGTCAGGGTTACGTCATAAACCAGATAAGGCCTGCCGGACAAATCAATGGCACACAAAACCAGGGCATCATCCATGGGAAGCAGGGAACTGCCATATCTTTTTATCCCCTTTTTATCTCCCAGCGCCGCTTTGATTGCCTGCCCCAGCACGATTCCCGTATCTTCAACCGTATGGTGGGAATCCACATGTAAATCCCCTGCTGCGTTTAATTTTAAGTTAAAAAATCCGTGTCTGGAAAAGCTGTTCAGCATGTGGTCAAAAAAACCGATTCCCGTATTGATATCCGATACTCCCGTACCGTCTATATCCAACTGCAGCACAATGCTGGTTTCATTTGTTTTTCTTTGAATTTCTGCTGTTCTGGCCAATTATTTATTTCCCCTTTCTTAAGCTTTGAATCTTACCGCTATGGAATTGGCATGGGCTGTTAAGCCTTCCGCTTCGGCAAATTTAACGATATCCGGATACACCGGTTCCAGGGCTTCTCTGGAATAGGAAATGATACTGGATTTTTTAATAAAATCATCCACACTAAGGGGTGAAAAGAATTTGGCCGTACCATTGGTGGGCAGAACATGGTTAGGCCCTGCATAATAATCCCCTAAAGGCTCGCTGCTGTATTCTCCCAAAAAGATGGCACCGGCATTTTTTATTTTGGTCATTACCAGAAAGGGATCTTTTGTCATTATTTCCAAATGCTCCGAAGCTATTTCATTCGCAGTTTCCACCGCATCCTCCATGGTTTCGGCCAGTAAAATACAGCCGTAATTATCCAGGGATTTTCGTATGATTTCTTTTCTGGATAATTGTTCGGTAAACCGGTCTATCTCCGTTAAAACCTGCTCTGCAACTTCCCTGCTGGTGGTGATTAAAATAGCGGAAGCAAGTTCGTCATGTTCTGCCTGGGACAGCAGGTCCGCCGCCACAAATCCGGGATTGGCGGTTTCATCCGCAATAACCAGAATTTCACTGGGACCGGCAATGGAATCAATGCTAACGTGTCCGTAGACTGCTTTTTTTGCCAGAGCAACATAAATATTGCCCGGCCCGACAATTTTATCTACTTTGGGGATACTCTCCGTTCCGTGGGCTAGGGCCGCAATAGCCTGTGCGCCTCCCGCCTTGTATATCTCCGTAACCCCTGCTTCTCTCGCCGCCACCAAGGTTGGGGCATATACCTTCCCTTCCTTATCCGGAGGCGTTACCATAGCTATTCTTTCCACGCCTGCCACTCTGGCAGGAATAACATTCATCAGTACGGAAGAAGGATAGGCGGCCTTGCCTCCCGGTACATATACCCCGACAGAACCGATTGCCGTTATCTTCTGGCCTAACAGGATACCGCTTGGTTCACTGTCAAACCAGCTGTACTGTTTCTGTTTCGCGTGATAAGCCTCTATGTTGGAAGCTGCCCTGCGGATAACCTCCAGTACGGACGAATCGATGCAAGAATAGGCTTCCTTGATTTCCGCCTCGGTAACACGGATATTTTCCCCGTTTATATCTGCCTGATCAAAGCGTTTAGTATACTCAGATAACGCCTGGTCTTTTCGTAACCTTACGTCCTCAATAATCTGATTTACAGCCTGCGCATACTTTTCATACTGGCCAGGGCTTCTTTTCAATAAATTCTCCATTATATCTT
>DBEP01000105.1:46459-50233 GCA_002294045.1 Lachnoclostridium sp. UBA903 | reverse complement strand
ATAGCGCTCCATTTCAGCCAGACAAAAGGCACCTATGCGCCGACGGGCAACTATTCCAACCAGTTTACCGACCTGAAGGTCGACAGCTTTAACGGGGAGATAGCGTTCACCAGAACCTATAATTCCCAGGATACGGACACGGAAGGCGTACTGGGAGAAGGCTGGAGCTTTTCCTATGATTCGGGTATTACGGATTATTTGGACTACCGGGAGAGTAAGATAGTAAAGCTGCCGGACGGAAGCCGGGAATCCTATACGGTTAATGCGGACGGAACCTTTACCTCCAATGATTCCAGAAACACTCTGGAAAGGCAGGGGGACGGAACCTATGTCCTTACGACCAAAGAGCAGCTCCGGTATGGTTTCAATGCGGACGGGAGACTGGTTTCTATCGAAAGCAGGGAAGGCAACCGGCTGGAGCTTGCCCTTGGTTTAGACGGTCTGCCAGGGACGCTGACGGATTATGCAGGCAGGCAGTACCGGTTTACCTATGAGAACAACCGGTTAAAAACCATAACGGACCCCCTGGGCAGAACCGTAACGTATGTCTATTACGGCGGGAAGCTGGCCAAGGTCATCGACCCGGATGAGATTGAGACAACCTATCAATACGATGAAAACGGCAAGCTGAGGGAAATCCAGGACGGCAACGGCGACGTGGTGGAAGCCGTGACCTACACGGTAGAAAACGGAGTAATCAAGGTAGACCACGTGCAGGACCAGAACGGCAATGTAAAGACGTATGCCTATGATGAAGGAAACAGTAAGACGACCATAACGGACAGCAAGGGCCGTACCACCGTCCAGTCCTATGACGCCGCTTACAGCATCACCAACCAAACGGACGCGGAGGGCAGAACCAGCGGGGCGGCCTATTACACGGACGGCGGCAGGAACCGGTACGGGGAGATAAAATCGACCTCCGACCGGAACGGGAATGTAACCGCCTATGACCGTGACGACAGGGGCAATATCACAAAAGTAACCAATCCGGACGGCAGCTATAAACAGTATACCTATGATGAAAAAAATAACGTTACCAGCGAACGGGACGAAGCGGGGAAATATACCTATTACCTTTACGATTCCACCAGGACCTATCTGTTAAAGACGGTACGGCCGCTAAACGGTACGGATGCTTATTCCGAGTCCGCGGACCAGAACAAATTTGCCATTACCAGCTATACCTATTATGAGAAAGGGGAAAACGGCTGCCCGGGGAACGGCCTGGTGAAGTCCGTTACCGGGCCCGAAGGGAATCGGACCACGTATACCTATGACCCGTATGGGAACCTGGCAACGGAAACGGACAGCCTGGGAAACACCACCACCCATACCTATAATGCCATCGGCTTCCAGACCAGCACCCGTTCCCCGAAGGGAGAGCTTACCACCTATACCTATACCAACAATGGAAATCCGGCCACTACGGTTTTAGCCGGCGGGGAAACCACACGGAACCGGTATGATGCCCTGGGAAGAAACATTCAGGTAATCCCGCCGAACCTCAGCCAGACCGAACCGGACGGCGATGCAGGCTACCGCTACACCTATTATTCCAGCGGGAAAGTCCGTACCATGACGGACCCGGAAGACAATACTACCGCCTATACCTACGACTTATACGGCAATGTGTTAACGGAAACCCGGCCGGACGGCAGTATTTACGCTTACGAATATGACGTGATGAACCGGATTGCCAGGGAATATTTCCAGGACGCCGCTGAATCGGAAAAGGTACTGCTTAAAACCTATGCGTATACGATTTTATCGGATAAAAAGACACAAACGGCTGAAACCGTATATTTGAATGAAACGGAAACATCCACTACCACCTACGTTTATGACTATGCGGACCGGCCGGTAAAACAGACCAACCCCGACGGGGGAGTCTTAAGTACCGGTTACAATCCCAACGGTACCATGTCTACCCGGACCGATGCCAGGGGGAAAACCACCTATTACCGGTACGACGGCCTGAACCGCCTGACGGAACAGTGGACCCCCTTTGGGGACGGAAGATATACCTACCAAACCGCTGCCTATGATAAAAACGGAAATAAAACAGCGGAAAAAACCGGTATCCAGGCGGTCTCCTTATGGAGTGTTCCCACCACGTTTATTACAACGTCCTATACTTATGACAGGAATAACCGTGTCAGAGTGGTAACCGATTCCGCAGGCGGCCGGACGGATTACGAATACGATGAAAACGGAACCGTAAGCAAAGAGACGGTTTTCCTGGATTCGGAAAAAACAAAAGTCACGGAGTATGAAAATAACCATTTGGGCAGTTTTCCAGGCTCCCGCTGCTTCGTCATAGTAGATATCNNCACCACCACCTATGAATATGATAAACTCGGCCGGCCGGTCACCCAGTCCGTACCGGGCCTGGATGAATACGGAAACCAAACGGAAATCGTCACGGAAACCACCTATGATTATGCCGGAAATATAGTTACCGCCACCGACGGAAACGGGAACGTAACACGGAACCAATACAACCGGAGGGGACTGCTGGAAAAGACCGTGGACGCCGAAGGCGGCATCACGGCGTATTCCTATGACAATGCCGGAAGGATGACGGCAAAGGTGCTGCCGGAACATTACCGCGAAGGGGCGGCACTTTCCGATCTGACCCGGCTGGTGTTTACCTATGATGCCAGGAACCGTGTCCTTCTGGAACAGGATATCTACTATGACGAAGCAGCGGGAGCCTGGAAAACCATTTCCACCAAAGCAAACCAGTATGACTTAAACGGCAACTTAAGTAAGACGCTGGATGCGCTGGGATATGACAGCGGGACAGGCAGCACCCCGGCAGAAAAAATCAGTTCGGGTTACGGGACTACCTATACCTATGATGACGCCAACCTGCTCCTCACCACCCTGTCTCCGGTATCCAAAGACAACGGCCTTGCCTATGATATCCGGTATGCCTATGATGCGGCGGGCAGGACGGTAAGCGAAACCAATGCCGGTAACGTGGTGACGAAATATCAGTATGACGATGCCGGCAGAGTAATAAAGACCACCGTCACCGACACCACCGACCAGGTAATCCAGCAGGCTACTTATGACGGCCTGGGAAATGTCCTGACGCAGACAGACGGGAACGGCAATGTCACCAGCTATACCTATAACCGGCTGGGCTTAGTAAAGAGCCAGACCACACCGGGGGATGCCACCATAGGTGCCTACACGGTAAGGAACTACTACGATGCAAGGGGCCAACTGGTTTCCCAGGAGGACAGCAGGGGCCGGGTGAAACGCTTTGCCTATGACCCTGCCGGAAACCTCCGGACGGAAACCGAAGAGAAGGAAGACGGGACCCAGAGCATCACCCTGTCCCAGTCGTATGATAAAAACGGAAACCGCCGCTTTGAAACGGATGCCAACGGTGCGGTAACCGAATACGGCTATGACGCTTTGGACCGGGTTGTTTCTACCAGACAGACCGTAGGCGGTATAACCCGTGATACGGCATATACCTATGATAAAAACGGCAACCAGCTCACGGTAACGGACTGGCTGGGCAATACTGATACCAATACGTACGATGCCCTGAACCGCCTGCTTGAAAAGACCGACCCTTACGGCAGGGTCATAGAAAAATATGCCTACAACAATAACCATGCCCAGATAAAATCCTATGATGCGCTGGACAATGAAACGGAATACGTCTATGATAAGAATAACCGGCTCAGCCGTACCACGGACCCTTCCGGCCACAGTACGGCCCAGACGTATGACAAGGTGGGCAATACGGCGACG
>DBEP01000105.1:46237-46399 GCA_002294045.1 Lachnoclostridium sp. UBA903 | reverse complement strand
GAAATAACCGCCTATACCTATGACTTAAACGGGAATCTGCTGACCCAGACGGACGGAAAAGGGAACACCGTTACCTATACCTATAATGCAGCCAACAAGGTCATCCGGAAAACGGAGCCGAAGGATACCTCCGGAGTCAGCCAGACAGAGAGCTATACGTAT
>DBEP01000105.1:45278-46230 GCA_002294045.1 Lachnoclostridium sp. UBA903 | reverse complement strand
TATGACATACACGGCAATCTTTTAAGCGAATCGGTGGGGAGCCTGGTCCTTACCTATACCTATGATGCCAACGGAAATCTGCTGGCCATGACGGATGGGACCGGAGAAACCACCCGGACCTATGACGAACTGGGCCGTGTAGTAACGAAGACCGTCCCCCATGCGGGAACCGTTACCTTTGCCTATGACAATACGGCAGACACCGAGCCTGGCTGCTCCCGGGAAATCACCACGGATTCCCAGGGAAATGTCACGGTAAAGGTCTATGACAAAGCAGGCCGCCTGTCAAAGGTAATCGTTGGCAGCGATGTCACCGCCTACACCTACTATGCCAACGGAAACCGGGCAAGCGTCACCTACAACGACGGAACCAGGGAAGAATATACCTACTATGCCAACAACCAGTTAGAAACCTTACGCAATAAAAGGCCGGACGGCAGCATCATGGATGACTACCGGTATACGTATGATAGTGCCGGGAACCAGCTGACGAAGCACGAAGTCATAAACGGAGTGGAAAAGGGAACCACGGTCTATACCTACGATACGTTAAACCGTCTGCTTACCGTAACGGAGCCCCAGGGAAAAGGAACCGCCTATGAATACGATAAGGCGGGCAACCGTTCTAAAGAGACCATTACTGTTCCGGACAATACTTCCGGCAGTACCGTTATAACGGAAAACACGTATACTTATCATAACCAAAACCGGTTGACTGACGTTACCACAAAGGTGAATCAGGTACTTACCGGGGTAACAAGCTATACCTATGATAAAAACGGCAACCAGCTGACAACGGTGGTCAAAACCTATACGGACGGAGCCGTTACCTCCACGGTAACGACGGAAACCAATACCTATGACGGACAGAACCAGCTGATAAAAACTGTCACGGAAGAGGGAACCATCGTACATAATTCCTATAATGCGGAAGGCTACCGGACCGGAAAAG
>DBEP01000105.1:0-45173 GCA_002294045.1 Lachnoclostridium sp. UBA903 | reverse complement strand
ATTATGTAAATGCCAGAATGTATGACCCGAAGATGGCCAGGTTCTTGCAGGAGGATACGTATACCGGAGACCCGAACGACCCGCTGAGCCTGAATCTGTATACGTATTGCAGCAATAATCCGCTTATTTACCTGGACCCGACGGGACATTCCAGAGAAGATATCGCGAACTTTTTTAAAACGGCGCTTAATGAGGCTGGAAAAGGGGCAAAAGCAGTCGGAAAAAGGGTTGCAGGAGGTATCAAAAAAACAGGGAGATTGGCAAAAGCTACGGGAAAAGGAGTTATAAATATAGCCGAAGGTATGTTTGCACCTACAGCAGATTGGATGACATACGGGTATGCCCGGGGACGTGTCGAGGCCGGAAAGGTGTTAAATATATTGGGTTTTGAAACGGATACCCAATTTTATCAATCATTAGAAGAGGTTTCATGGAATAATATTGAATTTTTCAGCGAACAACCGAATGCCTTAGACCCATTAGTAAACTTTTTGGCGATGAACATAGGAGAATCGTATTTAAAAACGATAGGGGAAGGCAAGCAGGTAATCCAATATCACAACGAGATAGCGTGGGAGAATGTGATATCCTCCGTACGAGGAGCAATCGATAGTTTTTTCCAACCATTCCGAAACACATTTAATAAAGAAAAAGCCTATAATGTCTTATTCAATCCGGATGTAACGGACGAAGAGCTGGAAGAATATGCAACGAACGCCTTAGCAGCAGGGTTAACCGTATACGGGCTGGGAAAGGGTGTCCAGGCAGTAAAACCTAAGATATCTGTTCCTAAGATCATACAGCCGATTGTTAATGCAAATGGAACGATGCAGTTAGCGGCGGCATCTGCCCCGAGCATATCGGTAGCGGTGGAAGGAGGATTGTTAAGGAACCTGGCGTACAGTGTGGTTGGAAATCAGGGTGGAAGTTCTTATAATGGGTCTAAAGCCAGTAAAGAGGGTTCGGGTAAGACAAGAGTTGGACGGTGGATGTCGCAAGCGGAATATGATAAAATGGTTGAAACTGGTCATGTACAGATGTCGGGAGATAATAAAGTTCATGTTGCAAATCCTGCGGATATAGATGCATTTGGTAAACAAGCTCCAAAAGGCTCAGTATACGTGGAATTTGATGTATCTAGCAATACGATGTCTCCTGGTGGCACAGATGGATGGGGGATTATTAATGGTCCGGGTTCTTTATTAGATAGACTAAATGCCAGAAAAGGGTTGCCACGAATAACAGAAATGCCCAAAGTCACCAAAATAAAAATAAAAGGGAGTAAATAAATATGAGCAATTATACTTTTGAACAAATTAAAGAAACTGTATTAAAATGGAGTCAGAGTGATATATCAAAGCAACTAGCCGGAACTGATTATGTTGAAATAACCAAAAATGAAGAAGAGATATTATTGATTGATTTAACATTTGAATATTGTTTGGCTCAGATTGTAGTGTCCAAACCAATTTTTGCACCCTATCAATATGTATCCTTTGAAGCTATGACATTAGAATCTAAAAGAACACAGGAAACCGGGAAACCGGAAATGGTTTACTTTTTCTATGATTCCGCCGATATGTCGGAAAACGAGGTTTTAAATGAAGTAAGTTTTGGTGTCAAGCTTTGCTCCGAATATATACCGGACCAGTTAAGAGAAATGTATCTCAATAAAACAGGTCTATTATCCATAAAAAATGAAAACTTATGTCATGTAATGCATCCTGATGATGTGAAAAGATATGACAAAGATTTGATTGTTAGTGATTTTGTTTGCACGGATATAGAATCTCAATATTTAGTTGTTAAAAACAATTTGATTTCGTTAAGAATTTTACCACAAGTGTTTTCTATTAAATAAGGCTTTGAATTACAAGGTTAAAACTATAGCTATTGATTCGTAATTTAAATTGGCACAGTAGTTTTACATATTCCGAAACTACTGTGCTTTTGTACTATAGGGCTTTTAAAAATCTCATTATTTTGATTCCAACTAGAAATCCTTGTAGATATCTTATTTGCCATAAAAATTACTTGTTAAAAACAAAAATCTACAGAATAGTGTAAGCAATTAGACGGAGACTCTGTATCGACAGAAGGGTCTGAATAAATCAGATAAAAAAGCGTTCCACCTGATAAGCCGCACCTTGATAAATTTAATCAATATAGTATAATAAATAATAGAATACAATATAAATAAAAAACTTATGCCATTATGTAAGCGGTACAAACGAAAAATTTAGGAAGAGTACGGCAATATTTCTGAGGGGAAGTGACGGTACGTATGAATAAATTTATTGCGGCGATTATAATTTGTTCGGTTTTTATGAATCACTCTGAACTTGTTTTAGCTGCAGACAATACTAAAATAACCGGTATCAAAAATTGCGGCGATAATAAACTGGAAATCAGCTGGGAAGGTGTTTCTGACTGCGACGGATACAGAATCTACCGTTCGTCGGCATATAATGGGGCTTATACTATGATAAAAGACACAAAAACAAATCAATACATTGATACGGTGACTGCCGGTAACAGATATTACTATAAGATTAAATCGTATACTAAGGCGGATGGCAGTGATATTTTAAGTAAATTCTCTTCCGTTAAAAGCGGATATATAAAAGCAAAAGGAGTTCCGGCATCCGTAGCTGCGAAAGAAATTGCCAAGTTAAACGTGGATGGTAACCAGCTTATTACGGTGACGGTTGATAAGGAAAACAGCACAAAGGCAAATGTCAGTTTTTATGTAAAAAATAATAAGGGAAATTGGATTATGGATTTCTCCACCATTGGATACATAGGTAAAAACGGTATTGGAAAAATAAAAGAAGGAGATAAAAAAACTCCCACCGGTCTATATAAATTCACCACTGCATTTGGAACCGCCCCGAAACCCGAGAAGATTCATATACCCTATGTTAAGGTAAACGAAACACATTGGCTGGTAAGCGATTCCAATAGTAAGTATTATAATATGTTTGTATCTGCCTCCAAAAGCAAAGACGGATATACGCAGACCAAAGATGTAAATAAAGACTGGGATTCTTCTTACGGAGAACAATTGTATAAGTATACGAAAAGCTATAAATATTCATTAATATTAAACTATAATCCTGAGAATATACCCTACAAAGGGTCCGCAATATTTTTACACTGCTATACGCAAGATAACTATACGGCGGGATGTATTGCCATACCCGAAGCCAGGATGAAATATCTGATTCAGAAATTAGATATGAATCAGAATAAAATAGCAGCATCCATAATAATTGATACTGCCGATAATATTTTAAAATATTAATCCGGTAAGGAAATATATGGTTAACTCTTACCAGGAAGCCGGCATTTATTAAAAAATAGGTCTTGCAGAAGGTAATAGGAATTGACAAGGACAAGGCTTGCCGTTTCTGTTCAAAATCAGGGTAAACTGATAATTAAAAAGCACAAGTGTGCTGACACGTTGGCACTTGGTCTAATGGCGCAGAATGAATTTTAAGTCTGCTAGGCGGAAGAATGAGGCGTAGCGGCGGCAGTAGCAAGTATGCTACGCTGATTGACGACAACACGGCACCGGCGTAAATAGCGGGTGCTGAATTCACTGAAATCTATGCAATTGCAGTACTAGCTGCCGGCTTACAGACAGAATTTGAGGTGAAATACTATGGATAAATATACAAGTGAAGAACTAGAACAAGCTCTGCAAATTGTTTCTTCAGCTATCAGCAGATGTGAAAAAATACAGCCCAAATTTACGGAGGGTACCTCTCAGCACACACTCCTTAAGAACAGGATAAAAGCAATGTATATCTCAAAATCATTGATAACAGATGAGAATGTTATGGACAAATATACAAATGAAGAATTGACAGAAGCGCTACGGCCCGTATCTTCAATTATCAGCAAATGCGAAAAAGCACAGCTAAAATATGCGGAGGGTACCTCTCATTATACACGTTTTAAGAACATGATAAAAGCAATGTATATTTCAAAATCATTAATAACGGATGAAATTAGTAAAAGAGGTTGAATTCCAGTTTTCCGGTTGGATTTTGAACATTACGGGGAACCGGTTTTGAATTTCGTGTTTATTTTATATTAAGCGAGGTGAAATCAATGGATGCATTGATAGAAATCATTCTTGAACTTATCATAGAAGGTGCCGCAGAAGGCGCAAAATCAAAAAGTTTTCCGAAAACCATACGTTACATTTTACTTGGTGCCATCGTTATGATTTTTTCTTGCATTATGGTGTTATTGATTTATTCCAGTATTGTTATTGCAAGCGGTTTATTGGTTCGGCTTTTGCTTTTTGGAACAGGGCTGCTAATCGCGGTATTCCTTGTCAAATTGATAAAAGATGTAATCAAGAGGTTATGAGCATAATGGAATGCTAATACTACAGGAGTATGATTTCGGCAGTTGTATTCGTAGAAAATTCCCGGACTTCCTTTCATCCCCAAAAAATATTAAACTAATGGAATTACCTATGAGCAAAACAGTAAGATAAATTTCCATAACCACGGCCAGAAAATAAGCATTATATGGTAAAATGGAATTGTTATAGGTTCGCATTAGCGATAGAAGGCGTACGTAAATAATTTATATTTTCGGAGGAAACAATATGCTTATACCTCATTTACATTTTTGCGGTGATTGCAAAGAAGCGATTGGCTTGTATGAAAAGGCGTTTAACACAAAAATAGAATCAATTGATTATATGTCCGATGGTGAAAAAATCGCTCATGCCGCTATGAATATCCATGGGCAGGAGGTATTTTTAAACGATAATTTCGGTAACAAAGATAAATCTCTTGATTGTGCCGTGCATTTGATAATTACGTTCAATACGGTAAACGAATTGCTTGCCTGTTATGAAATTTTAAAAACAGATGGCAATGATATTGGCACATTCAGCGAAACTCCATATAGCAAACTGTGTGGTAATTTTATGGATAAATTCGGCGTCCTGTGGGGCTTTATGGCAGACGCCTAATGAGCATTATCTACGTTCATCTTATCCATAGATTGTACCCTTACACTAGTCAATCTAGGCACCAAAATGTGAAAGTATGATATGGATTGTCCGTAAATCAGGCCGTTGCGCCTATCCAGCCAGTCAAGAGACGAGTAGTATTTAGTAGTATTTTGCTGATGCAAAATCTCCACTCTTAAACCCTTGACTGGCTGGATTTTTGCTGTACCATTGTGCCGCCGACAACGGGGAACAGGATAAAACCCTGCTCCCGGCCTCCTCCAAAGAACAGGAGGGGAAATCCATGCGGTGGCTTCTCGTCAAAATGTTCAGAAGTGGCACAGAGCGAAAGGCGTTGTTAATGGGGATGTGGAATAGCGGACAGAGCACAGCGGCGGAGCATATGTCGCAAAAGCCCACTGACATAAGCCGAAGCCCAATACTGAACCGCAAGATTCCCATGGACTTTTACCTGGGAACCTCTGCCATACGGAGAGTGGGGGGAGTTTCAGAGGGGAACGCGCTGCTGGATACCTTGTGGGACTTCGGGACAAGTTCGAGGTGTTGACAAAGTCCCTTTAAAAATGGATTAGGCACAAAAATAGCATATTTCCCTCCCAAACAAGAAAAAGCGGCTTCGGATACATGGAAAACCTCCATTCCCAAAGCCACCAGACTAAAAGAGGGCGCACTTACCACATCCTCTGCAATCTTTTTATTCAGAGAAAAAGAAAAGCAGCGGCTCTGATTTTTATTTCAAAACCGTCGTTATATCTACATACGTGTACTACGCTTCAAAACAACGATTTTGAATTTGTCGTTTATGAATGTCAGCAATCGCGTAGCTTTTAGAGTTATCATAAAGAAAGAGCCGGCAACTGTGATTTCACTCACGGTTATCGGCTCTTTCTTTATGATAACTGACGTATTTAATTGCCGTACATTAATTAAAGTTTCCTGCTTGCACTTTGGACAGAATAATGGAAGTTTTCAAGAATTGTGTCCCCGCGTATCCTGTTACGAGTTTTGTTTTTGCAGACAGGACATAATATCCATTCCGCTTTTTTCATCATTATCTACTTTCCCTTAAAGATATTGGATTGTTATACAAAATGCCTGCAACAATGTTTAGCTGGGCCATTTTTCTAAAAGTGGATACATTATCAATTCAATAGAAAATCTATTATCTGTCGATTGAAATCCTTACTTTCTTCATATGCTCCATGACCAAGTCCCTTATATATAATTAGTCTGCTCTCACTTATTTTTCCAGCCATTTCTTTTGATGCGTCTTTACCCACCACCTTGTCATTGTCTCCTCCGATTATAAGAGTAGGACACACTATTTTTTCGAGTTCATTATAAGCGTTATGCGTAAGACAAGCATTAGCCTGAATAAGAAACCTACAAAAGTCTTTTGGCTTTCCAATCCTGCTGATAAGTGGATAAAATAGTCTATATTTTTTAAGCGTCTTAAGAGTATAGACATTTTCGCACGTATCGATCATCAAAGCTTTATAATCATTGGATTCGGCCAAGCTCATCCATTTACACACAGTGTTATGAATTTCTTCGTATTGTTTTGATGCCGATACCCCGATGATCAGTTTTTCAACTACTTTGGGGTGGTCGATAGCTAAGTACTGTGCAATCATACCCCCTTGTGACACGCCCAGCACATAAGAACGCTCAATTCCCAACTGCTCAAGTGCTATTTTTTGGTCTTTGGCCATATCTTTTGTAGTGTAACCTTTTTCTAATACATTCTTTCTGCTAAAAATGAATACCTTAAACTTTTTAGCAAATTGCCTATAGTATAAAGCCAAAGTTACTGCCTGCCCATGAACCGTTTTCAGACCATCGCTCAAACCGGGCAAAACTATTAATGGCTTTTGACCATGTCCAAATTCCACATAATTCATCTTTATCCCATTGATGATAACATTGTTTTCCCGAGCATTATAAAACATTAATGTTCTCTCCTTTTTTTAATGAATGAGTCCTTCTTTTAATATTTCTACATACTCTGCAAGGCTCTTTACATATTCATTTCTTATGTTGTCAATTTCAATATTGCCCTGTACTTCCGTTCGGTTAATAAAATCTTCATTAAATCCAATTAAAAACCATTTCAAGATGTCAATAGTCTTTCGTTTTTCCCACTTGAACTGTTTTGTGTCGATATCTTCTAGCAATTTGTAATAGACGCCCTGTCCCCTAAGATTGAATTTTTTCTCTATTTTTTGGTAAATCTCAGTATCGCTTTTTTTAAATGCCTTTATAATAAGTTTGTACTTATCTGGATTTTGAATATACCAGGCAAACTCTAACTCCGAATACTTAATAACTCTTTTAAACAGGTCTTTTGGAAGACTGTCTGTTTTTTCTTCCAAGCTTGACATAAGCTCAGATGTAACACAATCAAGAATATAAAAATACAGTTTTTCTTTGCTCTGAAAGTATTTAAAAAGACTCCCTTTACTTATACCGGAGCATTTTACAATTCTGTTGGTAGAGCTATTAATATAACCGTGCTTAGCGAATTCGGAAATCCCAACATTAATTATTCTTATTTTCTTATCATTATCCAACTCATTAAACAAATCTGTAGGCATATAATCTCCTCGTTTGATGACCATATGGTTATTTTCTCCGCAAATTATCGGTGACCATGAGGTCACTGACAATAGTATATCAAATTAGTTAGCCTTTGTCTATTATATTTCGAGTCATCGAAAAAATTAATTCCGCTGCTGTTTGTTTATATTAAGGTTTTCAAGACTTCCGTTAACCAGCACGTTTTGGAGATTTTCCCTTGTGGTAAAATCCTCAAAACTGCTTGTTGGGGTAGCCACCCCAAACCCGGTTGATGTTGCGTCATTCACTGCCGCTCATTCCTTGTTTCACTTCGGGCCAAGTTCGAGGTGTTGGTAAAGTGTCAGGAATGACGCCGAAAGGCGTTCTTTTTTTACACTGTTTTACCTACCCAGAGCTGGAAATATGCTATTTTTGCCTAATCCATTTTTAAAGGGACTTTGTCAACTCCTCGAACTTGTCCCGAAGTTTAGACGATAGACGAGGGCTTCATATACGACCTGTCCGCTGTTGAAATCGGACTGTCATTTGCGGCTCTACCGCCGCAAATTTCCGCTTGTTTTCCTGCCGCTTCAAACGTCTTTGCCCTTACGGCGGCAATAGCATTTGAAGTAGCAACGCTGACAGAGCGTATAACACACCAAACTTTGCTTCGTTAAGTTGTGTGCTAAGGGGTAAGCCCATTATTTATTTATCATTTCAACAAATTTTTGGGCGTCTGTTTGGAGCTCATATATATTTCTTTTTCCATCACAAAAAAACCCATAAGCTGCGTTTGCGGCCTTTCCGTCCTGGATATATTCTACCTGTTTCAGAGCAGTTTTTACGTGTTTCCAAATCTATCTTATACTAGATTGTTAGTTTTAAGGATGTTTGTATTTTTGCTATTTTAACCGGATATAATGTAATATTACCTTTTTGAATACTGTGTTCTATGGTGTTCTAAATAAGGTGTTCCGAATACTGTGTTAGAGATTAATGAAGGATAAATATTATTTTGAAATCAAACCCGGCCGTCCTGTCTGTACTCACCCTGCCGGCAGAGGTGATATATAACAGTCTGGATTTTTTCCGGTAATCTTAATATCCTACACTTTTTTTAAAATAATGATATGGCTTCTTTGCCTGAACGTGCTATACTTATAGATAAAACAAGCTATACTGGCATGTGGTGTATAAGTTTGGTGAAGAGAACCATAAAAGAAAGGAAGAATACAAACAGTGAGCAGGAAAAGAAAGAAAAATTATGATTTCTTCTTTAGATATGGATTGCAGAAGAAAATGGTCATAATATATTTTTCTATGTCCGTACTTCCAATTCTTCTGGTAAGTTTGCTTGCTTATTTCTTTTATTACCGAAGCGCTTTAAAAGAAGCGTATTCCCTGGTAGAGCAGAATTCCGTGCAGTATGAAACCGTAGTAAGCGACCGCTTATCTACTTATCAAAATATTCTATATGAAATCGTAGTAGACAATAAGGTAATCCGACTTTCTGAAAATATAAATTCCGGCAGCAATGAAAATGATAATCTTGTCAGTAAATACTCTATGGATTCCATTATGCGTAATTATGTATATACATATGACGCCATACGGAGTATTGCTTTTTTGACATCCGGAGACAGCAATGTGTGTTATTCCAAATGGTATAGCGGTATCAGCGGAACAATGTGGTATCAGGAGGAAGTCAGGAAAGAGATGTATGCAAAAATGAATGCTACCGGAAAGATTGTTTATGCTACGGGAATTAATCTGGCAAATGACAGGAGCAGGCCGGATTATGTCATATTGATGGGAATTCCCGTTCGCAACCTGTTAACGAAAAAGCAGGCGGGAGTCATGATTTTAGCCCTTGATGACAATATTCTGAATTTTGACGGAAAAAGCAATCGTCTGGAGAAAAAGGAGCGTTCCAAAACGGGTGTATCAACAATCGTTATGGATCAGGGCGGTAAATTAATCAAAGGTGATAATGTTTCGGATGTTAATAAAACATATAGCCAATACAGGGAGGAAAGATTCGGTGACAAGAAAAATATTTATGAATTGAGAGATAGGATTCCGCTGACCGAATGGCAGATTGTCAATATAATTGACCAGGATAAGTATTTAAAGGATATTCATATATTTGCATGGGTGGTTGTAGCTTTGACTATTGCAATTACGTTATTATTTTTTGTAATTCAATATATCGTATTTCAGAAATATATCGGAACTATCCGTGAAATTTCCCGAGGAATTGGGCAATACATGGGAAAACCGGGAAAAGAAGTCCGGGTGAATATAGACAACAAAGACGAACTTTATATCATTGTGAACCAGTTTAACGAAATGACTTTCCGGGTAAATGAACTGGTGGATACCTTAAAACGCAAAAACGAGGAAATCAAAGAAGCGGTAAACCGGCGTAAACATGCGGAGATTAAGGCCCTGGAAGCTCAGATAAATCCCCATTTCTTATTCAATACGCTGGATTCCATCAATTGGAGAGCCATTGAACATGAGGAAGAAGAAATCAGCAATATGCTGGGGACTTTGGGCAGCCTGCTTCGTTACAGCGTATCAAACATTGACATGGTGGTTGTGTTGGAGGCCGAAATCAGCTGGCTTCGGAAATACATTTTCTTACAGAGAGACCGCTTTCAATACTCCTTTGATTGTGAATATGATATGGAAGACCGTGCATTAGCCTTCCCGATTTATAAAATGCTGCTGCAGCCGATTATAGAAAATACGATTCTGCATGCTTTTCAGGATGTAAAGACAGGCGGCATGATTTATATTAAAGCATATCTGCAGGAAGAGGATACTTTATATATCAGTATTCGTGATAACGGAAGCGGAATGAAAAAAGATAAACTGCAAATGATTCAGCAGGCAATTACAGATAATGCACCGCTGAATTGTGACAGTATTGGGATTAGCAATGTAATAAACAGGCTGGAACTGTATTATCATGGTAAGGCCTCCATATCCGTACAGAGTAAATGGGGAGAGGGTACGGAATTTGTGCTGGTCATACCAAGAGCGGAGGATGAGTTTTCTATTTGTTAAAAGGAGAAGGATATGATAAGAATTGTTATAGTAGAAGACGAATTTCGTATCAGAGAGGGGCTTGGCAGTTTAATTAGTAAAATAGACTGCGGCTGTCAGGTAGTCGCGGCGGCGGAAAACGGTTTTGAAGGGGTTAAAATAATCAGGGATATGCTGCCGGACGTAGTTATTACGGATATCAGCATGCCGAAGATGAGCGGCCTTGAAATGATTGAGAAAGTTAATAAGATCGGCATCCGGTGCAAGTTTGTCATTCTCAGCGGCTATGCCAACTTTGAATACGCACAGAGGGGGATTCATCTGGGGGTTACCGAATACCTGCTAAAGCCGATTACTATTGGTAAAGTAAAAGAGCTGCTGGATAAATTGACTTCAAAAGACCCGGCGGAAGAAAAGCTATGCGAAAATACCATGTATTCCAAAGTCGTAGCGGATATGGTAAAGACGGTGGAACAAAAATACGGGCAGCACCTGGGGCTGGATATTTTCGTCAGGAAATACCGTCTGACTCCGGAATATATCAGCAACCTTTTTACCAAAGAAACGGGTATGAGTTTTTCCAATTATCTTAAAAAGGTCCGCATCGAGCATGCAAAAGACCTGATTCTGAATACAAATATGAAGATTTTTGAAATCGGCTGCCAGGTAGGCTATCCGGATCAGAAGTATTTTTCCAAAGTATTTAAGGAATACAGCGGGCTGTCAGCCAAGCAGTATGCCATGGAAACCCGTAATAAGTAAGCTTTTTAACAGTATTTCAATTATTAATTAAAAAATTACCTTATTTTTGTATACTTTTTTTAAGATTGTAGAATTTAATAGTAGTTCTTGTTTTATTATACTAAAAATACCAAGTATACAAATATAAGGAGGAAAACATGAAAAGGAAATTGGCAAAGCTATTAATTGTAGCATTAGGGGTAATGTCTCTGGCAGGCTGTGGGCGTACGGCTACGGATAATGTGCCGGATAATACGACAGAAGCTACGGGTGAAACAGAGACCGGGGCAGGAGACCAAACTGCAAAACCGGATGGCAGAAAGGAAATTACATTCTGGCATTATATGTCGGAAGACAAAGAGGGAAAATATGTACAGGAAGCCGTTGATGAATTTAACAGCATTCAGGATGAAATTTATGTGAATGCACAATACCTTCCCAGAGAAGAACTTATGAAACAATATTCCATCGGGGTTGTATCCGGTGAGCTGCCGGATTGCGGTATGGTTGACAATCCGGATCATAACTCATACGCAGCAATGGGTGTATTTGAGGATATTACGGAACGTTTCAATTCCTGGGAGGAAGCAAACTTCCTGGAAGGTTCCTTAAATTCCTGTAAATATGAAGATAAGATTTACGGACTTCCGTGGGGCAACAACTGCCTGGGCCTTTTTTATAACAAAGGAATGCTTGAGGATGCCGGTGTCAAAGTTCCCGAGACATGGTCCGAATTAGAAGATGTCTGCAGCAAATTAACCAAAGACGGGGTAAAGGGTCTGGCAATTTCAGCGATTGGCAATGAAGAAGGGACATTTCAGTTTATGCCCTGGCTGTTATCGGCAGGCGGCTCCGTAAACCAATTGGACACAGAGGAATCGAAAGCATCCTTAACTTACCTGAAAGGATTAATAGACAAAGGTTATATTAGCAAAGAATGTGTAAACTGGACACAGGCAGATGCTGAAAAACAATTTGCTTCCGGCCAGGCCGCCATGATGATTAACGGACCATGGCAGTTCTCCAGTCTGGAAGCGGATGCTCCGGATATGGAATACGGAGTTGCCAAAGTCCCGAAAGCTGACAATGGGGAATATGCGTCCGTATTAGGCGGTGAAAATGTAGGTATCTGCAAAGGTGCGGATGTGGAATCGGCATGGACATTTTTGACCTACATGACGAACAAAGAAAACTCAGCCAGGATTTGTAAGGCTATCGGGCGTTTCTCACCCCGTTCCGATGTGGATGTACAGGAAATGTTCAAAGACGATCCGCTTAACTCCGTATTTGCGGAAGTTATGCCCGGTGCACAGTCCAGAGGTCCGTCTCCCGTATGGCCGGAAATTTCGGAAGCTATCTATACTGCGGAACAGGAAGTATTTACAGGCATGAAGGACGTAGATACGGCAATGGCGGATGCACAGGCTAAGATTGATAAATTATCCGCAGAATAGGCAGCACTCCCCAAATTAGCAACGCAGCATACCGTAAAGTGGAGTATTCACAGCGGTGCAATGATTTTTCAAACACGCTCGAGTACAATCTTCTCTAAATAACCGGTCATTAGGCTGAGGATAAATCTTCGAGAGTGCTGGTTCACAAACGCAGGCGTAGTGGTGCTACGCCGAGGCTTGTGGACCAGTGNNGAGATTTAGACCAGCATAATGGTCCAGTTAATTTAAGAACGTTGTACTAGGAATATATATGTACACTGAGTCCCATCACAGAAACAATTGCCAGATTGTGATGTGATGGGATTTTTAAGCTGTGACAGAGAAAGGATGCAGGTTTTATGCTCTCAAAAAGAGAAAGGAAAGAAAAAATAATCGGATATTGTTTTGTACTTCCGGCAGTTATCTATATGCTTTTATTTATCGGTTATCCAATCGTGTATAACTGGATTATTACCTTCCAGGATGTGACGGCAACCACACTGGGAAATACCGTAAGGGATTTTGTCGGATTGGATAATTTCAAAGCCGTATTCGCAGATCCTACCTTTTCCAAAGCTGTGGCAAACACTTTTTTTTATACGATTTGCTGTCTTGTTTTTCAATTTTCACTGGGATTTTTGTTTGCATTATTCTTTTCCAAGAAATTTACTTTATCACAGCCAATCAGAGGCTTTATTGTGATTAGCTGGATGCTGCCGGTAACCGTAACAGCATTGGTATTTAAATTTATGTTTGCGGAAAGCAACGGTATTATCAATGCGATTCTGATGAATTTAAATATCATTAAAGAACCAATCGGGTGGCTGATTCAGGGAAAAACAGCTATGTGGAGCCTGATTATTGCCAATTCATGGATTGGTATTCCGTTTAATATGTTATTGCTTACAACAGGCCTGAATCATATCTCGGAGGATGTTTACGAGGCAGCGGCTATTGACGGTGCAAATGCATGGCACCGTTTTACGAGAATTATATTACCACTGTTAAAACCGACTATTATGTCGGTACTGGTTCTTGGTTTTGTATATACGTTTAAGGTATTCGACTTGGTATATGTCATGACAGGGGGCGGACCTGTGGACTCCACGGAAGTATTGTCAACCTATTCTTACAAGCTGTCCTTCCGGCTATTCCATTTTGACCAGGGTGCCGCAGTTGCAAACGTGTTATTTATCTGTCTGTTCCTGGTTGCTTTGTTATACCTGAAAACAATTTCGAAAGAAGAGGTGATTTAAATGGGAAAAATACATTTAACCATGAGGACGAAAAACATTATCATGAATATCCTTGGGCTGCTTATAGCGGGTGTTTTCCTGTTTCCTCTTTACTGGATTGTCATAAACTCTTTTAAGCTGGACGGTGAAATTTTTTCACGTACGCCGACTTTGTGGCCCCGGCAATTTACATTAAAAGCTTATATAGAACAGTTAAATAACCTGCTCGGCCCGTTAAGAAATTCCATTATTATTTCTGCCGGGTCCTGTATCCTGTCTCTTTGTCTGGCAATACCGGCAGGTTATGGGCTTGCAAGATTTAAAATAAAAGGAATGAAATTTTTTATTCTTGTTTTTTTAGTAACACAGATGCTGCCGGCTTCGCTGGTATTAACCCCCCTGTTTTTGATTTTTTCAAAGGCAAAGCTGTTAAATTCCTATTTGGCGCCAATCTTATCAACAGCCACCATCTCCATTCCTTTTATTATTCTGCTGTTAAGGCCTAATTTTTTAAATATGCCGAAAGAATTGGAGGACTCTGCCAGGATTGACGGATGCAATCTGTTTACGGCGTTTATCAGAATTGCGGTTCCCATATCCAAACCGGCCGTTATCACGGCAGCTTGTTTTGGCTTTGTCATGTCCTGGAACGATTTGGCTTATTCCATGACCTTTAATACGAAAGCGGTTATGAGGCCAATGACGGCAGCTATTTATCAGTTTATGAACCAGTACGGAACCAAATGGAACAGTATTATGGCCTATGGCGTGCTGCTGATTTTACCAACCTGTTTAATTTTTGTAACCATGCAGAAACATATTGTCAGCGGACTGGTCAGCGGTTCCGTTAAGGGATAGGCACCCGAAAACCATAGCCGTGAGCGGCGGAATGAGAGGATATTATGAGCAATTTCAGACAGGAAAAGAAACGTCTAATCTTTCATTATGATGCGGAAGAATTATGGATTGAACCCTGGGGAGTAAACAGCCTGCGCATCAGGGCAACCAAGATGGCGGGAATGCCGGCTGAAAATTGGGCACTTCAGGAGAAAACAGAGGAGATTGAACCTGAAATTACCATTACGGAAAAGGAAGCAATTATAAAAAACGGTAAAATAAAAGCTAAAATCTCCCAATACGGTAAAATTACTTTTTATAATCAAAGAGATGAAATATTATTGGATGAGTATCTGCGGAACAGAATTGATGTATTTGCGGATTATTGCAGCGCTTTGGATATTGAAGCAAGAGAATTCAAGCCGATTATAGGCGGAGATTATCAATTATCCATGCGTTTTGTCTCCAATCCGGAAGAAAGAATTTATGGAATGGGACAATACCAGCAGTCATATTTAAATTTAAAAGGAACGGATTTGGAAATGGCACAGCGTAACTCACAGGCCAGCGTTCCCTTTCTGTTATCCTCCTTAGGATACGGATTTTTGTGGAATAATCCGGCGGTAGGCCGCGCCGTTTTCGGCAAAAACATTACGACATTTGAAGCCTTCTCCACCAAGGCTTTGGACTATTGGATTACTGCGGAGGATACACCTGCAAAAATTGAGGAAGCCTATGCGAAAGCAACGGGTACGGTGCCGATGATGCCGGATTTTGCCATGGGTTTCTGGCAGTGCAAATTACGGTATCAGACACAGGAGGAACTTCTTAATGTAGCCAGGGAATATAAGAGAAGGAACCTTCCGATTTCTGTTATCGTCATTGATTATTTCCATTGGCCGCTGCAGGGGGACTGGAGATTTGATGAAAAGTACTGGCCCGACCCGGATGCAATGATACGGGAATTAAAAGAAATGGGTATCGAACTGATGGTATCTATCTGGCCGACTGTGGACTACCGAAGTGAAAATTTCCGGGAAATGAAGGAAAAGGGATACTTAATCCGAACGGAACGTGGTTTTCGTGTGGTTATGGATTTCCATGGAAATACGGTACATTTCGACGCAACCAATCCGGAAGCAAGACAATTCGTTTGGGAAAAGGCTAAGAAGAATTATTATGACAAAGGGGTGAAAGTGTTCTGGCTGGATGAAGCGGAGCCGGAATATTCCGTATATGACTTTGAGAATTACAGGTATCATATGGGACCGAATGTACAAATAGGCAATCTATATCCTGCAATGTATGCAAAGACATTTTTTGACGGCATGAAAGCGGAAGGACAGGAGAATATCATTAACCTGCTGCGCTGTGCATGGGCAGGCTCTCAAAGATACGGCGCTCTGATCTGGTCCGGTGACATTCACTCCAGTTTTGCAAGCCTCCGTAACCAGATGGCCGCAGGACTGAATATGGGCATAGCGGGAATTCCGTGGTGGACCACGGATATCGGCGGATTTCACGGCGGCAATCCTGAAAACCCTGAATTCCGGGAACTTCTGGTACGGTGGTTTGAATACGGTACCTTCTGTCCGGTCATGAGACTGCACGGCTACCGTGAACCACTTAAAGACCCCATGGGAACGGAAGGCGGAGCGGCCTGTGTATCCGGTTCCGATAATGAAGTGTGGTCCTTTGGTGAAGAGGCATATGAAATCTGTAAAACTTATTTAAACCTCCGTGAGCATATGAAGCCATATATAACGGAATTAATGGAAGCTGCTCATGAAAAAGGAGCGCCGGTTATGCGCCCTCTGTTCTACGATTTTTCCGAAGATAAACCGGTATGGGAAATTGAAGACCAATATATGTTCGGCCCGGATGTTCTGGTAGCGCCCATTCTATACGCTGCCATGCGAAAACGCAAGGTATATTTTCCAAAGGGCAGTACCTGGAAGAATATCTGGACCGGAGAGACCTATGAAGGCGGTGTAACAAAAGAAGTGGAGGCACCCCTTGAACAAATACCCGTATTTACCAGGAATGGCAGAGAACTGTAGCATCTAACCCGTAGTAAAGCAGATTTATGTCAAATTATTTCGGCAATAATAAGAACATATCGTTTATCTGACCAAAGCACTTGACAGATGACGAAGTTTCGGCTAATATAAGATTATATCGTTGATTAGCCGAAAGGAGAGTGTTTTATGTCTTATATAAAAAGGGATATTGAAACATTGGTAATTGCCACTTCAAAGGAATATGCGGGGATTTTGATTACCGGCCCCCGGCAGGTCGGAAAGACTACCATGCTTCGTCAGCTGATGGAAGACAGCCGCCAGTATGTCACATTGGATGACCTGGAGGAGCGGAGGATGGCGAAGGAGGATCCGGCCTTATTTTTAGCTTTGCATCCCGTGCCGGTTCTGATTGATGAAGTGCAGTACGCCCCCGAGCTGTTCTCCTACATTAAAATAGCGATAGACAATGGTGCGTCGCCTGGGGCTTTTTGGCTGACCGGCTCCCAATCCTTCCGGCTTATGGAGCTGGCACAGGAGTCCCTTGCGGGACGTATTGCTATTTTCCATTTGACAGCTTTATCCCAGCATGAAATATACGGGAATGGTGAAAATACACCGTTTACACTGAAGCTGTCCAAGCTGCAGGAGCGGGCTCCAAGAGGTACGAAGACTGATGTGACAGGGATTTACCAGCGCATCTGGAATGGAGCTATGCCTGGAATGGCTAGCGGAAAATATACGAATAGGGAAACTTTTTACAGCAGTTATATCCAGAGTTACATTGAACGTGATGTCAGCGACATGGTGGAACGCATTGATAAGCTGGGATTTCTGGACTTTATCCGGGCTGTCGCCTGCCGGTGCGGGCAGTTGCTGAACATTCACGATATTGCATCTGACGTAGGCTGCAGTGCGGATACTGCAAAGCGGTGGTTGGGAATTCTGGAAAAGTCCGATATTATCTTTTATCTTCGGCCTTATTCCAATAACCTGCTGAAAAGAACTATTAAGACTCCAAAACTGTATTTTTTCGATACGGGGCTGGTGGCCTATTTAACAAAGTATAGCACCCCTGAAATTTTGGTAAACGGAGCTATCAACGTAGCTATATTAGAAAATTATACAATCTCCGAAATCAGGAAAAGCTATATTAATGCGGGGATGGATTGCATAATACACTATTACCGCGACCGGGACAGCAAGGAGGTTGATGCAGTGATAGAAGCGGATGGTGAAATACATCCGCTGGAAATAAAGAAGTCCACCAGGCCTGGCAGCGAATTGACCAGTGCTTTCAAGGTGCTGGACGCATCTTCCGTCCCACGTGGCACAGGAGCTATTCTATGTTTGCGCGAGGAGCTATCGGCAGTGGACCGTCAGAATTATATTGTACCTATTTGGATGATTTAAGCATGCCGCAGCAGGGCCAATGAATCCTTTTCCTATGGCTTTGGCATGCACTGTCAGAAAAGCAGAAAGTTTACTGAACGACTTTAAATACGGGATCATTGCGCATCGTTTCATCCTGATTATCCTGAGGATAGAATATGCAGCCTATGATTTTTAAATCCTCTGGGGTGATATCCTCTTCTGTCTTTATGCTGTGCCTGATTTGATAAAGCTTTTTACCGGTTTTGGATAGATTATTAGAATTATACTTATTTATCAAATCAACAAATTTTTGTGCGTCGGTTTGCAGAGCGTTCCCCTTGCTTTCTTCATCACAGAGGATGCCATAGGCTCCGTTTGCGGCTCCGCCTTCTTGTATGTAGTATTCCTCAGGAGCTCCGCTGCCACTGTTATAGGTATCCAGCCAAAGCCAATATATCTTGCCGTAGTTAAATAATTCCTGCAGCTGGGCTATGGAATAAGCCTTGTCAAATGAGACGGTATGTATGAGCGCACGGTCCCAGTTTTTATTATAATCCGTGTTGGACGGATAATAAAACTTGCCCATACCTTTAAACTCCGGCCATAGGTCTTCCGGAAAATCCATGAGTTTCAAGCGGGAAAAACTTAAGAGAGATGCCGTGAAGCTGCTTCCTGCGGGATAAACGATTAAGTTATTGCCATTCTTGTTGTCAAAATAGTATATGTTCCATAGGCCAAAAGAAAGTTTTTTCCAGTCAAAATCATGCTTATAGAATAGTTGGCTGTAATCTTTCAAAGCGGAAAGTTCGCTTTCCACTTTTTTTGAACGGATGGAAACCGTAAGTGCACATATTATCACAACTCCCAGAAATATATGCAGGCCAATCCGGTTTCTCTTTGTTTTTCTATTCCTCACTTTGGTTCTCCTAAAGAAATTATATTTATCAGCGGTTTTTCAGTTTATACATTATCCAGTCTGTTTCGGGGTAAAAGCATTGGTATTGTTTTTACTTTACAACTTTAAAAATGCCGTCATTTTGCATCTGTTTGTCCTGGCTGTCATTCGGATAGAATATGCAGCCTATGATTTTTAAATCTTCTATGGCGATATCCCCTTCCGGTTTTATGGCATGTTTGATTTCGTAAAGTTTTTTCCCGGTTTTGGAAGAATTCTGAGAATCATATTTATTTATCATCTCTACGAATTCCTGTGCATCGGCCTGAAGATTATTTCCATTATTTGTCACTTTGCAGAGAATCCCATAGGCTCCGTTTATAGCATTTCCATCCGGAATGTAATATTCCTTTAAACCTTCTTTACTGTCACTGTAAGTATCCAGCCAAAGCCAATTTATACTGCCGTATGTAAACTGCTCCTGCAGCTGGGATACGGTATAGGCTTTATCAAAGGATATGGTATAGAACCTGCTGCCATCCCATTTTTTCTCATAATAATTGCTTGTGGGATAATAAAACATGCCTCTGCAGGAAAAGTCGGACCATATGTCTTCGGGAAAGTTCTTATAATCACGTTTTACGATTGCTACGGCAGGGCCGATGAACCCTTTTCCTATCGGGGAAATTCTATAGGTATAAAAATTACTCGTATTGTAAGTATAAGATTTCCAAAAACCGTAGGAATGTTTTTTCCATTCAAAATCAAAATCTTTATGGTGAAATAACTTACTGTAATCCTTTAAAGCCGAGAATTCCTTATCAATTCTATTGGAACGGATTGATACTGACAGAATACAAATAAAAATAAGCCCCAGAAATACCGCCACTCCTATGTATGATATTGTTCTTTTCTTTTTGCTCATTTTTTTCTCCTATGTAAAAAATATTAGAATTGGTGTAATCCATATTCAAGTACATTATTCTTTGGCAATGAATCCCAATCCGGACATCAAAACCGCAAGAGAAGTACTCCAATGAAATATTATATTAAAAATCAGTTATCAAACCATTTCCCTATTCCCTTCCTTTTCTCCTAAATGTATAAGATTATACCGCAAGTCTTTTCGTTAGTAACAGTTTTGCAATATTTACCGGATGATATGTAATATTTACCCGGATACGTATCAGGATGGTATTAATGTTATTTAGCCCGTTTATTCCCGTATATCGGAGCGGGATTACAGCCTGAAAAAGGTAAACACAGGCAGGGAAATGGAATAGATTGACATAATTATATTTATGAAATATAATAAAAGTATAAGAGGGGAAAAGTTATATAGGACAGGGGACATGCTATGCGTTTATTTAATTTTTAGGACGGATATGCCTCTCTTTATAGTAAGAATATATTGAGCTTAATATATTTGATATTATTATGTATGAAATATTGGAGATTCACATAATAAATAATAATGAGAAGGTAATTATATGTCAGATAATATTTCCGATACTATTTATGTAGAGGCATTTCACGGTACGGATAAAAAATGCGTATCGGGCATCATGAAGAAGGACTTTATTTGTAAAAAAAATGATGAACACTGGCTTGGCAACGGAATCTATTTTTATATGGATTTTTCTCTGGCCAGATGGTGGACAACAAATCCCACCAAAAAATTTGGGGTTGAAATAAAGGAAGGTGCAATTATTCGGTGTGAGATACAGGTAAAAGAGGATGAATTTTTGGATTTGCGTAAATTATCCGATTATAAAGAATTTGTTGAAATATATAAGGATGAATTCCTGCCTCAATTATTGTCCGGCCGTATAAAATGCGGCGGTATGGATGGGAATACTGTAGTCAGCACAAAGAAAATACGCTGTACCTATTGCGATTACCTCAAAGAAAGATATGATTTAAAAATGATAATAGGCAATTTTTATTTACCAAATCAGCCGTATCTGCCCACAGAATTCGGGGAACTATTTGACAGATTTGACATAGCATATATTGAAACTCAGATATGTATTTTTAATCAGAATGTAATTATAAAAAAAGAAGCAGTGAATGAAAGACAGGAGATGATATTATGTTAAAGAAAAGCGGCGTTTCCATAGAGAAAGCTTTTGAAAAAGCTTGCAGGGAGAATGACATAATATTTAAAAAAGCGGATAAAAACTCTGGAATGAATGAAATTACTCTGATAGATTCCAAGGGAAATTATTTTAAACTGGATAAAAATCTGAAAATTGTTGATATTCCTGACAAGAATTCCTTATCCCTGCAGTCCCTGCAGGGGGAAAAGGCGGAAGCTACGGAAGGTGCGGGTGTGTCGTCTGATTTATATATGAATGAACCTTTATATCTTAAAACGGCCGATGACGTTGACGTTGCCCTGGTGGCACTGGGCCCCCGGGTTAATAAAGCAGTCCGTATATATGATAATGAAGGGACCGCTTTCCATATACCCTATTTAACCACGAAAAACAAAGCAAGAAAGCTTAATGCCGTAAAAAGTAACATAAACGGACGAAGGATTCCAAATAAGAAAAAAGAGTGTTAAAAACACTTCATTATAATATAACAAAATAATATAACAACCTTGTGGGAGAATATGATTTATATTTCGCAGATATTTTGTGAAGAGTTTGCGCGAAGGGCTTAGGGAAAAAGAATGAGCCGTTTATTCGCCAGACTTGGAACAAAATTCAAAAAATATAAATCATATTTTCCCACAAGTTCAGTAAATGGACTATTTTGCAACAGCCCTAAAGCGGAATTATTTCCCTTTACACGTCAGGGGACCGATATTCCGGATTCCCGTATCGGAACAGGTGTATGGCTGGTGCCAATAACCTTTGGGATGGATTTTTGTGCGGTAGCGATTATGGGGTACTGGAATCGGGTCACAGGCCCGAAGCATGGCTGCGGCCAATTCGGTTAACATATTGGTCTTAACCTTGTTATAATCAGGATTATCCCATAGATTTATAAGCTCAAAAGGATCTTTTTTTACATTATAAAGATATCCGGTTCCCATCATGTCCAGCTGCAGGCGGTAATCGTCTTTTCGCAGCATTCTTACCTGTCCGCACTGGGTCCAGGTATTCAGGCAGTCGAAGGTCACGTGGTCTTTGGAAGCGCCTTCCTCCTCTAAGGTCAGGCCGTCCTTATCGTTCCAGTACAGACCGGAAAAACCGCTTTCGGAGTAAGCACAGTCAAATTCCCTGTCCGGTATATCCATTCCCGTAAGAAGCGGGAGAATACTCTTTCCCTGGCAGCCTAAGGGCATTTCTGCACCGATAATATCGCATAAAGTCGGCAGTATATCCACCATGCTTACAAAAGAATCCGTCTGTTTTCCATGAGGTTTTATACCGGGGCCCTGCCATATAAACGGAATACGGGTTAAGACTTCCGGCAGGTCGGCACCTTTGCGGATGAGTCCGTATTCACCGGCAAAGTCGCCATGATCCGATACATAAATTACTATGGTATTTTTCTCCAGGCCGCGTTCCCTCAGTCCTTCAATCAAACGTTTCAGCTGATCGTCTATCAGTCTGAGCATGCCATGGTAATTGGAACGGCAGCGTAAAATACGTTCCTCAATCCGGTCCCCCAGTATGTCTTCCCATTTGTCCCTGAGCCAGCGAAAGCGCGCCCCCTTATTGTCCAAATCATCTTTTGTTCCCAAGGTGGGGGGCAGGCACTCCGGCGGGAACATATCAAAGTAAGGCTCGGGAACCTGATAGGGATTATGGGGTTCCGCAAAGGACACCCATGTAAAAAAGGGCTTTTCATTATCTGCCCCGTCAATAAATTTAAAAGCGGAAGTTACGTTGCGGTAAGGATGCTGGACTTCTAATCCCCCGGGAGAAGGGGCAGGGGTTTCCATATGTCTGGTGCTTACAAGGAAATCTGCAAATTCTATTTCTTCTTGACTGGTATTAATTTCTCCTTCATATCCTAAATGTCCGGTTTCTTCGTGAAAATCAAAGTCCCCCGCATTGTGATGGGAATGATTTTTACCGCACAGGGCTGTCTGGTAGCCATTTTCTTTTAATACATCCAGCAAATCTTTTGTATACAAAGCATCAATTGCATTGTGATTGGTGCGGACTTTGTGGCAATCGGCGTAACGGCCGGTAAACATGCTGACCCTTGCCGGCATGCAGGTAGGATTGGGAGTATAGGCCCTGTCAAAATCGACGCCCCCGCAGCTCCATTCGTCTAAAAATGGCATGGTATCCAGGCAATAACCGCAGCTCTTTCGCAAATCCGCACGCTGCTGGTCTGTCATTACAATAATAATATTAGGTTTCGCAGTTTGTGATTTCATAATTTTTCTCTGTATTCAAACAGAATCTCCTTTCTTATCCCTTCACAGAACCAATCATTACACCTTTTACAAAATATTTCTGGACAAAGGGATATACCATTAATATAGGGACACTGGAAATAATAATTACGGAATATTTGATGCCTTCCGCCATTTTTATTTTTTCTCCCATTCCCACATCGTTGGTTCCCAACTGTTCTGTCTGTCCTAGCAGCAAAATATTTCTTAAAATAATCTGAAGAGGATAAAGCTTCTCATTATTTAAATAAATCAAAGCGTTAAAGTATGAGTTCCACTGGTCCACGGCATAATAAAGCACCAGAATGGCGATAATTGCTTTGGAAAGGGGAAGCGCAATATTTAAGAGCATACGCATGTTGCCGCATCCGTCCAGCTTGGCTGATTCATACATTTCATCGGGAATATTATTTTCAAAAAATGTTTTCGCTACAATTAAATTGAAGGTTGAAATTGCGGAAGGGATTAAAAGCGCCCATATTTTATTATACATTCCCAGATTACGGACCAGTAAGTAGGTAGGAATTAAGCCGCCGTTAAAATACATGGTAAAAAGAATCACCAGCATAAAGAATCTTCTGCCGGCCATTTCCTTCCGTGACAGAGGGTAGGCAGCTAAAACGGTCAGAATAACGCTGATTGTTGTTCCGGCGGCCGTATAAAAAATCGTATTGCGGTAACCTACCCAGATATCCTTATTCTGAAATACCATTTTATATGGTTCCAGGGTCAGACCTTTCGGAAATAAAAAAACCTTTCCTTTCAGCACCAGGTCCGGATCGGAGAAGGAAGCTGAAACAACGAAAATCAAAGGTACCAGAACAATAATGACGACAGCCAGGCCAAGAAGATTTACACAGGCATCAAATAAAAACTCACCTTTTGATGAACGGACAGTTCTTGATTTCATATAATAATCCTCCTTTACCAAAGACTTGTTTTTGACGCCTTCCTGCTGATAAAGTTAGCACTTATCAACAAGAAAAAGTTTATCAGTGAGTTAAAGATGCCTACGGCGGCGCTGTAACTGAATTGCCCTTTTTTTATACCGTTTTTATATATAAAGGTAGAAATAATTTCACTGGCTGTAGTGTTGACCGGATTCTGCATCAGCAGTACCTTTTCAAATCCCACGGACATAAGATTGCCGATACGCATAATAAGCATAATAAGAATTGTGGTTTTAATACAGGGCAAGGATATCCGGATAATTTTCTGGAATCTGGAAGCCCCGTCAATGGAAGCGGCCTCATACAGGCAGGGGTCTATGGAGCTGAGGGCGGCAATATAAACGACGGAATTAAATCCCATGAACTGCCATACGTTGGAAAAAACGTACATCGGCTGGAAATACTCCGGTTTCGTTATCAAATCCGCCGCCGGAAATCCAAAAAACTGACGCACCGTATTAAATAATCCATAGGAAGGATTGGAAAACAAATTAAGCATGCTGACAATTACAACTACAGACAAAAAGTTCGGAAGATATGTAATATTCTGAATAACTTTCTGAAAACGGCGGTTTCGGATTTCATTAATCAGCAAAGCCAGAAAAATGGGCATTGGAAAACCGATTAACATGGTGAACAAACTTAAGGAAATGGTATTCCAGACTACGTCTTTAAAATAATAGGAACTGAAAAATTGTTTAAAATAAGTTAATCCCACCCAGTCGCTTCCGGTAATTCCAAGTGTCGGATTAAACCGCCGGAATGCAATCTGCAAACCGTAAATAGGTACGTATTGAAACAAAATATACCATGCAAATGGGATGGAAAACAAAATATATAACCCTGCATTTTTCCGAAGGGCTTTTAAGAAGTTTAATGATTTCTTTTTGGTATGCACAGCAATTATCCTCCTTATCTGAAAGCCGCCGGTTTCTGTTACCTGTACTGACGGCTTTTGCTGTCCTTTTTTACAAGTGTACCGACAAGTTGATGTCTATACCAATTGCTTGCCGGTACACTGACATTTTAATTCAGATTATCAAGCGCATTCTGATAAATTGTTTCCAGATCCCTGACACCAATCTGTTCTATGGTGGAACAATATTCCTCCCATTTACTGAAATCCCATTCTCCAAGAATAAATTTAGTTACGGCCTCGTCACGGTACGCAAAAAGATCCTGTTCAATGGTATTAACACGTTCTATATCTTCCGTATTTACGGAAGGTTTTGCATATACTTTTTCCGGCAGGAATTCTGCTATGCCGGCTGCTACTGTCTTGGTTAAATCACTGGCAACCGTCCCGTTGGTTATATCAGTCGTAATAACGGGGAACCCCTTTCCCGGAACCAGATTGATTTTGCCCAGAGCTGTCATAAAACCTTCTTCGGCATTGAGGATTTCATCATTAAATCTGGGCTGGCCCTTTTCATCCATATAGTAGGTTTCGCCCTCAATTCCATAGTTGAAGAACAGGGAACCTTCTTCAGAGAAGAAATAATCCACCCATCTGATTGCTGCTTCAGGATTTTGGCAGGTATTGCTGATGGCAAATGCTCCTACCACGTCAATTCCGGTATTGGCGTCGGACCAGAACTGATCTCCGTATGGGCCGATTAAAGGAGCATATCCGGTAAACTGATCTTCCACATTTAAAAATACGTCGGAGTATGGCATATACATGGCACCGAAAAGCGCATTGGCCAAATTGCTTCTCCAAAGAGAACGGTCATTTTTATAATAATCCTGCCATAGCAGTTTTTCAGAATACAAATCATGCAGGTATATAAGATATTCTTTGAAAGCATCGTCTGTAATCCAGTTGTGGAGTTTCCCGCTGTCGTCTATATTATAGGTATCGCGCATCTGATATTGGAGGCCGAAAGAGCCGGCTAACTGGTAGACGGTACTGGGCTCGCGGATGCCCATAGGAATTTCATCCTTCTCTCCGTTTTGGTTAGGATCCCCGTCACGGAAAGCAATTAAAACATCCTTGAACTCATCTAACGTAGTCGGAATCTCTTTTCCCACCGCATCCAGCCATTTCTGGTTAATCCACTGTTTAAAACCCATGCGGCCGGTAGCGCTTATATCGATACCCGGTATTGTGTACATATTTCCGTCGGGAGCTGTGACTGCCTGCTTTAAAAGAGGATTTTCAGCGTAAATCGCACTTAAATTAGGGGCATATTTTTCAATCAGCTCATCCAGGGGAATCAGCTGCCGGCTGGTTACACCATAAGATGCAATCTCAGTTGGTGTAAAGCTGCATCTTAAGAAAATATCGGGAAGCTCATTGGATGCAAACAAAAGCTGTTTTCTTTCATCAAAACCATCTGCCGGTACCTCCTGATAATCCATTATGACATTGGACATCTCTTCATATTTTTGAAGTACAAAAACCTCATTCCAGTCCGCCTGGTTCTGGTCTCTGGCACCAAATACGGTCAGGGTGACCGGGTCATTAACAATAGGAAAACCGGTTTCGTTTAAATTTTCCCCGGACTTTTCTGTTTCGTTAGTGTCTGCTGCATTCTCCCCAGATGATTTGCCCGCCGTACTGCCGTTTGAGGCAGGCTTACCGCAGGCTCCCAAAGAACTGATACACAGGACAAGGATAAATAATCCTGTTAAAATTCTTTTTCGTTTCATGTAAAATACCTCCTGTTTTTGATACATTCAGTATATAATATGGAATGGGTATGGAATTACGAAATTACTTATGTATTTTTACCTGTTAATGCACATTTTTTACTTTTTCGTATATCCCATTCAATGTCTATATGCTTTAAAGTAATTCTTCGCAGTTCAGGTATTCTTTTGGTGTTTTTCCGGTATATTTTTTAAAGGTTTTTAAAAAGTAAGTATAGTTCTGAAACCCGCACCGGCCGGCGATTTCTTTTAAGGGCAGGCCGGTCTGTAAAAACCCTTTTACGGATTCTATGCGCAGCTGATTAAGATAATCAACTATCGTAACGCCTGTTTCTTTATGAAAAACACGGCTTAAATAAGAGCTGTTAAGTCCTATTGCATTGGCAATTTTACTTAATCCGATGGGATTGCCGTAATTTTTCTGTATATACTCCATTGCCGTTTTCACTGCTTCCGAATATTCTTTCCGTTCTTTTTCACTGTTTGTAATTTCACGGAAGACCTGGGTATACAGGCCGGCAATAATGTTTCCTAATTCCCCGGGATTTTTTGCTTTCGTATATTCAAACAATCGATTTCCTTTTGGAAGAAAATCCAGGGAAAGCCGGTATTCGGCCGATACCTTGTCAATTAAGTCCAGAAGCTCTTTGGTAATCATCATCTGCAGGCCGTAATTGGAAGCCGGTATCTTTTCAAAAATGCCCTGTATCAAAAGTACGGCTGCATTACTGTTTTTTGCTTCTATGGCGGAAAAAAGTTTTTTCTGCTGGCTTATTGTTAAGGATAAAGCAAGGGGATTATCCTGTTTTAGAACAGTATCCTCTTTCAGCCGATGGTTAATATAGGAACGGACGGCATTGTCACTTAATAACAGCGGACAGTTATGTGTCTTATAAGACAGGTGGTAAACATGGTTTATATTATTGCTGCATATCAGATTATTATAATCTGCTTTTTTTTGTATATAAGCTTCTGAAATTGCAGAGTAGAAGCAGGTTATGACAACGAAGCGGCCCGGTGGCCGGAACAGTGCAAGTACATCCGTTTCATCATCGGAATTGGCTTCAAAAATCCGTTGGATTCCCTCGATAAAAGTATCCTTTATGTTATCCGTAAAAGAATTTACCAGGGAAAATTCTGCAATCATAACGGCTTTTCTATAATTGTTCTGAATAAACGGGCTGCTTCCCCCATTTTCTAACCAGAAATCAACCTTTTGCCGGAGTTTCTTTTTCGTATCCCAGGAAGAAGTATTTTTTAACCGGGTACGGATGTTATTTAAAATTACCGATAATAAGTCGGTGGAAAGCCTATGCTTTAATATATAATCGCAGGCTCCGTTCTTTAATATTTCGCGTACATAATCATAGTCGTCATAGCTGCTGATGGCAACCATGGCAACAGACGGATACCGGTCGGCAATCATGGAGGAAAGTTTTACTCCGTTTATTTCCGGCATGAGTACGTCCAAAAGAACAATATCAACGGTATGCCGCGCTAAAAACACCAATGCGTCCTTAGCATTTTTAGCTTCTCCCTTTAAGTGGAATTCACTCTCCTTCCATAAGGGCATTTTTCGTATATATTCTCTGAAAACCATATCATCATCAACAAGAAAAACATTTAAGCTCATGAATTTTCCTCCTTTAGATAAGGAATATGCAGTTCCACGCAGGTAAACATATCCGGATAACTGTAAATGGTACCTCCATACGGTTTACCATAAATCATGTTAATCCGGTCTAATACATTGGTGATACCGACCCGGCGGAACCGGGTTTTATCATCCTTAGGGGGCTCCTTTAACAGCTTTTCTATGATTTCTGTTTTTATGCCTTTTCCGTTATCCGTAATTTTATATATGACTTCATCCTTATTGGTATATGCCTTTATATTTATTACGCCGCCTTCTTCCAGGTCGGCAATTCCATGGATTAAAGCATTTTCAACGATGGGCTGCAGCAGCAGCTTTGGAATGGGAAAAGACCATAGTTTTTCTTCCACATCCCAAACCAGGGAAAAGTTACTCTGATATTTAAAACGTTCGATTGCTATGTAGTTTTCTATGTATGCCCTCTCTTCCCATAGGGTAATGAATTCATCCCGGCTGCCGAGTACACTGCGTAAAAGCTCCGCTAAAGCATTGGCAACATTTTCAATTTCAGTTTCAGAATTCATATGAGCCATATACTGTATGGTATTCAGCGTATTGTATATAAAATGGGGCTGAATCTGAGCAGCCAGAACATTCTGTTCCGCTTCATGCTTTAATTTTTCCTTTATTTTCACTTCGTCCATTAGCTCTTTTATCCGGAACATCATATTATTAAAGGTATCTGCCAGTCTGCCGATTTCGTCCTGAGATTTAATACGGGCGCGGGCATCGAGGTTTCCTTTCCGTATATCCTCCATGCTTTTCGTCAGAATCTGCAGGTTACGGCATATTTTGGAAGATAGAATTAAGGAAGCAATCAGTGCCAGAAAAACAGCTAAGATACCAATGATTATAAATTTAGATTTTAAGTTTACCGCATCTTTAATCAGGATTTGGTAAGGTACCAGGCTTACGGTAGTCAGAGAGCTGATATCTGAAGTATAGCGGATAAAAAACTGTTTTTCTCCATTAAGACGGATGAAGCCCGAATTATTTTCGCCTGCTGCAAGTGCTCCGATGGCTTTAATATCCGTTTCCGTTTCCATGTTATCAATATTAGTTAAGAATAGGTCCTGAGCAGGGGTATATATAAATACCCGTACTGCTTCCAAAGGCTCGGCATTATAGGTACTGATGAGATATTCATAATTCATTTCAATTATACATATGGATTTCGTCTGATTTTTGTACTGTATGGGACGGCAGAGAAGAATGGCCGGGTTTCCTTCCGGGTTATAGATGGTTTGCAGCTTATTCTGCTTCATGGCATCTGCTATCCATTGCCTGTTAAATTCTTTCTTTAATAAAAAATTGTAGCCTGCCTGGTAAATCTGCCATTCTTGGGTAACGATGACTATGGATTTAATATAATCCTTATTGGTCATTAATCCGGAAAGATAGCTTTCTACTTTTTTCTTTTTCTGGTACCAGTCATACGAAGCCTCAGAAGAGGGGTCCAATAAGGTAGGATATATGATTTCGTGTTCAACGGCAATGGACAGGCTTGTCTTTTTGGCATCGCTTATCATTTCTCCAAGGCGGTTGTCCGAATAGGATAAGTATTGTTTCATATAATTGGCGGTAGTATTCTTAATTGTATTAACTTCCGCATAGTAAGAAATGACAAGAGAGATGAGGATTGTGCTGAAAGCGATAATCAGACAAATAAAGAGAAATTTTATTTGGATAGAATTATGATTTATTTTTTGAAATTTTCTTTTAAGCACTTGTAGCTTCCTCCCATGTTCCTTCTGCAAGTAAATTGAAGCGGTATACTGTGTCGCAATCGTGCCTCCGTTCTGCAAGAGTGATTACCTGCACTTCCATAAAAAATATATAACGCTAAAGAATGTAAAACGCTTTTTGAAAATCCCATTAGCTTATTCGTTTCCCGTCATCTGTTTATATACTAAATATTACTATGATTCTGCATTATTTACAATATAACTTTCATACACCCATATGGAAACGCAGGAGGAAAATAATTCCAGGACGAAGGCGGCTTCCGGAGGCAGCCTGTGGACCTTTGCACCTATAAGGTCCCTCGTGATACTTCCGGTTGGACTTAGGGGATATGGTGCGGCTCATCCATATAATCATTTGTGCTTACGGGCAGATTGAGCACAGTCGTGCAGCCGCCATCGGGCAGATTGTAAAAATCGGTGGTCCCGCCATGGGCCTTGATTATCTGACGGACAATGGTAAGTCCTAAGCCATGATTTTGCAGTTCATCAGAAGATATGGGACGGTTCAGTTTTTTAAGAATCTCCTGTCTGAATCCGGCGCCGTTATCAGAAACAGCCAGGATATAATATCCGGGCCTTTTATCCAGGGTGACCTTTATCATGCAGCCGTCCGGGTTATGCCGGATGCTGTTGGCAATCAAATTGGTGACCGCACGCTTTATGAGTTCCTTATCCCCGAAGACAGAGGCGGTTTGAACATTTTCACCGACCGTCACATCCATGGAATAGTTTTCGGAAAGTCCGCCGTTTAAAAAATCAGCAGCGACGCTGCGCAGGAGCGGGGGTAATAGAATTGTGTCTTTTCGGAGGGGCTGCATATCATATTCAAGCTTTGAGGCAAGGTTTAAATCATTTACCAGTGTTTTAATCCGTTCGCTCTGCCTGCGGATAATACCCGCCTGTTCCCGGTGGCTTTTTGTCAGCTCAGGGTCATTCTCAAGCTGGCTTGCATAACCCATCATAATGGAGAGCGGCGTACGGATATCGTGGGACACACCGGCAATCCACGCAGTACGGGCGTTGTCCCTTTTATTAAGAGCGGCTTCCTGTTTTGTCAGCTGTGCGGAGGTTTTGTTAATCCCGGAGGCCAGCTCACTGAGAAGACCGCGAGTGGACAGCTTTACCGGACGTTTGCCGGCCATGTCCTCAATGCCCTTTGCAAGCGGCTTCAGAGAACGGAACAGACGCAGGCCCAGCAGCAGCGCCAGCAGAACGGCCGCAGTGCCGTTTAGAATTAAAACTGCCGGAATCCATATCAGAATATTATTCATTACCTCCATAGGAAGTTCTATACGGTGTTTCCATTCGCTGTTCTTAACACCTCCCAGGACAAAAAGACCGTCCGTATGCCGCCAGACATAAACCGGGTAGTCATTTAAATACCAGCGGGTAAAACCGGCCACATCGGAAACGGTATATTGAAGCGGTACGTCCACCGGCAGGTTATTGCTCCATATTACGCTCCCGTTATTATCCAGCAGCATTGCCCACTGAAACCGCTTTTCAATCGTCTCCCGGGCGGATTCGGCAAGCTTATAAGTTCCGTCTGATTTGGTAAGGCCATCTGCAAGCTGTGAGATTGTGTAATCCTTTTGTGTTATTTTGCCGGCATGAACCAGCCATGCAGCCGATACCGTAAAATTGATTATAAGTAAAATAAGAGCTATCCCGGCGGCCGACAGCACATAACGGGACAGGATTTTCATCATGCTTTTCATTGATTTATAACCCCCGTTAATTTATAGCCAAGTCCCCGTACGGTGAGGAGATAGCGCGGAGAAGACGGTTCCGGTTCAATCTTTTCCCGAAGACGCCGGATATGCACCATAAGCGTATTCTCATATCCGTAGAGGTCGTCTCCCCATGCCGCGCGGCATAAGCTGTCGCCGGTAACGATGTTTCCCCGGTTTTCATAAAGCTTTTCCAGCAGTGTAAATTCCTTGGCGGTGAGGGTAAACCGGCCTTTATCGGCTGCAACAGAACCGCTGTTTAAATCTATCCGGGTTTCACCCAGACAAAAGACCGGTTTTGGTTTTTGTTTTGCCACAACCGGAAAATAGACCCGGTTCAACACCGCACAGAGCCGCAGAGTCAGTTCCCGGGGGAGAAACGGTTTTGTAATATAGTCATCTGCGCCAAGTCCCAGACCAAGCAGACGGTCTTCATCCTCGTCACGGGCAGAAAGAAACAATACCGGAACGGACGATATGGCCCGGAATTCGCGCATCAGTGAAAAACCGTCACCATCCGGCAGGGAAACATCCAGAATCACGGCGTCAGGCTTTTCCGACGCAAAGAGCCGGCGCGATTCTTTGCAGCCGGCGGCCGTAATAATCCGCATAAACCCCTGACGGCGGAGTATTTCCGATACCATCCTGCACAGCTCCGGTTCGTCATCCACGATCAGGATTTTACAGTTATAAATATCATTCATTGTTATCACCACGATTATTGTATTTTAAATAAAAACTAATTTCATGCTTTTGCTGCTTAAGGCGTAAAATGCACAACATGGATATATTCAATCTGCCTTCATTGTATCATAAATACGGATTAAGGTGGATGTTTTTTAACATTTTTAAGGTAAATGTAAGCTTGAATACAGGCTCATGTAAGGCGGCTTTGTTATAATATTCCCAGTTCGAAAAAGGAGGATACTATCCATGTCTGAAATTATTAAAACAACCGGCCTTTGCAAGCAGTACGGAAAGTCTCTGCGGGTGAAGGATTTGGACCTTTCCGTGCCGGAAGGGGTCGTCTACGGCTTTCTTGGACCTAACGGTGCGGGCAAATCCACAACAATGAAAATGATTCTGGGGCTTGTAAAGCCGACAGACGGTACGATTACCGTATTCGGCAGGCAGGCCCACAGCCGGAGCAGGCTCGCCATACTGAAGGAGGTCGGCTCACTGATTGAATCCCCCAGTTATTACGGGCACCTGACCGGTGAGGAAAATCTGAAAATTATCAGTACCCTTAAGGGCGTGCCTGAAAAAGATATCGGCAGGGTGCTGCAAATCGTACGCCTTGAAAAACAGAAGGAGAAAAAAGCAGGGCATTATTCCATGGGAATGAAGCAGCGCCTTGGCCTTGCCTGTGCACTGCTGGGCAACCCGAAGCTTTTGATTCTCGACGAACCGACAAACGGTCTTGACCCGTCGGGTATCCAGGAGATGCGTGAGCTTATCTGCTCCCTGCCGCAGCAGTACGGCATGACGGTTATGGTTTCGAGCCATCTGCTCAGCGAAATTGACCAGATTGCCGCCAATGTAGGAATCATCAGCAGGGGAGAGCTTGTTTTTCAGGATAAACTGCCGGCACTTCATGAAAGAAGCAGACGAAACATTGCCGTCCGCACGCTGGATAACACAGCCGCGGCCAAAGTACTCGGGGAACGGGGAATTACCAGCAAAACGGAAAAAGACTGCCTTCTGCTGCCGGAGCTTGACGATAAGGAGCTTGCAGGGTATATTTCTCTGCTTTTTGACAGAAACATTGGTGTTGTACGTATAGAGGAGAGGCGAAAAAGCCTTGAGGATATATTCCTTGAGCTGACCGGAACGGCGGTGAGCTTATGATGAAAGCTCTTGGGACGGAATTTTACAAAACCCGCCGGAGATGGGTATGGGCAATAGTAGCCGCCTTGATTTTTGTACAGCTTTTATGGGCGTTATGGACGTTGCGGAATATGGATACCCGTGACCTGCAGCAAGGCTGGATAGCCTGCCTGTACCGGTTCCCGCTGTTAAACTCCGTCATGATGCCGGTTATTGCCGCTGTGGCGGCGTCCCGGCTCAGTGATGTGGAGCACAAAGGACGGGCACTTAAGCTCCTGGAGACGGTGATTCCCGCAGGAAAGCTGTTTGGTGCCAAATTTCTGTGCGGAGCATTCTATATGGTTGCCGCGGCCGTTCTGCAGATTCTGGTCATGGTATTTATGGGATATATAAAAGGATTTGCGGGCGGCCCGCCTTATGACAAACTATTGTATTACCTGCTTTTTACCACTGCCGTGAACCTGACCATTCTGTTGCTGCAGCAGGTGCTGTCCCTGTTATTTATAAACCAGGCGGTCTCCTTTGCCGTAGGTCTTATCGGGGGATTTGCCGGCCTTTTCAGCTTGTTCTTTCCTCAGGAACTTGGAAGGTTTCTTCTTTGGGGGTATTACGGCGTTCTGATGCTGGTCCGGATGGATTGGGACAAAGATACGCGCGTCGTTGATTATTACTATATTCCGGTTGACTGGACCGGATTTGTCGTGTTAACCTTTATGTTTTGTGCAATTTATATCATTGGACGGACGCTGTTCGTACGAAAGGAGACGTAAATTATGTTTTTTAAAGCTCTTTGCGCAGAAGGAATGAAACTGCGGCGCAGCCCGGTCTGGCTTGCCTTTTTTATTCTTCCCGTTCTGCCTGCCTTCATGGGTACTTTCAACTATCTGCAGAATGTCGGTATCCTTAAGCACCAGTGGTACGACTTGTGGTCGCAGCATACCCTGTTTACCTGCTATTTTTTTCTTCCCGCTATTATAGGTGTTTACTGCTCCTACCTGTGCCGCCTGGAGCATGTAAATCATAACTGGAATACCGTCATGACTGCACCCGTTCCGGTTCTGCATATCTACCTTTCAAAGCTTTCTGCGGTTTCTTTTATGGTTCTTCTGACACAGAGCTGGATCGGCGCATTGTTTGTAATATCAGGAAAGCTTATCGGTCTGGCGAAGCCGGTTCCGTCCGAACTTCCGGTCTGGCTTTTGTATGGAGCCGCCGGAGGTATTGTAATCGGTGCCCTGCAGCTTTGCATCTCGCTTGTTATCCGCAGCTTTGCCGTACCGGTAGGGCTTGCGCTGATTGGAGGCGTCACAGGGCTGGCGGCAATGGCCAAAGGCTATGGAGCCTTGTATCCCTATTCACTCCTATGTCTCGGCATGCGGGCCAACAGGCCCGACGGGCCGATGCAGTGCAGTACGGGACAATTTATCTTCGGCAGTTTTTTCTATCTGGCTGCCGGTATCGTGTTTGCCGGCGTATGGCTGAAAAAGCGGGATGTTGTGACCGGATAAGAAAACGGCGGATTCTTTGTTATTGTTTCTTAAAAAAATATCTGATAAAATAATCATATATACAATGGTATGGGGAATTGTAATCCCTGAATCACGAAATTATAAATATGTAATAGGTGGGGTTTATAAAAGGAGTGAAAGATTATTTTTACAGATAAAATTTTAAAGGATATCAATACCTGTTTAAAAGAATTTGCGGTAACAACCGCTTTCTTCAGTATGGGCAGATATATACAGCATGGTGACACTTCCTGTTTATGGCACAGTATAGCCGTGGCGTACTACAGTTTGCTGCTGGTTAAGCTGCTGCATATTTCCTGTGACTGTCACAGCCTGTTGTTTGGGGCATTATTTCACGATTATTTTTTGTACGACTGGCATGAAAAAGACCGTTCCCACAGGTTTCATGGGTTCAAGCATCCCAAAACAGCTTTAAGAAATGCCGGAAGAATAAAAAATATGAATGCGGTGGAAATCGACATTATAAGCAAGCATATGTTTCCTTTAACACCGGTACCTCCTGTTTTTAAGGAAAGCATCATAGTATGTACGGTGGACAAATTTTGTTCCCTGTATGAAACTTTTTGCAGGAATACTTATAAATCACTTAAGAGAAGCATTGTTACGGCGGATGACGTTGTAAGAAATCCCCAAATGCCGATTACCAGCTGATGATGAGGAAAAATAATATTACTTTACCGGGGACTGTTAATACAGCAATAGCAAATGCAATGTTATAAACCAGGGAGACTGCCTTTACGGCAGTCTTTTTCTTGTCTCATAGAGTTCGTCCTATGCAAACTCTTTCTTATCTCAACGGAAGAAGCATAGCATTAGCAATTATTGATTAATAAATAGCAATTTATGAAAGGATAAAAATAGTAATAGGCTGTATAATAATATTGTAAAGTTAATGTAAATTTAAAATATAATAAATATTCATATAGAATGATGTCGGAATAGGTGTAATTCATCAGGAAAGAAGCGCTTAAATTACCATGTAGGAGGTGGAAAAGAAAATTTTTGTTACTCATATCAGCTGCGCTGATGCAATATATGAGATTTCGGCCCGCATATTATTTTATTAAACATTTATATTCTTTCTAGTTCATATAATTCTAGTTCATAAAAGTGATTGTCTGCAATGTGTTTACTAGTTATAAAACGTTTTTCGCAATACTAATAAACCGTATTCTACTAATTCTCAGTCATAAAAAATTCATCATTCCATTAAGAGTCGCATTAATAAACATGCATTAAAAATGAAGCGGTTTACAGCCTCAGGTAACATCACAATAAATAAATTCATGTGAATATTTTATTGTGTTGTCTATCGTTTACGGTTTTTTTGCTTATTACATTGTATGCGGCATTAAACAGAGTAATATACCGGCTTGTATTTTATTCCTTTTTTGCCGATTTCAGGCTTTTTGTAGATTTAAAGGTTTATGGTATAAAACCTGCATTTTTATTGCTGTTTTTATAAAAAAAATTCTTCTCAGTGAGGAGGTGGCAGGCAGATATTTACGGAATATGACCAAGGATAAGTTATGTACTGCAAAGAGAAACGACTGTCAAGGACAGGAAAGGGAGTGATTTATAAAAGATAATATCCAAAACGTATGTAGGTAAGCAGTAACTTATAAAATTATATTTTAGGAGGATTATAGTATGAGTAAGTTAAATAAGAAAGTTTTGGCGTTATTTTTTGCATTTGCAATGTGTTTTACCAGCATGTTTGCATCAACCGCATTTGCAGCAACAGATTACTGGCAGAATTGGACCGATGGCGGAGGAACGGTAAATGCTGTCAATGGTTCCGGAGGAAATTACAGTGTTACCTGGACTAATTGCGGAAATTTTGTTGTTGGTAAAGGATGGGGTTCCGGAAATGCATCCAGGGTGTGCAACTACAATGCCGGCGTTTTTTCGCCGTCGGGCAATGGATATTTGACTTTCTACGGGTGGACAAGAAATGCACTTATAGAATATTACGTTGTTGACAGCTGGGGCACTTACAGGCCTACCGGAACGCATAAGGGCACCGTGAGCAGTGATGGGGGTACCTATGACATATATCAGACAACCCGGTACAACGCACCTTCCATTGACGGTACTCAGACTTTCCAGCAGTATTGGAGTGTCAGACAGTCGAAGAGATCGACCGGGAGCAACGTCCAAATTAATTTCAGCAATCATGTTAACGCCTGGAGGAGCAGAGGTATGAATCTGGGCAGCAGTTGGGCTTACCAGGTAATGGCGGTAGAGGGATATCAAAGCAGCGGAAGCGCAAACGTAACAGTGTGGTAACAGGTCACCTGCATAAGCAGGGTAACTGACGGACGCCTGACCATTTCCTGAATAGCAATACTTACCTACATACTGCGAAAGTATTATCTTTTAAGAGTGAAGGGGCGCGGGTGGGAGCGTCTTCGCGGGCAAGCGGGTTTTGAGCTTATCTGAATATTGTGTAACCAAATATAATATGGAGGGAGCCGGTCCCAAAGATTCGGAGACAGGCCGGCGGCCGTTTCCCTCCGTTTTGAACCGTCAGTCCGGATGCGTTGCGGGCCGTTTCCAGCAAGACGAACGGCCTTCGGCGTTGCCGGAAAGGAGAAATATCAATGCGTAAACTATTAGTTTTCCTATTAATGGCAATAACGGTTGTTTTTAGCGCTTGTTCGCAGGAAGAACCCGATAAGTTTGTATTGGTCAAAGGCGGGGCTTTTATGAACACAAATTCCGGATATTACGGAGAAGATGTAATCATATCGGACTTTTATATCGGCAAATATGAGGTAACTCAAAAAGAATGGATGGAGATAATGGGAAGCAATCCCTCAGAATTCAAAGGCGATAATTTGCCGGTAGAGATGGTAAGCTGGTATGACTGTATTGAATACTGTAATGAAAGGAGTATAAAAGAGGAACTTGAACCCTATTACAATATAGACAAGGCTAAAAAAGACCCTGGTAATAAGAATGATATGGATGATATAAAATGGACGGTAACGATTAATACGGGAGCGAATGGTTACCGGCTGCCGACCGAAGCGGAATGGGAATATGCCGCAGGCGGAGGTCAGCTGAGCAAGAACTATGCATACAGCGGAAGCGATAATGCGGATGAAGTAGCTTGGTATTGGAAAAATGCCGGAAATGAATACTTATCGGGAGATTGGAATTGGCCTGCCATAGAAAACAACAATAATAAAACAAAATCTGTAGGTGCCAGGAAACCCAACGAGTTAGGACTTTATGACATGTCAGGTAATGTAAGGGAATGGTGTTTCGACTGGTACGAAGAATCGGACAGCACCGCCGGCTATGTCCGGGTTTGGAGAGGCGGCGGCTGGATTGGTGACGCCCGCGCCTGCGAAACGTCTTACCGGGGCAAGTTCGAGGCGAACGGCAAGGGCTCCGATCAAGGTTTTCGTGTGTGCCGGGGTGAGTAAAGGTTGTTTCTTAGCTTTAGAGTTTTGATTTGAATCAGGAAAGGGAGTGATTTGTAAAAGGTAATATTCAAATAGTATGCAGGTACGGTGTCAAATAGAAATATCAAGGGAGGTAAAATTATTTATGTTAGGGTTTAGTAAAAAAAGTTTGGCTGCAATGTTGGCTATTTCCATTTGTTTTACCATGTTGTTTGCAATTACCGCATCGGCCACAAACTACTCACAAAGCTGGACCAATGGTCAAGGGACGGTAAACTACGAGAATTTGGCCGGTGGCCGTTACAGGGTTAACTGGAGCAATGTGGGGAATTTTGTTGCCGGTAAAGGCTATAATCCTTCGGGAAGCAGAACGATGACCTGGTCAGGCTACGCCAGTGGCGCTCAATATTTTGGCGTTTACGGGTGGCTTACGGGACCGCTGGTAGAATATTATATCGGCCGCGGCGGCGGTACTAATAGAGGCTCATATAATACCAGTAAAGGCACCTATACCTTATACACACAATCGGTAACCGGACCTTCCATTGAAGGCTATACAACTTTTACCCAGTATAATTGCAGCGGGAATGGCAGCAGCGGCATAAATCTTGGGGAGCATTTTAACGGCTGGAGAAGTCTGGGACAGCCCGTAGGCAATACAAACTACTGTATAGTAGCGACAGAAGGCTGGGGCGGCAGTAATGGTAACGCCGATGTAACTGTTAACTAAGATCCTTTATCAAGGGTAGTTTTTGGGTTTACATATGACGAAGTCCACCTTTTATAAAGAAAAAGGCCGTCCGGTGACATAACGGGACAGCCTGATAATTTAAAATAATGACACTTACCTGCATACTGCTTGAATATTACCTTCTATCACTTTTTTATCAGTTTAAAGGAGAAATATCTATGAGAATACTTTCGGTTTTCCTTTTAATAGCAATAATGGTTACTGCCGGCGCTTGTTCGCAGGACGAAGCAGTTAACCAGAAAAAGACGGAGGAGTTTGTATTAATCAAAGGCGGAACTTTTATAAACACGAAGTCCAATTATTATGGAAAAAATGTAACCACATCGGACTTTTATATGGGCAAATATGAGGTAACCCAAAAAGAGTGGGTTGAGGTAATGGGGAATAATCCCTCCGAATTCAAAGACAAGAATTTTAAGGTAGAATATGCAAGTAATGCCTCCGAATTTAAAGGCAGTGATTTGCCTGTAGAAATGGTAAGCTGGTATGATTGTGTTGAGTACTGTAATAAAAGAAGTATAAAAGAAGACTTAGAACCGTATTACAAGATAGACAAGACTAAAAAAGACCCGGATAATACAAATGAAGATGATGATATAAAATGGACGGTAACGATTAATGAGGGAGCGAATGGTTACCGGCTGCCGACCGAAGCGGAATGGGAATATGCTGCAGGCGGAGGCAGGATGAGCAAGAGTTATGCATACAGCGGAAGCGATCAGGCAGATGAAGTAGGATGGTACTGGGAAAATTCCGGAGATGTAAAATTAACAGGATTCTGGAATTGGCCTGCGATAGAAAACAATAATAATAAAACAAAATCTGTCGGTGAAAAGAAACCCAATGAGTTAGGCCTATACGATATGTCAGGTAACGTAAGGGAATGGTGTTTTGACTGGTATGAAGATGCGGACGGTAACAGGGGCTCTTTGCGGGTTTTCAAGGGCGGCGGCTGGCTTGGCGACTACTACTGCTGCGAGTCGTCTTTCAGGGACAAATGGAACGCAAATAGCAGGAGCGGTGATACGGGTTTTCGTGTGTGCCGCGGCGCATAAACAGAAACGTTAGAGTAAATCTGACAGAACATTATAAAATTTTAAGTGGCTGAAGCAACAAAAAAGCTTTGGCCATTTTTTTGTCCCATAGAAAGCGGTAATAGACATGGACGAAACCATAAAAATTATGACCTTTGTGAAAAAAGTCTGCGAGCGTGACTTTTTTGATAAAGGTATTGACATTTTCGCAGATAGTTAGTATGCTAACTATTATGCGAGGTGAATGTTGAAAGAAAATAAAGTATAAAGAAAGGACGCCGCTAACAGATTCTTTCAACCTGTGAAACTTGTTTCACATTTTATTCTGTGGCAGTATCGCAAGCTTGCTTGCGATATGCAATGGGTGTGAAAAATGTTAAAGGATAAAAGTATAGGATATATTTTACATAGAGCGGCTATGTCGGCCAAAAACGAGTTCTCCTGTAAATTAAACGAGGTTGGTATTACTCCCGGTCAATTTATGGTTCTGAAGGAGATTTATAATCATCAGAAGGAGACCTCCGAATCAGGGCTGCCCCCGGCATGCATAGCGGACAGATTACAATTTGACAGGCCTACCATGTCGGGTATCCTTGACAGGCTGGAGGCCCAGGAGTGGGCCGAAAGATTAGTAAATCCCAGAGATAAAAGATCCTGCCTTATCAGAATTACGGATAAAGCAATGGATAAGCTGAAGCAGCTGGATGAAATATCTTTTAAACATCAAAATAGGATTCTGAACGGATTTACGGAAGAGGAGGCGGTTTCTTTTAAGAATTATCTGCTGCGTGTAATAGATAATTTTGCAGATAATATACAATAATGAAAAATAAGCGGATATAACATTTGGACAGGAGAGAATAAATGGATAATTCAAAACAATTAGGTGAATCAAAAGTAATAAAGCTGCTGATTAAATTTTCCATACCGGCAATTATTGGCATGCTGGTAAATGCCTTATATAATATAGTGGACAGAATTTTTATAGGAAACGGAGTGGGTTCCCTTGGGATTGGGGGAACTACCATTGCTTTCCCGGTTATGCTGGTTATGATGGCTTTTTCGGTGTTAATCGGAGTGGGAGCCAATTCCCTGGTGTCAATCCGGCTGGGTGAAAATAAACAGGAAGAGGCGGAATGTATTTTTGGCAATGCAATCACTCTGATGATTTTAATTTCACTGGTAATAACCATAATAGGATTGGCGACCCTGAATCCCTTGCTAAGGCTTTTAGGAGCCAGTGAACAAATATCACCCTATGCCAAGGATTATCTTCAGATCATTCTGGTGGGAGGGGTATTTCAGTCCGTTGGAATGGGCATGAATAATTTTATCCGCTCCGAAGGAAATCCCAAAATTGCAATGTATACCATGCTAATTGGTGCGCTTATTAATACGGTATTGGATCCAATCTTTATTTTTGTATTTCATTGGGGAATGAAAGGCGCCGCACTTGCTACCATCCTGTCCCAGTTAGTTTCAGCAGTATGGGTAATCTTATATTTTCTGAGAGGCAAAAGCTTATTAAAAATACGATATAAAAATTTAATACTGAAACCTTCCATTGTATTTGGAATACTTAGCTTAGGCCTTGCTCCTTTTGCAATGCAGTTAGCTGCAAGTATACAAAACCTGATTATGAATACCAGTCTGTCTGCTTACGGTGGAGATATTGCCATTTCCGGCATGGGTATTGTAAGCAGTATAATAACTCTTATGATTATGCCCCTGTTTGGCATTAACCAAGGTGTTCAGCCTATTATCGGGTATAATTACGGAGCAAAAAAATACGACAGGGTAAAAGAAGCATATAAGCTGGCAGTTGTATTTGCAACGGTTATTGTAGTAATCGGCTGGATAGTTACTAGAGTTTTTCCGAAACAGTTGGTTTATCTCTTTAACAGCAAGGACGCGGAGCTGATTGCTTTCTCAACCATGGCAATTAAGTCATTCATGATGTTTCTGCCTGTTGTCGGATTTCAGATTGTTTCGTCAAACTATTTCCAGGCTGTCGGGAAACCAAAACATTCTGCCCTGCTGGGGCTTTCCAGACAGGTGTTGATACTGATACCGGCACTGCTGATATTACCGAGATTTTTCGAATTGGAAGGCGTCCTATTCGCCGGACCCCTGGCGGATATTGTATCAACCGTGATAACCGGAACCTTTATATTTGTGGAAATGAGAAAGCTGGCTGCCTGTCAGGGAACAGTTTTGGTACATGGTACAGGTGTCGGGAGAGAGGACTTAGCGGATGGGATATAAGCATTACTGACAATATGGACCGCGGAAATTCAATTACTCAGAATTTTCGCGGTTTATTTCTTGCCTAAGGACCGCAAGCTTTTTTACAGTTATGTATAAAATGGCAAAAAAAATTGATAAATATCATGTTAAAATGTTGACAAGACGAAATAACATGATATAATCTTTGTTATAGACTAAAGTCTATAACAAAGTATAGTATGATGATTTGTGAAATAATAAATTTTTTAAGACTTTTATTAATAAATCAAGTTATAAACGGAATAGTAATCGGACAAGGGTGTTCTTTGACAAGAACACCCTATTTTTTTGTCTCATAGGAAAGTTCATCCTATGAGATAAAAACTCGACCGGGGATGCGTATGACGTGCTATGGAAAATTGTAACTTAGGTAGGAATGAATACAATTCGGATGCCGTTACCGGTACCGTATCCGGAAGGCTGAAAGAAAATATAATGAAGGAAAGGAATGCCAGATACCTTTTTTCAGCCATATATGGCAGTATCGCAGACAGGACTGCGGTATGCGGCAGGGATAGAATATGATTAAGTATATTATGAAACGTATTTTTTTGGCAATTATTGTTGTTTTTCTTATCGCTACGTTTACATTCTGGCTGTCCAGGGCAATTCCCGGAGGGCCTTTTACCAAGGACAGAGCGCTGCCCCAATCGGTAATAGAGAATCTGGAAAAGCGTTATAACCTGGATTTGCCTGTCCTTCAGCAATACATAAAATATATCGGGAACATAGCAAAATTTGATTTCGGTTTATCCTATTATTATAAGACGGAAACGGTCAACGACATTATAAAGAGAACCTTTCCGGTTTCCTGTCTGCTGGGGGTTATGGCCATGATTACCGCTGCCGGCCTGGGAATTCCACTTGGAATTATCAGCGCACTTAAGGAGAACCGGTGGCAGGATAATATTTTGAAGATAATGACGACCATATTTATATCGGTACCCAGTTTTGTGCTGGCCAGTCTGTTAATGTATTATGCAGGTTATAAACTGGGAATTTTTCCGGTGGCGATGTGGGGCACATGGAAACATGCGGTGATGCCTGTTTTGGCTCTGGCGGCCGCTCCCCTGGCTACCATAACCAAATATATGCGTTCCAGTATGCTGGAGGTTATGGAAGCCGATTATATCAGAACGGCCAGGGCCAAGGGAGCGGACCGGTTCGTAGTGACCTATATTCATGCCCTTAAGAATGCCATCCTTCCGGTACTTACCATATTAGGGCCCATGTTTGCGGGAATTATTTGCGGAAGCTTTGTAATTGAACAGATATTTGCAATTCCGGGGCTGGGCCAGTCTTTTACGGAGTCCATATTTAACAGGGATTATTCCATGATTATGGGGCTGACAATTTTTTATTCCGTTATATTGGTAACCATTATTTTAATTGTAGACATATTATATACACTGATTGACCCGAGAATAAAAGTAGCAAAAGACAATTAGACGGGAAGGAGGCAGAAACCTATGGATAAAACGGCGGCAATTTCATTTAAAAGAATACCCCAGGAGGACAAACAGACGGATGTTATCTTAAGACCGCCGTCCTCCTTTGCAAAAGATGCCTGGTACCGGTTTTGCAGAAATAAATTAGGATTACTTGGCTTGGTACTGATTCTATTCATGATCGCCCTGGCAGTGTTCGGTCCCTATATCAGCAAATGGGATTACGGATACCAGAACCTGGCGGAAGCATTTCAGACGCCTTCTGCAAAGCACTTAATGGGGACAGATAATCTGGGCAGGGACTTAATGATACGAATTATATACGGGGCCAGAATCTCATTGCTTGTGGGATTTTCCGCCAGTATTATTTCCGTTGTAATCGGCGTATTCTATGGGGCGGTTTCCGGTTATGCCGGAGGAAAAACAGATACGGTTATGATGCGTATTGTGGAAGTTGTAGACTCCGTCCCCTCCACGCTCTATGTTATTTTACTGGCACAGATAGTAGAAAACGGAGGAATTGTCAATATTATTGCAGTTATCGGGTTTACCAGCTGGCTGGGTATGGCAAGGCTGGTCCGGGGTGAAGTGTTAAGCTTAAAATCCAGGGAATTTGTACTGGCAGCCAAGGTCAGCAATATCAGCAATTTTAAAATTC
>DBEP01000014.1 GCA_002294045.1 Lachnoclostridium sp. UBA903 | reverse complement strand
TGCCAGGCGGCCGGCTCTATCAGGATAGAAATGGTGTAACAACAACCTATACCTACGATATTCATGGAAATCTGTTAAAGGAAACTGCCGGCAGTTCGGTTATCATCTTTACCTATGATGCCAACGGAAACATGCTTACTATGACCGATGCAACGGGAACAACTGACCGTATATATGACGAACTGGGAAGAGTATTAGGGGAAGGAACAGAACATTTTGGATATATATCCTATGAATATGACATCACAAGTGATACTTCTAACGGTTACTATAGAGAAAGATTAACTGATTCGAAAGGAAATGTTACGGATAAGTATTATGATAGAGCCGGCCGCCTGGCAACAATCATTTTACAGAAGGAGAATGATGTAACAGGCTATACCTATTATGATAATGGAAATAGGGCAAGCGTCATCTACCATAACGGTACCAAAGAGGAATATACCTATAATGGGGCTAACCAGATAAAAACTCTGGTAAATCGGAAAGCTGACGGAAGCATTCTGGAAAGTTATACCTATACCTACGATGCTGCAGGCAACCAGATTACCAAGTGTGAGGTCATAGGCGGTGCAGAGAAAGGAACAACCACTTATACCTATGATACTCTGAACCGTCTGCAGACGATAACGGAACCGAATGGAAAGGTAACCTCTTATGAATATGATAAGGCAGGCAATCGTTCCGTAGAGAGCGTTATAGCCACGGATGAAACATCAGACAGTACCGTAACTGTCGTAAATACCTATACCTATGATACTGGAAACCGGTTGACAAACATAAGCGCAAAGGTCAATAATGTACTTACGGAAGTAACAGACTATACCTATGATAATAACGGAAACCAGCTGACTACAGTGGTAAAGACGTATACCGACGGAATTATAACCTCTACAGTTACTAAGGCAATCAATACCTATGACATATATAACCAGTTGATTAAGACCGAAACCTGGGACGGAACAGAAGTAAACAATACCTATAATGGGGAAGGCTACCGTATCGGGAAAGAAGTTAATGGGGAGCAGACCTATTACCTATATGAATCGGGCAGGGTAATTCTGGAGCTGGATGAAACAGGCGAACAGGTTGCAAGGAATGTGTACGGTACTAACCTTCTGATGAGGACGGTGAACGATGAAACCTATTACTATCTGTACAATGGCCACGGGGATGTAACAGCTTTACTAACCAGGGAAGGTACAATAGCAGCAACCTATTACTATGATGCTTTCGGTAATATCCTGGAGAGTACCGGGGATGTTAACAACAATATCCGCTATGCCGGCTATCAGTATGATGAAGAAACCGGCCTGTACTACTTAAATGCCAGAATGTATGACCCGGTGGCAGCAAGATTCTTACAGGAGGATATGTATACCGGGGACCCGGAGGACCCACTGAGCCTGAATTTGTATACCTATTGTAAAAATAATCCAATCATCTACTGGGATCCAAGTGGACATATAGCAATACCAGCTGATATAGGATGGCTTAGAGATGTTGATGGACCTTATCCGTATGCAGATGTAACTTATTATATAGTAATAGGTGGAATATTTATCTATTCAAAATTACCAAAGTCTTATATAATTACATTTAATAGAGATAGCAGTTATGATACTTCATTGGCTCCGCCTGCTCATTCACCTCATCCTACACCTCCGCCACCGCAGGCACATAATACATATAGCGGAAGTAGTAATTATTCCATTAGTAGTAAATATGATCCTGATCCATATGCAAGACCAGGACAAAAAAAGCAAGGACGAGAACCTAAGGAAAAGAAAAAGAAGGGTGACTGGAAACCAAATCCAAATAAAAAACCGAAGCCGCTTCCTAAACATACACCAGGAAGAGAACATAGAAAATATTAGAAAGGGTAATAAGGACTATGAATGTTTGGAAAAATGATAATTGGAAGCATATAGTAGATAATAATTCAAAGTATTATCGAGATGGTTTAAGATTGCATTTTCAAAAGGGAGTGGACTCAGAGGTAAAAAGAGCTTGTATTGAATTTGCAAAATGGTTAAGAAAACAATATTACTTTCCACTTAGAGTTCCTGTTTATTTTAAAACGTCAAAATATATAAGATGTCAAGATGGAGATTTGGTATCAGCTAAGATATTTGTGCCTTTTGATAAGTCATTAGAACCATATATAACAATTGCAACAGGTGATGTAACTGAGATAAAATTGAAAAAAGGACAGGATGATGCATTGGCAGGAGTACTTGGTTCTATGGTTCATGAATTAACACATTATTTTCAATGGATAAATAATATAAATATACCTGATAATCAGGCTGAAAGACAAGCAAATTATTATAGGAATAAAATAGTTAATAAATATGCAATGACACGAGAACATCCTTAATATCCTGTACACCGGCTATCAGTATGAGAAAGAAATAGGACTATATTATCTGAATGCCAGGCTGGATGTAGACTCTTATTTATTATAAAGCAGAGTACAGTGGTTGTTAATATGGCAGGATAAGTAATTACGGCATATGGGAATAAATATTTTGATACAAATATGCAAGACTCATTTCATTAGCTAATCATGTAGTGACCTTAGCACAAGATCCAGTTCCTGTAGATAGTCATTTACATTGACGAAAATAATTCTTTGGAAGATGGTTCAAATGAGTTAATAATATTAAAAGAATATTTTTGCCAATTTAAAATGTGTTAGCTTTTCACATTTCAATTAAATCAAAGGGGGCATTACTGCCCCCTTTAATGTGAGCCAACTGGTGAACTCATTGGGTCAAACCCGTTCCCGCTTCCCAAACGCCTATCAGCCCCAAATGCGGCAACATCTTAACTCATTTAATTGCATAAAATATAATCCCTCAATCCTCTTGACATCAGCTTTATGCCTATCCTATTCTCCGGAGGAGGCACGGGATAGGCTCTCGAATGCCTATCAGTTACCCATGCCTTGGTACTAATTTTCTTCACTCTATGGAAACACAAAACTAATATTTATGTTATCATATATGCATGATAATTCTTTTTTTATGGAGGCAATCTTTTCTAATAGTTCATTTTTACTGATTGTGTCCGTTTTATTATCCAAATGAACAGTAACCCGGAGGCTCATGCCAATTTTATGGATAAGGCACTTTCTAAGTACTGTGTTTTCAGGTAAATTTTCTTGAATTACTGCCTCTATCTGTGATTTCACATTCCCTTTTGTAATCACTCCGTTTGCCAGTTCAATAAATGCCTCTTTCAATATCATAATGGGTTCCTTGATGGAAAACAGCACCAGTATAAAGGTGATAAAAAAATCCCCCGTGTACATAAGGAACAAGTGAGGACTGTTTTCGCCAATGAATGAAATGGCGAGGGCCGCTATACCAATTCCACCTGACATAATACCATCGACTAAAGTTGTTTTGGCTTCCACACCCAGCAGGATGCTGACATTGCCGATGCGCTTGTTTTGGCTGCGGTAGAAAAAGAACAATGCACTGCATAGCGTCACCATAACAATTTCATAGGGAATCACGGGGCCGAGAAGCATTTTTTCGCCTGCTCCGCTCATGAAATAGGTCAGGGCCTTTTTTGATACGCTGATTGTTGTGAACGTCATCAAAAAAAGCATGAGCAAGGATTTGAATATTACATACATAGGCTCCAGAATAAACAAGCCATAGGGAAAGGTTTCGCTTTTGTATTTGCTTTGTTTGGAAATGGCAGCCGCCACAACGCCGGATAATACGGCAACCAGGGTAAATACTGAATCAAGAAATAAGGCTTCGATTCGGGTAATGAGATACACGCAGAAGCCTGCCGCACCCATGAGGATATTCGCTGCAATTCCAACAATAAGCGCCCGGTACTCAATCTTTTTCCGGCTCATTGCTGTCACCCCTCTCTGTCCTCTCAGCGTAATTATTGTAGTGGCTGCTGAATGCATCCAGCATCTCGCAAAAACGATCAATTTCTTCGGGCACGTATTGCTTTTGTACCTGCTTCACAGCATAATCCGTGGCCCGGTCGAGCTTCTTAAACTCCTCCAGTATTTCAGGCCGCACAGTCAGATAATAAACCCTGCGGTCATGTTCACTTTGCTTTTTTTCCACCAGACCCTGCTTCATCAACTCGTTAACCTTTAACGTGACAGAGGATTTGGCAACGTGCAGCACATCAGCAAGAAAGCTCACGGTACAGTTTTCCGTATAGCTGATTAGATCGAGATAAAGCAGGCTGTTATAGGTGATATTATGATATAATCTGTTTTCATTCATCATACGCAGTTCATTGAGTATGATGTTATAATACAGCCGGTCAACTGCTTTAATCGGATTCATAAATTCCCTCCATTAGTTAGGCTATTATAATTATAATTACCTAACTATTTTAACACGGGTTTAGCCTTTTGTCAAACTATTTGTGGTTTCATGTAAATATAAGAATTTCTTGTGACATTTTGCAGGTACGGACGTTTATTATATGAGAGGAGGCAAAATATGAAGAACGACGAACTGGAACAGCTCTATCGCAAATATTACAGAGAGCTTTATCTCTATGCCTTCTCCCTGTGTCACGACCATCATGTATCACAGGAAATTGTGAGCGATACTTTTTTCAAAGCATTTCTGTCGCTGGAAGAAGGCGGTATAAATATTAAGTATTGGCTGCTGAGAGTATGCAAAAATCTTGCAATGGACTATTTCAGGAAGGCAAAGAGGCGTGCTGATATTCCTGTAGATGAATTGAAATTTGCTTTAACTGACGATGTGCTTGAAAAATTTATTGCTGATGAAAATAGCCGAAGATTGTATGTCGCAATCGTGGGGCTTCCTGAAAATCTGCGTGAAGTTGTTGTGATGTTTTATTTCCTGGATATATCAACCCAAGGTATATCGCAATCGCTTGGGATAACGGACGGAGCGGTAAGAACGCTACTTTACCGGGCGCGAAATAAATTGCGAGAGCTTATGAAGGAGGAATAATGATGAACTTCAAAACCATATTTGAGAAATATAAAGACGGCACGGCAACCGGGGAAGAACGTAAAATAATTGAGGATGAGCTTGAAAAAAATGAGCTCATCAATGAATATCTGTCGGAGCAGATTTTATCCGGCAGTCTGCAAGGCGCTGAGCCTGATAATGAGAACTATCAGAGCGAGGCTGCAAGGGTTAAAAAAAATGTACAACGCAAACTGCTGAAAGTAATTGCCATATCGGTGGCCCTTGCCCTGGTTCTCACACTATCAATAAACTACGTTGTATTGCCGCTTTATGATAAAGCGTTTTACAATCCCAATGAAGGTTACACCGACCAATGGGGGAGTGCCCAGTTTTTTGTTGATGTATCAGCGTTTACGGAACTGCATTTCCCCGGATATATTACAAATTCTGCGAAAGCGGAGAGCCTTGGCATGGGTAAATACAACATTTACATCAGCCAATATGATTTTTTCGGAAACAAGCAGGAACAATATCAGGATATGATTATTCGAGGAAAAGCACAAAATGCGCAATATAGCTTTTATCGTTTTCCTGTCGCGAACGGCTTTTATGAACGTGCGGGTGCATCTTATCAGTACCGGCAGGAGCAGGAAGAGAAGGAGCAGGTATTTAACGAGCTGAGAGATATTCCTTTGACCTCATGGGTCAATGCATATATATCGTTCAAAGAAGATATGCCGCTTACTTTTTTTAACGACATTAAAAAAGAGAACGAAGGCTTGAATTTCGCTTGGGTTGCTATACGTGCGGAAGCTGGGTATGGGTATATGGGAATGGTTGGTATTGAACCGACGGGGTCAGGTATTGTACTTGAACCGGACACAGTGCCGGAAGATGATTTTCCCGATTTTGAGCTTGCCAACTCCAGGAGCGATGAAAACCATGATATCAGCGCGGAAACTCTGGAAACACATTTCAAAACTCTGCTCAAATACTTATCGGGACGAGGTGAGTTTTTAGCGGCTATGAGTAATGTAAACGGTATCTCCACGGAATATTACAAGCAAATTCTTGATTATGTAAATGAAAACGGTGTCAAGACCTATGGAGTTGTTGTCCGCGGCAGCGCCGCAGATATTTTGAATTTTGCCGGTAAGGAGTTTGTCAACAGTATAATGATTGATAATGTAAAAACATCCGTATATTCTAAGCAGTAAAAATTAATCCCGCTCTATGTAAAGAAGCCGGGATTAACACCACTTACAATGGAGAAGAAACGTAGCCCCTCTACACCCCAAAATCGCTCCTTGTCTCCCGCAAAGTAGAGCATCCGGCCCGGCACAAGCATTTTTCAAACACACTCTAGTACAGCCTTGCACAATTATCACTTAATTCAGCACCCGCTATTTACGCCAGTGCTGCGTTATCGTCAGTCAGCGTAGAACACCGCTACGCCTCCCTCCTCTGCCTTGCCCTGACGCAAATATCAGGCACTGATATTAAGCGAAATTTATGCAAGGCTGTACTAGTGTACCGACAAGTTGATGTCTATATCAATCGCGCAGAATGAATTTCCGGTCTGCAAGGCGGAGGAAGAAAATGCAGCGGTGCCGGCAGCAGGTATACAGTAGCAAGTATGCAGTAGCAAGTATGCTACGTTGACTTACGGCAACGCAGCTGCTGGAAATTCAGGCAATTGGTATGGATATCAACTTGTCGGTACATTAGTATATAATTTGGTTTTGCATGGTTTTATCCCGGCCTTTCCGTCTGGCTGGCAGACAGACTAAAATTATCCCTTGATGCCTGTGGAGGCAATTCCTTCCACCAGGTACTTCTGCATGGTCATAAATATTACAAATATGGGAAGCAGTGACAGTGTCGCCATTGCAAACATGCCGCCCCAGTCAGAGCCTGCCGTGGGATCTGCGAACATTTTAAGCGCATAGCTTACCGGATATGTATAAGGATCGCTTAAATAAATCAGAGCCGAAAGAAAATCATCCCATCTCCACATAAAGGAAAAAATGGCGCTGGTAACCAAAGAAGGCTTAATCAGAGGCAGTATGATTCTGAAAAAGATGGAATAAACGCTGCATCCGTCCATATTGGCCGCCTCATCTAAATCCATGGGAATTCCTTTGATAAACTGGATATTCAGGAATATGAAGAAACCCTGGCCTAAAAATTGTGGTACGATAATCGGCAGATAGCTTCCTACCCATCCTAACCGGTTAAACAGGATGTACTGCGGTATCATAATTACCTGAAACGGAAGCATCATTGCCAGGAGCATACAGGAAAACCACAAATTTTTCAATTTAAAATCACATCTTGCAAAGCCATAAGCCACAACGGCGGAAGAAGCAACTGCGCCGATGGTTGAAATACCGGCAATGATAAACGAATTCTTGAAGAATACTCCGAAGGAGTACCCGCCGAAGCCTTTCCATCCTGTAACATAATTCTGCAGGGTGAACACTTGCGGGAACAGGTTCTGCGCTGTTTTTAAAATCTCATTTGTGTCCTTAAAAGAGCTTAGAACCATCCAGAGCACCGGATATATCATGACAAAGGCAAACAGGAATGTAAGCGTATGATAAATTACTTTTGTTACCTTTCTTTTAAAAACATATTCATTCATTGTTTTCACCTCTCCGCTTCATAATATACCCAAAACTTTTGCGACTTAAATAAAAGTAAGGTAATGAGACCCACAAAAAGTACCATAATCCACGCCATGGCGCAGCCATATCCTAATTTACCGTAAGTGAAGGAATTCTGGTACATGTACACGGTATAAAACAGGGTGGTATCCCTGGGCTTTCCCTGTGTGATGATATAGCTTTGGGTAAATGCCATGAAACCGTTGATGAGCTGATTGATCAGATTAAAAAAGATTGTGGGCGTAAGCATCGGCAGCGTAATTTTGATAAAGCGGTGTATCCCATTTGCACCATCTACCTTTGCCGATTCATATAGGCTTACCGGAATCTGCTTCAGGCCGGACAAAAAAATCAGCATGGATGAGCCGAACTGCCACACTGCTAACACAATCAAAGTCCAGATAGCCGTATCCGTACGTCCAAGCCAGGCAACCGTACTGTCAATCCCTATGGACTGCAGTAAGGCGTTCAATACGCCGTCGCTGGCAAACATCCGTTTCCATAATATTGCCACCGCCACACTTGAGCCGATAATGGAAGGCAGATAATATACTGCGCGGTAGAATCCGGACAGCTTTGAGGATTTTACTAAAAGCATTGCAATAGCCAGTGCCATTATTAATCTGAGAGGGACGGAAAATATAACGTAATACAGAGTTGCACCGAAGGATTTCCAAAATGTAGCATCACTTGTAAGCATTGTTATATAATTTTCCAGTCCGATAAATGACGGTGTTTTCAAAATATTATACCGGGTAAATGAAAATCCGAAGGAAACAAGCATGGGCAGAATAATGAAGCCGAGAAAGCCTGTCAGGAAGGGCAGGATAAATATATATCCTGCGACTTCCTTTCTATTCATTATCTGGCCAATAGTCCTTTTCCGTTTCGGAAGTATACTATTGTTTTTCAATGAAATTATCTCCAATCTGTAAAAGTTTACTTGGCTGCTTCCTCCAAAATCTCTTTGGAGCCTGTAATAAATTCATTTGCAGCGTCTTCCGCATTAATTTCCCCGTAACGAAGGGTCTCTACCAGCTTTTTGTCCAATTCCTCCACCTCACTGGAACCGGATGGATTAGGAGGATCAATGGGCTCTGCAACCACCGTTACCTTGGCAATAAAATCAAATACCTGAGCCGTTATGTCGTCAACCTTACCCTTTACAAATTTTGCAATCTCCGTATTAATTGGGATTCCCCGTTCTGCCATTAAAATTTCATTGGCTTCCTCGCTGTTTGTGAACCAATCAATAAATTTTGCAGCTGCTTCCTTGTTTTTGGAAGTTTCCGCTATGGAGAAAAACATACTTGGTTTTAAATATTCCGGCTGTGCCACCGCATCTGCCGTAGTGGGATACATACAGATTCCCAGATCTCTGCCGGCAGCCGATGAAGTACTGATGAACTGGTTGGAAAAAAGAAAATCATTCCAGGTAGTCTGATCAACGATAGGTTTGGTTTCAACAATATCAGGATTTTTTTCTACCAGTAAGCTGGCGGGGATGCTGAACTCCGCTTCTGCAAACCTTTCAACATTGTTAAAATGTTGTTTAGTTACATCCGGTACCCCTTCTCTCAGCTGGTCATATAAATAGACTCCGTTTGTTCTTGCTAAAACCTGCAGCATGTTAATGCCGCCGTCAAAATGTGTTTGGACACCGGTCTTTTCGTAAATAATCTGTCCGATTTCATATATCTCGTCGATGGTTGGCTGCTCCGGGATTGTGACACCGGCTTTTTCCACGATTTCTTTGTCGTATATCATCATAGGAGCATTGCTGCCCAGGCTGAGAGCATATACCGAACCGTTAATTTTACCGCTTTCAATAATGCTTTCCGGTATATTAGCTGTATCAATGGTCCCGTCCTCGATAAACGGAGTCAGGTCGGCCAGCTGGTTGCTTTCCTGAAATTGAGCGATGTAAGCATAATCCTGCTGCATAATGTCAGGCAGCTTTCCGCCTGCGGCCATTGTAGAAACCTTATCCCAATATCCTGACCAATCCGTAAATTCTGTTTTGATAGTTACATTAGGATTTTTTTCCATGTAAAGTTCCGTTGCTTTTTGTGTCAAATCATTTCGTGTCTGATTTCCCCACCAAACCAGGCTTAAAGTAACATTCTCATCACCGGAAGATGCATCATCCGCAGTCTTCGTATCAGCTGCAGGCGATGTTTTGTTATAGCTGCACCCTGCTAACAGACTTGTAACCATTACGGTCAACACGATTAAAGATAAAAACTTTTTCCTCATTATTCAAATACCTCCTTTTAAATTTTGTGAACGCGCTCACGGCCGAAAGAAACTCACACAGCGCATTTCTTCTGGCTTGTATTGTTATCATACTACATATTGCACAAAAGTAAATTAAAAAAATGGCTTTTTATAGGTTAAAAAATCGTCTTTTTTAGAAATTTGTAGAAAAACCCTTTATTTTGTCTTGTTAATTTTATATAATTTGCCATAAGGGGGTGGAGTAATTGGACTGCTTAAGAAAACTATTATGCTATTATGCCAATCTGCCATTAAAGAAAAAAATAACTGTGATTGTTTATACTTCCTTTCTTTTTCTGGGTATAGTTTTTTCAGTCAATTTGAGTAAGCTGACGAATTATTATGACGGGGACATGTATCAGACCAATGCGCAGCTGTTAGATAACGTAATATCCAATATAGAAGCGGAAATGTCCGCCATTTGCATCATGTCGGATTATATTATTGCTGACAATGTCATACAGAAAAGCCTTACTCTTTTGATGGATTCCCCGGATAATTATAAGGCGGCATCCTATAGAAGGGATGCATATGAAGCCCTCTATACCTATATGTTTCTAAACGATTATATCAGTTCCATCACGCTGGTAACAGATAATGATGTTATTACAATGGGAGATTTCCTGGAAAAAAAGGAACTTGATTTTGACGAGACTGCCAGACAGGCCGCCGATGCCAATGGAGGTAACGTATGGATTTCAGATAAGAGTACCAATTATGCTACATTTTGTGTCCGTCAAGTCAGACAGAAGAAATATCTGAATCTTAGAAAATTAGGCACCTTGTATGTGAAGGTGAATCTGGACAAAATCATTGCAGATGCCCTGGATAATGCAGGCTATACGCCGGATATCACGGAATTTATCCTGTTTCATGAAGGAGACCAGATTTATCCGGAAAAAGCGGTTTATGAACAAAACCAGATTCTCAGAAAGAATCTGGCAGAGAACTATGGGATTGAAACGATTGACGGGAGGAAGAAGTTTATTATCTTTGGCAATATGAATTACGTTCCGTGGAATTATTACTATCTCAGAGACTACAACCAGATATTTTACCAGGCTACCCAGGTAAAATTAACGGCGGTATTTTTAACGGTGTTTTTTTTAATTTCATCCATTTTATTTACCAATATCATATTGAAAAACATTTTTAAGCATTTGGATTATCTGATTTATAAGATGAAAGAATTTGGCGGCGAACCTGTTTCCAAATCGGTAAAAAAATATAACTATGAGGGAAGGATGGATGAAATCGGGCGTCTTCACCGTACCTTTGACGAAATGACGAAAAATGTAAAAACCTTACGTGATGAAAACTATGATAAGCAGCTGCTATTAAAGGATGCCACCATAAAAATGCTGGAGCAGCAGATTAATCCCCACTTTCTGTATAATACCCTGGACACGATTAACTGTATGGCTCAAGTGGAGGGAAACGAAGAGATTTCCACCATGGTATTATCCCTTGGTAATTTGTTCCGGGCTTCCATTATGCAGCAGAAAGAATTAATTCCTTTGGAAGAGGAACTGGAGTTTTTAAACAGCTATATAAAGATTCAAAAAATACGGTTTAAGGACAGGCTGCAGATTACATTTGACATTCCTGCAAAATACAACGAAATATTGGTTCCAAAACTGAGTATACAGCCGCTGGTAGAAAATGCCCTAAAGCATTCCATGGAATTCAGCTTTGAACCTTGTGAAATCTTTCTTACACTGAATGAAAAAAGTGACCGTTACCTGCTTAAGGTAGCCAATACCGGTTCTTTATTTGAAGAGGACCTGCTGGAAAAAATCCGGCTGAACACATTAAAGCCTCTGGGAAGCGGCGTTGGTTTAATGAACATTGACTCACGACTGCGTCTGCTGTTTGGTGAGGAATTTGGCTTGTCTTTTCTCAATCAGGACAATCAGGCAATCGTATTGTTACAGATACCGAAAGGTATGGAAAAGGTAAAGGAATAAAAAAGGGAGGGGAGTTATAATATGTTATTAAGACTGATTATAGTAGATGATGAAGACACAATCCGCAATGCAATTTCACAGATGATTGATTTTAACGCATTGGGATACGAACTCGTCGGGACTGCCAGAAACGGTATGGAGGCCCTTGACTTTATTTGTGATAATTTTCCTGATGTCATAATAACCGATTTAAAAATGCCGGTTTTAAGCGGTCTGGAGCTTATTGAACGCGTTTCCCGCCTGGATGCGGACATTGACTATGTTATTTTGTCCGGTTACGGCGAATTCGAATACGCCAAACAGGCAATGAAATACGGAGTACAGAATTACTTATTAAAACCCACCAATAAACAGGAATTAATCAACGTACTGACAGAAATACGCAGAAAACGTGACTTAAAAATAGAAAAAGCGCATTTGCAGCAGAAACAGATACTGGACAGTGTCCGTTTTCTGATGGAACAGTGTTTTTTAATGGAAGCTCTGGAAGAAAACCAGGATTTTATGAACTGCTACGGCAAATATGAACCATTGCTGGCCTTTCCGGATAATTGCCTTCATGTCTGTATCTGTTCCTTTGTGGAGGATACTTTTCTGGATGATTTTCTAAAGGATTTCCATGATATTTTGTCACAGGAGAAGCTTTCGCTGTTTTTTCCCGCAATTTCCGTCAAAAACAGCATTCTGCTGGTTTTTCCCATTGATTCCCTGTCCGTACAGGACAAATTCCGCATCAAACTTGAAAGTCTGGAGTACAAAAACCAGTCGGTATCCCTCGCTGTTAATTTTCTTCATTGCAGCAGCACCGGGGAATTATTCGAAACCATTGTGAAAAAAATATCCAGATACGGCCAGGTTCTATTGATTGACGAAAACGGCAGCAGATATGAGATTCATAATAACCTGATGTCACCTTGGAAAATAAGGGAGCTTAGAAATGATATCTTAACATCGCCTGCTCTATCGGATGTGAATGAATATATCAGTTCTGCGTTTTCCACGGTTAATCAGCTGGAATCCGCTAAAAATCTGGCAGTAGCATTATTTCTCCGGCTTGATACCGCACAAAACGAAGACACCATTGACATAGCCTGTGATTTTTTCAGAAAGCTGTATTCCTGTACGACAATTGAAGCCATACAGGAATTACTGCAGGGCATTGCTATAAAGAACCTGCTTGAAGAACGTACGGAAATAAAAAATAAATCTTCGGTTGCCACATTAAAAGCCTACGTTAAAATGCATTACAATGAGGAATATCTCTCCCTGAAATGGCTTGCTGAAAATTACCTGTTTATCAGTGTAGGTTACCTGAGTAAGCAATTTGTGAGAGAAGAGGGCATGCGGTTTTCCGAATACCTGAACGGTATCCGGATGGAAGAGGCAAAAAAACTGCTTATTCTTTATTCCTTTGATAATATTAAAAATATTGCCAGACAGGTGGGCTTTGGAAATAATCCTCATTATTTCAGCCAGGTTTTTAAACGCTATACAGGATATACTCCCAGAGAATATCTTGAAAATAAAGAAAAATGAAAGGAAGAAAAACATGACAAAAGAATTACTTTTAGAAAAAACCAGTCTCATTGTGGAAAAATTAATGAATTTGGGAGGGGCTGATTATGACAGTGACAAATCATTAACGGAAAGTGCCATAAAATCCGGGCTTATTGCGCGGGATTTTGGGATTGAAGAATGGGACTGGCCGCAGGGTGTAGGGTTATACGGACTTAATAAGCTGCAGCAATTTAATGGAAAAGAAGCCTATCTGGAATTTTTCGGAAACTGGTTTGAAACAAACCTGGAAAAAGGACTTCCCGCAGCCAATGTCAATACTACCGCCCCTTTTCTCCCTTTGGTTGATTTATTGGACTTGTTTGGGAATCCGGTTTATGAAGATTTATGCAAAAAGAGGGCCGACTGGCTTATGAAAGAGCTTCCGAAAACAAAGGAAAACGGTTTTGAACATGTAACCAGTGCCATCGGTAACCGGAATGCCGCTGCCAGGCATGAAGGACAGCTGTGGGTTGATACTTTATTTATGGCCGTACTGTTCTTAAACAAAATGGGACACAAATATAACCGGAAGGATTGGATTGCGGAGTCCGTCCATCAGGTGCTCTTACATATTAAATATCTGTATGATAAAAAAACCGGCTTATTTTATCATGGCTGGTCCTTTTTGGAAAACGGTAATTTCGGTGAAATATTCTGGTGCAGAGGTAACTCCTGGTTTACTTTTGGTATCGTGGATTTTATAGAAGCCTTTCACGGACATATGGAAGAGGGGTTAAAGCAATATTTGGAGGATACGTTTAAAGCACAGGTTAACGGGCTCGTGGCCCTGCAATCCGAGGACGGCCTCTGGCATACGGTTCTGGACGACAAAAGCAGCTACGTGGAAGTCTCCGGCAGCGCCGCCATTGCGACCGGCATATTAAAAGGAATCAGGCTGGGAATCCTGGATGATTCTTATAAAGAATCTGCCGAAAAAGCGATTGAAGCCGTCTGCCGGAATATCGACAGTGACGGAACGGTATTAAACGTATCTGCCGGAACCGGAATTGGAATGGATGCGAAACATTATAAAGATATCCTGATTGCACCTATGGCTTATGGACAGTCACTGGCTCTGGTGGCGCTTTGCGAAGCTTTGGAAGCCTAGGCAATCCGGTATATTAAATAAAAGATAGGGCTGTTGCAAAATTAATAAATTTATTTTACTTGGGAGAACCAAGCGCGGTAAAGTTATTAATTTTGCATCAGCCCTATTTTTATTAAAGGTAAATTCCATATAATTTATTTTTAGGACTCCTCCGGAGGACGTGCACGCCCTTGGTACAGAAAACCATGCAATATAAGTTCTTAGGCAATTTGTTGTAAAACAAGGTGTTCTATTTATGAAATTTATTCATTTTTATTCATAAAATCAGTTTTGTGTTTTGCGGGAAAGGTATCTGTGATATAATGAAAGCGGAGTGAGCTTATGCAAGTTTACTTGCAATAAGCGAGCGGAGCAACAAGATCATGAACACGCCTTTTGTTCATGATATAATGAAAATAAATGATTATGAGATTAGGAAAGCTTACCGGAAAGTATAGGCGCAGGTGAGTGGAAGGGAGTTGCAGATGGATTTTATTGAAAAAAGAGTTAATGTGATTTGCAATGAATTAAAAAAATTGTCCGTTGTTCAGAAAATTCCGGTAGAAGACTGGACATATAAAAAGGGAAATTATATTCATCCGGAAGATGCGGATACCTCAAAAGAGGCCTGGCAGGAATTTGACAGTAAAACCATGCACTGGTACGGACCGGATGAACATTATTGGTTCCGTACCACATTTACGGTTCCGGAAAGCCTTCATGGAAAATCCATATGGATGAATGTAAAGACCCAGATTGATGAATGGGACGACGGTAAAAATCCGCAATTTCTCTTATTTGTAAATAATGTGGCAACACAGGGAATTGATATGAACCACAGAAGGGTATTTTTAACGGAACCGGCTGCGGCCGGCCAGACTTACCGGCTGGATTTGCAGTCTTATACGGGTACTTTACATTCGGAGTTTAATCTGATTGTAGAGATGCTGGAAATAGACCGCAGAATTGAAAAGCTGTTTTATGATTTAAATGTACCTTTAAGTGCCTTTTCCCGTATGGAGAAAGATGATAAGCTAAGAAAGGACCTGGAAACGGTATTAAATAACTGTGTAAATAAACTGGATTTAAGAACACCGTATTCTGAAATTTTCTATACTTCGCTGGAAGAAGCCGGCAGGTATTTGGAAAAGGCTTTATATGAAGATATGGCCGGATATGAAGACGTCATTGCAACCTGCATCGGCCATACCCATATTGATGTGGCCTGGTGGTGGACGGTGGAGCAGACCCGGGAAAAAGTAGGGCGCAGCTTTGCCACCGTTTTGAAATTAATGGAAGAATATCCGAATTATAAGTTTATGTCCAGCCAGCCGCAGTTATATTATTTCTTAAAAGAGAGATATCCGGAACTTTACGGGCGTTTAAAGGAGCGCGTAAGGGAAGGGCGCTGGGAGCCGGAAGGCGGCATGTGGGTGGAAGCTGACTGCAATCTTACCTCTGGAGAATCCCTGGTGCGTCAATTTATACACGGCAAAAAATTCTTCCGTGAAGAATTTGGCATAGATAATAAAATATTGTGGCTTCCGGACGTATTCGGATATTCGGGAGCACTTCCGCAGATTATGAAAAAATGCGGAATCGATTATTTTATGACTACTAAATTAGCCTGGAACCAATTTAATAAAATTCCAAATGATACGTTCCTGTGGAAGGGAATTGACGGAACGGAAATTTTTACCCACCTGATTACCACATTGGGAGTGGGTCAGGATACCAGGGAATTTTTTACAACTTATAACGGCATGCTCCATCCGGATTCCATTATGGGAGGCTGGCTCCGCTATCAGAACAAGGAAATCAATAATGACATCCTGATTTCTTACGGTTACGGAGACGGAGGCGGAGGTCCCACCAGGGAAATGCTGGAGACCTCCCTTCGGATGGAAAAAGGAATAAAAGGAGTACCAAAAGTACGGCAGGAATTCGCAGGAACCTATTTTAAGGAGCTTTATGACAGGGTAAAGGATAATAATAGGCTTGCCGTGTGGGAAGGGGAATTTTATTTTGAATATCACAGGGGGACCTATACATCCATGGCCAGAAATAAGCGCTCCAACCGAAAAAGCGAGCTGATGCTTATGGACCTGGAATTACTATCCGTATTGGCTATGGAACAAAAGGAATATCCTTATAAAGAGCTGGACAGTATGTGGAAAACCGTATTAATAAACCAGTTCCACGATATTCTGCCCGGTTCCTCCATCCATGAAGTATATGAAGTAACCAAAACAGAATATGCCGAGCTGGAAGATAAGGCAAAGGGTCTGATTCAGGAACGGCTTAGCCTTTTAACGAAGCAGGGAGACGGAATTACGGTTTATAATACCCTGGGATTTGAACGCAATGATATTGTCAGTCTGGGAGAATGCAGTGCGCCGGCATTATTGGACAAGGACGGAAATTATTACCCTGTTCAGAAAACTGCGTCCGGAGCGGTAGCTTATGTTGCCGGTCTTCCGTCCAAGGGCAGCAAAACTTTTTCATTTGCCGAAAAGAAGGCTGAAATTCCGTTTCAGCTTACCGGTTCTGTACTGGAAACGCCCTTTTACCGGATTGCCATTAATGAACAGGGATTATTTACATCCATTTATGATAAGGAAAACGACAGGGAAGTGTTAAAAGAGGGGCAGTACGGCAATTTAATGCGTATGTATGAAGATAAGCCCATTTACTATGATAACTGGGATATTGATATTTATTACACGGAAAAATACTGGGATGCCAGGGAGATAACCAGGATGGAATGGACGGAAATCGGACCGGTGCGGGCAGTCCTGGAAATTGACCGCAATATCAGTAATTCCACAATCAGACAAAAGATATATTTCTACGGGGAGAGCAGAAGAATAGATTTTAATACCTATGTGGACTGGAAGGAACACCAGCATTTATTAAAAGTACATTTTCCGGTGAATATCCATTCCGACGAAGCAACCTTTGATATCCAGTTTGGTAACGTAACAAGAAAGGTTCATACCAATACCAGCTGGGATAAGGCGAGGTTTGAAAGCTGCGGACAGAAATGGATTGACCTGTCCGAAGGGCATTATGGAGTCAGTTTATTAAATGACTGCAAATACGGACATTCCGTAAAGGACGGCAATATGGCAATTACACTGATTAAATCCGGTATCGAACCAAATCCGGTAACGGACCAGGAAGAACACTTCTTTACCTACGCCCTGTATCCTCATGGGGAGACCTGGAGAAACGGCGGAACGGTTAAGGAAGCTTATCAGTTAAACCAGCCGGCTTACGCGGTGCAGGGCGGCATGCCGGGAACGGAGAAATCCTTTGCGGCAGTAGATAAATCCAACGTCATACTGGAAACCGTCAAATCAGCCGAAGACGGACGCGGTATTATCCTTCGTATGTATGAATGTGAAAATGCACTGACCAAAGCCAGGGTAAAACTGGGAATGGCATCTTTGGTTGTTTCCGTTGAAGAATGCAATTTGTTAGAGGAGAAAATCAGTGACATCCCGGTAACGGGAGACGGATTTGATATAAGCATTAAGCCTTATGAAATTAAAACCTACAGGGTAATTTTAGGCTAAAGTGTGTTTGATAAATGCTTGTGCCGGGCTGGATGCTTCACTTTGCGGGAGACAAGGAGCGATTTTGGGAGCGTAGTGGTGCTACTCTCCCAAAATTGCGACGCAGTATACCGCAAAGTGAAGCGTTCAGAACGGCGCAATGATTTTTCAAACACGCTCTAGTGTGGGCAGGAAGGGAGGAAATTATGACTTATCCATACCAGAATATAGCTGTCCCTGCATCCGAACGTGCAAAGAATTTATTGTCACTGATGACGGTAACGGAAAAGGTCGGGCAGTTAAACCAAAGATTATACGGATTTTCTGTTTATGAACGTACCGGTGAGACAATAGAATTAACTGATGAATTCAAAGAGGAAGTACGGAAGTTTGGCGGGCTGGGGGTTTTATACGGCCTTTACCGCGCAGATCCCTGGTCGGGAAAGGATTATACTACGGGACTTAGCGGAATTCTTGCACCAAAGGCTTATAATATGGTGCAGAGATATGTCATGGAGCATTCCAGGCTTGGTATTCCCATGCTGCTAAGTTCCGAATGCCCTCACGGACACCAGGCACTTTCCGGTTACTTATTGCCTGTTAACTTAAGTGCGGGCTCAACCTTTCATCCCCAATTGGTGAAAGGTGCTTATCAGATATGCGGCAGGCAGCTTAAGGAGATGGGGGTTCATTTGGCTCTGATTTCCGTTCTGGATATTGTAAGGGATCCGAGATGGGGGCGGAGTGAAGAATGCTACGGGGAAGACCCTTATCTGTCTTCGGAATTTGCAAAAGCGGCCGTAGAGGGGATACAGGATAACAGTATTGCAGCCGTTGCAAAGCATTTTTGTGCCCAGGGGGAAGGCACGGGAGGAATTAATGCCAGTGCGGCCCGTATCGGGGAAAGGGAACTGCGGGAAATTCATCTTCCCGCTTCAGAAGCCTGCATTCAGGCAGGAGTGAAAGGAATCATGGCAGCTTACAACGAAATAGACGGCATCCCCTGCCATGGCAGCCGGAAATTGCTGACAGACCTTCTCCGGGATGAGATGCAGTTTAAGGGTGTTATTATGGCGGACGGTGTGGCAATCGACCGTTTGGATGTCATGACGGGGGACAATGTTTTATCCGGTGCTGCGGCTCTTAAGGCCGGTATAGATATCAGTTTATGGGATAACGGTTTTACAAAGCTTAAGGAGGCACTTGACCGGGGATTGATTTTAACAGAAGACCTTGACAAGGCAGTCCTTCGGGTACTTACCCTGAAGTTTGAACTGGGACTGTTTGAGAATCCCTATATAGAAGAAAAAGAAGCCTGGATGGGCTATACTTATGAGAAATATCCGGAAGCTTTGAAAATGGCCAGGGAGTCCGTTGTATTACTTAAAAATGACAACCATATGCTGCCACTGAATATGGAAAAGCTTCGCACCCTTGCGGTAATCGGCCCCAATGCGGATGAAATTTATCACCAGTTAGGAGACTATACCCCTCCTGTGAATGAAAAAGAGGGAACGACTGTTTTAAGAGGCATTCAGGAATTTATCCTTAAAAACAGAGGTGAGGTGGAAATAAAATATCATAAAGGCTGCGGCTTGTTCCAGGGCACAAAGGAGGAAATAAGGGAAGCGGCGGCCCTTGCGGCTTCCTGTGACTGCACCCTTTTAGTATTGGGAGGTTCTTCCAGCCGCTTTGGCGGTGCGGACTTTGATGACAACGGAGCGGCACGGGCTGCCGGAACCATTACTATGGACTGCGGTGAAGGTGTGGACTGTGCGGATTTAAGTCTGCCGGGCATGCAGAAAGAGTTGGCACAAGCAGTCTGTAAAGCGGGACGGCCGGTTATAACGGTATTAATCCAGGGGCGGCCCTATTCGGTTACGGAGGTTGATAAACTATCTGATGCGGTGCTCTGTGCTTTTTATCCCGGGATGGCAGGTGGACAGGCTATCGCCGAAATCCTGTTCGGAGAGATTAACCCTTCCGGGCATCTTCCGGTTTCCATTCCAAGGCATCCGGGGCAGATACCGGTATATTACAATTATAAGAATTCTTATGCCGGAATGAATTATTATGATATTGAGAAAACACCGCTTTATTCTTTTGGTTATGGTTTAAGCTATACGGAATTTAAGGTTACGGATGTTACGCTTTCCTATGTTTTGGCAAAAGCAGCTCCGTCAAACCATAGGAAAATATTGAGTGAAAGCAATAATAAAGCATTATATGAAGACAATAAAACGGAAGGCGGTTTATATGAAGTTACTTCATCAGAGCTTCATGACGGTAAAATCGAGATTGCTGTCAGGATTACCAATACCGGTAATTATAACGGTTATTCCGTTCTTCAGCTTTATATTAAGGATGTAGAGGCCAGTACCATACGCAGGGTCAGGGAATTAAAAGCTTTTGAGAAGGTGTGGGTTCCCAGAGGGGAAGCCAGGTCATGCACCCTTTACTTAAATGAAGAAAAGCTGTCTGTGTGGAATAATGAAATGAAGTTTACGGCCGAACCGGGAGAATTCAGGTTAATACTGACGGACGGCTGTAAGGACATATGGACCGGAAGCTTATACTTGACTTAGCGGAGAAGGTGGGGCTTAATAAAATAAGGGAATACAAAAAGACAGTTATATGACTGTCTTTTTTTATTGGGGCTGTTGCAAAATTTAAGAAATATAAATCATATTCCAGACACAAGTTCAGTAAATTTGACTATTTTGGAACAGCTCCAATAGTAAATTACGTCCTATTGTACAAAAAGCCTTCCGGGCGGGGATGTGCATGACGCGCCAACGGAAGATTGTCACTAAAGTGGCGGCGCGTCAGCGCCAGAGACTTTTTTATAAAAGCATATCGTTAGTTTCCTCGCTTTGGCACGGAATGGGAATGTAAATTCAGAACACCAGAACCATATGTATAATGTGCATAAAAAATAATGATAATTTTATAAAAAATTGACTATTGATTATAAAAAAATAAATAGTATAATGAAAATATACACAAAGAGCTCGAGCTCTTATATGAAGGAGTAAAAATATGACAGGAGAGATTTTAAAAATTGGTATTGTAGGAACCGGTGCGATAGGAAGAACTCATATTGAAAGAATCAATGAAAAGATGCAGGGGGCAAAAGTGGTCGCCTGCTCTGATACCAACCAGGAGCTTGGTAAAAAAGTGGCAGATCAATATGGATGCAGATTTTTCAGTGATGGGAGGGAGATGATTTATTCTGATGAAATTGATGCAGTGATTGTAGCTACGTTAGATCCTTATCATGAAGAATACGTTATGGCATCGATTGATGCCGGTAAATATGTATTTTGTGAGAAACCGCTCGCTCCGGAGGCGGAAGCCTGCAGACAGATTGTCGATGCGGAAATTGCAGGAGGGAAAATGCTGGTACAGGTTGGATTTATGAGAAGATACGATTCTGGTTACCGCCAGCTAAAGGAGGCTGTCACATCCCGTAAGTATGGCGAACCGCTGATGCTGCATTGTGCTCACCGCAACCCGTCTGTAGGTGAAAGTTATACAACACCTATGGCGGTAGAAAATTCTATGATTCATGAAATTGATGTAATCCGCTGGCTTCTTGATGAAGAATATGCAACTGCAGAAGTGGTATTTGCAAAAAGTACAAGGCGGACACATAAAGATCTGATGGATCCCCAGATTATGATATTAACCACACAGTCAGGCGTCCGCATTGATGTAGAGGCATTTGTAAATACAGGACACTGCTATGATATTAAATGTGAGGTTTGCTGTGAAGATGCAATTCTAAATCTTCCGGAGCCGGCGAATATTGAAATCTGTACCAATGCCCAAAGAGGCCATCATATACATAGCGACTGGTCCACCAGATTTATTGAAGCCTATGATGTGGAAATCCAGGAATGGATCGATGCCACAAGAAGAGAATGTTTAGAAGGGCCCACAGCGTGGGACGGATATGTGGGACAGATGACAGCAAAGGCTGCATCAAGGGCCAGAGATACAGGCAGGGTTGTAAATATCGAGGTACTTGAAACACCTGATTTATATTCTAAAAAGAAAGGATAATAAGATGAAAATAGCTTTTGATGTGGATGTTTTAGCAAAACAGATGGATATCAGGCGGATGGTCCATCAGGTGGCGGATTGGGGATACCGTTATATTGAGCAGTCTCCCCACCCCAGAATCAATCCGTTTTACAAACACCCGTTGTTCTCAAAGGAATGTGAAGATGAATACAAATCCGTATTAAATGAAACCGGCCTGGAGCTTTCCTCCCTGATTGCAGTATACCGATGGTCAGGGCCTGCGGAAGAACAGCGGATAATGGCAGTTAAAAACTGGAAGCGGCTTATGGAGATCGCGGTGAACCTGGGTGTTCAGGTCATAAATACAGAACTTTCCGGTGATCCCAATCAGCAGGAAATATGCAATGGGATGTGGTTTCGTTCCGTGGAGGAAATTCTGCCTGTTGCGGAAAGGGAGGGGATACGGATTGAGGTACAGTCTCATCCCTACGATTTTTGCGAGCTGAACAATGAATGTTGTGATCTTGTAAAATCATTCCGGTCTGATAACTTAAAGTATGTTTATGCAACTGCCCATGGTTTCTTTTATGACCAGGGAAAAGGGGATCACAGATCAATGCTTCAGTATGCAGGAGATGATTTATCACATGTATTAATCGCAGATACGTTTAATCAGGCTATGGACTGCCGTTATATTGTTAATCCCCCGTGGCTCAATGGAAGAGGAAGCCAGGATGTAACCGTACACCAGCATCTGGGGCTGGGAGAGGGAGATGTGAATTTTGAAGAAATATTTGAAACACTGAGGGAAACGAATTTTGCAGGCAGATCGTTTGCAGTAGGGGGAGAGTCAATTGTAGGGGTTTCCTTGTTCGGCTTTCCGGAAAAAATGAACCGGCAGGCGCCGGAAACAAGAGAGAGAATTGAAAAAGAATTATTAAGCAGATAGGGGAGGAATTAGTATGAAATTAGCTGTATGTACGGATGTTTATGGAGACTTATCCTATACGGAGATGCTTGATAAAGTGAAGTCAATGGGAATAGAAGCGGTAGAGATGACAGCAGGAGGATGGGGAGGATGCAGGCATGTGCCTACCGCCCGGCTTTTGGCAGATGATGAAAGCCTGAAGGCATTTAAGAAAGAGCTGGAAGACAGAGAAATGGAAATTGCCGCACTTAACTGCTCAGGAAATCCGCTGTGCCCTGGTGAAATGGGAGAACAGCATACAAAAACTATTTATGATACAGCTGTCTTAGCCGGAAAATTAGGTGTGAAAAAACTGGTTATGATGTCAGGACTTCCTGCAGGTGCTCCGGGAGATAAAACCCCCAACTGGATCACTTCTACCATATCATGGCCTGATTATATGCCGGAAGTGGTACGCTATCAATGGGAGGATGTTGCGGTTCCATGGTGGATAAAATTTGTTAATCACTGCAAAAAACAGGGAATAGAGCAGATTGCCATTGAGGAATTTCCGTGCCAGCTGGTGTACAATCCTGAAACTCTGTGGAAACTTAGAAACGCAGTGGATCCTATGATTGGAATGAATATGGATCCCTCCCATCTGATTGCAATAGGCGCGGATCCAATCGTTGCCCTCCGTTCTTTGAAGGGGGCTATCTACCATGTCCATGGAAAGGATATCCGCATAGAACGTGGTTTATGTGAAATTAACGGATTGCCGGAGTGGAGGCCGGTTACGGATGTAGAAAACAGGGCCTGGAATTATGTGGCCGTAGGATGCGGAAAAGATTTGCAGTGGTGGAAAGAATTCTTCTCTGTGTGTCGTATGTTGGGGTATAACGGCTATGTTTCACTGGAGATGGAAGATTTGACTATGAGTGTAGAAGCCGGACTTAAAACTTCAATTGACTCTTTGAACCAGGCTATCAGCAGATAAAACGGTTCTATAAATATTCAGTTGTGATACAAAAACTTGTATTAGAATTACACGCAGGAGAGGGGGGAGGATTACCAATGGAAGGTTGATAATCGTTATTTCGTCCGCAAT
>DBEP01000013.1 GCA_002294045.1 Lachnoclostridium sp. UBA903 | reverse complement strand
TTGCAGTTCTGGAATAGCTTCCCTCAAACAAAACTTTTTTTTGCAATAAGTAATACCAATGAAGCAATAGACAGTCTTTTAGACGGGGCGGTTGATGTTGTGTTGGCATCATTTACCCCAGATAACGATAACGGGGACTTATGTTTTACTATCGTCGGCTATGATACATTGGTTTTGGTTTCATCAATTTACAATCCTATAACTCGACTAAAGAAAGTAAGGGTTCAGGATTTAAAAAACGAAAATTTCATAATAAGAGAGCAAGGATCGAATACACGAAAAATTTTCTGTGATTGGCTCCATGAAAACGGGCTTGATGCTGGTAATATCACAGAAATAGGACAACCGGAGGCAATATACAGAGCTGTTGCCCAAAATGTAGGAATTTCAATGCTTTCAACTTTTTCACTTCGGCCGGAGGATACAACAATAAAATGCCTTGAACTTGAAGGGTTTCCTATTACTCGTCAGATCAATGTCATCACTAAAAAAAATCATAAAAAAAGTAATCTAATTAGTAATTTTACGAAATATGTAAAAGAATATATGGACGAGCTAACCGATAATGGAAGTTACTAAAGAAAGAAAAGTGGAGCATGTAAGTAAAGAATTTCTATAGATGATATTTATTACTTTGAATATATTAATTTAATGTTTATATTTGGAACAGGTATTTCCTGTTAATGTCTGGATTGAATGTAACAATTTCATAAGTAGTTGCCATCATGACCTCGTGTATGATGTATTAATAGGGATTTAATGTAGTATTATGCTCACAATAAAAATCAAGGCTTTTTCGTCAAATACAAAACAATCGTATCGTTTATCGTTATTTTGTTTTCTGCATTTATAACAGCTTCTCTGATTCCCTCATAAAATTTTGATTTATACGGTTCTTGCAACGTAATATGTTCTACCTGCGTGCAGCTTAAATACTCAACATATTCGTCTGCATTAAGAACTCTCACTTTTTTCCATTCACGATAATTAAAATCAACAAATCCGTAATTCACAACATTGTCGTAATTCAATTTGCATGTATACTTTGTTTCGACACGGAAGTGCTTTTGGTATACCTCTTGAATTTTGTTATACAACTCTTCGTTTGCACTTTTTTCATCCGAGCGTGTCATAAACATTGCTAATGTTCCACCGCTTTTTAGAAGATTATAAACTTTAGGAAATCCGATTTTTTCTGGTATCCACTGTATTGTAGCAGCTGAGTATACCAAATCAAATTTTTGCATTCCGAAGTCATGAGTTTCGAAGTCGTCGTTTACTATATGAAAATTACTATACGAGCAGAATTTATTTTTAATAAACTCCGCAAGATGTTTTCCCAGCTCAATTGCCAGATAATTACAGCCTGATTTTAAGAATGGTTCGGTAGCCTGTCCTGTCCCCGGACCGATTTCAAGCACTGTTTTGTCCGAATCTAGTTTTGCATATTCAATTACATCGGTAAAAAGTTCGTCACAATAGCGTGGACGCCATTTGTCAAATTGTTCCGGAATCCTGTCAAAAGTTTTTCTAAAATCCATACTGCTTACCCTCTTCGTAAATAAATAATGAACAGTTCAAATTTTTCTTATAGATATTATAACATGCGCAGCAGTACTTTTCTACCAGCTTATGCAAGTATAGATTGGAATATTTTAGAATTGTGATAATTAGGACTACCAGCTAAGCTGATGATCCTGACTCCAAAATGTATTCCATGGCGACATGGGCAGTATTATTAAAGACATAAAAAAAGGTAGGCCATAGGCATGTCAGCAACCAGCGGCGGAGATATCATCAAGCACGGCGCGCCGGAGAAACTGGAATCATCCAAGGCCAGCGTCAGCCTTGCCATAAGCAAGCCGGAAAAGAAAAAGCTAGTACGCAAGGATGAATGGCGGCAGGTATTTCTCACTCCGGAAGGAGAGCGACACGCCCTTATGATGCTGGATAAATGTATGCTCATTCAGGATTTCCTGACGGAAGTCCTAACGGTGGACAAGGAAATAAGACTCCGGCCGTAATGATGGAGAGCCTGATAAACAAATCGGAAAAAATTCTCCTTAAACAAGTTGACTAAAATGTTTAAAACGTTTAAAATATTTAAATAGTTAAAAGTTTTGTTAGAGGGGGTCTACGGATGAAAATAAAAGCAGTGGATATAGCAAGAGAATTAGGAATTTCCAAAGCAACCGTTTCTTTGGCTTTAAATAATAAACCAGGTGTGAATAAGCAGACCAGGCAGATGATTTTTGAATGTAAAGAAAGATTAGAAAAGAATGAAAAAGAACCGGATACGGTAAAAAATCAAGATATTAAGGTAATTAAAGTAGTCTTTGTAATTGGGATATCCAGGGTAGTTTATGAAACAGATTTAAAAACAGACGTTCTTGCGGTATTTGATAAAGAATCAAAGAAGATGGGATATTCAATAGGAATTACGTATGTTGATTTAATGGAGGATGATATGGAACCGGTTATTAATGAATGTAACATGAATAGTGTTGCAGGAGTAATTTTATTTGGAACAGAGATGCTTCCCTCCGATTATGATTTATTTAGAAAGATTAATAAGCCTATGATTGTATATGACAATGATTTTGAAAATTGTCCCCATCACAGGGTATGTATTGATAATATATCCGGTATTGGAATGGGTGTTGAATATTTAATAAAAAGAGGCTGTACCCAAATCCGGTATCTGGCCAATGAAACAGACTGCTATAACTTTAAACAGAGAAGAGAAGGCTTTAAGCAGGCGATGATAAAAAAGCTGGAATTTCATGAAAAATTAATTATCCCCATGGGCTGGTCCATTGATACGGTTTATGAAAGCATGAAAAAGTATTTACAAGAAGGTAATTTACCTGATGCCTTTATTATGGAAAATTACCAGGTTTCCATTGGAGTTATGAAAGCAATGCGGGAACTGAGAATTAAAATTCCACAGGATATCTCCCTAATCGGAGTGGACGAGATACCAAGTTATTCAACGGGTGATTGTAAATTAACAACTATAAAAATAGCACACACGGATAGGGCGTCTATGGTTATGTCCTTACTGCAAAGAGAGATACAGGAAAGTATTTCTACAAAGTTTAAAGTAATGTCTGATTGCCAGCTGATAGAAGGCAACAGTGTACGTTAAATTAAAATTTAAAAAATCATTAAAATACAGATAATTTAAAAGCCTGATTTCAGAAAAAATAAATCTGAAAATCAGGCTTTTTCTGTCGGTAAAAACATAAACAAAAAAGTTTAAAAAGTTTACAAGTAATATAAAACCTGAAAATAAATTGTTATATACGTATAAAAAAACAATAATAATCCTAAATAAATATACGGAAAATACAAATAAATTTAAAAAACAGTTGAAAAAGTTTATGTTTAATGTTAAAATACAGTTTATAAAGTTTAAAAACCTTGATAAGCTTCACTAAAATACTTAGCGGGAGAGAGAATTAACATGAGAGAATGGAATTATGATTTTGCTGTTCCGGAAAAAAAGAAATTACGTGTAATCGTACATACGGATTGTAAAAATGAAGCAGATGACCAGTTTGCCCTGGCACATCATTTAATGACACAAAAGTTTATGATTCAGTGCATTATTGGCGGTCATTTTATTAAAAATCCTCAGGAATATGGAGAAGGTAATACGGCTCAGGCCAGCGTAGATGAAATTAATAAAATTTTACATCTTATGGACCTGGAAGGCGCCTATAAAGTTTATAAAGGTTCCGAATATCCTTTAAAAGATGAGGTGACACCCATGTCTTCTGAAGGAGTTCGGTTTATTATTGAGGAAGCTATGAAAGAATCGGATAAACCTCTATTTGCAGTATTTCAGGGTGCTGTCACAGATCTGGCCAGTGCAATTCTATTAAAACCGGAAATATGCGGCAGAATGACGGCGGTTTGGATTGGCGGCGGGGCATGGCCGGAGGGCGGATTCGAATTTAATCTGCTTCAGGATGTTGCTGCGGCAAATGTTGTTTTTAAATCCAGCATGCCTTTATGGCAGGTGCCGATTACTACCTATAAACAGATGGCAGTTACATTTTCAGAGCTGCAGCTTAGAGTAAAACCTTACGGACGGATTGGAAATTATCTGTTTAGGCAAATGGTGGATTTCAATAATAAATGTGATTATATTCATTGGCCCCATGGCGAAACATGGGGATTGGGAGATCAGGCAACGATTTCTGTGTTGATGGAAGAAGCGGAAAAAACAGATATTTATGAACTTAGGCCCGCTCCTTATGTAAATTACGAGGATTTGAAATACATCCACGGAAAAAATACAAGAAGTATAAGAGTATATAAGATGCTTGACTCCAGAACAACTATGGAAGATTTTTATGCAAAGTTAGCACTAAACTTTCCAGATGAAAATGCATAAAGCATTAATATGGATAAACAAAAGAGATAGATACGCAATTTCTTTCTGTAAATGAGCAAAGAAATTAAGCAAAACGAAAGGAGGTTTTATTTTGCTTGACAGGATAGAAAAGATTGAAATAAACAAAGATAGCCATCCGTTTGCAACCGCATCGGGGAAATTAGATTTTGAAAAAAACGGATACATTGAAGAAGAGTTTTATATGCATGGAGCTGCAAATATTTATAAAGAGGATGATAAGAAGAAAGCTGTGATTCAGCATAGTGATATTCCATACTGTAATCGTTTTATAGTAAGAAGGCCGAAAGAATTGAGCAAGTTCAGCGGTAACGTCTTTGTTGAAATATTAAATGCTACGGCACGCATGGACATAGACCGTATCTGGGTTTCGTGTAACAGGCAGTTTATGTGGGACAATGATATTTACATAGGTATCACCAGTAAACCGGATGTTTTAGATGCTCTGCTTGCATTTGATGAAAAACGTTATGCAAAGCTGAATTGGCAATACCCTTTCACAAGAGATACAGATAAGACTGCAAATAGAAATCACGTAATTTACCCCGTACATCCTGAGTGTGAGACCGGTTTATTCTGGGATATGTTAACGGACATGGCACTATTAATCAGACAATGGGCGGAAAAAGAAGGGATATCAGAAAGGGTTTGCTGCTATCTTACCGGATGGTCGCAGTCCGTTAGTTATTTATTAACTTATATACGATATTTTTCTTTTCTCAAGCCTTTTTCCAGAGATACAGGGGCTTTTGACGGTTATTTTGCAGCAGGTGGTGTGAATAGCCTCAAAATTCCGCTGAACCAGGATGGATTTTATGAGCTTTCTATGGATTATGTGAATCCGGGAATTGTTTATATGCCCGTACCTTATATTGCCGTTCAGACAGAAAGTGAAAATGCACATTTTGGCGGATATGAAGCCAGGCAGGATGACAGTGACCGGAAGGATTTATTGTATCGATGCTATGAAATTTCCGGTTCTACACATGATACGAAAGCGACTTTACTGGATTATTATAAAAATGATAAGGATGTAAAAAAAATTGGCATGACGCCCCGCTATATGGGACAAGAACTCTATCCCAATGATTATGATTACAGTTATGTTTTTGGTGCGTTAATATATCATTTAAAAGCCTGGGTGAGGGAAGGGATACTGCCGCCCAAAGCAGAGCGTATTTTAACGGATAAAGAACTTAATAATCGTACCGACAGGTTTGGGAATGCGACAGGAGGGGTCAGAACGCCGTTCATTGATGTTCCGACCCGGACATATTGTAATTTCAGCTTTTTTAATAACAGCAAGGATAAGAATATGTTATTTGGTAATGTGAAACCATTCAGCAAAGAGCTATTAAAGAGCCTATATGGCGGAATTGACCGATACGGGGAGTTAATAAAAGATGCTTCCTCAAAATGCATAGAAGAAGGCTTCCTTCTTCCGGAAGATAAAGAACTGCTTATTGCAGAGGCTTTACGTATGTATAAGGAGATTGAAGAAGCTAATTGATTTCCTTAAATCAGGGAAACTTTTATCTAATCATATTAGTTCAGAAGAAATTAGAAAGTTATGTAAAGTGCATGAAAGGAGGTATGAAAATGAAAGGTAAGGCAATGAAGCTGAAGCGGTACTTACCCTTGTATCTTATGTTTTTGCCGGGAGCAGTCTATCTGTTCATTAATAATTACATTCCTATGGGCGGACTGGTGGTTGCCTTTAAGCAGTATAATGTCCGCAAAGGAATATTCGGGAGCCCATGGTATGGCTTAAAGAATTTTGAATTTCTATTTTATACACCGGATGCCTGGGTCATTACCCGGAATACCCTTCTATATAACATGGCCTTTATTATCATCAACACAGTGTTGGGTATTATTTTTGCCATCTTCATCTGTGATACTGTGAACAAGAAATTACAAAAGACCTACCAGAGTGCAATCCTTTTTCCATATCTGATGTCAGCGGTTATTGTCGGCTATATTGTGTACGCCTTCTTAAGCCAGAGTACCGGTATTATGAATAAGACTATCCTTCCGGCCCTTGGGGCAGATGCGGTTAACTGGTATTCAGAAGCGAAATACTGGCCGTTTATCCTGATATTTACAAATACTTGGAAAGGAATCGGATACGGATGCCTCATTTTTATTTCCGGTATCAACGGGATTGATCCGTCCTATTACGAAGCGGCGGAGTTGGATGGAGCAACCAAGTGGCAGCAAATCAAAAACATCACCCTTCCGTCCCTGACCCCCGTTGTAATTACCTTGACTCTGCTTAGCGTGGGACGCATTTTCTATTCAGATTTCGGCTTATTCTATCAGGTACCCCGTAATTCAGGCATGATTTATTCTGCCACGAATGTTATCGATACCTATGTATACCGCGGCCTAATGCAGCAGGCAAATGTCGGTATGTCAGCGGCTGCGGGTTTCTACCAGTCCATTGTTGGCTTTCTGCTTGTATTGACTGCTAACCTGGCGGTTCGCAGGTTCAGCAAAGAAAACGCATTATTTTAGTGAGGTAGACAACTATGAAAGAAAAACCCTTTTCAAAATTTCAGTTATTGGCAAATGCAACAATGCTCCTATGGACCTTGCTTGTTATCCTGCCGTTTTTACTGCTGTTCCTGTCCTCTATCACAGATGAAAACATATTGGTTGCAAACGGGTATTCCCTTTTTCCGAAAAAAATTTCGATATCCGCTTATACCTATATTATACGCTCTGGCACAAAGATCCTGAGGGCTTATGGAATCAGTATTCTGGTGACGGTAGTGGGAACCTTTTTCAATATTCTGCTGTCTGCCCTGATGGCCTACCCCCTGTCGGTAAAAAATCTGCCGGGAAGGAATGCCATGAATTTCTTTGTATTTTTTACCATGCTTTTTAACGGTGGAATTGTACCGGCTTACCTGATGTGGACAGGAATTTTCCACATTAAGGATACCATCTGGGCCCAGCTTCTGCCGAACCTGCTGCTGAATGCCTGGAATGTTATGATGATCAGGACTTATTTTATTACCAGTATACCGGATAGCCTGTATGAGGCGGCGGAGATTGACGGGGCACCTCAGATGAAGATATTTTCCAGTATTGTAATCCCTCTTGGAAAGCCTATTCTGGTAACCATGGGGACCTTTGCCGGGCTATCTTATTGGAATGACTGGACCAACGGTCTTTACTTTATTGTTAAAAAACAGGATTTTTTTAATGTACAGAACCTGCTGAACCAGATGGTAAGCAACATTCAATATCTGGCGACCAGTACCAACTCCAACGTGACCTCGGCAGCAGCCGGCATCCCGTCCACCGCCATCCAGATGGCTATCGCTTTTGTGGCAATCCTGCCCATTATGCTTATCTTCCCTACCTTCCAGAAATATTACTCTAAGGGCCTGACTTTGGGCGGGGTGAAGGGATGATTCCAAAGAATGGAGATGCAGCCGGGTTACGGCGGCATTTTCAAAATATAGATAGGAGTTATTTTATGATAAAAAGAGTAACTTCATTACTGGTAGTCCTGACCATGCTGTTAGCTCTGTTAGCAGGCTGTGGCAGCAAAACGGACAAGACAAGAGAAAGTACCGGAAACAGTGCTGAATCGGGAGGGGCAGAAGTTTCATCGGAGGGAGGTGATTCCTCCGTAACGAAGACCACTATTGGTGATTATACGGAAGAGAATCCCTATCATCTGGTATTTGCCTATATTGAATTCTACCAGCAGGATGAAGCGGCCCGTGCGGCGGTACAGGATGCCATCAACGAGAAGTTAATTTCCCAGTACCATATGGAAGTGGAATTATTACCATTACAGTACGCTGATTACCAGACAAAGATTCAGTTGATGCTGTCCGGCGGGGATGAACTGGATGTTATGCCGATTTATTTCCCGTATGCTTCCGGCTGGATCAGCATGGGCGGTATTTATGACATGTACGGTCTCATGGAAATGGAAGAAGGAAAGGCTATCATAAATGCCCTTGGTGAGGAGAATGCCTATGTAGGAAGCATGAACGGTATTTTATATGGTTTCCCTGCAAACAAGGAATCTGTTGAATTGGGCGGGCTCTGTATGAGAGCCGATATTTGTGATGAATTAGGTATTACGGATGAATACGGCCTGACTGCCAATAAAGATGAGTATGACGGGACTTATTACGACTGGTCTGAAGCCGCGAAAATTTTTGCAAAGGTTAAGGAGGCTTACCCGGATATGGTTCCGTTATATATGTATAACAGCGACCAGTTAAACCGATTTAAATTTTTTGATGAATTAGTTGACGGTTTTGGTGTACTGGACTGGGAAGCGGATCATAACTCCACAGAGGTTGTCAACAAATATGAGACAGATACCTATAAGCAGGCGGTTACGATGTTAGCCGACTGGTATGACAAGGACTATATCTATAAGGATGCTGCTACGGACACGCAGGGTACGGCTGCTATGATGAAAGCAGGAAATACTTTCAGTTATTTGAATCCAATTAAACCAGGGTTTCTTGCAGAAGCAGAATCTGCAAACGGTTGCAAGAATTATGTTTTGTATTTCGGGGATCATAAAGAAGGTGGAATCTCCACAACCAACGTAAGCTTTTTCAACACAGGCATTGCTTCCAATAGCAAGGATCCGGAGATGGCATTTAAGTTTATATCTGCATTATATTCCGATGCAGAGCTTATGAACCTGTGGCAATATGGTATCAAGGATGTAAACTATAAAGTACTGGAAGACGGTACGGCATATTTCGTGGACGGTGAGGACGGGTCCACTTATAAATACCACCAGAACACAGGATGGTTCATGGGGAACCAATTTATCAGTTATGTATGGAATGACGGTTCCAAAACACCGGATTACTGGGGAAAATTAGAACAACATAATGGATGGGCAGAGTACTCCCCTGCATTCGGATTCATGTGGGACAGCACTGACTATTCCAATCAGGTTACAGCTTTGAATAATGTGGTGCAGACCTATCGTGCGGCTCTAAATACAGGAAGCGTGGGAAGTGCAAATGTGGATTCCACCATCAAGCAGTTAAATGATGCCTTATATGCCGCGGGATTAAAGGAGGTTATGGAGGCAAAACAGAAACAGCTGGATGAGTGGCTGGCAAAAAAATAATACTTATTAATGGTACTTATTTGTAATATATATATGCTCCGAAAATATCCGAAAATAACAGCAGCATCCTGCTTTCCTGGCCGGATGCTGCTATGGTTAAATGAGCCTGTCAGGGCAATTTCAATTTTATAACTTCAATTTCCAAAGCTCTGCTTGTTTCTGTTTTATGCCAGCTAAAGAATTTTTGCTTTTATCAGATAACTCATAAATTTTTTGAAGCAGCCGTTCCAGATTGCTGCGTAAACGAGTGAAAATACATAAAAAATTAAAAAGGTCAAGAAAACAGGCAAGGAATCTGTTAAATTTGTAAAGGCCGGAATATGTACTATGTAAGTTAAGCATATTATCCCAAGACATAAAGCTATGCTTGAAATCAGTATTGTAATAATGATTCCCTTTCTGCAAAGCAATGCTCCGATTACAATACCTATTAACCCGGTGGTAAAAAGCAGAATGACAGCCTCCTGAATACTGACCGTAACAAGAAGCAGTGTGGATGAAAAAAGCACAGCAAAACCAAGAAAAATATTACAGACAGCGGCTATCGCAACAGGCAGCGCTTTGTTTTAATAGCATCAAATTGCAGAAAAGAATTATCAGGCTAAAAAGATACGGGATTGTATTTTTCAGCCTGATTTTTTGTAGTATAATAAATTTTGAAAAGTAATTTAACAAAGTATAAATTTAAATGCGGATTATTTTATAAACACGCAGAAATAGGGAAGGAGTTGTTAAAAATGTTTAGATATGTCCATACGAACATTATCGCTAAGGAGCCAGATAAACTGATAGATTTTTATAAAACTGTGTTTCACTGCAAGAGCATCAACGAGAAACGCGATCTGAGCGGAGAATGGTTAGACAGGCTTACCGGTCTGAACGGAGCTCATATTATTCTGTATCTGCCGATCCTGAAAATCGTGCAGAAATCCTTACCACCTGCCTGGAGCCACTGAAAGCCAAAGGGTTATTGCCGCAAATACTGTCCTTGCCTGAAAATAGGATGCACCTTATAAGCATCTTATTGTTTTATGCATTTTTATTGACTTATAGCAATCAATGCGATACTATAATATTGTAAATTGAACTTGAAGTTTAATTTTTGTAATAGGAGGATTTTATGCCTAAGAAAACTGATTTAGAGCATTTTCACAAGGAGAATATATCCGCTGTTGCCGATAGGCTATTTTCAGAGAACGGTATTGAAAAAACGACAATGGAGGATATTGCGCGCGAGGCCGAGTATAGTAAAGCCACTTTATATGTTTATTTTAAAAGTAAAGATGAGATATTTCATTACCTTGTCTTAAAGGGAATGAGATTGCTGCATGAGCAGTTGAAAAAAGCGTTAACAGACAATGAAAATATCCTGGATGCCTATTATTCTATGTGTAATACGCTTGCCGTGTATTGTAATCAGCACCCGCTCTATTTTCAAAGCATATTGGAGACCATTGCATCTGATATTGATAGCCGTAAGCGATCACAAATTTTAGAGGAAATCTATCAGGTTGGCGAAAGCTTAAATGAGGATGTTGAAAAACTCATGCAAAGAGGTATGGCCCAAGGTGTGCTTAGGGAAGATTTGTCTTATATGCCCACTGGTTTTGTACAATGGTCAGCCTTATCCGGAATCATATCGGTGGCAAACAAAAAGCAGGAATATATCCGTCAGCGAATGGGGATGAGCAAAACCGAGTTCATGCAGTTTGGTTTTGAAATGATGCTTCAATCAATTATTAAACGGAATGTTCAGGTAAAAAGGGGGGAAGTCGAAACATGAAAAGGGCTTTAGCCATTTTAGGCAGTCCAAGAAAAAACGGAAATGCGGCAAAACTCTTGGACATAGCTGTCAGCTGTGCCATACATGAGGGGTATGAAGTAAAGAAAATTGACCTTTATGAGCAGAACATTGGGTGGTGCAAGGGCTGTATGGCATGTAAGAAAACGGGTATTTGCGTCATAGAGGATGATATTATCCAAATTCGAGAAAACCTATTGAGTTGTGATCTTGTTATACTTTCGGCTCCGACTTATTTTGCCAACGTATCAGCATCGGTGAAAAATATGTTTGACAGATTAGTCGGCGCAATTATGGATGATAATGACAGTCCAATCCCTAAGCCAAAATTATCAGCAAAGCAGAAATATCTGTTACTCACTACCTGTAATACCCCGTTTCCTTTCGATAGATTAGCCAAACAAAGCAGCGGATGTATAAGGAGTATGAGAGAATTTTTTCACATATCCGGCATGAAATGTATGGGAACGGTTGTTTTTGCAGGCACACGCGGAAAAACACAAATTCCTCCGCATATAATAAGAAAATTGAAAAACTGTTTTTAATCAGAGAGTCATTCACGAAAGGGGCGGTTCAATTGTTCAAAATAAACACGAAAAAAAGAAAAGTCATTGTAGCATGTATTGTACTTATTGTCGCCGTTGCGTTAATAATTGGCATCTGTATCACGATACGATATAAGAATTATCAAGATAAAGTCAATGATATGAGTTTTTCGCAAGTTAGCATAAGCGCACTTGCCGATGGTATTTACATTGGTGAATGTGATGTCGATGTGATTTATGCAAGAGTGGAGGTGACGATACAAAACGGAACCATTGCTGACTTGAAAATACTTGAACACCGGCACGAGCGTGGGGGAAACGCCGAGGCAATTATTGACGAAATCATAGAGGAACAGAGCTTAAATGTAGATGCTATTTCATCAGCAACGAATTCAAGTAAAGTAATCAGGAAAGCCGTTGAAAATGCTTTATTACAAAATCTGAACTAATGCGCATGGTGCATAAAGAAACAAACATTAGATACCAATAACAATTTGTTACTGCTTACTAAGCTTTCGGTACTCCCCCGGCAGCAGGCCGGTGCTTTTTCTGAACAGCTCCGCAAATCGGCTGGCTTTAGAATATCCCACGCTTTCCGCCACCTGCCCGATGCTTAATTCGGTATTCGCCAGCAGATGTTCGGACTGGCTTATGCGGCGTTGCTGAACATAAGCGGTAATGGTGCACCCGTGATATTCTTTAAATGTTGTCTGCAGCTTCGTAGCGCTCATACAGGCAATTTTCACAAGCTGCTCGGTGGATGTATCCTGGGCATAATGATCGTTCAGATATAAAGCAATCATTTCTATTTGCTGTAGGTCCTGCGCGGAGAGCCGTTGCCTGACGTCCTTCTTCTCCTGAGCTTTCTTCCTCCGCTCTACAATAAGGGATACCGCCTCCGCGACCTTGCTTTCAAAAAACAGCTTTGCAGCCATGCCTTCGCCCCGATATTGTTTCACCTGGTTGAGAAGCCCGGACATCTCCGGGAAATCCGTTGTCTGGCCGACTGCCGCAAAAGCGTCATAGGGACTGGCGTATTCTCCGGGATATTGCTTTCTCAAATAGTCCTCATAATAGCTGGGCATAACTTCGATTCCGATGGAACGGATCGGGATTTTTTTATGTATCAGCACCTTGTAAGGTTTATAACCACCTATAAAACTTCTGACGCTTCCGGCCTCCAGTCTGCGGTACGGCGAAAGCTCTTCGCCCGATATGGACTCGTATTGCATGATGCCGAGGCATTCCGGCATATCGAATTCCAGCACGGTGTCCCGATGCAAAAAGAAATCGTGAATTTTAATATCAAACAAGTCCTTCTGTCCGTAAATCCAAAAGGTGCCTTCTCCAACGTTGTGAGACAGCTTCCAGGTTGAGCCGATTTTACAATAGGCCTGATTTTCTTCGTCCGGCAAAAAGCCTTCTTTAGCGAATTTTCCTTTATAATAACTTTCAACAATATCTTTCATATATTTTATTCACTCCTTATGCCACGATTACACAAATCTTTACCCTGATAACCCGAACATACCCTCAAAAGATTGAAGGCTTGTTCCTCATGCAGTATGATTGTTCATGAAGTTAGCGGCATCTAACTTCATGATAGCATACCATACTGGAGGCGTCAAGAAATGGCGTTATATAAAAGGAGGATTATTATGGCAACACAATCATCGTATCTTAATAAAAAAGGTCTGACGATAAAAGATCTGGTAACCATCGGCATTTTTACCGCACTGTTTTTTGTTTTTCAACTGATCGGCTCCCTGCCGTTTGCACCGAATCCCGCACTTACATTCTATCAGCCGTTTGGCATCGCCCTGCTCTGCGGCCCCGTGTTTTTGCTTATGGTTGCAAAAGTTCCCAAGCGCGGTACGATTTCCATTCTGGGGATTATTAACGGTATCGTCTGGTTCGTGCTGGGAATGCACTGGGCTATGGATTTGGGATATGTCGTTATGGGTATCATCGCTGATATTGCTGCCGGTGTAAAAGGATACAAAAGTGCTAAAATAAACATTTTTGCATATGGGCTGTTCTGCCTTGGGCCTGCAGGTGTCTTTGTCGCCTACTTTGCCGATCCCACAGCATGGGCTGGTACGATGCTAAACAAAGGAGTCTCGCAAGAATACATAGACACGATGGCAGCTTCCGCTCCCACGGGGATGCTGCCGGTTATCCTGCTGGGAACCCTGGCCATTGCCGCGGCCAGCGGTTTGGTGGGACGCAAGCTGCTGAAAAAACAGTTTGAAAAAGCGGGGATAACGGCATGAGCGGAACCGTGCCTGCGAAGCTGCGGATTGACCCGCGGACCAAAATTGTCCTGCTGCTTCTGTGCGTTCTGTCAGCCGCGATGGCTCCGTCGCTGCTCTACGAAATGCTTTTGGTCGGGTTAGTCGCTCTTTATGGAATCGTATGCCGAAGAGTGCGCTATTCCATTTTAGGAACGATTGCTTACATTGGCTTTTACTTTTTAACCGTGGAGGCTTTGCAGCTGCATGGTTCACTTCAGGTCATACTGATTGCGTTTCTGGGACTGGTGCATAAGGTTTATCCCTGCGGCATGCTGGCGGGCATCATCCTCTACACAACGAAGGCGGGTGAATTTCTGTCCGCCATGTACAGAAGCCGGATTCCGCGCAAAATCGTAATTCCGCTGGCTGTCATGCTGCGGTATGTTCCTGTTATCCGGGAGGATTGGGGCTATATCAAAGATGCCATGCGGATGCGGGATGTGTCGCCCTCCTTGAAGGGCTTGCTGACGTATCCCGGCATGACGGTTGAGTGTATCTATGTTCCGATGATGATGGCGGCCTCCAAGGCGGCGGATGAACTGACCATCGCTTCTGTAACCAGAGGCATTGAAAACCCCAAGCCACGTACCAGCATCATACAAATCGGCTTTAGCGTGTTGGATCTGATTGCGGTGCTCTGCTTTCTGGCCATGTTTCTGATTGGGCAGCTTGGCAAGGGGGCGTTCCTATGATTTCACTGGACCACGTATCCTTTTCCTATCCCGGACAGGAACAGGGCGGGCTGCGGGATATTACCCTGACCGTGCAGGAAGGCGAGTGCGTCCTGCTCTGCGGCCGCAGCGGCTGCGGAAAAACGACCGTTACAAGGCTTGTCAACGGCTTGGTGCCAAGGTTCTATTCCGGCGAGTTGAGCGGAATAATTTCGGTGAACGGCCGTAATATTGAAAATTTGACTATGTATGAAATTGCGGAGCGGGTAGGGTCTGTGTTCCAGAATCCCCGCACCCAGTTTTTTAATATGGACTGCGACAGCGAAATTGCGTTCGGCCTGGAGAATCAAGCCTGCCTACCGGACGAATTGCTACGGCGGGTGGAAGATACGGCGGAGGATTTGAAGATTCAAAACCTCCGCGGTCGCTCTCTCCATGAGCTTTCAGGAGGCGAAAAGCAGAAGATTGCCTTTGCTTCCGTCTATGCGATGAACCCCGACGTTTATCTTCTGGATGAGCCGTCCTCTAACTTGGATATGGACGCGATTGCCGGCCTGAAAGAGCATTTGCGGCTGATAAAAAAACAAGGTAAGACCATTTTGATTGCGGAACACCGCCTGTATTATCTTATGGACGTTGCAGACCGCATCGTTTATCTGGACGAAGGGCGCATTGCAGGCGTCTATACGCCGGCGCAGCTTCAGCGGCTGTCACAGCAGGAACGGGAACACATGGGACTGCGGGCCGCGGTTTTGGGGGAGGTGCACCCGGCATCCGTTCAGGCTGTGCAGCCCTCGCCGTTGTTGGAACTTCGGGATGTGGCTCTGCATTACAAAAAACGTCTTGTTTTGGAGAGAATCAGCCTGTCGGCCGGTCCAGGGGAAGTAATCGGCGTAGTCGGCCACAACGGTGCTGGAAAAACGACCTTCTCCCGCGCACTTTGCGGTCTGCATAAGAATACGCAGGGACAGTTCCTATGGAAGGGGAAGCCACAAGAAAGAAAAGCATGTTTAAAACGCTCATATATGGTTATGCAGGACGTGAATTATCAGATGTTTGCGGAAAATGTGGAGGCGGAGTGTTCTTTTGGCATTCGCAATCCGGACCGAAAGCTGGTTGAGGCTACGATGGAAAAACTGGGCTTGATTCCTTATAGAAGCAACCATCCCAACACCCTCTCCGGCGGTCAGAAGCAGCGCGTGGCAGTGGCGGTCAGCATGATTTGCGGCAAGGAGCTGCTGGTGTTCGACGAACCAACCAGCGGACTGGATTTTGACAGTATGGCCCAGGTGGCCGGTTTGGTAAAGGAGCTGGCGGCAATGGGAAAGCTGATATTTATTGTGACGCATGATTACGAGTTTGTCTGCCGTACTTGCACCCGCGTACTTTATGTTGACCACGGTGAGCATTGCGGCGATCTGTCCGTATCCATGACTACGGAAGAACAATTGAAAAGGCTGTTTTCTGTTTAACAGAACAGCCTGGAAGGGAAGGGTGACTTATGAAAAAAAAGAAAAAACCGATTGCGCTGCTGCTGGGCTGGGCAGGGCGTGAAAAATATTGGATGTATTTAGCTGTTCTTTTATCATTCTTCAGCGGGCTTTGCATTACGGTTCCCTATTACGGAATCTACCGGCTGATGGATGCAATTTATAAAAATACCTATACCTTGGAGCTTGTCGCCGAAAACGCGGCTATGATTGCGGCGGCCATGGCGCTCCGCTTCGTGCTGTTCGGCAGCTCAGGCGTGGCCTCTCATAAGGGCGCTTACCGCGCACTGTATAAGGTGCGCTGCATGGTAGCCGATCACATGGCAAAGGTGCCTCTTGGGGCGCTGGACGAGCGCAGCACCGGCGATATAAAAACCGTGCTCAATGAGGATATTGAAAAATTAGAGCTGTTTCTTGCCCATAATGTACCGGAGCTGGTTTGCTACCTGGTCGGCCCTGTTGCCGTTCTCATCTACCTGATGACCGTCAACGTGCCATTGGCGCTGATTTCTCTGATTCCATTGGTACTGGCTATGGTTGTTATGGGATTCATGTTTGCAGGGGCGTCGGGGATGATGGGAAGGGCCAACCGCTCTGTTGCCGGCCTGAATTCGGTGATGGTTGAATACATCAGCGGCATGAAGCTCATCAAAGCCTACAACATGGGCAGCAAGTCCTTTCAGAAATTCGCCGCGGCAGTGAAAGAAGAAAACGACGTCTGGAACGAAATGTCCCGGAAGATGGGAAAATTCTACGCTTCGTTCATTGTCATAATCGAATGCGGGATGTTGCTCCTGGTTCCGCTGGGAGGCATGTTCTTTTTGAAGGGTTCCGTCACAGCCAGCGTTTTCCTGCTGTTTGCCTTCGTTGGTTCCATGTATTTGACGGAAATCAGGCCCTTGCAGGAGCTTGCCAGCAGCTTTGCCCAGGTACTCACCGGCGTTGCCAAGACCGAGGAAATTTTAAACATTCCCATCTACGAGGGCGGCGGCGGTTTCCCCAGGCAGCATGATATACAGCTTCGAAACGTACGCTTTTCTTATGACGGAAAGACCGATGTGCTGAAAGACTGCAATCTTCGAATCAAGGATGGAGAGCGCATGGCTCTGGCAGGGCGGTCCGGTGCGGGCAAAAGCACCGTAATCGAGCTGATATCCCGGTTCTACGATGTACAGGAAGGCGAGGTGCTGATCGGCGGAAGGAATGTGAAGGAAATAAATTATGAAACGCTGCTTAAAAACATTTCCATTGTGTTTCAGAAAACTTTTTTAACCCGGGACAGCGTATTGGAAAACATCCGCATGGGCAGCCATGCGTCATTGGAGGAAGTGCGTGCGGCGGCTAAAGAGGCTCGAATCGATGATTTCATTATGTCGCTTCCGGAGGGCTACGATACAAAAGTAGGCAGCTTTGGCACCCGCTTCTCCGGCGGTGAGAAGCAGAGGCTTGCCATTGCAAGAGCCATCCTGAAAAACGCTCCCATTCTGATTCTCGACGAAGCGACTTCGGCGGCCGACCCTGAAAATCAGCTGGAGATCGACAAGGCTATTCAAAATCTGTGCAGGGGTAAAACCGTAATCATTGTGGCCCATCGTTTGAGTGCCCTGAAAATGTGCGAACGGGTGGCGGTTGTGGAAAACAACACCATCACCTGCATCGGAACCCATGAGGAGGTCCGGGAAAACAACGCTTATTACCGGCAGGCCTGGGCCGATTATGACAAAGTCCGGAATATAACCTATCGTTTGGAAGGGAGTGGGATACATGCATGATAATCCGATGCGAAAAAACAAAAAATTCTATATCGGCATGGCATTGAATGTTATAGAGGGCTTATTATCCGGCTGCAATTTTTTGCTTCTCTATGAAGTGATGAAAATGCTGTGGGACGGAGGTGCCGGTTTGTCCCGTCTGCTTCGGCCGGCAGCATTTCTTGGCGTGATCTTCGTGCTGCGGATTATCATTTACGGCATTGGATACACCGACAGCCAGATCGGCGGCGCTGCCGTGAGCAAACAGGTGCGTTTGTTCCTGGGCGATAAAATCAAGAGGATTCCCCTGTACCGTTTTACCCAGGGACAAACGGGCGACTATATCAATGTCATCACCAGTGATGTGAACGGTTATGAAAAAATTCTTACCCATACGGTCGGCGACCTTATCAAGAATATTGCCTTTTCCCTCCTGATGATTGTCTTTGTAGGAACCATCTGGCTGCCGGGCGGCGTGCTCCTGTTTTGCCTTGAACTGCTGCTAATCCCTTTTCTTTGGCTGTCTTTTCGGGTCATCAAGAAATACGGTACGGAAAAAAATGCAGTCTGCGCGGAGAATGTCAGCAGCATTGTGGAGTACGTATCCGGCATCCGGACATTCCGGGCGTATGGCGTTGGCGGAACCAAAAACAAAACGGTTACCTCCGCTATGAAGCGTTACAGCGATGTCAGCTTCAGCTATGAGGCCCACGGAATTCCCATCAACGCCGTACAGTGCGTGTGCCTTTGGATGGGGCTGCCGCTGATGATATGGACGGCGTCCGGCCCGATGCTGTCCGGGGCGCTTCATCCGGTTTCCTATCTGCTAATCTGCATGCTGCCTATGATTTTTGCCAAGCTGTCCGATATGGTTTCCAGAAACCTCATGAGCTACAGGAACCTGACGATATCCAAAAATAAAATCATGACGATTATGGATGAGAAAGAAGAAACCGGCAGCATGGAACCGCTTGTTACAGCCACTCATGAGATTACCTTCCGGGACGTGAGCTTTTCCTATGTGGAGGGAGAGCCTGTCCTGAAATCTGCTTCTTTTTGCATACCGGATCAGAAATTGACCGCCATTGTGGGGGATTCCGGCTCGGGCAAATCCACTATCCTGAATCTGATTTCCAAGTATTACGAGGCGGACAAAGGCACAATCCTGATTGGGGGTAAGCCAATCAATCAGGTTGCGGCGGAATGCGTGCTGGAACGGATATCCATGGTTGACCAGGATGTATTCCTGTTTGACGACACTATCCGGGACAATATCCGCTATGCCCGTCCCGACGCCATGGGCAAGGAAATCGAGGCTGCCTGCCGGGAGGCCAACTGTGATAATTTCATCCGTAAAATGGAAAAAGGTTATGATACTCCTGCGGGAGAGAACGGCAGTCTGCTCTCCGGCGGTGAACGGCAGCGGATTTCCATTGCCCGGGCCATTTTAAAAAACAGTCCCATCCTGCTGCTGGATGAGGCCACCTCATCCTTAGACATTGAAAACGAGCTGGCCGTCAAGCAGGCCATTGCGAATCTTCTGAAAGAAAAAAAGACGGTGGTGATGATCGCACATACCTTGTCCATTGTAAAAAATGCGGATCAGATTTTAGTGGTGGATAGCGGAAAAATCGCAGAAGCCGGAACACATGACGAACTCCTTGCAAAAGGCGGTAAATATGCGGCTATGTGGCAGGCGGAACAACAGCTTTCTGCTGTGAGCTCACCCCGGCAGGCGAACAGTACGCGTTCAGGTGACCGCTCCCATTACTGTGGAGTACGCCCTAACAGAAAAGGGTCGTGACTTTGAAAAAGTCTTTTTAGCAATGAGCGAATGGGGAATGAAATGGCTTAAACAGGATGAATAACTCTGTTTAAAAGAAGTAAACACCCCGACATACCCAACAATAGATGCAATATGTCGGCGTTTGATATTACAATAACACATTTTTTTGCAGACTAAGGGGAGGCAGTAGTACTTAGGCCAGAACAGCGGGAGAATCACATGCTGCAAGGAAGGAGGGAATGGAATGAAAATAGCCTCGGCGCAAATGTAAATGGATAAGGGAACAGGAAAAATTCCGGCTGCTGCGGCCAGAATTTTTTCAGTAAATCAGCTGGCTGATGTCAAAAATTAATGGGTATATCTTACTCAAATATTATAGATAGATTATGAGGAATGCTGTCACATAACAATTTAGTAAATTCAGGGACAGGAATATCGCAGCCCCGTTTTATCCATTCAAGTATAAGGAAAACAGTTCCTGCGCAACAGAATTGTATGGATAATAAGCAACTTTGTGGTAGCCTTTCGTTTTTTGAAGCTTTTTTAAAAAAGGATAAAGAATAATCTAAAAAATAGTTATACATAATCTCACGAAATGAATTTTGAATATCTAGTTTTGCTATACTTACATAAAAATCTTTTTTAGCTTCTAAAAATTCAATTGTTTTATAGGCTGCATCTCTGTAAGAGATTATATCAGGAAGATTATTTATATTACGCTTAAAATTTTTAGCAAATCCCCATACCATTAAATCAAACTTGTCTTTAAAGTTGCGATAAAAGGTAGAACGTGACATTTGACAGTTATCAATTATTTGTTGAACAGTAATATTGTTAATATTCTTGTACTGAATCAGCTCTTCAAGAGACTGAAACAATATTTCTTTTGCATCAGGTTTCATAATCATTTCAGTTCTTCTGCGTCTCCTTGCAATATTTTTTTTGATTTGTTCCTTTCTGGAACAAAAGTGGATGTCTGTTTCTTTACGAATAAGTACTGTGTTGGTATCATGTTACTATAAAATGTTCAAATAGGCAAGCAGTACTATAGTTATTTACAATCTGCGTAGGACGCAAATTGTAAATACTTAACGACGTTGCTAAAAGGAAGAAAAAGGAGGATTAAGATATGGGAAGATTAGATGGTAAAGTGGCATTGGTTACCGGAGCAGCATCCGGAATGGGTTTGACGGAAACTCAATTGTTTTCTGAGGAAGGGGCAAAGGTTATTGCTCTAGACATACAATTTGATTTACTGCAGGAGAAGGTTAACGAAATATGTTCAAAGGGCGGAGATGCAATTGCGTTAAGATTAGATGTAACATCTGCTATCAGTTGGGAAGATATTGTGAATAAAACAATCGACAAATATGGGAAAATAGATATTTTAGTAAACAATGCCGGAATCCATATTGGGAAAACATTACTTGAAACTGATTTGAATATCTGGGAAAAAACAATGGATGTGAATGCGAAAGGTGTATTCCTTGGAATGAAATATGTTGCACCCGAGATGATAAAGAACGGAGCAGGTTCCATTATTAATATTTCATCCCTTGGTGGACTTCTCGGAGGCATATTTGCCGACGGAGACGATGCGGCTTATTCCGCGTCAAAGGGTGCGGTTCGTTCTATTACCAAGCATGCGGCTCAAGTGCTTGCAAAAAATAATATACGTGTTAACACAGTGCATCCCGGTGGAATCAAAACTCCTATGGCTGAATTGCTCATAAAGGAGAATCCTGAAGTAGTGGCAAGGACGGCAACTGAAACACCGCTTCCGCCTCATATGGCAGAGACGATGGATATTGCATATGGCGTATTGTATCTGGCATCGGATGAAGCAAGGTTTGTTACCGGAATTGAGCTTATTATTGATGGAGGGTTCACCTCCCACTAATTTCGTTAGATTGAAAAACGGTATGAGAACAGAACATTTATTATGGACTAGTGTAACAACCAGTTGTTACACTAGTCCAATTTTACAGTTTGCTAGGCTTATGGTAAAATAAGCGCTCATGATGTTTGGAGCTTTATTCAAGTTTGGAATACCTGTTTTTATTCACGTCCTTTATTTAATGGGTTCATCACTTTTAAAGATAAAATAGCAAAGCCTCCGTATAGAAGTATAATTAACACTACCAATTATCAACAAAATATGGTCATTGCTATAAACTCAATTCTATTCATTTACTATTATTCAGAGCAGTATAAACAAATCTCTTGGAAATATATCCTTCTTATGCAATGGACTTTCGATAATTCCCATTCCCTCTGAGTTCCCACCTAATTCCTGAGTTATTTCATCGTCGGTATAACCTTCAGAGCTTTACTTTTTTGTATTATTTGCCAATAAAGACAGTACATATTTTTTACATTTACAGTATATATTTTTACAATTTCTCTGTTTTTTTGAAATTTATATACTTTAATTCGGATTGAATAACCTATTGTTTACTATATATTTATATTTTCTGTTTATTTATTAAAAAAAATACTATTGCAAGTAATATATTGACAAATATGTAAATAATAGTATAATTATGTTTAAAAATAGAAATATTCAAAATAAATTGTAATTATATAATATTATTACGATTTATTAATGGGGGTTATTGTCAGTAACAATACTTTTCTTTTAGCTATACAGGATGTCTCATAAATATATAGCGGAATACCGTATGGGGGAGGTAAAATATGAAAAGTAAAAACGAGTTGCTTTTGCGGGAAGCGCCTATGAGTAAATTGCTGGTTAAGATGGTAGTGCCGGCAACCTTTGGAATATTGTTGTATAACTTATATAATATTATCAATACGCTGTATGTTGCAAGAGGGATTGGTACCTATGCAGCCGGAGGGGTAGCAGTTACAACTCCTGTGTTTTTGATACTGGCGGCTGTCAGCACTACTATGGGAAATGGAGCCGGAGCGCTTATTTCCATGTCGCTTGGACAGGGAAACCGTGAGAAAGCTAATAAAATAGCGGCAAATACCTTTCTGGTTTTTTGGAGTGTTGCGATTTTGTTTACAGTCTTCGGATTATTATTTCTGGACCGGATATTGATTATTTTGGGTGTTACGGAAAACCTTCTTCCCTATGCAAGGGATTATTTAAGGATTATTATTGCCGGTTCCATTACAAGCACTGGTTTTTCAAGTATCATGCGGGCGGAGGGAAATACAAAATATGCCATGTACCAATGGTTAATACCGGTCGCCGTCAATATGGTTCTGGACCCGATACTGATTTTTGTTCTAAAGCTGGGTGTAAAGGGGGCAGCTATTGCAACCCTTATATCACAAATTTCATCTGTCTCTATGAGTATGTATTACTTCTTTCTATCCGACAAGAGTTCCTTAAAAATAAAACCGCGTCATTTCCGCCCGGAATTTAATATAATTCGTGAAATTGCTGCAATCGGAATGCCCTCATTTATACAGATGGTAAGCCAGAGTTTATCCATTGTTATTGTTAATAATTTTCTAAAATTATATGGGGGAGACTTAGCTATCAGTGCTTATGGAATCGCAAGCCGGATAACCACATTCTTAATTATACCTCAAACCGGTATCGTACAGGGGTTCCAGCCTATTGCCGGATATAATTACGGTGCCAAAAGGTTTGAACGCGTAAAGGATGCCGTCAGGCTTTCATCAATAACAGCCGGGATATACGGAGCAATTGTTTTGATACTGGTACTGCTGTTTCCCCAATTTTTAATGGGTTTTTTCAGCACGGATAAAGCTGCCATATCTTTAGGTGCGGTTGTTCTGAAACTTACAAATCTCGCATTCCCTGTTTCAGGCATACAAATGCTGCAGGCCACCTACTTCCAGTCAATCGGCAAGCCATTTATTTCTCTGGTTCTGTCCCTATGCAGTTATATGCTTATGTTTGTGCCGGTGTTGATAATTTTGTCGAGGTTTTTTGGCTTAACAGGTATCTGGCTTTCCTTCCCTTTGTCAGCTGTGTTTTCCTTTCTTATATCAGGTATATTTGTTTTAAGAAGCTTTAGGAAGTTCAAGCTGCCGCGAAACTCGGCCCTGTCAACCTGAAAGATTAGTTGTTGCAAGCTAATATGATTGATTATTATCTGAAATATCACTGAACTGATATTTTGGAAATATATAAAAAGCAACCTAAAGATATTATAAAAAATGTAAAGGAGTGGATATTAATGCAGAAAAACTTAAATGAGAAAAACTTAAACCAAAAAATATTAAATCAGGAAAAGCTTAAGCAAATCATAGGTGAGGTGATGGAGAATGAGAAAATTGCCGGAAGAATCAATGAAAACAGCGATTTGGTAGATGACATTGGTATGGATTCATTAACTATTATTAATTTCATTTTACGTGTTGAAGATGAATTTGAAGTAGAAATTGATTTTGATGAATTTGATGTGGAAAATCTTCGTTCACTTAATGTTTTTGCGGGCTATATAGAATCAAAACAGCAGGAATAAAACCGGTTTGGAATTAATTATCCAACTACGAATTTACATAGTATTCAACTTACCAACAAAGTTGTAGAAAGGGGTAAAAATGAGTGCTACATACCAAAGAAACAAAATTATCAGCGGTACTTTCGACAGCGAGGAATTCTGGAGAGAAAAAAATTTAGCCAGGCTGCCTTCGGTGGAGGACAGGCAGTCAGGGAATATTGTCATGGCAATGGATGAACTAATGTTTGTATTCTGCGACAGCGGCGGATGTTATGATACTCTGGTTACCCGGTTTGAAATGGATAAGGAACAGAAGCAATACCTGGATACTATCGGTTTTCATTTTCAGGCCCATCCTCTGATTGAGAACTACGGTTTATTGGAGGAGGCGAGGAAAAAAAATTCCTGCCGGTTACTCCTGGAGAGCGGAAATATACCTGATTCTATAAGAAAAAATAATAAAAAGCCAGAGTACGTCCCCTTTTCAGTAATGGAGGAATCAGAAGCGGTAAGCCGAAAATTTAATCTGGATTTTGACAACCCTTCCATTGATGTTATTAAAAAAGTGAACTCAAAGGTTTATTCATTTTATTTGAACCGGGAAATGGGAAGGGTGAACGATTGCCATATTGTTTACAGTTCCGAAGAATTTAGGCAAAAAGGAGAACAAATTTTAAGTAATTCCAGTTTTTTGATTAAGGATACTCTCGGAGTCTCCGGAAAAGGCAACCTTCTGATTTCATCGTTAAGCGTATTAAAACATATTGCTGATTATTTAAGTATGCAAGAAAAAAAGGGAAAACAGGTATTATTTATTATCGAGCCGTTTCTGCAGAAAGATTTTGACTTCTCATGTCAGTTTTTCATAGATAAGAACGGACAGGCAGATATAATATCGTTGCAAAGGCTGCGTAATAAAAACTTTACCTATGAGGGTTCCTTTACTGCAGAGGATGAATTACTGGACTTATTGGAAGGCAGAGGGTATTTTAAAGTGATAAAGGATGCTGCAAAACAACTATATGCGGACGGATATTATGGCCATGTCTGTATTGATTCAATGATACTTAAAACCGGCCACATTGTCCCGATTATCGAAATCAACGCAAGACGTTCCATGAGCCTTATTAAGCACCGGCTTGACCATTACTTATCCGGGTATTCCTTAAAATGCGGATTTACCTATTTTTCACTCCATTTCAACAGGCATATTAATTACGGAGAAATTCTTGAGAAAATGCAGGAACAGGGCTTATTGTACGGCATAGGAAACGGAGGAGGCATTATTCCCTTAAGTTCAAACACTTTATTGATAAATCAAAAAAAACAGATGGGAACAGCAGACAAGCGTGAAGCAAAAGGCAGATTCTATGTGGCTTTTGCATATGAAAATGTTCAACAGCAGGAGAAATTGAATAAGAGACTGCTTCATTTTTTAGAAGAGAATTCCTTATATGTTTATTAGTTAACCATAACATAAAAAGACAGGTCGGCCCGGAGTTACAATCCGTTGCTCCGGTTTTGGGTTAGGATTCCTTATTCCGGATTATTCCGGATAACGGTATATAAAAATATACATCAAGAAAGGAGTGGTTCCATGCAGCCAAAATCCAAGGTGGAGTTTGATAACGAGTCATTGAAGATATTAAAAAATACCATTAAAAACATAGCGGTCCCCCGCAGAGAAAGGAAGAAAGATCCGGGATATGCAACAAAATTGCCTGAGGTTGTCGGCATTAAACTGACAAACAGATGTAATATGAGATGTTCCCACTGCTATGAATGGAATGAAAAAGGCTACCATCATTTTATGGATGAAAAAGAACAGAATATGAATTTGGATATTGAATTATTTAAAAAGGTGATCCAAGAGACAAAGGAAGCCAAGTCCAGATTATATCTGTGGGGCGGAGAGCCGTTATGCTATTCTGATTTTGGAAAAATAGCGGAAATTCTGGAAAAAGAAAACCGGGAAGTTACAATGTGCACCAATGGCTTACTGGTGGAAAAAAATATGGACAATATTATGAAGTTATCTAAGAATCTGGAATTGCTGATTCCTGTTGAGGGATTTGAAGAGGAACATGATGGGATCAGAGGCAAAGGTAATTTTAAAAAAGTAATGAATACCATCGATTTTTTGGGAGATTTGCGGAAAAAAGGTATTTTCAAAGGCAGGATATCGGTACATACGGTTATAAATGATGCCATGGTAGGAAAAATATATTCCTTATTGGAGTTTTTCGAAAGTAAATGCGTTGATTTTGTAATGTTATGCTATCCTTGGTATATTTCCGATGAAACTTCAAAAAAGATGGATGATTTTTTTTTCGAACATTTTAGCTGGATAGGCAGCGGGGAAAAGAATAAAAGCTGGCATTCTTTTAAATACAGGATTAATCCGGATAATATCCCTGCTCTCATGGAAGAGATTCAAAAAATAAATAAAAAGATTTGGAGTATGAGGGTACGCTATCAACCCGGACTTGAACTTAATGAGATTGAAGGATTTGTATTAGGCAATTCGGATTACAAAATAAAACAGGAACATTGTCTGGTTCTATCCAACCGGATGGATATTATACCCAATGGAGATGTTCCTGCATGTAAATTTTTTAATGAATTGTATGTAGGTAATCTGAATGAAAACAGTCTGCCCGAGATATGGCATTCCGAACAATACCGGAAAATCCGCGAAACGATTCATTTCAACAGTATGCCGGTCTGTTCGAAATGCAGCGCCCTGTACCTGAATGGCGGTTAACCCATGTATAATGCAGGCCGTTGTCCTTACGGCCTGGTTCATAAGACGGCAAAACAACAGCTAATACCAGGAAACAACAGTTGAGGGAGATTAAGATTAAATCTTGATAAGGAGTTGTGAGAAATATGGCAAATATACTATATTCAGACTACTATTTACCGGAAAACAGGATACCTACCGGTAAATACTTTGAAATGGTTGATATACCGGTTCCTAAAATTTATTCATCCAAGGAAGAGTATTGTGAAGCCTATATCAAGCAAACGAAAGTAGAATATGTCTGTATAGAAAACAAGTTCAGTTTAGTGGAAATATTTTCTGATATGCTTACAAAAATGTTTGAAAACACGGGCCTGGACAGAAACCAAATTAAGTATATTTTTTATACGAGATCCTATCAAACCTATTATGATTTTTACGGGGACGGAAAATATTACGGGAAAAATATTGATGACACCGGCAGCGATCTGCCCTATTATCTGAATATACCCTATTATCTGGCGGAAAAATTTCAATTGAAAAATACCTGCGTTATAACGAGTGACGGGAAATGCGGTTCCGTTACGCAGGCAATGGATTTAGGAGCAATGTGCTGTGATATGAAAAAGGGATACGCACTGGTTCTAACTCCTTCCATTTCAAGAAGAGCCAATAGATATGTGAATTTTACTTTAATGGGTGATGGTGCCGGTATAATGCTTTTAAGCAGTAACAAGGAGGACGGTGACTTAGAAATTGTAGACACTTTTTCGAGAACGAATGGTAAATTAAGCCAAAGAATATTGAATTCGAGTCATAACTTGTCATATTTACAGGAAGTATTAAGCTTTATCGACCCTTTGAATGCTGCCTATGATAGTATGTTCAAGAGTGAGGTCCTGGATTTCCACGGAATTAAGGATGAAGATATAAAAGCGGTTATTACACTTAACATAAATAATATAATAAACAGATATAATGAAGCTTACCCATCAAAAGTCTATGCCGGGAATCTTCCCTATGGAGGTCATATAAGTGACGTTGACCTGATTAGAAATTTAAAAGACTTTATCCTGCATTTAACTCCGGGTTCCGGCGGTTATATCCTAATATTGACCAGCGGAACCGATTTTACCGGATTGGAGTATGGCGGCGTGCTTTTAAGATATAGGAAGGGAGATACGGTATTGGCAGTGTAACTTTATGAATTTATGTAAAGGGGGAATATTCATGAACAGCATAACGAAAACCGGCCTAAGCAGAAGCAGCATCCAAACGGTAATTGAAAGTTGTTTCGGTGCCGGTTCCCGCCTTGGAAAAATTGCAGAAATGCCCGACGGACATTTCAATTCCGTATATTGTATTGAACTGCTGAATCCAAACCAGGAAGTTATTTTAAAAGTCGGAACCTCTGAACGGAGTTTATTGCATACCTATGAACTCTATTCCATGGAGACAGAAGTGGAAACCTACAGACTCCTGGGGGACAGAACTAAAATTCCAATACCCCGGCTTTTCAAATGGGATTTTTCAAAACGGATTCATGGCAGCAATTATATTCTTATGAGTAAGCTGAAAGGGACATCCTGGGCAAAGATAAAGTTCCAATTGTCCAAAAGCCAAAATGATGCTGTCTATAAGGAATTAGGCGGATATTGTTCACAGATTCATAAAATACGGGGTGATTATTTCGGCTTTTTTACCGGGGCAGAGGATTTGCAGTACTTTTCATGGAAGACAGCTTTTTTAAACATGGTGAAGGATATCTTAAAAGACAGTCTGAAACGGGGGATTTCGTTTCCATGTTCCAATGATGAAATTTATGAAGTCTTTTTAAAAAATTCATCTGTTCTGGAGGAGGTTGAAGTCCCGTCATTGGTCTGTTGTGACCTTTGGGAAGAAAATATATTTATACGGCCTAAAGGGTGCAGTTACAGCATAGAAGGGATAATAGACTTTGAAAAGGCTTTCTGGGGAGATCCCTGCATTGACTTTTTACCTGCGGTAGCTTTTTTTAGTGATATCAGAAAACAGGAAGCTTTTTTGGAAGGATACTGCACGGAAAGAGGATACGGGCTTCAAATTACGGAAAATATCAACCGCAGGCTGAATATGTACAGGGCATATCTGTGTATGCGCTATATAGCCGAAGCCTGCAGGTATGATGCTGATTATAAGAAAGCGAAGCAAAAAGCATATTCCGGGCAGTTAATGAAATGCCTTAAAAAAATAAGCTAATAGTAAATGTATTAAATCATTTCAGAGGGGAGAGATATTATGGAACGTGTGGTATCAATACTATGTTCAGGAATGGGGCTTGGAGTGTACATTCCGTCTCTTTTGCTTGATTGCCGGCTGAGCGGGAGGGGTATTAAAACAGAGGTATTTGTCGTTGAAAGCTATTTTGCCCAGGAAAAGCTGGACAAACTCAAAGAAAGCAAAAAGGCATTCCACAACAGCTTTCAGGTTGCTGTTATAGGGCATAAAATGGCAAAAGGTGACATACTGTCCAACCTGGATAAAAACAGGATAGGGGAGCTGCTTAAATACTGGGAGGATAATAAAAGAAGAGATTTTATCATGATGTCAGGACACTGGTATGGAATTCTTGAAAGTTATATGGAACGTGTCGGGATTAAAAACTTAAATATCGATGCCGTACGCATGGACAGCGATGTTGCTCCGTCCTGGAGGCAATTTAAAAATGACAAATATTATTTTAATGAGGTTTGGCTCTTTGATAACAACTTAAAAGCCCTTCCGTGCCGTATACCGGTCAATAACGCAGGTTTAATACCCTATAAAGACAGGCCGGACAGATTCCTTGTACACGGAGGCGGCTGGGGCATGGGAACTTACCGCGGCAAGATAAAGGAATTAAATGAAAAGGGATTGTTTCTGGATATCGTAGCTTATGAAAAAAATGAGATGGAAGATGACACATCGCCGGCAAATAAATATTACCTGATGGACCCTGACTGGTCGCCATGGATAAAAAACAGGGATGGAAAGCATGAATTTCCTCCTATGTATGAGGTTGACCAGACGGGAAATCTGAAAGCCTTACACGCGGAGGGATACCAGTCTATCTTTGACGTATGCATGAAGTGTAAAGGCATCATCAGCAAGCCGGGCGGAGGGACTTTGCTGGACTCGCTGGCAGCTGCTACTCCTGTCATTTTTATCGAACCGATAGCAAAGCATGAGCAGACAAATGCCGCATTGTGGGAAGAACTTGGCTTCGGTATATCCTATGAAAAATGGGTTGAATCGGGATATTCTCTGGATGTTCTAGAGGAAATCCATAATAAGCTGATTGATAAAAGAAGTCAACTCCCGGATTATACCGAGGAATTTGTAAAAAAATATGGGTTTAGTGTGAAATAAAAGGCAATTTCACACTTCTTATTTAGACAGTATCTGAAACTCCAGTTTCGGATATGCAATGGGACAGCACACTAGTGTGGAAATATAAAATTTCGCAGGGGGGTAAAGATGATATGAAAAATAATATGACGAATTCTAAATCAATTCTATACGCTTATCCCAGGTGGGTAGTTTTTCAATTGCTGGAGAGGTGTAATTTACATTGCAGGATGTGCTATGAATGGGGAGAAGAAGGTTCTTATTTTGGAAAGAAATCTTTGGAGCAGCTTGAAATTGGCACTGTAAAAAAAGTGATTGCGGATTGCTGTGAAGCAAAACCGTATTTTGAGCTTTTTGGCGGAGAACCCTTGCTATACCCTCAGGTTGATGAAGTGCTTTCCGCAATCAGGTACTATGGATGCAATGTAGATATTCCTACCAATGGAACGCTTCTCGAAAGACAGGCTGATATGCTGGTTGAGAACGAACCCAGAAGAATCTGGGTGTCCATAGACGGTCCGGAAGAGATAAACGATACCCAAAGAGGCAAAGGCGTTTATAAAAAGGCCGTTGCCGGAATAAAGAAATTATATGAAACCAGAGAAGAGCGGGGGAAACAATTTCCTATGCTGGGAGTTACCATGGTAGTAACGCCTTTAAACTACAAGTACATAGAGCGGTTCTTTCTGGATGAACTGGATACTTCCATGCTTGGCTGGGTGAGTATGGAGTTTCAGCTCTATACTACGGAGTCCTGCTGCAAAAAGCATACGCAAATATTTAAATCCGAATTCGGGGTTGAGGACACACCTTGTGCAAGAGGCCTTATAAGGGATATCAGTGACTTTAAGGAGATTGATATCACAGAATTAATCCGGCAGGTAAACAGCGTCAGAAGTCACTTAAGGGAAAAGGGTATCAATGTAATAGGCTATCCCAAGACTATGGAGAAGGAAAATCTGAAAAATTTTTATTCTGCGGACTGGGACAAGATGTCAGATAAAAGGTCAAGCTGTTCTTTTCCCTGGCTGTATGTTGAAATATGCGCCAATGGGGATGTGACACCCTGCCACACATTTTATGATTTTACCGTAGGGAATATATATAAAGAGAGCATACTGGATATTTGGAACGGGGAAAGACTTAGCCGGTTTCGAAAGTACACAAGGAAGAACCTGTTTCCCATATGCACGGCGTGTTCAAGATACTACAGCGATTTGTGATTATTAAAGTGAAAAATATTCAAACAGCAGGGTTCATATGTAAAAAACTTATTTATCAAGAAAATCTGAAAATATTAAGTTTTTGCATTCGGCAAGAATATTAGGATGAGCAGAGGGGGGAGTTAAATAATGGGAAAGAAGAAAATCGGTCTTTTGGGCTGCTCTAAAATATGCATATCGGCAATTATCAATGCAGTAAAGCAGGTGGAAGTCGCTGAGGTTTATGGCTGTGCAGCCAGGGATAACAGGAGAGCCATGGAGTATGCCGCAAAATACAATATACCCCATGCTTTTAAAGATTATAGAGAATTGCTGGAATGCAGCGACATAGATATCGTATATATCTCATTGGCCAACAGCCTTCATTATCAGTGGGCAACAAAAGCAATGAATTATAAAAAGCATGTTCTCCTGGAAAAGCCAATGTGTATGTCCTGCCGTGAGGCAATGGAAATTGAAAAGATGGTTGATAAAAGCAGGGTATATCTTCTGGAAGCAGTAATGGTGCAGCATCATCCCTGGCAAAGGGCAGTCAGGAACATAATACTCCAAGGCAGGTACGGAAGCTTAAAAAACATAAATACAAGGATATCCTTCATACCGCAGGACAATTTTGCAGGTAATTATCGTTCCAGACCTGAAATGGGCGGGGGATGCTTTTATGATTTGGGCTCCTACTGGCTGCAATTTTTGCAATTCCTTTTAGGTCTTGATTTTAGAAGCTTTACCGCTCATTCGGAATTTAACGGTCCCAATGGATGTGATTGGAGCTTTACAGCCGGATTGGCCTATGAAAACGGAGTGGAAGCACATTTGGAAGCCTCTTTTGAAGAGCCGTACCAGGCCTCTCATACTTTGGAATTCGAAAAAGGACGGCTCGTCGTCAAAGACTTTTTCAGATGCACTTTTAATAATGTGAAATTTTATATGGAAGAGGAAGACTTTGACAAAGGAAGTAAGAATAAAATTTCTTTTTCACCTCAAAATTTCTATGGAAACCAGCTGGCGTTTTTTTGTGATGTAATCGACGGGAAAAAGGAGAATACAGATTTGAGGGAGTCGATTGAAAGGGTTAAGGTTATGGAAAACATATTTATAGAAGCACATCGGTGATTTTCGGAGAGTGTGTCGTTACGAAGGGATGCCGAAGTGCAAGCGATTCTTGAAAAAAGTATGAAGCGCGGTGAAATACAATGTAAAGATATCGCCGGAATGAGCCGGGTCTTACAGGCGGCTGCTACAGGAGCCTCTATGCTTTGGTGCAGAGATGATGCAAATATAGAGCCCAGAAAGTTTATTGCGGCATGTATTAAGATGATTGTTGGAGATAATGGTGGAGGTGGCCTGAATGAGTAACCCAATTGAGAAAAAGCATATGTGTGTAAATGGAGTAGGTATAACATACTACTGCGCAGGAGGCGGTAACGATACTATCGTGTTATTGCATGGTGCCGGTGTAGATTCGGCATTGCTTTCTTGGGCCGAGGTGATTCCCTTACTATCCAACCAGTATCAAGTCATTGCGCCGGATTTGCCAGGATACGGAGCAAGCGACCGGATAAACGGCGAGTACACGTTTTCGTTTTATACAAATATAGTAAAGGGCATAATCGAAAAGATTAGTAGTAAACCCGTCATCCTGACCGGACTGTCCCTGGGAGGCGGTATATGCCTGAATATGGCGCTAACATATCCTGAGCTTATTAAGGTTCTTGTGCCGGTTGACGCATGGGGTTTATTCGATAAATTACCATGGCATCGGCTGACTCATTGGTTTATTCGTTCGAAGTTCAACGACAATTTATACGCATGGACGAACAAATATCCATCCATTATCAGATTTTCTTTAAAATACAGTTTGTTTGGTGATAAATCAAAGGTGAGCGAGGATTTAGTCGCTAAAATACATAAAACCATGCTGGAACCGGGTACAGATAGGTCTTTCATCTCTTTTCAAAGAAGTGAAATTATGTCTGCGGGTTTTACGACAGATTTGTTTGGAAGGCTTGAAGAAATAAATTTACCCACATTGCTTATACACGGCTCTCTTGACAAAGCAGTTCCTGTAAAAGGCGCTCTCCTTGCCAGCAAAAGGATTCCCGATTGCGAGATATATTTAATGGAAGGATGCAAGCATTGGCCTCAAAAAGAACGCCCGGAAGAGTTCGCAAATGCCTTGCAATTATATCTTGACAGAATATTAAAGCAAGCTTAAAAGTAATCGTAGTTAAATCTTGGATTTACTCAAGAAGTAACGGGATATACAAGATTAAAACTTAAAATGCCATGTAAAAGTATAGTAAATCATGGAAAAATATAGTTGTATACCTGAATTTCCTGCTTTATAATTAAAATATTAATTTAGTAGAATATATTTCCTATCAGACGGTACAATTGTAATAAAAAAATTATAAAAACCGGTCAGGGAGAAGGGACCTCTGTGATTAATGGTTATAGCGGAAACATTTATGGTATAAGATGCAGAAATCCGTGATTTGTAACGTATTGAGAAAAAGTAAAAAATACCGGCGTAACCCGTATCGGGCCGGCGGAGTTATCGGACTGGTGAAGTTACAAAAAATATTCGGATTTGTTAAAAAGTATAACATTAAGGTAGGACTTAAATAATAGTCTCTGCCTTTTTTGGTTATTTAGTACTTTATTATTTTATTTAAAGGATTATGAATTATAATAAAAAGTTGGATGAATTTTATATAGTATGCAGGAAAAACAGATAACGAACAGGAAATGGGCAGGTAACAAGGCTTGGAATAAGCAGGCCTTACCTCAGTTTGCCAGATTCCTCATTTAGCTGTTGTTTATTATGAAAAGGGGATGAATTATGAAGTTATTAATTGTTGATGATGAGGATTACACAAGGGAAGGATTGGCAGAAAGCATTCAATGGAAAGAATTTGGAATTATCGAGATTATGCAGGCCAGGGACGGGAAAGCCGGGCTTAATCTTGCCAGATGGTTTAAGCCCCATATCATCCTATCCGATATAAAAATGCCAAAATTGAATGGTATTGAATTTGCTAAGGAATTAATTGCCATTAATCCGGATATTAAAATCATTTTCATGAGCGGATATATGGAAATAGAATATTTGAAAAGTGCCATCCAATTATCAGTAGTTGATTACATAGAAAAGCCCATAGATCTATCCATGCTAAAAGCAGCCGTAAAAAAGTCGGTAAATGAAATTAAAGAGATGCTGCATACCCGAATGCTTTCGGTAGATAGAAGAGAATTGCAGCAGCAAAAACTAGCCAATGCATTGGTGTATAAGGATAATGACAGAGAAATGCTTCTAAATCTTTGTGAGGAAGTAGAATTTCCAATTAAACAAAATTATGTCTGCCTGATTTTGTGGAATAAGAAGAAGGGCGTCAATTCAGAGGCCATGAAAACTGATATATTACATAGTTTGAATAGTAACAAATGGAAAGCCTTATGTACTTATCTGGGAGAGGGCAAATATTTAGCTATCCTGTCCTTTGAAAAAAAACACAGCTCCCGGCTGCCATTCTTGTACAGGAAAATGGCTGAACATTTCCCATCTCTATTTCTTGGAATCGGATTTGAAGCTACGGATATTATGAATATATATAACAGCTACCAAACGGCATTACTGGCAATTAACTGCGCTTTTTATGAGGAAGAGGAACGGGTTTTTTTGGTAGGCGGGGAAATCTTAAACCAGAAAGGGTTGGAACCGGGTATTTACGGAGAATTCTTAAAGATTCTGACGGAAGAACCTTATCGGCTGAAAAGCTGGTTCGAGTCCTTATTTGCTGAATTAAGAAAACAAAAATACTATAGGAAAGAAAATATACAGACTTTACTGGCCTCCTTTATATCAGCAATGATAAATCAGCATGGGGAGTTACTTAATACCATTGACGGGATTATTTCCAAAGAAGAAATTGAGCCGATGATGCACCGGTTTTTAACCCTATCAGAAATACGAAGTTTTATTATGGATTTGCTCTTAAAACTGGAAGAAATGCAGGAAAATCAAATAAAATACAGCAGGATTATAAGAGGGGCAATTAATTATATAGGAGACCATTACGGTGAATCTGATTTAAGCATTGCGAAAATAGCGGAGTATTTTCACTTTTCTTCCAATTATCTCAATGTTTTATTTAAACAGGAGACTCAGGTAACCTTAAAGCAATATTTAAGTGATTACCGCATGGAAAATGCGAAAAAAATGCTGGAAAATGATTTTTACAAAATTACGGAAATAGCAGAATTATGCGGATATGCCAATGCAAATTATTTTTCAAAGGTTTTTAAGGAGCTCACTGATTTAACACCTTTAGAATATAGAAAGCAGAGAACGGAATGAAGAAAATATCAAACTGGTTCCAGAATATTTCTTTAAGTAAAAAATTATTAATCTTAATCTTTACGGCGGGGATTGTTCCCCTTGCAATAACCTTTTGTCTCTCGCTGAAGGAACTTAGGGGCAGTTACTTGGAGCGGCAGATGTATTCCGTGAATCAGGGATATGAGCAGGTATATCAATCCCTGCAGGACAGTATGGCCCGTATCCATAATTTGTCTACGCTGTTATCGGTAAATGACACCATTAAAAATACCTTTAAGGTAGTTGAAGATGAGACGGACCTGATAGGTCAGTTAACTTATTTTGAAAGTATTTCTTCTTATTCCTATGCCTTGGAGTTAACCTTCGATTTGGACAACATTGTCTTTTATATTGATGATAATTTTATAATTTCAAAGAATAAAAGCGGACGTTACCGTCCCCTTAGTACGGCAAAAGAAACCCTCTGGTACTATCAATTAGAAGAAAATAACGGACGTCCTACCTGGGCGCCTTATTCCGATATTTCCGGTTTGGAAGAAGGCAAATATATTGCCTTGACAAGAACAATTTGGGATAAGGATGATTATAGTAAATCTATTGGAATTTTAGCTGTTTTAATTGAAAATAAATATATCGAGAATATGTTAATAAATTCGGAAAAGAACCAATTTTTTTACCTGGAAAAAAATGACGGAACAATTCTTGCCGCCAATATGGAAAAGGAACTTTATACCCAGGCTCCTAAAGTAATGGAAGAGGATAATAAAGTCTTTAAGCAGGCTGAGCTGGGAGGCGAGACTTATTATATAAGAAGCAGGCAGATTGAAGGAACCGATATTTATCTTATTTCAACAATCCCTGCCGATACCATTTCAAAGTCACTGCGTAAGATGACTTACCAAATGGGCATGATGTACGCACTGGTGTCCTGTCTTCTGGTCTTATTGATTTATCCTTTAACGAACTCAATTACTTACCGCATAAAATTATTGTATAACCAAATAGGCCAAGTGAAAACAGGTGAAATGAAAGAATTAGTACTTGAGCCTCACACAGATGAAATCGGACAGTTGATTACCAGTTATAATTATATGGTAAGAAAAGTCGAGGGGTTAATGACCCGCCAATTCGTTATGGGCCAGGAAAAGACCGGGGCTGAATTAAAGGCCCTGCAGTCGCAGATAAACCCTCATTTTTTATATAACACGCTGGATATGATTAACTGGATGGCACAAAAGAATGAAACGGAGAATATTCGTGAAGTCATTCAGGCCATGTCCAGGTTTTACCGGTTATCTTTAAGTAAAGGAAAGGATATTATTACAATCCGTGAAGAGGTCAGAATGTGCGAAGCCTATATGGAGATACAGAAAAGGAGATTCCGGGGCAGAATAAGATTTGAAGTGGAAATCCAGGAAGAAGTCTTAGAGCACCTGATTCCTAAAATTACATTACAGCCTTTTATCGAAAATGCCATTATTCATGGCATATGTGAAAAAGAAGATGGCCGCGGTGTAGTACTATTGACCGGCTGGATTGAGGACAGCGTAATTCATCTAAGTGTTACGGATGACGGACGGGGCATGATTAAAGAAGACAAAGGGAATTCAAAAGGCAGTCATTACGGGATGGAAAATATCGAAAAACGGTTGTCTCTTTTTTACGGACAGGAGATTTTTATTGAGGTTGAAAGTTCCCTGGGAATAGGCACCTGTATTTCCATTCATATCCCCTTAGTCAAATATTAATAATAAAATATTTAAAAATTACCCTATATCCTGGAAAAGTTTCATATAAAGAAATCCTTCAAGCTGATATGATAAGGATATAATGAAAGCGGAATGAGGAATCGGCAAGCTTGCTTGCCGATTCCGATTGGAGCAACAAGATTCTGAACACGTTTTTTGTTCAGAATATAACAGACAGAAAGGAAGACAAAATGAAAAGGAAAACTTTATACGAAATAAAACAGGTACCTAAAGAAAAGAAAAAGTTTTCGGATTTTCATAAGCATCAAACATATTATATTATGCTGATTCCAATGGTGGCTTTTTTTATTATCTTTGCGTACCTGCCAATGCCCGGATTATATTATGCATTTGTTGATTATGATTTTATACGGGGGCTAAAAAGTCCTTTTGTCGGATTTAAGAACTTTGAATTTTTGTTTCGGGGAGGAGCGGATTCCATCATTTGGCGCTTAACCAGAAATACGGTTCTATACAATCTTGCGTTTATTACCCTGGGAAATATTTGCCAGATAGCGGTAGCGGTTATGCTGAAAGAAATCCAACGTAAATATTTTGTAAAAGTGACGCAGACATTAATGTTAATGCCCTATTTTGTATCTATGGTTATCGTTGGCGTAATTGCCTATAATCTTTTTAACTATAATTACGGCACGGTAAATAATCTTCTGACTTCCCTTGGCCTGGAAAAGTATGATTTTTATCAAAATCCGGCTGTCTGGCCGTTTATCATTGTTATTATTAATATATGGAAGGGTCTGGGTTATGGAGTGGTTGTATATCTGGCCGCTATTCTGGGTATTGATGAAAGTATTTACGAAGCGGCTTATGTAGACGGAGCATCCAACTGGAAACGTATTAAATTTATTACGCTGCCAATGTTAAAGCCTACAGTAATCATGCTGGTTTTGTTGGCCCTGGGAGGCATTTTAAAAGGCTCCTTCGATTTGTTCTATCAGATCATC
>DBEP01000012.1:339-35040 GCA_002294045.1 Lachnoclostridium sp. UBA903 | reverse complement strand
TGCCAGGGATTGTTAAGGGAGAACCAGTTATTTCCGGTATCGTATGAGAGACGTCTTAGCAGCGGAATCCCGGCAGGCGCCATGGTGGCCTCGGACAGGGTTAATCCCGATAAATTTTACGGATTTTATAACGGCACATTTTATGTAAGCACAGATAAAGGCGCTACTTTTACGGCCAAAGTTACAACCGGCCTTCCTGATTCCGCCAAGCTAAAAGCCATGCCCGGAGCGGAAGGCGACGTATGGCTTGCCGGCGATACGGGAGAAAGCGGTTTATTCCATACCACAAATTCCGGGGATAGTTTTGTTAAAATTTCAGGAGTTGAGGAGGCTTCTGTTATCGGCTTTGGAAAAGCTGCGCCGGGGCAGACCTATATGGCTCTTTATACCTCTGCATTAATCGAAGGCGTCCGGGGTATTTTCCGTTCCGACGACGAAGGAGCAACCTGGGTCCGTATTAATGATGACGACCATCAATACGGCGTTACCAATGCCAGTATTACAGGAGACCCAAGAATATACGGACGTGTTTATCTGGCTACCAACGGCAGGGGAATCCTTTATGCGGACATAAAAGAAGATTTGCCCGACAGTTCTTCCATTACCCCCGTTACGGCATCCTTTGATAAAAATCCTGAACGTCAGGAAGATATTACCATAGCTCTGACACTGAACGGGAATACCCTTTTAGCAATAAAAAACGACAGTTACACACTGACAGCCGGAACCGACTATTTTGTCACGGGCAATACCGTTATAATCAAAAAGGAGTATATGGCACAGCAAAGTATGGGCACTCTCTACCTGACCTTTGACTTTAGTGCCGGGCCTGACCCTGTACTGACTATCCTTATTAAAGATACCACCGTAGTAGAGGAAGGAAATTTAAAAGTGGAATTTGCCGGCTCCACTGCCCCGCAAACCAATAGTATTGCCGCCAGATTCCGATTGACCAATACGGGGGATTCCGAAATTTTACTTTCAGATATTAAGCTGCGTTATTACTATACGGCAGATGGTTCCCAGTCACAGAATTTCTTCTGTGATTGGTCACATGCCGGAAGCCAGAATATAACCGGAAGCTTTCATACGATTACCCCTCCGCTTGAAACAGCAGATACTTATTTGGAAATCAGCTTTTTAAGTGCGGCCGGGTCGCTTGCCTCTGACCAGAGCATTGAACTGCATACCAGATTTGCCAAATCCGACTGGTCCGACTATACGCTGACCAACGATTATTCCTATAACCCATCCGGCTCTTCCTACGGAATCTGGGAAAAAATCACGGCCTACCAAAATGATACTCTTATATTCGGCATAGAACCTTAATAATTTTACTTTAAAATTTATGATAAAACTTAAGCATTCTAAGCATTCTTTTATGGTTATTTTCTAAGCTAGATAAGGTATGAAGACACATACGCCGGGCACTGCTTTTAATGGCAGTGCCCGGCGTGTTGTAAATTTCTAGGATTCTATGTTAAAGAAAGAATATATCCGACCTGATTTGATGCCGTATACCTGCTGCGGTTCCTGCAGCATCAGGGTTCCGAACCAAGAATGAGCTGTCCGTCATAGTAGACGGTAATGTTGCCGTTTTTCTGATAGGAATAGTCATCCGACTGGTCATATTCGCTCCAGTCGGTTTTGGTGGTTCTTGTATCAATAGTCAGGGTTGCACCTTCCATAAATTTGCCGGTCGTATTCAGCTTAATCTCCAGATACCTGCCGGCACCGACCTCGTCTTTTCCTAACGATACGTATTCCCCCGTAACCTGTCCGGTATAAGAAACATACCACGGTTCTCTGCCTATCTGAAGCGCCGCATTGTCACAGTAGAAATTCTCCGGTGCAATTCCTTCCTTCGTATAATAATACCGCAGCACCAGCTTTGATAAATCAATCTCTTCTCCGCCGGCATGGTAGAGCCGGAAGGAATTTGTTATCGTATTGGTAACAGCTTGCCCGTTACCGGTATTATTGAGTGTCAGTGTTACATCCGCAGGTCCGCCGGGTGTGGGCGTCGGCGTCGGTGTGGGCGTTACACCAGGAATGCTGTCTTCAAATTCCGGAAGCTCATCCAGCGTAATTACCACGTCACTGTTATAGACCTTATTCACCATAGTTCTCTCCGTATAGGTATCTCCTACCTGCCCGGTGGAATCTATGATAAAGTCTCCATACCAGACTGCAAAATACAGCCAGAAGGTATTATCCCTCACCATTAAATCCGGGTCCATCATAACGCCGTTTTCACTCAAGGCAGCCATCTTGGTACCGCCCGAATAATTAACGGTTTTCATAAATTGATCCGGAAGGGCGCTATAGGAATGCTTTTCGGCATAAATATCGGTACCTGCTATGTCACAATATTCATCGCCGGGATACCAGTCCTGATTCTGGCCGTTCCATACCCAGATAAGATTATTCAGCTCATGATAATTAGTCTGACGTTCAAACATTAATTTATAAAGCCATTGATAGGCGTCCGCACCTGCCGCACCCCACCAGAACCAGCCGCCGCTGGCCTCATGGAGCGGTCTCCAGAGCACCGTTACATCCGCCTGCTGCAATAAATCCAGATAACCGGATATCACATCTATATCACGGACTATCAGATAGCATTCCTCAGAAATTGTTCCCGCCCGGTATAAGGCTTCGATTTCTTCCAACGGCTTCCGGCTGATATCCAGCTCCGTCACCGCTTTTGACAAATCAAAAGCCGTATCCTCGGTATAAAAGGCAGCTCCTCCCTTCGGCGCATGCCAGTGCCATTGGAACGTGGTAAGTCCGCCCATCTTGTCCCATTCCAGAGCAATATTAACTTCCTCCGAAGACTGGTAACTGCTGGCGGGAGAACAGAAAATAAAATCCAGCATACGGATTGCCGGATATTTCCCCGTTAAATTATGAATTGCTTCAATCTCCGTATTTGCATTCAGTGTACAGGACTGACCGGACAAAGTTTTCTGGCCGTACATGCTTTTTAAGTACTCCATAATATCCACAGTTCTCCGGTTTGCATTGGGATTAACGAGTACGGAGGTGGCGTCGGTATAAACGGAAGGAGGAATGCCGGAGCCTTCCTCAATTAAAATATAATCCAAATCAAACCATCCCCAATACTCTTCTATGGATATGGTAGCCGTTCCCGCCTCCAGATAAATGCTCTCTATCACCGTATCATGCCAGTCTCTGTCACCATTGCTGTAAATAATTGCGGTCCGCACGCCATTAATGGCCAGATAATTTTCTTTGTAGCTGTCCGAAGCCGTTCGGGCAGTAAAAGTATAATGTCTCGTCTCAGGTATCTCCACCTCAACAGACCAGGAATTACTGTCCTTCTGTGTAAAACCGGTGGCATAACCGGTTCCGCTGTACCCTGTCCTTGCGGCAGCAGCGGTAACATCTCCGGACATTACGGCATCCTCCGCCTCAATACGATGCAAAAAAGTTTCTGTTTCTCCCGAAGCAGCACCGCTTACCGGTATTAACACTGCAAACAGCGTTAATGCCAAAGCAACTGCCCTTCTTTGAAATCCTTTCATTATTATATACCCCCTTCTGGATATGTGGCACAAATCACCATTGATTTGTACAGGAACAGGCGGAAATTCTTAAAAACTTAATTTCTTCCGAATTTCGCCTTTCCTTAATTTATATTATACTCCCAAATAATTACATTTTCAACAAATTTTAACAATTATTGTATTATTTTTCTATTTCGAATTTATATACATGCCTGGATTTAATACTCACTTCCGGTTAATAAGAAGTGATAGGCAATATAATACGGTAAGGGCAGAAACCTGTTAAAACAGGCTCTGCCCCAAATTCACAACTATTCTTAGATAAGAAATACCGCAACAATAATGGTTGCTGCAAACCCACACAAAACAGGGATTAGGTTCTTTCTTGCAAGCTCTTTTGCTTCAATTCCGCATATTGCAGCAACAGGAATAACTCCCCAGGGAATGATTGTACCGCCCCCAACCCAAATAGTTACAATTTGCCCCAGTGCCGCAAGCGGCGCTATATGTATATTACCAACAGAAGAAAAGGTCTGCGCTATGGAACCAACCAGCGGAAGCCCTGAAAATCCTGAGCCGTCCAGTCCGGTAATGGCTCCTACCGCAGTTTCCGTCAATACCACAGACAGTTTTGACAGCGGTATCCGGGCGGAAAGCCAAAGTCCGATATCATTTAAAAGCCCTGTTGCCTCCGACCCAAGTACTTCTTGTGCAAATCCTTCACTTCCCATAAAGAAGAATGCGGCAATGACAATAACCGGAGCAAAGATTTTCATTGCAAATTTAAATCCTTCTTTCAGATGATCCGTTGCTTTTTCAAGTGCCTTTTCAACCCCTTTATCCAGAATCGTAATCATACAGGTCAGCAGGAGTGCCGTTCCTGCAACAAGTGCCGTAGCATCCCCGCCGTTAATCTCAAAGACGATCATAATAACTATATCCGCGATAAAGGACAACGGCATGAAAATCGCAATAAATCCGGCAAGTCTCGGTTTCTCAATTTCTTTTACTACTAATTCTTTTTTTGCTGCAGCAAGAGGGCTTTTATTTAATTTCACTTCTCTAAGCATCATGAAAAAAGCAACACCTGCCGTAACAACCGACATGGTTATCCACAGCGGTATACTGGCATTGATTACTTCATTCACATCTAATCCTGCTGCAGCTCCTGTAATGGATGGAGCTCCCTGAATGACAAAATCGGAAGAAAGGCCAATCCCGTGTCCGAAAATGTTCATTGCAACCGCTGCCCATACAACCGGAAGCCCGACTTCTCCGGCAACCGGAAGCAGGAGCGCACCGATTAATGCTACGGCAGGAGACGGCCATATCAGCCAGGAAACAATTAACATCGTCAGCCCAATAATCCAGAAAGCCGTTTTATGGTTCCTTATAACCTTTCTGACCGGACGCATCATCACTTCATCCGCCCCCAGGTCTATCATAGCTTTTGACATGGAAACAACCAATGCAATTACTATAATTATGCTTAACAACTCAATGCACGAATGAATCAGTGCATTGTTGAGAATCTGTACCGACTTGATTAAACTTCCCGAATAAATAAATCCAATAATAAAGGTACCTGCAACACAAGGAATAACAATCTCTTTTTTGAATAACAGTGCTGCCAGTATAACAATGGTAATGATAATATAAGCAAGATGCAATGATGTAAGTGCCATTCCGATTTCCTCTCTTTCTCCTGTCTAGGATGCAAAAATATTCCATAATCCTTCCGTTTTAATATTATCTTTGATTTTCTCTGCATCGGTTTCGTACAACCCAAGCTTCTTCATATGCTCCAACAGTACGGAGCCGGAGAAGGTATATTTTTTACCCATTCCTTCCTTTGTCCCCATCTCTTCGTTCACATATGCAATGGCCTCACCGATTGCCGTTCTTCTGGATAGCTCAAGCAGCGGTTTATGCTTTAATGACCTTGTACAGTTGTAACCGGCAAGCACGCCCGTTACGATAGCCTCCGTATGCCCTACCAAAAGTCCTGCTTTTTCACCGGCACAGAACAGATTTTTTAATCCTTCAACCTGCAATGCATTTGTTCTTGGCGACATATCAAAATATCTCATGGAGTTGCCTTTTCCTCCGGCATAAGGGTCCTCATAGCGGGCATTTTCAAAGCCGGGGATTTTATGAAGTTTGTCAAGGGTATAAAACGGTGTCATCAATTTTGCATGACCCGTATCAAGAAGAATGATATTTTCTGCAAATTCCTTCAATGCATACTGCTGACAGGCCTTTACGCTTAAATGGTTTTCAATAAGCTCTTCCGGCAAAGGAATGACTGCTACGCCGGTATTATTTAATTCTTCTACAATTTCGGGTGCCAGCGACTCCTTATAAATTTTACAGGAGCCGCTCATTGCTCCGATTGAGCCGTTTGCTTTTTTCCCCGTATTCTCAGGTACACCGCAAATACCTGCAAGACTTACTCTTCCGCCATAGCTGGGACATCTGAGAACACACATGGCACATCCGTTGCCATATTTACTGCAATTATTCATGGGTCCGGCAGTCCCGGTCGTATCAATAAAGGCATCTCCCTCATAAACCGTGCCGCCTGCTGTTTCAACACTACTGATAACCCCGTCAGCTACCTGCGCTTTCACCACTCTCTCCTGCAGTTTGACTTGGACCCCGATATCTTTTAAATAAGCTGTAATTGCAGCAGGTGTTTTTGCAATGTCATAAAGACTTGCATGCTCATGTCCCGGGAATCCGATATTTGTATGCCGGCAGTTTTCATCCACAATTTTGAAAATATCCCCGCCGCCCATGGCAATCATTTCTTCGGTTGCGGTATACCTTCCGTTATTCCTCATAATTCCGCCCACAAGGCCTGTCCCAAGAAGTGAATCCGTTCTTTCCAGCAATACAACATCTGCTCCTTGTTTTCTTGCGGAATATGCCGCGGAACATCCGGCCCATCCGCCTCCGGTAATAATTACATCCATTCGTATTCCCTCCGTCTTTCTGGTTGTTTCAAATTATTGTTTTTTGTTTTCTTAGAAATAAAAAAAGCAAAGAGAGCAATATTTCTTTTGCTTCTTTGCTTTTTGAAATAATAATTTTTTATGATATGTTTCACCATTGAAAAGAGTATACATAAAGTAACCCGTCTTTACAATTACCACATTGTATATTATTCGACAAATATAGTGGACATTCTGTACACTAACCTGATTTTTCGTCAATCCGCCTTCAGCAGTTCCCTGATAAAGCTGTTCATTCTTTCAAGCGCCTTATTAATATGCTCTGTTGAAGCCGCAAAGGAAATTCTGATATAATCGGAGCACATCCTTCCCAGTCCCACTCCCGGAATTACGGCAACATGTTTTTCCTCCAGGAGCCTTTTAGCAAATTCCATGCCGCTTAATCCTGTTTCAGAAACATCTGCCATGATATAAAATGCCCCCTTCGGTATGACGTAAGAAAGCCCGCTTATCTTATCCAGCCCTTTCATAAGCTGTCTTCTTCTCTCTTCAAATGTATCCATCATCGCGGATATTTCCTTTTTAGTGAGCTCCGTATCCATACCCTCAGCTACCCCTATCTGTATAAACGTAGGGGAACAGGTTGTGGAATACTGGTGTATTTTTAATATCGCATTGATTCTTTTTTCACCGGCCGTAATATATCCTAACCTCCAGCCTGTCATGGCATAGGTTTTGGAAAAACCGTTAATAATCACTGAACGTTCCTTCATGCCGGGAAAGGATGCGATTGACTGAAACCCTGCATCATCATATACCAGCCTGCTGTACATCTCATCTGAAACAATAATAAAGTTATGTCTGACCGATAATTCACATAACCGTTCCAGTATGAACCTGTCATAAACCGCTCCGGTCGGATTATTCGGATTATTAATCACCAGCATTTTTGTTCTTTCCGTAATATGCTCCTCAACTTCCCTGATATCGATTCCAAACCGGTTTTCCCGTTTCAGATGGATAATGACGGGTACTCCTCCGCTTATTTTTACCATGTTTTCGTAATTTACAAATGCGGGGGAAAATATAATGGCCTCATCCCCTTCCTCTATGACGGACAGAATTGTATTATTTATGGCTTCCGCCCCGCTGCTGGTTACCAGTATCTCGGACTTATAATCATATAAGACTCCGGTTTCCCCCCATGTCTTTTCTGCAATCTTTTTTCTTAATTTTTCATAGCCCCTGTTTGAACAGTAATGTGTATAATTTTGGCGAATCGCGTTAATGGTAGCCTCCTTAATATCCGAAGGCGTATTAAAATCCGGTTCTCCGGCGCTTAGTGCGACTATTTCATGTCCGCTCTTTCTTAACTCATCCACCCGGTTAAGAACCGTTCTTATCAGGGAGGGTTCCACCTTTTGAACCCGGCCGGATTCCTTTGAAATATCATAATCCTCATTCATAATTCATCACTCCAATCTAAATTTTATATAATAATAAACCCTCAAACCTGAGCATGAAGTTTAAAGCCCCGGCATAATATTCTTCCGGAATGCAGCATGGAATTCGGCGTTGTGATATACCTAAATCACAGCCCGGTCACTTCATTGGAACAATGTCCTGTTTCTTCGTATTCCTGCAGGTTATCAAAGGTTGTCATTATCATATTCTCTATAGCGGTATCCGTATAAAAGCTCATATGAGCCGTATATATGACATTCTCATTTTCCATAAGCCTTTTCAATGTTTTACTTTCCAATTTGTCACGCTCCACTTTTTTTCTTATATAGGGAGCCTCACCATCGTATACGTCAAATGCCGCCGCACTGACCTTCCCGTTCTCTATCGCTTCAAGAACCGCATCATAATCCATCAGACCGCCTCTTGCCGTGTTAATCAGCACAACTCCTTTCTTCATACGGGTTATGGCACGGGAATTAATCAGCCTTTCATTTTCTTTCGTCAAAGGGCAATGAAGAATGAGTATATCACTGCCGGTAATCACATCATCTAAGTCCGAATATTCTGCAATATCTGTTACATCGGGATTTTTAAACAAATCATAGGCCATAATCCGGCATCCGAAACCATTTAATATTTTTATAGTTTTTGCACCAATTCTGCCGGTGCCTATCACCCCGGCCGTCATATTGCGAAGTTCCCGGCCTTTCAATCCGTTCAACGTAAAATCAAACCTGTCAATCATGTTCAGTTCACGCTTCATTTTTCTGAGACACATTAAAATAAGGCAGACGGTATGCTCGGCTATGGCATTGGGAGAATACCTGGGTACATTGGCGCCTTTTATACCGCTTTCCTTCATGGCCGCAAGATTCATATGGTCCGTACCTGCCGCCCTCGATACAATATATCGGACACCGGCTTTTTTTAATTGTTGTAATTTTTCTTCCGTAACTTTACAGTTAGTAGTAATCCATACCGCATCAAAACCCATAAATCTTTCCGCACTGGCCGAATTAAAATCAAAATCCGCAAATTCCAGCTCAAAACCGAATTTCCTGTTACAGGCATTGACATATCCGGTTTCCTCTTTATTCACATGAAACAATAAAACTTTCATTTAAACCTCCTTAACGTACCAACGCGGTGTTCTTTTCAAATCCACTCGGAAAAGTATATCGGGAAACCGGCTCCATACTGCTGAAAAAATCTCCCTATTATACAAGAAAAAGACTTACGAAGGGAATGGTAACCAAAGATAGTACGGTACTTAAAAAAACACAGGAGGAAGCAAATCCGGAATTCCCGGCGTATTTTTCCGCAAGCATTACCGTTGTGCTTCCGGCCGGCATCGCTGACAGCAGCACAATAACTCCCGTTACCAGTTCATCAGTCCCGGCCAGTTTCAATATTACCAGTACAGTAAAAGGAATGGCAATTAACCTGACGGCCGAATAATAGAACAACTCCTTATCCAGTATATTTTTTACCTGTATTTCCGCCAAAATCGAACCGATGATAATCATGGAAACCGCCGTATTACTGCTTCCGATTCCGGAAAGGGTTTTCAACAGAAAGCCCGGAAGTTTAAGCTGTGTAAACATCAGAAAAAATCCAACAAATACCGCAATAATACAGGGGTGGGTCATCAGCTTTTTTGCCGTTGATTTCCCGTCTGTTTTAGTAAATAGCTTAAGGCCTGACGACCACATTGCAAACCGGAGGGGAATCAGGGCAACCGATGCGAATAAAAGCCCCTGGCTCCCGAAGGCGGACTCTGCAATCGGGTTTCCCAAAAAGCCCGCATTGGAACAAATGATTGCATATCTTAATACCGCCTGCCTGTCTTTCCTGCTTTTCTTAAAAAGCATTTTGCTTAAAACCACATAAAAAACCTGTGTTAAAACGGCTGCAATAAAGACAGTGAGACAATTTATCAGAATTTCATAAGACCAGTCAATCAGAAATGAGTTAACGATATTGCAGGGGAGTATGATTTCTATAATAAGATCCGTGAATTTTTTTCTGTTATAACTCGTTATGATACCTTTTTTCTGTGCATATATCCCCGCAAGTATGAGCAGAAACAGCATTCCCTGCATGTCAAGCATTGCTCTCATTATCCCATCTCCATTTAATACTTATTACCGAATTCATATCGGTAATAATTCATCACCGCCGTAATTCCCTTATTTTCTTCAAAGCTGTCGTTTAATTTATTTACAGGATAGGAAACAGGTCTTTTTTCCAGTACTTCCGCTATTCCCAGTGCAGCCTGATACGCCATCCTCTCAAGCGCCTCAGCGGTAAACGCCGCGGTATGAGGCGTAACAATTACGTGCTCCATATGCAGCAGCGGATTATCGGGTTTGGGCAGATTCCCTTCAAATACGTCAAGAGCTGCTCCCATAATCTTATGCTCCTTAAGCACTCCGATTAACGCACTTTCATCAATAATTTCACCCCTGCCGGTATTAATCAGAAATGCTGACCGTTTCATTAAAGAAAGCTCCCTCTTTCCGATAATATGCCTTGTTGACGGGCTTCCCGGCAGATGCAGGGATAAGAAATCTGCCGCTGAAATCACTTCATCCATGTCATCGGTCAAAAGTGCATATTTAGTCTGTTTTTTTCCTTTTATTCTTCGGCTATAGCCTATTACGTTCATACGAAGGCCAAAGGACGCAATATGAGCTACCTGCGTACCGATATTCCCCATTCCTATAATCCCAAGTGTTTTACCGGATACATCACTGCCATATAATTTTCTGACTTTAAGATCCCCGCTTTTGAGTCCGTTATTATAATGAATCGCTCTCTTCGCAAGCATAAGTATTAATCCGATTGCATATTCCGCTACGGAGCTCTGGTTAGATTCCGCAGCGTTCGTAACCTGAATTCCGAACTTTGTTGCCGCGTCCACATCAATACAGTCAACCCCTACCCCATGCATGGACACTACCTTAAGCTTTTCACATGATTTAAGGACCTTTTCCGTAATATTACCATTGCGGGTCAGTATGCCGTCACACTCGGCCCCTTCTTCTATCAATATGTCTTCCGTTATACCGGAACCCATCCTGAGCTCATAACCCTGCTCTTTCAGATATTCAATTCCTTTATTATTAATAGGCTCTGTAATTAATATTTTATATCCCATACCGCACCTCCGTTATTTTTTATATAGTGCAAGTATAAAAGTATGCTTATTTTCTGACAATAATCACAGTGTACTCTTTTACTATTTATGGGTGGACACTTTGTCCATTAAAACGAATTTTCATTGAATCATGGACAAAAGTATTCCTGCTTTTACTGCTCCAATGAATTCGTTTTTATTTTAATCTATTGACGAATAGCCGTTTTTGGCTGTATCCTTATAAAAACAGGAAAGTATGGTGATCTTATGAGCTTAAATGTCAGACATATCGTTGAAAACCAATTGCTTAGGGGAGTCAGAATTGTTGCGGGCTTTTCAGGCGAATCCAATGTGATATCTTGGGTTAATGTAATGGAGATTCTGGATTCCCCTGACTCAGTGCAGCGGGGAGAGCTGCTCGTAACAACCGGCTACAATCTGCAGGAAGAAGAATTATTTTCTAATCTTATCTCAATACTTAAGAATAACGGTGTAAGCGGTATTGCAATTCAAACCGGGTATTACATTGATGAAATCCCCCGGTATATCATAAACGAATCTGACCGTCTTGGTTTTCCTGTGCTTGAAATTCCTAAAAACCTGACCTTCTCTGAAATCCTCCGTAATCTGATCCAGAAAATAAATGCAGGTAAAGAAAGTGAGATATCGGATGAAGCCGCCAAATCCATGTTCCAGTATATGCATAAAACTCTGGAGCAATATACTGCCATGCTGTACGATGAAGAAACCGGCAAGGCGGCCCATCTCTTTTATGTACAGTCCCTTAACCAGTATGCAGTCAGCGAGGAAACCGCAACCGAATGTATGAACCGGATTAAATCCTATCTGACCGACCGGGCCGACATCTGTGAATATCAGACGGCCAAAAATGGTACGGCCTCTTTTCTTATGATATTTGAAAATGAAAACAAGTATCTGTCGATGATATATGACTTTAGTATTTTACTGACTTTTTTATCGGAACAGCAGGGTATAAATTATTATGTGGGAATTGACAGAATAAAGTCCCTGAAATCCTTATATCTTGCATTCGAACATGCAATGGAATGTACGGAATTGCTGCAGTCCATACATGCCAAAAGAGGTGTGTGCTCCTACGATAATATGACTTTCATGAAAATGTTCGGGATTCTCCATCAGAACGAGCACTCTTTTGTATCTGATAATCAGGCTCTGCAGATTCTTCTTAACTATGACAGGATTAACGGTACCAATTACGTACAGACACTAAGATTTTATCTTGCGGACAACTGCAATGTCTCAAAGGCAGCCTCAAGGCTCTATATACACAGGCATACTCTGCAGAAGCGCCTTGAAAAAATCTATGACCTCTGCGGAATAAACGTTGATGACTATTACGCCAGGTTATACATGTCCATATCTCTGCTCTTTCACGATTACTTCGCTTTCTGACAGGCGCGTTTCGTATGGACAGTTTGTACAAGTTTTTATACAAAGTGATTACTCTTTTCCTGAATACCACATAACACTTTACATCCCAATAACCGATATGCTATTTTTAATTCAGAAATTCTAATAGGAAAGGGGCCTGTTTATGAGAATAAAAGGCGGTTACACAAGTTATGGACAATATATAGGAATTTTAATGATGGACACGGTTTTCCCCAGACTAATCGGAGATATCGGGAACGCAAGGACATTTAAAATTCCTGTCAGATATTATACGGTGAAAAATATCTCCACCGATAAAATGAATGCGTCAAATGCCGAGAAATTATTGCTGAAACCTTTTATAGACGCAGCCAAAGAATTAGAAAAAGAAGGATGCCGGGCAATTACAACAAGCTGCAGCTTTTTGGCCGGATTCCAGAAACAACTGGCCGATGCCGTTAATATTCCTGTTTTTACAAATACACTGCTTCTTGCTCCTTTTATCCGTACCATGCTTAACAGCAGATTAAGAATAGGCATATTTACCGAAAAGGCAGACCTTATCCATGATGACTACTTTAAACAGCTTGGCTGGTCAAGTGAAGACATTCCGGTCGGCATAAGCGGCATGCCGGAAGATTCCCCGTTTACAAAGCTCTTTATACAGGACAATCTGGAAGAAGAGCTGGAAGTACTTGAGGAATGTATAAAAGAGCTTACCTTAAGACACATGGAACAGTATCCTGACACCGGTGCAATCATCCTGGAATGTACCAACTTTGCACCATTTACAAATCTTATACAAAGTATCTCAGGCGTTCCCGTTTTTGGAATCAACCAGCTCCTTGAATATATGGATTCCTGTATCAGTACGCCGAACTATTATTAAACTTATTCCGCCCAGTCTAAAGCGCACTTTACAGCTTTATTCCATCCCTTAAGAAGCAGAGTCCTTTTTTTATTGCTCATGTCCGGCCGAAAACGTCTGCTTATTACCCAGCCTGCTTTTATTTCTTCTTTGTTTTTCCAGAATTCAACTGCCAATCCGGCTAAATAAGCGGCTCCTTTGGCTGTTGTTTCAATACATTTCGGCCGGATAACAGTAGTATTTAAAATATCAGCCTGGAATTGCAGTAAAAAATTGTTTGCTGACGCTCCTCCGTCAACTTTCAGGTTTTTTAACCGGATAGCTGTCTCATCTTCCATTGCCTTTAAAATATCGCTGGTCTGAAAAGCCAGTGACTCTAATGTTGCCCTTACAAAATGCTCCCGGTTAAATCCTCTTGTTATCCCTGCTACAATTCCCCGTGCATGCTGGTTCCAATAAGGCGCCCCAAGACCGGTAAAAGCAGGCACCACATAGACGCCTTCCGTATCAGGGACTGCGTTGGCATACTCTTCTGACTGAGCCGCATTTTGAATCATGCCAAGTCCGTCCCTGAGCCATTGGATTGCGGCACCGGCTATAAAAACACTCCCTTCCAGGGCATATTCCATTTTGCCGTCAATGCCGGCTGCAATGGTGGTTATTAAACCATTTTGAGATTCTACAAGTTTATTACCGGTATTCATTAACATAAAACAACCGGTTCCGTATGTATTTTTTACTTCGCCAGGTTCAAAGCAGCACTGTCCGAATAAGGCGGCCTGCTGGTCGCCGGCTATTCCGGCAATCGGTATTTCTACGCCAAATATTTCTTTATCGGTAAAACCATAAACCTGACTGGAAGGTTTCACTTCCGGCAGCATGATTTTAGGAATATCCAACAGATTCAGAATATCATCATCCCATTTTAAATTACGGATATCAAACAGCATAGTCCTGGATGCGTTGGTATAGTCTGTGACAAATACTTTCCCTTTTGTCAGATTCCAAATCAGCCAGGTATCAACGGTACCAAATAAAAGAGCACCGGTTTTTGCTTTTTCTCTTGCCCCCTTGACATGATCCAGTATCCATTTCAATTTGGTAGCAGAAAAATAAGCATCGGGTATTAAGCCGGTTTTCCTTTTAATCATGTCAGAATATCCCGCTTCCTTCAAATTATCAATGATATCCGAAGTTCTGCGGCACTGCCACACTATAGCGTTACATACCGGTTCCCCGGTATATTTGTCCCAGACAACTGTAGTTTCCCTTTGATTGGTAATTCCGATAGCCGTAATATTTCCTGCTCCCGCACCTGATTTTCTTATCGCTTCTTTTGCGGCATTTATCTGAGTTCTCCATATATTCACCGGATCATGCTCGACCCAGCCGGGTTTCGGAAAAATCTGAAATAATTCTTCCTGTGCCGAGCTGCATGCATCACCGTTATGGTTAAAAAGAATACACCGTGAGCTGGTTGTACCCTGATCAAGTGCCATTATATACCTGTTCATCTTTATCATTCCCCCATTTATTCACCAGATTTTATTATGGCTTTTTTATTCGGCCTGATTATTATGCCTCCACTGCCGGCTATCGGCTATCCCATATTTATTTTGAATTTTCTTAAAAATAGTATCATATCTTGAATTCTTTCTATAAAATACGGGTGTATATCCCATGGGTGCCTTAACGGTAACCGTTCCGCCTTCGTATTCTACTCCTGACCATATATGAACCCATTGGTCCGGAGGAAGGTAAACATCCCATTCACTGATACCAGGAAGGTAAACGGGAGCGACCAGCATATCCCCGCCCAGTAAGTATTCCGTCTGAATGCCATATGCTTTTTCATCCTCTTCATAATGCAGAAATAATGCCCTTTGAACCGGCACCCCGGCTTCCGCATTCATTTTTGCCATATCTTTTATATATGGGGCAAGAATCCTGTGTATTTTAGTCAGCCTCCCAAATTGTTTCATGGTATCGGCATCATCATAATACTGGAAATTCTCCTCCGGCCGGTTGCCTTCATGAGTTCTCATGACAGGTGTAAATACTGCCATTTCGGCCCATCTTAAAAATACTTCCTTGGTTCTTAGGTTATTGAACAAAGACGTGTATCCTCCAATATCACTATGATGAAGGCCGCAGCCGCTCATACCCGTACTTAAAGCTCCGCATATTACGGAAGCCAACCCATCATGGATCGAAAAATCAACACTCTGATCCCCCGCCCACAATAAGGGACAGTACTTCTGGCTGCCGATTCCGCCGGCTCTCATAAAATAAACGATTCTCCCCAGATTACCCGTTTCCTTGACCGCATCATAATTGCATTTTGCCCAAAGCACCGGCCAACGATTGTGCTCAATAAGTGGGGATACTCCATTCCAAAGTTTAAGATCGGTTGGCAGATATTCTCCGAAATCCGCCATCCAGCCGTCCGCTCCGAATTCAATCAGATACTTTTTTATAAGCTCTTTATACCAATCGTAAGCTTCCGGATTGGTTAAGTCCACAACACCACAATCAAATTCGCCGAAATCGACCAGGTATTCCCTTCCGTCTTCTCCTGACGCAAAATATCCCTTATCTTTCCCCTCCTGGTATAAGTCACCTTCTTTAACCAGATAAGGATTGTTATAGGCAAGAAATCGTATGTTTTTTTCTTTATAAGCTTTTATTTTTTCCGGAAGGGAAGGATACAGCTCCCTGTTCCATTTCCAGTTCCAATTAAGTCTTTTGCCAAAAGAGGTAGTTCTTTTCCCTGCCCAGTCCTGACACCAGATCCCCGCAACCTGAACCCCTTTTTCCAGGGAACGCTCCGCTAAAGAAAAAGCACGTTCTGTTCCGCCCTGAAGTCCTAAGATTGCACCATTATAGATCCAGTCCGGCAATTCCGGCTGTCTTCCTAAAAAATCCGTCAGCTTTTTCAACAGTTCCATAAAAGTCGGAGCCGTTTCAATGCGCAGCTGCTTTGGGACTTCCCAAAACTGCAGTTCATGATATTGATTATTTTTAAAATCAAAATCGGCATATGCGGTTGAATCAATGTGAAGATAATAATGACGGCTGGAGACAAAGGTTGGCTGCGGATAATTGGTAGTATAATAATCTCCTCCTGCTTTGCTTTCCACATCGGAGCGCCATGTAACATAAGTGGTTTTATCCCGGCCTACACCCGGTTCAGAAGTCCAAAGTGGAAAATTCCTTCCTTTTAAATTAAAATAAGACATCTGTTCTCCGCAACCGTAACATTTTTCATATTCATCAGAACGAATACGTATCCAGAAACGGTTGATTTTTGTATCTGTCTTCTCAAAATTTATAATAAATAAGCCGGCATTCTCTAAAAGAGTAAAAACAGCTTTTATTTTATTGTCAAAATTTATGGTGTATTGGTTATGCAGCTGTTCTACGGTTATATTTTTAAGCGGATACCTTTCTATAATATAATCCTGTATTTTAAAATTACCACGATACATTTCAACGGTTTCTTCTCCATACCCGACATATAGAAAAGGGTTCTCTTGCGTATGGGTAATCAGCTCTTTACCATAGCTTCTTAAACTGAAACCATCTTTAAACAATACAAATTCCATAGTATTTTCCTCCATGTTAATACGTTAGCTCTCACTGTTATTTCTCAGGATCTATGGCATATTCTATCGTCTTCTTTCCAATGAGCAAACCTTTTTCCACTTTTTCCCTGGTACCTTCCCATACCGGATCTTCGTGCTCTATGCTGATAACACCATCATATCCGATTTCGTACAAATTTGATACAATCTTTTTCCAATTAATTTCACCAAGGCCCGGCACCCGATAACGCCACCAGGAATAATCCGATAAAATCCCCACGTAATTCAAACGGCTGTAATTAATTTCCGTATCTTTACCATGCACATGAAATATTTTGTCTCTAAACTTCAAAATGGGTTCATATGGGTCCATCATCTCCCACACCAGATGGGACGGATCATAAGCCAATCCTAATTTTTCACTTTTTAAACGGGCAAATAATTCTTCAATCAGATAGGGTGAAATAGCTATGTTTCCCATAACCGGGCAAGTTTCCCAGCCAATCTTTACATTCTTTCTTTCTGCAGCTTCTAATACTCTGGAAAATAATTCCACTACACGTTCCATACTGCGAATAGGCCTTTTACGAATACCATCATAAAAATCAAATTTTGTATCCCAATCCCATCCGCGGTCAATTCCAGTGGAGGTAAGTACTTTAGGTATTCCCAGTTCTCCTGCTATTTCAATCCGCTTCATCAATTCTTCTAAAAATGCCTCTCCTTCAACCGGCAAAAGAAAATTACGGCAATACAGGAAAGCACCTACCTTTATTTCACCTTTGTCCACGACCTCCGCAATCATCTTTTTATCAAGAGGAACAGTAGCTCCGATTTCTATCTCTTTAAAGCCTTTCATAGCTGCCCAATGTGCTACTTTTTTAAAATCCGATTCTCCGACACCAAACAAACTATTTGTCAGCATACCCACGTGCATCGTTTTATCCTCCTATAATTTTATCCGTTCTTTCCTTTGATAAGATTGTTTCATCGCATCCAGCAGTTCCTGAATATAATGCGTTTCCCCAATGGTCGGATGAGCCGCTTCGTTTTTTTTAATGCAATCCATAAAATAAAGATATTGTCTCATCATACGGTCTTCCGGCTGTAATCTGCCGTTTATTACGGGTACTTCAACCGGTATGGTGCGATAAGCCTTAAAATAGTCTGCGGGTGAATCATATAACATCAGCCGGAATTCGTTGTACCTGGAAAGATTATATTTAATAGCCCCTTTTTCCCCGCTGATATGTATTTCCATCTCAAACGGTGAAAATCTGGAATTTTCCAAAAGTATTTCACAACCGGTATCAAAATGAGCAATGATATTGCACACTTCGTCTGTGGTTACTTTCACTTCATTTTCTGTTTTCGGGTCTTTTCTGTAAGGGTAAATAATAGATGCATCCGCATAGACATCCACTATCTTACTGCATTGGGAAGATAACAAATAAAGTGCCATATCCAAAGTATGGCTGGCCAGATCTCCTAATACTCCCGACCCCGCATATTCCTCAAGATGTCTCCATTCCAGCGGACATAGAGGCGAGGCAAGACGATCCGCATAAAATCTTCCTTTATAATGATAAATACGGCCCAAATCGCCTTTATCTATCATCTTCTTAATTACATCTATGGCGGGAATTCTGCGGTAAGTAAAGCCAGTTAAATTAATGACAGAAGCCGCATCACATGCTTTTGCCATCCTATCCACTTCATTGGCATCTAACCCCAATGGTTTCTCACATAATACATGGATTCTATGTTCAGCCGCAAATATGGTAATTTCTTTATGTACATTATTGCTGGTACAGACAGCAACCATATCCACAAGTCCCGAAGTTATCAATTTCTTGTAATCCCTAAACTGCTTTGCATCCGTAAATTCCATATCTGCAGCAAAAGCCTTCATTTTTGCTGCATCCAAATCGCACAGTGCAGTAACGTGTACATCCTTCCCGCATCCTTTTACCGCACTCGCATGATATTTGGCTATCAAGCCCGTACCTATAATTCCGATTTTAATGCTATCCATTTTCCTTCTATCCTTTCACAGCTCCTGACGTAAGCCCTGAAACAATCCTCTTTTGGCAAATCAAAACAACAATTACAATTGGCACAGTGGCTACAATGGATGCCGCCGCCATATCCCCCCATGGTACGGAAAATTGTCCCGGGAACATGGCTATTGCCACAGGTACGGTTCGGTAATGGTCTTTGGTAACCAAAATCAGCGCAAACATAAATTCATTCCACGCAGTTATAAAAGCAATAATTGCCGTTGTAAACAGACCGGGAGTCGTTAATGGAAGGATAATCTTTATTACCGAGCTGAATTTTGTACATCCGTCAACCAATGCCGCTTCCTCCAGTTCATAGGGAAGGGTTTTAATAAATGCAATCAGTGTCCAAATAGCCATCGGCAGAGTAATTATAATACTTGGCACAATTAATCCCATATAACTGTTAATCAGCTTTAATTGCTTGAATATAATAAACATGGGTGTCACCACTGCAATAATCGGAAACATATTGGCCAATAAAATAAAATTCTTAAGAAATTTTTTTAATTTAAAATGAATTCTTGCAAATGCATAGGATGCAGGGAAAGCAATAAAAATAGTAATAAGCATAGTCCCGGCAGCAACTATAATACTGTTTTTTAAGTAAACCGCGAAATTATGACCGACAAACACATTTATATAGAAATCCAAAGAAAACCTGGAAGGCCACAGCTGCGTTGGCATCATACTAATATCTCTCGGGTCTTTAAACGATGTAATTACCTGCCAAAGAAACGGAAAGATAATAACGATAAGGAAAATTGCCATACCAATAATCCCTGCTATATTTTTTAATGATACTTTTTTCATTGTTCCTTCCCCTTCCTAGTCATCCGTTTTGAATACTTTAATGTAAATTATACTAAAGAATAAAATAAGCAAAGTGATAATAGTGGAAAGGGCGGAACCTAATCCAAAATTCATATCACCAAATAGGTATTTATAGGCCTGATATAATAACGTCGCAGTGGAATTGGACGGACCTCCTCCTGTTATTCCAAAGATAATATCAAAAATTCTCAATGCGCCCATCGTTCTGAACAGCAATATAATCAGGATTACGCTTTTTAAATTAGGCAGCGTAATGCGGAAGAAACTTCTAATCGCTCCGGCACCGTCCACTTTAGCCGATTCATATAATTCACCGGGTATCGTCTGCATTCCTGCCAAAAGCATCAAAGCCACATACGGAAATTGCTTCCAAGTATCAGCAATTACTACCACCAGCATTGCCCAGTTCTTATTTGTAAGCCATGAAATTGAGGTTGAAATAATTCCAAAGGTCTGCAAAATCCGATTCATAACTCCTAATTGGTCATTAAACATAGCAGAAAACATATAGGCTACAATAATGCCAGGGATAGCCCAGGGGATTAATACCGCAGTTCTTATAGGTCCAATACCTCTTTTCGCATGGCACATTAAAAGTGCTCCAATAAATCCCACAATTAATTGAAATATAATGGATAACACTGCAAAAACCATAGTATTTCTAAATGACTCTATTACAACATCGTTTTTAAACAAAGTTATGTAATTACCAAGGCCCACAAAATAATTTTTCATAGGGTCTGTAAGTACCTTATATTGAAAACTGTAAGATACCGTAATAATAATGGGAACCATACCAATTAATATCAATAAAAGAAGTGAAGGCGCAATCAGTATATATCCCAGCAGATTGTCTCTTGTCTCTTTTTTTAATTTAGATTTTCTTTCCATCTTTTATCCCGCCATTACATTTTATTTTTACCTGAGGCCGTTACAAAATAACTTGGTTCATTCCATTGAAAGGATTAATGAAAGCTACCGGAACGCAGCCTCTGATGTACTGTCTGGCCCATAATAAGAAAGAGTTTGCTTTGCAAACTCTGCGCTGACGCTTGGCGGCATAATTCCTCTCAAGCGTCAAGTGCATCCAGCGGAGCGTTTTGTCTCTTAGGACAAGCTTTCCTCGTATGAGATAAAAAATGAGCCAGACAGTAAATAAACAGATTATTGCTGCGCAGCATATGCTTCATTAAGCTCTTTATCCATTTGTTCCATAGCTTCCGCATAGTCTAAGTCTTTGGTCAGCGCCTTGTGAAAATATACCTGGAAAATAGCTGAGATTGCCGAATAGTCCCTTACCTGAGGCCTTGGCTTTGCATTATCTGCTGCATCTCTGACTCCCTCTAAATGAGGAAGTTTTTCCAATATTTCGTCATCTTCATATACTGCTGAACATGTCGGAAATGTTCCTCGAACCATGGTACTGATCTTTTGCATTTCATAAGATGACATAAATTCAGTAAATAAAACTGCTGCTTCTTCCCCATCCGTATTTGCATTAATTGCAAAATTCCATCCTCCTAATGTACCGCATGACTCTGTGCCCTCTGGTCCTACCGGCAATGCCGTAACTCCAACCTTGCCTTTAACTCTGGATGTATCCAATTGGGCATTCGCATAAGCGTAGGTCCAGTTTCTCATAAATAAAGCTTTTCCTTCTTCGAAAATAGCTCTGGTATCATCCGGTTTATGGGAGAGAACTCCCTCCGGAGAAATTCCTTCCTCTATCAAGGAACGGACAAACTTCAATGCTTCAATCGTATTGTCATTATTCATGGCAAATTCACCATTTAATAAATCTGCTCCGCCATTTTGCTTAATAAATTCTAACATGTTGCAGGATATTGGCTCCCCCTGAAAACCCTGGAAAACATATCCATATTCGATACCGTCACTCCCGATATGTTTTTTACTCATTTCCACTAACTCGTCCCAGGTTTTCGGGGGTGTTTCAATTAAATCCGTCCTGTAATATAAAAGTCCCACATCCGTATAGTTCGGATACGCATAAGCTTTATTGTTATAATAACAGGTTGAAAGCGGCCCTACCAAAAATTCACTCCACTTTTCCTCTAAATAGCTTGTAACATCCTTAAGCCAGCCGGCTGCAGCAAATTGTGATACCCAAATTATATCACACTCAAAAACATCCGGGTCCGTATCACCGGCTGCTAGAGACGTCATAAGACTCTTCTTTACGTCGTCGCTATTGCCTGGCAGTATTTGATGTTCCACTTTAATATTGGGGTAAACCTTGTTAAATTCCGTAATCATTTGTGACAATGCACCTGTCTGGTCGTTCCCACTCACAAATGTTATTGCTCCGGCAATATCTTCGGTTTCTGCCTTTTCTTCTGTTGCAGATGCATCCGCTGTGTTGACTTCCGCAGTGCTTGCCGGCGAGTCTTCCGTTACATCTTCGTTTGCCGTTTTATTATTTTTACATCCGGCGAACAAAACTGCAGTCATAACTACCGATAAAAATAACCCTAATACTCTCTTTTTCATATAATACCTCCTGTTTCGTGTTGGTTAGTGCAAAATTTACACTATGCTTTTAAAAACCTTTATGTATAAAAGTTACAAGGTTTTTTTAAACCATGTTCCTTTTATATTTTTGTTATAATTAGAAATTATCGTTATGTTTCCCCTTATACGAACTTAATAACAGGATTCGAATGAAATATTACTTCGTTTCATTTAATTAAATTAAAGCTTTTAATTAATTTTTGAATAAAAAAAATTAATTGACATATCCTAAAGATTGTTTGCTGAATAAGCTAATCTCCTACTAATTTATACATTATCACCAATAATTTTTATTTACATCAGTAATTATACAACATGTTTTTTAATAAGTAAAGAGATTTTTCATTGTTTTTACGCTTTTTATACAAGTTTTTTGATATTACTCCGGATTTTCCCCTTTATATTCCATTTTATTATTTTACACTTTTAATTATAATAATATTTGTATTCTTTTTCTCAAATTTATTGAAAGATTTTTTTCACCTTTTTTTCCAAATTATAATTGTAAATATGTCTTTTTTTCATATATTTGTAAATATACATTTAATTTTCAACAAGTCCTTGATTGATTTTTTACCTCATGGTATAATTTATATGATTTCAGAACAGACCGTACATAAAACTCTGTGTTTTATTTATTAAATCTTATAATTAATATACATCTTTCTTTTAAGTTTTATTAACGGAAGCTTGGTTTATTTCATATCTCAGGAGGAAAAACAATGATTGATTTATTAAGGCAGCGCAATCCCGGACTGGAAATTAACAGCGTTTTTGATAATGTTTTTTCACACTATGGAAAAATAATTAACGGATATAACTTTTCTGAAGGTCTTCGTATTATGGAAAAAAGAAATATTCCGGAATCAGGAAATGTATATGTTGCATCCGATGAGGAATTGATGGGGACAGCAATAGCCGGAGATTTAAGCCGTACTTTTTATGGCAATATGCCGATTCAGGCCGGTTACTGTAACGGGACAACCAGCAGGCTAAATGCCCTGGAATATCACAAATGCTCTGAAATAGATGTCGCTGTTACCAATTTGGTACTGATTTTAGGAGATATCAGAAATATAAAAAATAATCGCTTCCTCAGTTCCAGTACTGAAATATTCTATGTTCCCGCCGGTACTGCCATAGAATTATTCGGCACCACCCTTCATTTTGCACCATGCAAAGTTACCGGGGAAGGTTTCAAATGTATTATTGTATTGCCGCAAGGTACCAATCAGCCATTAATCCCTCTCCCATCACCTAAAAATGAGGAAGATAAACTTTTATGGATGCAAAACAAATGGCTTATTGCGCATCCCTGCAGTATCCCTGCTGCAAAGGGCGCTTTTGCAGGTATCATCGGAGATAATATAGAAATTAAAATAAAAAATGAGAAAGAAGTGATATAATTATATGGTTGCAAAACATAACGGAATTAATATGATTGAAGTAAAAAAACGGAACCGAAGTTCCATCATAAATTTAATTTATCGTTCCGGCGGCATGTCCAGGAAGGAAATCGCGAATAAACTTAATTTAACACCGGCCGCCATTACATTAATTACCACAGATCTAATAAGCGAAGGAATTCTGATAGAATCCTTTATGGAACAGAACAATAACAGAAAAGGCCGCAAAGAAATAATTTTGGAAATCAACAACAGTAAATTTGCTGCGATTGGTATTTATATCAGCGTTCATAAATTCCAAATTCTTTGCATGGATTTGGACCAGAATATTATCTTTGAAGATACCGTATTCACAGCTGACTGCCACAGAAAATCCTCCGCAATTTTAGATAAATTGTATCATATTTTAAACAATCATCTTATTCATTATGATGTCACCCGAACCAGGACGGTATTAGGCGTTGGCGTAAGCGTCAAAGGTATTGTGGATTCCAGGGAGGGAATCAGCATAAATTCCTATCACCTCTGGGAAGATAATGTTAACGTGGTTGCCTATTTACAGGAAAAATTAAAATTACCTGTTATTCTGACTAACAACATATGTTCTCTCGCCCATGGTGAAAGTTTCTTTACCCACGTAGAAAACCCGGACAATATGCTGTTTATTAAATACGGACCCGGTGTAGGCGCCGCAAGGGTTTCCTATCAGGATAACCTGAGCCTGCACGGCTTCAATGCAATCCAGATCGGTCATTTTATATCGGACCCTAACGGCATGATTTGCGAATGCGGAAACCAGGGATGCTTAGAGACCATTGTCGGTTACGATGCAATCACAAGAAATGCCGCCGATTTATTATCCGATTCTCTGACTCCTTCCCTGTTTGCGGCAACAGACGGAAATCCCGACAACATCCGGATGCAGCTTATTGTAAAGGCTTACGAAGACGGCGACAAAGCAATAGGGGATATACTAAACAGAGCAGCCTATTACCTTTCTATCGCAATCAAAAACGCCATGTGTCTATTCGACCCAAAATCAGTCGTATTATATGGAGAATTATTTGAAAACAGCAATTTCCGCAAAAGCCTTCATTTACAGCTTTCCAAATATTCCGGATTCGAAAAGGTAACCTTCAGCCATTTTAATTTACAACTGGAAACTCTTGGCCCTGCTTCTACAATAATTAATTACTTTTTTGAAAACGGCGGTAATATGGATAAAATAAATTAAGAAGCCCGTATTATGCAAAATAGAGTCTGGCAAGCCAGACTCTAGCGCTTATGCACTGTCACTTCAGTGACAATCTTCCTCCGGTACGTCATGCGCATCCTGCCCGGGAATCTTTTTATTATAAGGATAATTTTGGCTTTCTCTCTTTTTCTTTTTCTTTTGCTCCATCAAAATTCCAAAAGCTCCTGTCAATACTACGGCCATACCGATAAACTGCTCCTTTACCATTGTCTCTTGAAACAAAAGAAAGGATACAGCAGCTGCTACTATGGGCATAAGAAGCAGAAATACTTTCACAATCCATACCGGAAAATGCTTTAAGTTATGGTAATACACAATGTATACCAGAGTTTGTCCCAAGCCCGCGGCCAATGCAGCCAGCAAGAGAGGTTTACTTTCCGAAAGCAGCTTAATCTGTCCTAATGTCCCCAAGGCAATGGATACTGCAAAAAATAATAGCATGGTAATAAAGTTATTATAAAATGCAATAACATCATCTTTAGCCGGATTTTTCCTATCCAATTGAACACTTTTAATTACAAATGCATTAACTGAAACAAACAGGGCACTTAGAACGAAAAAGAAATCACCTTTATTTCCGATTTTGAAGTTACCGAAATCAACCCCCATAACCATTAATACACCAAATAACATCATAACGGTATAACCCCAATCGAGTTTTGAAAACCTCTCTTTATAAATAATTACCGAGATTAAGTTTACAAAAATGATATCGCATTTTAACAAGGCCGCACCGCTTCCTGCCGGAGAAAGACTCAGTCCGATAAATGCAGTTGTATCCAGCAAAAAACCAAAGGCTCCAATCAGCAGCAGTCTTAAGAGTATACCTTTCGTTCGGAAAAGCAGTTTCAATTCCTTCCTCCTTATCATAATCAACACAAGTAAAATCATGGTAAGAAACCGAATTACTATTCCGACCGTAAATACCGACATTTCCGATATCGCTCTCTGGCTTGCCACATAGTAACAGCCCCATATAAATGCCAGAAGAATCAGGGGAATCGTTTGTTTTACTTTCATTCAATCATATATCCTCTGACCAGCTTTAATAATTCCTCATATCCGGCAATAAAGGATGTTAATGTGGTTTTGAATCCCCCATATTTTTCAAATTCACTAGGCAGCATCCCCTTTTCATCAAAGGATTTTGTAAACTCTTCCAGTTTCTTTAACTCGGTCAAATGCTCTTCTTTTACCGGCTCGTCCATTCTGTTTCTTACATCAATATTGCATGCATTGATTTTCTTATGCCAATTAAAAGGGATAGTCATGGATAAGTCGCCTCCAACCAGCTGTGACCAATGATAATGATTTCTGTAAGCCGCCGACAGAAGTCTCGTTTTATAACCTCTTTCCCTGTAAATCCTGTAAGCCTCTTTTATAACTGCAATACCGGCCCATTCAAGACATTCCGGATTTACTAAAATATCGGAATCATTCACATATTTTCTCATCCAGTCATCTGTTCTTCCAATCATAATGGTACATACCGGTGACATGGTATCCGTGGGAAGCCCTTCCTGCGCCCGTCTCTTTAGTCCCCGCTCTACTGCTTCGGCTACTGCTACGGCCTGTGCAACCGTGAAGGAAATAGTGGCATTTATGCTGATACCTCTGCAGGTTGCCTCTTCCATGGCACGGATACCTGCTTCGGAAGCCGGCATTTTCACCTGCATATTTGTTCCCAATTCATTTAATAACATGGCCTGTCCAAGCATTTTTCCGCTGTTCTTATAATATTTTGCATTGGTTTGTATGGATAATCTTCCTTTTTTCCCTTTATACTTATCAAAGACAGGTAATAATTTTTTTGACCTTTCCTTTCCCATTTCATGAATTAAAGCCCAGGCAATATCTTCTTCCGTCCCATCCTGCATCTCGGCCACTAGCTTTTTAATGCGTCCTTCCCATCTTGGAAGTTCTTTTTTGATAACGGCACCTACTATCATGGGATTGCTTGTGGCGCCGGCACATCCTCTTTCCATTGCATAATCCAATTCCTCTTCCCCGCAGGAATCTATCCATATATCCGTTTCAGGGAATTTTACAACCGTTTCATGTAATTTACCTTTAAATTCACTCATGTACTGAACCTCCCATGTATTCTGCCCGTTTCATTTACTGAATCACTTCATAATTCATCATTTTGGCAACCAGCATTAAAACCTCCCTGTATTCCCCATATAACATAACAAGATGATGGGCAACGCCGGTTTCCGTAACCGTATTAAGTAATTGGGAAATATGCTTTTCGAACTTTACTTTTGTGTAGGTCCCGCAAAGCTGCTTTTTCATTTCCATAGATTCGCCTGCCGTAAGAAACATTCTGGTCTTTCCCCGTGCCGTATCAATTCGCAACAGGTTCACATGCCCCTCTTTCATGACAAATCCGGCCGTTACTCCCTTTCCTGCTGCAAAATAGGTATCCAGGCTTCTTTCGCTCTTGCCATCCCAGAGATTGGCAGGGGCGACACCGCAATGCCACATAAGTGCATAGTCTTCTTCCAGATTAACCTGGGACAAATCCGCCAGATAAGGCGTTTCAGCTCCCAGCGCAACTCCGGCCAGCATGGACAGAGCGCCTTCCAGGTCACCTTCACAGGCTAAAATCACGCCTTTTGACTGTAAAATGGACATGGAAGCACATGGTGAAATTCCATAATTCGCGGCAAATTCCGGCCAGCACCTAATTGCTGCTGCCGTTAATTTGTTAGTTTCCATAAATTTAGAAGCGCTTACGCAAAGTGCAGCGACTTTTTTTACCTGTACATCATTTACTTCTTTACAAACAAACAATTCCCTGACTTCTTTTTCCGCTTCCTCTAATTCTGCTTCCGATACCGGCTGTGAAAACATATCCGATATCTCAAAATGATCCACCAGGATACCTGTTTTGCGGTACAAATCCATATCATCAATCCCAACATTGAAAAAACCATGAGCCCGATACCCGACAAGGCCGACCCTGGAATTTTCAAGGGCAACCTTAACCCTGAGGGCAGCCAGCCATTTCTCATCTATTTTATCGCCTATAATACAGTAATAATCATCTTTGCCTGTTTTATATAAATTAGAGGCATTCAGATTTAAACCGCAAACGGCATTTAAACGAATTTTACCGCCGTCATAAGGAAGCTCATTATATGCCCATAATAAAAACGGTTTTTTAATATATTTTGAAAACACCAAAGCAAGATGCCCCAAATGGAATGTTCCGCTTATTATTACAACGCCGTCTACATTGGCAGCCAGCAATCTTTCTGCGGCAGCTTCCGCATCCGCCACTTCTATGACGCATTCCTCTATAAAGGTATAATTAACATCCTTTAATTCTTTTAATTCTTCTATTGTATTCCTATACATCTTCTGCGCCGTCTTGTATTCATATGTAGTTCTGGTTAAACATACTACACCCAGTTCAATTGTTTGTACCATGGTATTGTCCTCCCTTTTTACACTATTCCTTTACCGTTTTGTTCCAGGCATCCCGGAATATTCCCAATCCATGGTCGGTAAACGGGTGTTGAAAACTGGCCTTATAGACTTCCAGCCCGCAGGTAACAATATCTGCACCCGCTAAAGCAAAATCTGCAATCTGTTTTCCGTTTCTGACTGCCGCAACGATAATCTCTGTCTCCATCCCATAGTTTCTGTAAATACGAATTATATGGGAAATGTAATTAAATCCGTCATCACCGCTGTTTTCTTTCCAGCCTATGAACGGAGATACATATTTTGCGCCTAATTTACCGGCCGGAATTGCCTGGGAAGGAGAAAACACCAGAGTTATATTTGTCCTGATACCCACTTTTTCAAGTTTTCCTGCCGCAATAAGCCCTTGCTCCGTACACGGAATTTTAATGACATAATTAGAGCTGTAGGAAGCCACTTCTTTTGCCGCTTCCATAATCTCTTCCCATTTTTCAAGATAGGGATTAATCTCAAAGGAAACAGGGAATTTATCCGCTCCTTCCATACCTACTTCCTTAATCCACGCAGCTACCTCTTTTACGACCTGAAAGAAAGGCTTACCGCTTAATTTAATATGTTTTGGGTTCGTGGTAACACCGTCAATGCCCAGATTTTCATATGCATATTTGATTTCGTCCAATTTTGCACTATCTAAAAAATATTTCATATATCGAATCCTCCTATGTCTGCCCATACATTTTTTCTTCTATTTTTTCTATTTGCATTTTGGCATTGATTAAATTGTTAGCACGCCAGTCTTCCAGGTTCTGGGTAAATTTCGTATCCAAAAAGGTCTTTACAATCTCACATCCTGCAATTTCACCGGTAATCCATCCACCTAAAGTCAGGACATTGGCGTCATTGATTGCTCTGGCTTTCTCAGCGGCAAAGGTGTTTTCGCATACCGCAGCATAAACACCTTTGTATTTATTTGCAACAATTGCCATCCCCATACCGGTACCGCAAATCAATATTCCTTTTTGGAATTCGCCTTCCGATATTCTTTTTGCAACGGCAGCCGCCACTTCAAAATAAGGTTTTGGTTCCTCTTCCTTTATGGTTCCGCCGTCTGTTACCTCATAGCCTGATTCCGTTAAAAGTTTTTTGATGACTTCTTTTAAAGAAAAACCCGATTTATCAGAACCAATAATTATCCTTTTCATATATAATCCTCCCTTTTATGTTTCATGGCAACAGCTTCCCGTGCTGCTTTGATGATTTCTTTTGCGGTTAATCCGTACTTTTCTTTTAAAAATTGTGTAAGTCCTACTTCCCCGAAATGATCTCTAACACCAACTCTTTTAACGGGAACCGGATAATTTTCACTTAGATACTCCGCAACTGCGCCGCCAAGGCCGTTCAGTACAGAATGATTTTCCGCCGTAACAACCGCACCTGTTTTCCTGGCACTTTGCAGTATCAGCTCTTCATCCAGTGGCTTTACGGTGTGGATATTAATGATTTGTGCATGGATTCCCATGGCTTTTAAAGCCCTTTCTGCCTCAAGTGCCTCCGCAACCATAATTCCGCCGGCGATAATGGTAACATCCTTTCCTTCCTTTAAAATGACGCCCTTACCTAACTCAAATTTGCTGTTGTCATCAAAAATACGGACTGCGTTCCTTCTCAGCAGCCGGATATAAACAGGTCCGTAATGTTCTAATATTTGAGGGAAGACCTTCTTTAGCTGTATGCTGTCAACCGGTTCAAAAATAATCATTTCCGGAATATTTCTCATAATTGCAATATCTTCCATACTCATATGGGTGCCCCCATTCAGTTCTGCCGTTACACCGGGGTCACTTCCCAGAATTTTTACATTTAATCCGGCATAGGATACGGATAAAGTAATCTGGTCACAAACACGCCTTGTAGAGAACGGTGTGAAGGTATGTGTAAAAGGAATTTTACCCATGGCCGACATTCCGGCTGCAACACCGATCATATTGGATTCCTGAACCCCGACATTTACCGTTCTATCCGGATACTCCTTCATGAAACGGGTGGTACCCAATGCCTTCATCAAATCAGCTTCTACTATTACGATACGGTTATCTTTTTTGGCATATTCAATTAATAAATCCACATAAGTCTCCCTTAACCATCTGCCTTCAAGTTCCAATTAAATACCCTCCTTGCCGTCTAAGATATCCAGCGCCCTTCTCCAGTTTTCTTCCGTAATCTGCATATTATGGGAAGCAACCATATTTTCACAGAAATATCCGCCTTTTCCTTTAATCGTGTTCAATATAATCATATTCGGTTTTCCCTTAAACTTCTTCGCGTTATCCACCGCATATAATATTTCTCCTATATCATGGCCGTTAACGGACTGGACATGCCAGCCAAAAGAATCCCATTTTTTATCCAGAGGTTCCAGCCCATTCACTTCTTCTGTCATACCATCCAGCTGCATTTTGTTATAATCCGTAAACGCAATTAGGTTATCTAACTTTCTGCTCGCCGCACATAATGCCGCTTCCCAGATTTGTCCTTCCTGGCTTTCCCCGTCACCGATTATGGTATAGACATACATATACGGTTTCTCAGCTTCGGCGGCTATAGCCATACCGACAGCAGCAGAAAATCCCTGCCCCAAAGAGCCCGTTGACATATCAATTCCATTGGTAAGTTTCCTGTCGCAGTGGCTGGGCAGACGAGTACCCGGCCGGTTCAGCGTATCCAGCTCACCGACCGGAAAGAATCCCTTTAATGCGAGGGCCGCATACAGGGCAGGACCGCCATGTCCTTTTGACAAAACCATTCTGTCCCTGTTCTCCATTCCGGAATCTTCAGGGTCCACATTCATTACTTCAAAATATAAGACAGCTAATACCTCACAAAGTGATAATGCACCGCCTATATGCCCGACACCAAGTTTTCCGACGGATTGAATCGTGAGTTTCCGTATTTCATTTGCTTTTTCTACCAATAATTCTATTTTTTTGTCCATCATACATACTCCTCTATAATTATAGAATTGACTTTAGCAAAGATGAAACCGTTTCCTTATTCATTACTGCCGGAGTCAGCTGAATGATTGCCGCATTCAGACCAACTTCTGCAATATGTTCTATATCCGATTCCTTCACACCGATTTCACGAAGTCTTGTGGGCATTTTCATGGATTGCATCAATTGTTCGACGGCATCGGCAAATTCTTCTACCGTCTCAAATCCAAGATAACGGATTAAAGTAATCATTTTTTCCCCGGCCTGCTGTGAACTTATTTTTATAAACGCCGGTAAAGTAATGGCGCATGCCGTACCATGACTTGCCCCGAATTCTGCGGTCAAAGGAAAACTTAGAGCATGAATACCGGTTGTTCTTGTCTGGCTGAATGCAATACCCGCAATTAAACTCGCACATACCATGGCACTTCTAGCCTCTTTATCAGAAGGCTCCCGATAAGCTGATTCAATATTGCTAAGTATTTGCTTCATGGCCCCCATTGCCAGCATATCACACATGGGCTGGGAGTTTTTATTCCAATATGCCTCTATGGCATGACAAAATGCATCCATACCCGTTGTTGCTGTCATAACCTGGGGTAAGGTATAAGTCAGTACACTGTCAATAATCGCATAATCAGGCCAGAACTCATTGCTTACCATAGGCATTTTTATTCCGGCTTTTTTATTCGTAAACACGCCGACATTGGTAACCTCACTTCCGGTGCCTGCAGTGGTAGGGATACAGATTAAAGTAGTGCTTCTATTCGACAGGCTTCTGCTTCCGCCGACGTAGTAGTCATAAATGCTGCCTTCATTGGTAGTCAGACAGGAAACCATCTTGGAAATATCCAGCGCACTGCCTCCACCCAGCCCCACTATACAGTCTGCTTGCATCTCTCTGGCCAGCAATGCCGCTTGGTCAACACTCTCACAGGAAGGATTCGGCTCAACATCACTAAAATATACTACCTCTTTTCCTCTCATACTCTCGCCGATCTGTCCGGCTATACCCGAGTGATATAAAAAAGGGTCTGATATAATTAAAACTTTTTTGCCTTTTATGTATTGTCCTGCCTTTTTTGAAGCTCCCGCTTCGAAATATATCTTTACGGGCATAAAAAATTCGAAATTTTTATTCATTTTCTGTTTCACCTCTCTTAATAATTGCTAATTTAAACAAAATCTGACTTTTAATTAAAACTATTAACTATTTTACACCCTCGCAAAAGCTTGCCATTTAGTATTTATCACCTTTATATCTCATATTATATTACCGCAAAAAACGTATGTCAATATATTTTATTAAATCTTTTAATTAAATAATTATATTTTATTTTCTGCAAGCTCTATAGAGATTTAATCTAGACTCCTGTTAATATCTCCTCTATTCCTGTATTTCAGCACTTTGACGGACAAAAGAGAGAAACGCTGATAGCCTGGTGCTGCCTTTTAACGTATATTGTATTTATATAAATAGTTAAATATTTAAAATTTATTGACTTTTCATAAATTTCCGTATATAATATTTATAAACAGAAGCTCTGTGATTAGGAGAAAAGCGACTGCCATTTTTTGGTGTCGCTTTTTTTCTGTTTAACTTTAAAATTTATAGGAGGATATGGTATGAATACAAAATCTAATATTGTTGATTGGAAGACGATTACCAATTTTGTGGTAGATGCTTTCAAAGGGTACGGCATTCCTGAAGAAGATGCGAAAATCTGTGCAGATGTACTGCTTGAATCCGACAAACGGGGAATTGAATCCCATGGCGTTAATCGGTTTAAGCCAATCTATTTGGACCGTATTAAGGCAGGCATCCAGAATCCGGTCACGAACTTTGAAATTTTAAAAGAAACCCCTACAACCGCAGTGGTGGACGGTCACGACGGTATGGGGCAGGTAATCGGTGTAAAATCAATGAATATAGCAATTGAAAAAGCCAAAAAATACGGAATGGGCATGGTCGCCGCCCGTAACTCAACCCATTACGGCATTGCGGGCTATTATGCCACAATGGCCTCCGATGCAGGCTGTATTGGGATTACCGGAACAAATGCCAGGCCTTCTATTGCCCCCACTTTCGGTGTGGAAAATATGCTGGGTACGAATCCTCTTACTTTTGGCATGCCCACCGACGAAGAATTTCCATTTGTACTCGATTGTGCTACCTCAATAACACAACGGGGCCGTATCGAATATTATTCGCGTATCGGTAAGCCTACACCTGCCGGTATGGTTATCGGCCGCGACGGCCAGGCCAAAACCGGCTCAGACCAGATTTTAACTGATTTAAATACAGGGCAGGCGGCCCTCGCTCCTCTTGGCGGAATCGGAGAAGAACTGGGAGGTTACAAAGGATATGGCTACGCAACCGTAGTTGAGATTCTCTCTGCGGCCTTACAGCAGGGCAATTTCCTACGGGCATTGACCGGTATTGGAGAAAAGGGCGAAAAAGTTCCCTTCCATCTCGGACACTTTTTCATGGCGATTGATACGGAAGCCTTTATGGGTCTTGATGCCTTTAAAAAGACCTGCGGGGATATTCTGCGGGAGCTTCGAAGCTCAGCCAAAGCCCCCGGCGAAGACCATATCTATACGGCAGGCGAAAAAGAATACCTGGTATGGCAGCAGCGTAAAGACAGCGGGGTGCCGATTAATGAAGCAGTGCAATCAGAATTAATAAAAATTCGGAATGAGTTAGCTTTGACAAGGTATCATTTCCCATTTGAATAAGGAGGTGTATTATGGATATAAGACAACGTTCACTGAAAGAACATTATAAATGGAAAGGTAAAATTGAGGTTATATCCCGTGTACAGGTCAATGACCGGGAAGACCTTTCCCTTGCCTATACTCCCGGCGTGGCAGAACCCTGCCTGGAAATTAATAAAGATTATAATAAATCTTTTGAACTGACCCGCCGAAGCAATCTGGTAGCGGTTATTACCGACGGAACGGCGGTATTGGGACTGGGCGATATAGGCCCTGAGGCCGGTATGCCCGTAATGGAGGGTAAATGTGCACTCTTTAAGGAGTTTGCGGACGTAGACGCATTTCCTATCTGTTTGCGCACAAAAGACGTGGATGAATTGGTCCGTACGATATATTTAATATCCGGCAGTTTTGGAGGTATCAATCTGGAAGACATCTCCGCCCCCCGCTGTTTCGAAGTGGAGCAAAAGCTAAAAGAGATTTGCGATATCCCTGTATTTCATGACGACCAGCACGGCACCGCCA
>DBEP01000012.1:0-289 GCA_002294045.1 Lachnoclostridium sp. UBA903 | reverse complement strand
ACGACCAGCACGGCACCGCCATAGTTGTGGCGGCGGCATTGCTCAATGCACTTAAAGTCGTAAAAAAAGATATCCGTACGGTTAAGGCCGTAATCAACGGCGCCGGTTCCGCCGGTATTGCAATCGCAAAACACCTGCTGAATTTAGGACTGCAAAATCTTACCCTGGTTGACCGCTTCGGTATTATCTGTGACGGGATGGAGGAACTGAATCCCGCGCAAGCCGGCCTGGCAAAATCCACAAACCTCTCTCACCAGCACGGCACCCTGGCAGATGCCATGAAAGATAC
>DBEP01000010.1:56914-57176 GCA_002294045.1 Lachnoclostridium sp. UBA903 | reverse complement strand
AAAAGCTATCTTCATGTACACTCCTCTCTTCTATTAAGTTATTGTAAGTAAATAAATTCACACAGCAAATTCACCTCTTTTCACTAAAAGTACCGGGATATTAATAAATAATGAAAAAAATAAGATAATAAAGATTTTAGATAACTAAGATAATCTTATAATAAACGATTTTTTACAATTTGTAAAGTATTTTTAACAATTTTATCTATTTTTTTATATAATATGCCATGTCCGCAAGCTTCCATGGTATGCGCCGCTTTGC
>DBEP01000010.1:0-56860 GCA_002294045.1 Lachnoclostridium sp. UBA903 | reverse complement strand
CGGCGCGGGTATAATGTCTGTTAACATATACCATGTCCGCAAGCTCCCATGGTATGCACCGCTTTGCGGCGTTAATGCGCACTCACTTTGTTCGGCGCGGGTATAATGTCATTGACATTATGCCATGCAGAATCGCCGCGCCACTTGCGGGCAGGCTATGCCTCTTCCGCACCGCAAGTGTGCACATCCCCGAAGGGTTTTGCTCAATAGGTAATACTTGTACTAAAATAGTATCTCCGATTTCTTCTTAAGTAATCTTCCGCCGCTGATAATCATGATAACACCGCCTGCTACGCCGGCTACAATAAACAAAATTCCCATTACCAAATTACCAACGCCTACCGATTTCATTGTGGAATAAATTTTTTCACTCATATTTTACTCCTGTCTGCTGCTTAAAACAGTCTTTCAGTTTTTCGGTACACCAGCGCCATATTGTTCATAATATGCATCTATGGCACTCTTTAATTTATCATCGATTACGATAGTTCCATTATAAGGCTTATTGTATAAATGTTCAACCACTTCTTCCATGGTTACGACGGCAGTTGTTTTAAAACCATAAACTTCTTCTATTTCGGCTAACGCACTTTTACTGCCCTGCCCTTTTTCCATACGGTCCACCGATACCACCAGCCCGGGCACGGCAACATCTCCCTGCGCTTTTAGAATCGGCATGGTTTCTCCAATGGAAGTTCCGGCTGTCGTAACATCTTCTATAATTATGACTTTATCCCCGTCCAAAATAGGACCGCCAAGGAGTATTCCTTTATCTCCGTGATCTTTTACTTCCTTGCGGTTGGAGCAGTAGCGTATTTCCTTTCCGTATAATTCACTGATTGCCATAGAGGCTGCAACGCTTAAAGGGATTCCTTTATATGCCGGTCCAAATAACACATCAAAATCCAGTCCGAAGGTTTCTTTTATTGCTTTTGCATAATATGCCCCAAGCTTTCTTAGCTGGGAGCCGGTTCTGTAAAAGCCTGCGTTAATGAAGAATGGTGTTTTTCTTCCGCTCTTAGTTGTGAAATCACCAAATTTTAATACTCCGCAATCTACCATAAACTCAATAAATTCCTGCTTATATTGTTCCATCTTAATCAACCTCCGTCTTGTTTTTAATCTTATATCCGGTTAACACAACCAATTAATTCAGTAATAGTTTCTATTTTATATTTCTTCATATAGTTTTCAATATCTTGTATCACATCCGCCGTAGCCCCCGGATTGATGAAATTAGCCGTTCCTACGGCTACTGCCGTCGCACCTGCCATTATGAATTCCAGGGCATCCTCACCGGTCATAATTCCCCCCATTCCTATAATCGGAAGCTTAACCGCATTCGCCGCCTGATTAACCATCCGAACGGCAATGGGCTTTATAGCTGGTCCGGATAAACCGCCGGTTCTATTGGCCAGCGCAAATTTTCTTTTATGGATATCTATCTTCATACCGGTTAAGGTATTAATCAGGGAAATCGCATCCGCACCGCCGGCCTCCGCTGCCTTGGCCGTTTCCGTAATATCCGTCACATTGGGACTGAGTTTCATGATGATTGGCTGCCTGGCATGCTTTTTCACTTCTTTCGTTATCGCCTCCACCTGGCAGCTGTTCTGGCCGAAGGCAATACCTCCTTCCTTTACGTTGGGACAGGATATGTTAATCTCCAACATATCCACATCACAATCCGCCAGCCGTTCCACTACTTCAAGATAATCCTCTGTGGTTTTTCCGCATACATTTACGATAATTTTGGTATCAAATTGTTTTAAGAAGGGAATGTCACGCTGGGCAAACATGTCCACACCTGGATTCTGTAACCCGATGGCATTTAACATTCCGCCGTAAGTTTCGGCGATCCGGGGTGTCGGATTGCCTGTCCAGGGGATATTAGAGACTCCTTTTGTGGTTATGGCGCCAATCTGATTCAAATCAACAAATTCACTGTATTCCATACCGGAACCAAAAGTACCGGAGGCAGTAGTTACCGGGTTTTTCCATTCCACTCCTGCAATATTAACTTTCGTATTCATTTTCCATCCATACCTTTCCGAACCTGAAGCTAACAGGAATCTTCATAAATTCAATGCCATAATGACTAGATTTCAATCTCTTCCGCATAAAATACGGGGCCGTCCTTGCATATACGCTTATTCTTTACGTTGGTATGAGAATCCTTACTGCTGGATGTGCATACACAGGCAAGACAGGCACCGATACCGCAGGCCATTCTCTCTTCCAGGGATAACTGGGCTTTTATGCCGTGTTCCTCTGCAAATGCTTTCACTCCTCTTAGCATGGGAGCCGGCCCGCAGGCGTATATGATATCCCCTTCCAGATGATTCGCCTTTATGGCATCAATGACATTGCCCCTGGTTCCGCTGCTTCCGTCTTCTGTGGAAATATAAACATGGCCGTATTTCTCAAATTCCTTGTCCAAAAAGGTACTATCCCTGTATCCTAATACAATCTGATTGACGCAGTTTAATTGTTTTGCCAGTTCCAGCATGGGCGGTATGCCGATTCCCCCTCCAATGAGGATTGGTCTTTTTCCTTCCATATAAAAACCGTTCCCTAAAGGTCCCATGACTTCTATGGTATCCGATGTAGTATAATGGGAAAATTCTTCCGTTCCCCCTCCAACAACACGATAAACCAGACGCAGGCTTTTTCTCTCCCTGTCTATTTCACAAATGCTGATAGGCCTTGGAAGCAGCCTGTTTCCGCCTTTGCAATACAAGGATAAAAACTGCCCGGGTCTGGCCTCTGCCGCTATCTGGCTTTCCCTGATCCACATACTATAAATATCCTCTGCCAGCTGTACCTGAAAGGTAATCTCTGCTGTTTTTTTAAAGGTCCCAACCATCGTTTCATCTCCTGAATTTTCTATCCGCTTGTAAGGCATATGTAAATATACCGTTTTCCCGTTTTAAACTTCCTTTTTTAACCTTCCTTATTATAAACGATAAAATTTAGCAGCACAAGACCAAAATTATTCTATACAGGGCAAATCGTTACAGGGGTTGTTCGTCCGGTCTGTTTGGTTTGGTCTGAGCTGTTAGGATTGATTTAATTAGAACTGCCTGTGACGGGAATTGACTGAATTGACATCTAGACTGCTATTAATTTTTATGCTACAATATTGTAATAAAAGTACGGAGGTTAAGATTATGGATAATGAATTGAGAGAGGTTTTAGAAAGTATTAAAGGTGAAATAAGGCAGTTAGGCGATAAAGTAGAAAAAATCGATAAGCGTTTAGAAGTAGTTGAATTTAAGGTTGATCGGAATACGGAAAAAGTAGATGATTTATCGCTTGATTTAAAGGTTGTGGAAAGAAATATAAGGAGAGATATCAGGAAACTTTCTGATGAAAATGAAACAATTATAGAGGCCTTAAGACAGCATGAAATTTTGCCTCGATAAAACTCGATAAAATTAAAGATAAGGGGAACAAAACAATACCAAAGACTTTTGGCTATATACACACGCTTTGGTCTTTGGTATTATCCGTGGGCTTTACGAGCTTTTTTCCTTAACAATGTAAATGGGCCGGTTTTTGACCTCCAGATAGGTTTTGGCAAGGTATTGCCCCAGAACTCCCATGCAGAATAATTGAAAACCGTTTACAAATAAAATGATACAGGTCATGGAAGACCAGCCGTAAGCTGATTTTACACCGAGCAGATGTCTTATCATAACCGCAACGATACCGATAAAAGAAAGGATGCAAAGTATAAGACCGGAAAAGGACGCGATTCCTAAAGGCATGGTGGAAAAAGCCACAATTCCGTCAAAGGAATAAAATAACAGCTTGCTGAAGGACCATTTGCTTACGCCGGCAGCACGCGCCACATTGTTATACTCCAGCCATTTGGTTTTAAAACCCACCCATCCGAAGATACCTTTTGAAAACCGGTTGTATTCTTTCATATTGACAATGGCATCCACCATTTGCCGCTTCATAAGCCGGTAATCCCTTGCGCCGTCAACCATATTCGTTTTCGAAATACGATTCATAAGGTGATAAAATCTTCTGGCACAAAAGGAACGCATTCTGGGTTCTCCGTCCCTGGTCACTCTTCTGGCCGCAACGGAATCATAGTCCTCCTCCTTAACATAATAAAACATTTTTTCAAGAAGTGCCGGCGGGTCCTGCAAATCCGCATCCATAATAACCGTATAATCTCCGGTGCTGTTCTCCAAACCTGCATATATGGCAGCTTCTTTTCCGAAATTTTTAGAAAAGGAGAGATATCGGACCCTTTTGTCCCTGATTTTTAAACTCTTGGCTATCTGCAGCGTGTTATCCTTAGAGCCGTCGTCAACAAAAATAATTTCAAATTCCGCATAGCTCATTTTATCCATGACCCGTTTTATTTCCACATAAAATAAAGGCAAAACTTTTTCTTCATTATAGCAAGGTACAACTACTGATATCTTATCCATTTTATTTCCGTTGCACATCACATGGCTTACTATGTGATGCTGCCACAAAAAATCAAGCTGAAAGAATCTATATGTGGCTTTCCTTTCTTAATCTTATTTTCTTTCAACTTTCCCTTCATGCTGCCGCACCGGGCACTTTCTGATTTCTCCTGGAACGTGTTTGAAAAATCATCGTACCGTTCTGAACACTTCATTTTGCTGTATGCTGCGCCGCGATTTTGGGAGCGTTTGTAATCCTGTTAAATATAATAATAGAGAAAAACAGAAACCAGCCGGCTGCCGAAACAGCACTTCCTGCCTTTAGGTAAGGTGTCTCATAAATTAATTTTATATCGTTCCTTCCGGACTTAAGCGGCAGTGCCATATACATAACATTGGCCTGCAGCAGTTCTGTCCTGACTCCGTCAACATAGGCACTCCAGCCTTTGCTGTAAGGGATTGACAAACATAACAGGGAATCTTTTTCTAAATTAACCGTACCTGTAATCCGATTGTTATCTGTTTTTATATTTTCCATGGCTCCGTCTTTTCTCTCCGCCGCCTGTTTATCATAATTGCTCATCGGTAAAGCATATACCTGTATGTCACTTAGATGAAATTTACCTGTTCCGCCAAAGCTTATTACGCAATATTCCATTACTTCCGCCTGATAGCCCAGATTAATCAGATAATCGTCCTTCCCGAAATAAGCATTATTTCTCTGCGATCTGACATTCACAGTTTTGGTTACTTCTCTCTCTCCCTTAACTTTAATATTCATGGCATAGTAATCGGTTTCGTTGATATCAAAATTTTCAAGCCTTAAATAAGTTTCGGAGTTCTTCATGCTCTCAAAATATACGGTTAATCTTGCACCCGGCTCCGTAACATTTAAATAATCCCCTTCCCAGGATATACCTCTTCCCAATTCGAAAGATACCGGCAGTTCTCTTGAGACAAAATTAATGCTGTTTCCCATTGCACGTCCCATGCTGTTCCTATCTTTAATGATACCCGGATACCCCTCTAAAGATTCCTCTAAAACCATTGCCTGAAGCATAACCTCCTGTTTTTGCAGTCCATTTAAACTTTCATAAATATCCCTGGTTATATACTGGTCATAAATGTAACCTAAGGGCAGCGCAAATTGATTTTCAAATACATAATAGGTTCTGCCTCCGGCTCTATGTTCCGAGAATAATGTATAACCATACGGTGCAACCGCTTTATAAGGCGTAACCACATACTTTACTCCTGCTAAAGTTCCGATACCGGTCCGGTAATCCAGATTGTCAAACCGGAATGCCGCCCTCTGGCTTACTAATTCCAGGCCTTTCATATATTCCGTAATTCTTTTGTCCATAATGCTGTAATACCCGCTGACATCATGAAAACCTACGGTCAGAGCCTCATTGAGCTGCTTGTTACCAAAAACCTCTACCCGGTAAAAGGAATCGTCCGGAATTCCGGGAATTAAACTGACTGCCGGATTATAAACGGCCTCCCAGGCCTTGCCGGAATCAATGAACTCATCCGCATAGTTGCCGTACCGGCCGGAATAGGTCAGGTATCCGTTGATGCCAAGGTTTAAAAATACCAGGATAAAGATAACGGTTCTTTGTAAAAAAATTAAATTATTCCGCATATTAAAAAATAGTATGCAAATAACCGTAACACATAAAATAAGGTATGCATACAACACATATTTATTTACATTTAACAGGCCCAGCACTCCATAAATTCCGGTACCGGCCAATAATAATATACGGTCAGTTCCGCTTAAACGGAACATATCTTCATATACCGCTACAAATATAAATGCGACAAGAAAACTGTAGCCAAATATCCAGCGGTTGCATACATAGGCGAATCCATTCATCAGATACCCTGTATAAGGTATCATCAGACAGACGGTTACAATCATAAACCCAAACATTAACTCCCGGTATTTCCGGTTTCGGAATGTTACCAAAACGGCAACAGGTACAATAGCTGCGAAGGTACACTGGGTCCAGTACCCTGGCGTTACATTGGCGGCAATAAAAGAATTTGCCAGTACTACATAAAACCCCGGAGCATAATACAGCAGATTAACATAATACCCGCTGCCAAAACGTCCGTTGTTAAAAAACGCGGCCAGAACCGGCAGCAGTATAACTGCAGCCATGGCCGCTCCCAGAATATAATAAAAACCCGTCCGCCAAGCTGTTTTAAAAAATAATATCCAAAGGTCACCAGCCGCATCGGCACTTTTGTTACAGTAAAAAAAACGTATTACCGCATATAAAATAATTAAAATTGTCAGCATATAAAAAAAATAAAAATTGCTTAAGGCGCTGATACAGGTCATAAGTATAAACAGATATGGTTTTTTCTTCTGCAGGACCATTTCCAGACCGGTAAGAAGAAGCGGCAGATAAATCAAAGGATTCGTGAAATACGGATGTCTGACAGCCGCATAAAAGGAATAACCGCAGAATACGTAAATCAACCCGCCCAGAACAGCCGGATAAGCTTTCTTTTCCAGGTAAATGCAATACACGATAAAACTGACACCGGATAAATAAAGCCTTAACAAAATAAGAAACCGGTACATCTCTTCCATATTCTCTTCCCCGGCAAAGGCCGCGAGAAGAGTCAGAGGGTCGCCGATAGCATAATAATTTAAAGTAGTTAAAGTATCAAAACCCATACCTATATTAAAATCCACCAGTGGTATTCCCTTGCCGGCAAACAGCTCTTTTAACAGCCTTCCATAATATGCCAGGGCCGGAAAGTGCTGGTTTATGCCATCCATGCCCCAGATAAAGGATTTACCGCTTTCCGTAAACGGATAATAGACAATAAACTGCAGCAAAAGAAAAGCAGCCGTAAAGGGCAGGATATAGTATAAAAGGCAGTTCACCGCTTTCTGATTATTTCGTTTTAATAATAAAGAAGCCATTTTATTTTCCTTCTTCCAAATTACGGATTTCTCTACTTTATTATTCCTCTGTGTTTAAAATATAACCGAAATTAAATAAATTATAAGTAAAATCCCACACCTCAAATTTAATAATTTAATTAGACACCCAACATAATATATGATATAATTGTCCAATGTAAACATTCGACTTTAGAAAGGATAAAAAAAATGGCAGAGAAAAATCCTATAGTAACAATCGAAATGGAAAATGGCGATGTGATAAAACTGGAACTTTATCCGGACATTGCCCCTAATACTGTTAAGAATTTCATTTCCTTAGTACAGAAAAAGTTTTATGATGGTATTATTTTTCACAGGGTTATACGCGGATTTATGATTCAGGGGGGAGATCCTGAAGGTACCGGCATGGGAGGGCCCGGTTACTCCATTAAAGGTGAATTCTCTTATAATCACTTTGAAAACAACTTAAAACATACTGCAGGCGTTATATCCATGGCAAGGTCTCAGATGCCGGACTCTGCAGGCTCCCAGTTCTTTATTATGCATAAAGATTCACCCCATCTGGATGGTTCTTATGCAGCCTTTGGTAAAGTAACAGAAGGCCTTGAGGTTGTTAACAGGATTGCAGAAACGAAAACAGATTATTCCGACCGACCGCTGGAACCCCAGGTTATGAAGTCAGTGACCGTAGAATTATTCGGGGAAACTTACGGCGAACCGGAAAAAATTTAATTATATAGATAATTGTGTTACAGCTCAGCTTATGATACCGGGAGGTGTTTTGTGTGAGTGGAGCGAACGAAGTCACACAAAACCCGAGACATATATGCTGTGCATAATAGTAGACAGGGTATATAGATTTGCGACATAGCTGCCGAATTTGCATTTATGTCGCTTTTTATTCAATAGTAAATTGCGTCCTATTGAATAAAAACCCTCCGGGNNCATGACGCGCCAACGGAAGATTGTCACTAAAGTGACGGCGCGTCAGCGCCAGAGTCTGGCAAGCCAGACTCTTTCTTATCCATATACTCTTTTCCAAGTCAGGAGGATAGCATGATAAAAGAGAGAATCGCACATTTAAGAGCACTGATGGCTGAAAATCACATGGATGCCTATATTATCCCTACTGCCGATTTCCATGAATCGGAATATGTGGGCGATTATTTTATGGCACGCAGATTCATGTCCGGTTTTACCGGCTCCGCAGGAACCCTGGTGGTTACGCTTAAGGAAGCAGGCTTATGGACTGACGGCCGGTATTTTATTCAAGCCGCAAGGCAATTGGCAGACACAGGAATAACCTTATATAAATCCGGGGAGGAAGGAGTCCCGGATATTGAGGAATTTCTGTCGGAAAAATTAAGACAGAATGGAATTCTGGGCTTTGACGGGCGGGTTATCAATGCCAGATTCGGATTAAAATTAAAAGAAAAGCTGGAAACCAAAAACATAACCGTCAAATACGACAAGGATCTGGTGGACCGTATCTGGACAGACAGGCCGGCTCTTCCGAAAGAACCTGCATTTCTCCTGGAAGAGAAATATTCAGGAAAGTCCTCGGCAGATAAATTACAAAATATCAGGAAGGAAATGAATAAACTTGGCGCTTCCGTTCATATCCTGACAACTCTGGACGATATTGCCTGGCTCTTTAATATCAGGGGAAATGATATCGCTTATAATCCTGTGGTCTTATCCTATGCCGTCATTACTTCGGAGCATGCATATTTATTCCTGGATCAGGAGAAATTATCTCAGGATATCAAGCTGAAACTGGCAGCTGATCAGGTTGAATTAAAGGATTATCAGGATATCTATACCTACGTCAAAAGCCTGTCACCGCAGATGTCCGTCCTGCTGGATTCTAAAAAGGTGAATTATGCAATATATCAAAATCTCAATTCGGAAATCAGCATAATAGATGCCACAAATCCCACCGTTCTTTTTAAAGCCATAAAAAATCCGGTTGAAATTGAAAATTTAAGAAAAGCACATATCAAGGACGGAGTTGCTTTTACCAAATTTATGTATTGGATTAAAACCCAGGCCGGTAAAACAGAAATTACGGAAGTCAGTGCCAGTGATTACCTGGAAGCACGCCGCAGGGAACAGGAAGGATTTATCGAATTAAGCTTTGATACGATTTGTGCTTATAAAGCCAATGCGGCCATGATGCATTATTCCGCCACACCGGAAAGCAATGCCTCTATAAAACCGGAAGGCTTCTTATTAGTGGATTCCGGCGGACAGTATTATGAAGGCACCACCGATATTACCAGAACCATGGCTCTTGGGGAAATCAGCGGCGAACTTAAAACACATTTTACCGCCGTCGTAAGAAGTATGCTAAACCTGGCCGCCGCCAGATTCCTCCACGGATGTATCGGTATGAATCTGGATATTCTGGCCAGAGGTCCTATCTGGGATATGAATCTGGATTACAAATGCGGTACCGGCCATGGTGTGGGCTATCTCCTGAATGTACACGAAGCCCCCAACGGTTTCCGGTGGAAAAAGGTCCCGGAACGGGAAGACGGCTGCGTACTGGAGGAGGGTATGGTAACTACGGATGAGCCGGGAATCTATATCGAAGGCAGTCATGGAATCCGTACGGAAAATGAGCTGGTATGCCATAAAGGGGAGAAAAATGAATACGGCCAGTTTATGTACTTTGAACATATTACTTTTGCACCGATAGACCTGGATGCCGTTGATATATCCTTAATGTCGCCTGTTGAAAGAACAAGATTAAATGATTACCATAAACAGGTATATGAAAAACTTTCCCCCTATCTTACTTCCGATGAAAAAGACTGGCTGAAAATATATACGCGGGCCGTATAATCATAAAAATATACCAGAGTGTGTTTTAAAAAACATAAAATATACACTGAAATTATGATTGACAATATTAAGTTTCTCTGTTATACTCAAATCAATTTCATACTAAAACACTAGGAATGAGAGAGTAAGCTATTTTAAATCCGACAGAGAGCTTTTGGCGGTGAGAAAAAGCAGATGGAGAATAGCTGAATATGGCTCAGGAGTGGCGTCCCGAACTGCTTTGTATAATTGGTACAGCACTTAGGTTACGACAGGATTGCCTGTTACAGCAAGCGAGTATAAATAATTAGTTTAGCTAATATCGTACTCTTAGAGGTCTGTTACAGTGATGTACAGATAAATTGAAGTGGTATCACGGGTTTTACTCGTCTTCTTTTGTCAGGAAGACGAGTTTTTTTATTTTATAAGAATAGGAGGAATTTAAAATGGATATATCAACACTTTGCATACATGGTGCAGAGAATAATACACACCTGACGGGGGCTGTCAGCGTACCAATTTACCAATCGGCAACCTTTGCCCACCCCGGAGTCGGCCAAAGTACGGGATATGACTATTCCCGCCTGCAGAACCCCACCAGAGAACATCTTGAAAAGATTGTTGCCAAGCTGGAACAGGGAACCGATGCCATGGCGTTTTCTACCGGAATGGCAGCCATAACAGCTCTTATGGAATTATTTTCCATCGGAGACCACATAATAGCATCCGGGGATTTATACGGCGGCACCGTTCGTTTATTTGAACATATTTCCCGTAAAAACGGTTTGCAAATCGATTATACGGATACTTCCAGATTAGACACCGTACGTTCTTTGATAAGAAAGGAAACAAAGGCAATTTACATTGAATCTCCTACCAATCCCATGATGCAGGTAACCGATATTGCCGCTGCCTGTGAGCTTGCCAAATCTTTTGGACTGCTGGTGATTGTTGACAATACCTTTCTTACACCCTATTACCAGCTTCCTCTTGTCTTAGGTGCGGATATTGTAATACACAGCGGTACAAAATATCTGAGCGGACATAATGATACCTTAGCCGGATTTCTGATAACCAACCGGGAAGATTTGTCGGAAAAGCTCCGTTTCATTTATAAAACCACCGGTGCCTGTCTCTCACCCTTTGATAGCTGGCTGTTAATCCGCGGTATTAAAACTTTGGCAGTCCGCATGGACCGCCAGCATGAAAATGCTATTAAAGTGGCCCAGTGGCTTACAATCCAGGAAAAAGTAAAAAAAGTATTCTATATCGGTCTTCCTGACCATCCGGATTATGCTGTCTCGGCAAAACAGGCCACAGGCTTCGGCTCCATGATATCCTTTGAAGTTGACAGTGAGGCAACGGCAAAAAAATTACTGGAACGCATACAACTGCTTCTTTTTGCCGAAAGCCTTGGCGGTGTGGAAACCTTAATTACCTATCCCATGCTTCAGACCCATGCGGATGTTCCCGTTAAAGAGCGTTTGGAAAGAGGCATTAATGAACGTCTTCTCCGGATTTCGGTAGGTCTTGAGAATGCGGAGGACATTATATCGGATTTAGAACAAGCATTAAATGGAAGGAGGTCCCTGCATGGCATTTGATTTTAACCGGATTGTGGACCGCAGGAATACGAATTCATTAAAATATGATTTTACGGCGGAAAGAGGAAAAGCCGCTGATATTCTGCCTTTATGGGTTGCAGACATGGATTTTCCCACCGTGCCTGAAGTTACGGAGGCCCTGGTGAAAGCCAGCCGCCACGGAATATTCGGTTATACGGAAGTAAAAGGCGAATATTTCAGCGTACTGCAAAATTGGTTTTCCGCCCATTATCACTGGAATATTGAACGGAAATGGCTCATAAAGACACCGGGTGTGGTCTTCGCCCTTGCCACGGCCATACGGGCATTTACTGAGAAAGGGGATGCCGTATTAATCCAAAGACCGGTTTATTATCCCTTTTCCGAAACTATCGTAAGCAACGATAGAATCCTGGTAAATAACCCTCTTGTTTATAAAGACGGGAAGTACCACATTGATTTTACCGATTTTGAAGAAAAAATAATAAAAAATCAGGTTAAGTTATTTCTTCTGTGCAATCCCCATAATCCGGTGGGAAGGGTATGGACCAGAGACGAATTAGTCCGTATCGGTGACATTTGTGTAAAACATAATGTATTAATCGTATCCGATGAAATCCATGCCGACTTTATTTATCCTGGCCATGAACATCTGGTATTGGCAAATCTTAAAGCAGAGTATTCCGAACGCACCATTACCTGCACCGCTCCCAGCAAAACCTTTAATCTGGCAGGGCTTCAGGTTTCCAATGTGCTTATAGTAAATCCCAGGATAAAACATGCGTTTAAAGCTGAAATTGCAAAAACAGGCTACAGCCAGCTGAATACCATGGGGCTAATCGCCTGCCAGGCTGCTTATGAATACGGAGAGGTATGGCTGGAAGAATTAAAAGAATATTTATTTCAGAATTTAAATTATGTAAGGAATTATTTAAAAGAACATATTCCTGAACTAAAACTGATTGAGCCGGAAGGAACCTATCTGGTATGGATTGATTTTAGCGGCCTGAAACTTCCGGAAGAAAAACTGGAAGATTTGATTGTTAACAAGGCAAAGCTCTGGCTGGATGCCGGAACCATGTTCGGTCCGGAAGGCCTTGGTTTTCAAAGGATTAACATAGCCTGCCCCAGAGAGGTTCTGACATTGGCCTTAACTCAGTTAAGAAATGCCGTAACAGACCTGACAAAATAACAAATAAATCCAATTAATATTTTCATACGATAAGCCGGTTAATTATTAAAATATCTTAAGAAATTTGCCACAGAAGTGCTATATCCATATGGTAAGCTTTTAAATAGGAAAAGGAGGAAAACCATGCGTACTAATTTAAAAGTTACCATAACAAAAGCTGCACTATGTTTGTTTACATCACTTATCTTGGGACTGCTTATTTTTTCAAAAGCACAGGCAGTTTCCATGACGGAAAAAGAAGCTGATTCCATATTCACTTATGAATTAAATGAGGATGGAACATATACCATAACCGGTGCCAGGGATGAATCCATTACTACCGCCGTAATTCCTGAAAAAATCGGCGGTAAAACTGTAACCGGTATTAAAGATATGGCTTTTTGGATGTGTGAAAACTTAAGTGAGGTAACAATACCTAAAAGCGTAACCCATATCAGCGGACGGGCCTTTAAAAATACACCGTGGCTTGCAAATAAGCAAAAAGAAAACCCTTTGGTTATTGTAAATAACATTGTAATCGACGGGTCTGCCGCAACCGGAAAAGTTAAGCTTCCGTCCTCCGTGAAGGAAATAAGTGAATTATCTTTTACAGGCAGCGCCATGACGGCAATCACCATACCCGATAGCGTAACCGTCATTGGTAAAGCCGCATTTGCCGGAAGTAATAACCTTACCAAAATCAGCTTACCCAAAGGATTAAAGGAAATCAGCGAAAGCTTATTGTCCGACTGCAAGAAATTAACGGAAGTAACCATACCTGACAGTGTTAAAATTATAGGTCCAAGAGCATTCTGGGGCTGCAATAAACTTAGTAAAATTGCCATACCGTCTTCCGTAACGGCTATTGGGGAAAGTGCATTTACCTTTTGCTATAGTATTACTAAAATAACCATACCTTCCAGTGTGGTTCGAATTGGTAATTATGCTTTTCAGCACTGTAAAAATCTAACGGAAGTTGTAATGAAAAAAGGGGTAACTGCAATTGGCAGCTCTGCCTTTTCAGAATGTGCCAATTTAACCAAAGTAACGATTCCCACCAGCGTAAAATCCATAGGCAGTGGTGCTTTTAGCGGTAAATGGCTGGAAAAACAACAAAAAAGCAACCCGCTGGTTATTATTAACGGAATTCTAATTGACGGTTACACGGCTAAGGGAAGTGTAACCATTCCGAAAAGTGTAAAAGTGATTGCCGATAGAGCTTTTATTGCAAATACGAAATTGGAAAAGGTAACGATTTCCTCTGGTACAACAACCATAGGAGCAGGTGCTTTTACGAATTGTAAAAATCTAAAATCCATAACGATTCCATCAGCAGTTAAAAAAATCGGTAAAAGTGCATTTTATAATTGCAGCAAAAATTTAACCATAACTGTGAAGGCCAATAAGAATATTTATAATACTATTAAAAGAGTTTATAAAGACACATACAAGGTTATAGCAAAATAATATTTATGCAATAGGGTGAATTGCTTATTGTATGAAAAAGAGTTTGCAAAGCAAACTCTGCGCTGACGCGCCGTCACTTTAGTGACATCCGTTGGCGCGTCATGTGCATCCCCGGTCGGGTTTTTATCTCATAGGACGAACTTTCCTATGAGATAAAAAAGAGGGTGCCGCATGTAATTATTTCTCCAAGACTCCTTTAATGTCTTCCCGCATATCGATTACGGCCTGTCTTGAGGCATCCGCAAAAGCCTCCGGACCGAATCTTTCATAAGCGGCCTGCTTATATGCAGCTATAATGCCCCGGGATGAATTCACAATTGCGCCCAGGCCGTCCTTATTAAAATAATGTGCCAGGTCCTCCGCCTTACCGCCCTGGGCACCGTAACCGGGCACCAGTATATAACTTTTTGGCATAATTTCTCTGAGTATTTTACCCATCTTGGGATAAGTGGCACCTACTACCGCTCCGATATAACTGTACTTATCACCCATAAGCTTCTCTCCCCATTCTGCTACCTTCTCCCCTACCAATTCATAAAGAGGTCTTCCTGTAACCAATTGATCCTGGAATTCCCCGCTGGACGGATTGGAGGTTTTTACAAGTACGAATAAACCTTTCTTTTCTTCCCTGCATACCCCGATAAAAGGCTCAACGCCATCGGTGCCAAAATAAGGATTTACGGTTATAAAATCCTCATCAAATCCATAGAAGGAATTACTTCCCACTTTAACCTTTCCCAGATGCCCCGCCGCATAAGCCGCAGAAGTGGAGCCTATATCACCTCTTTTAATATCCCCAATTACTACCAGTTCTTTTTCCTTACAGTAGTCCACCGTTTTTTTAAAGGCAATCAAACCTTCAATTCCAAATTGCTCATACATGGCAATCTGCGGCTTTACGGCAGGAATCAAATCATAAGTGGCATCCACAATTGCCTTGTTAAACTGCCAGATTGCTTCCGCAGCACCTGCCAGGGTTTCGCCTTTCTCCCCATAAGCTTTTATCTTTACCTGTTCCGGGATATAGGACAGCATAGGGTCCAGGCCTACCACAATAGGTGCTTTGCTTTCTTCAATCCTTTTAATTAATTTGTTTATCATAAAATCCTCCAAATGGTATTTGCTGTTTTATATTTTTCGCATGGCTTAACTTGTTCCTGGCATTACGCTTTTCATCTACTTCTTATGAATCCCGGAATACAATTCTGCCGGCAACAATGGTAACCTTTATCCTGCCGGTAACTTCTTTCCCATGAAAAGGTGTGTTTTTTCCTTTTGATACAAATTCCTTTGCGTCAATCCTGTATTTTTCATCCGGGTCGGCAATTACAATATCCGCTGTTTTGCCAACTGCAAGGGAACCTTTGTCTATACCTAAAACCTTAGCCGGATTAAAACTCATCTTCTCTACCATCTGCATGGGGGTCAGATAGCCCTTATTAACCAGTTCCGTCATGGTAAGCGCAAATGCGGTCTCCAGCCCTACAATGCCAAAGGGAGCTTCCCGTATGGATTTCGCCTTTTCATCCGTGCTGTGTGGTGCATGGTCCGTAGCAATTATATCCATAATATTCTGCTTAAGGCCTTCCTTTAAGGCTTTCATATCCTCACTGCTTCTCAAGGGCGGGTTCATTTTGTAATTGGCGTCGTCCCTTTCTATTTCATCATCCGCCATGGTAAAGTGATGGGGGCACACTTCACCGGTAATCGGCAGCCCGCTTTCCTTCGCCATTTTTATAAATGTTACGCTGTCCTTTGTAGAGCAATGGCAAAGATGAAGTCTTACGCCGGTATTCTTAGCAAGCAGAATATCCCTGGCGGCAATAATATCTTCTACCGCATTACTGATGCCGGGCATACCAAGCTCCCTGGATTTGGCTCCTTCATTGAGTACTCCGTTTCCGGCCAAATCCTTATCCTCGCAATGGGCAAATACGGGAATACCTGCTTCCTTCGCTTCCAGCATTCCCTTCCGGTACAGAGCCGTATTCATAACGGATTTGCCATCCTCACTGACGGCCACGGCACCGGCGGCAGCCATGCCTTTTATATCGGACAATTCCGTTCCCGCCTGACCTTTCGTAACCGCACCTATGGGAAGAACATGAACCACTGCTTCTTTTTCCGCTTTTATTAAAATGGATTCAACCAATTGTTTACTGTCGATGGCCGGATTGGTATTGGGCATGGGACATATGGTGGTGTATCCGCCTCTTGCCGCCGCCATGGCTCCCGTTGCTATGGTTTCCTTATATTCATAGCCGGGTTCCCGCAAATGCACATGCAAATCAATAAAGCCCGGCATTACATACTGTCCGGCCGCATCTATCACCTGTTCTGCCGCCGTATTAATATCCGGCTTTATTTCTTTAACAATACCGTCCTTTATGAACAGATCCGCCCTTCCTTCCATTCCCGTAGAAGGGTCCAGTATATATCCGTTTTTAATCAATAATGTCAAAACAACTCTCCTTTCTTTTGTTAAGCCACGTTTATAATTTGTTACGATTCAGCCTTACGGCTTCATAGCAACATTTTATGCACGCCTGTCATTCTCGGGTTTTCTGTGACTTTGCACTCACAAAAAACACCTCGCGGTACCACAGGCTGATAGTAACTATAATTCTGCTTTTTCAATATCTGCCATGACGGCTTTATTGCCGATATAATTACCGATTTCCTCTTTCGTTACCCATTTAAAATTATTAAGTTCTTCACAAAGAACCACGTCATCCCGCGTAGTGATACACAAAAAGCTGATACCGATATTACATACATCGCCTACCATAAAAGACCAGGTATAAAGAATACGGTTTATGTATACGGATAAACCGGTACTTTCAAATACGAGCCTGATAACTCCTTTTTCGGGATTCTCACCGAATTCCAGTTTACCGTCAATAAATTCCCACTGATAAGGGTCAACAATTCTATCATCATACCATCTTTCGACAAGCAGATATTTATTCTCGTACTGAACAATACCTTTTACCATGATTTTATATTTTTCCATAGTTTTCCTCCTGTACTCGTATACATGCCATTTATAAAACAGGCTGCCGTACCATATTTTTCAAACACGCTATAACCTGATTTCATTTAATTATAACGTAACTGCGGCATGAATACAACAAAATGATTGCTTATATATAATATTTTCCAGCATATTTTAGCATGGTCCCGTTAATTATAACAGTAACAAAAATGAAAGTAAAACACAAGAAAAACCCCGCCGCCAGGACGGGGAGTATAAGGAGGTCACTATGGATAATCCCAACGGCATCAATGCCTTTCCAAATGGTTTAACATCATTCCCAAATGGCGTGAATACGGGTATGCCTTATTTCCCGCCTGTCCTTAACAATCTGATTAACGAGGACCTGGGCGCAAAAAATTATTATGATAATATGGATGAAGAACAAAGAGCCGAACTGCTCCGGAATGCAAAAGATTTCCAGTCTAAGGAAGAATTGGAACGTTATCTGTATCATCTGGATAACGATGAATTCAGGTAATTTATGTAATTATCAAAATAGAATAAAATCTGATAAATATCAGCGGCTAAAAGCCTGTCAATTCTTATATTACCTTTCCTCTAAAAAGGTAAAGTAAGAAATGACAGGCTTTTTTGCCTTTTCTTGAATTTTGCGGTAACCCTTTTATTGTCTCTTCAGCATTCCGGTAAAACTGCCGCCTCTTCCCCGTAAGGAATCGTAAATGTCTGTATCCCGCTGACATACGGCGCTATTTCGTATAACTGAAAATATATGACTATCCCTTCCTGTGTCAGATAAAAGTTAGCGGCATTAAAATTTTCCTTCACTAAGTCGGCATAATCTTCAAAAAACATATTACCGTTATTTTTTATTTCTTTTTCAATCTGTGTGATTATTTCATTTTGTATATACTTGGTGTAATTTTTATTATCCGGAAAGAAATCCATTAAATCCATCCGGATTCCTTGATGAAGATCCCAGGTATCCGAATCCCGCTTTGTCATGCCATGAGCCCCTCCGGTAAATTCGTACCGGTCAAAATACAGGCTTAAAGTGCAGTTCTGGTTATACGTCACATGGTATTCCACATTGACCTCATATTGATGGATGGGAAAACCATTGGCAACAGAATATTCATAATCATCCGCAGCCAGCTGATACAGCTTTGATATGTGAATTCTCTGGTAAAGTGCCGCTTCCGCCTTATAGTGGATATTTAATTTGGTAAGGAATATTCTGAACTTATCCGAAACAAAACGGGGATATTTAATTGTATAAGTAAGGATAAGATGATCCTTGTAATACATATCCTTTTTCAGTACATTTTCTTTCACCGTCAGGTTATATGATATCAATGAACTACCTCCCGCTATTATCATCTATGATAACATATGCCGTCCGGTTCATTCTTGTTCATGGGATTCCTATAGCCTGTAACAGGATAAAGGCAGGAAAAGAAATAAACTTTTTAAACCTGATTTAATTATTCTCAGCTTTGCTTAAACAGTTTCATCAGTGCATCAAAGGCAATGGTAAAAGCTGCTTCCCCATCGGTGAGCTTTCTTTTATCCGCGTTTTGTTCCAAAGATTTAAGACCTGCAAATTCCGCCAGATGGGGTTCTAAGCTTAAGTAGCCGGCATACCCCTCCTCATCCAGTTTCTTTAAGATGTCCTCTACCTTACCGTCGCCTTCTCCCGCAGGTACAACCTCTCCGGTATCCCAAACGGCATCCTTAATATGGATATATTCCACAAATGGTTTCAAAAGTTCATAAGCTTTCAGGGTATCCTGGCTGCATTGTACAAAGTTTGCAAAGTCAAACGTACATTTAAAATGTTCTCCGTAAAATGCCTCAAACAGTTCCAGACACCTTACGGCCGTATCCCCGTAAATATCCTTCTCGTTTTCGTGGAGCAGGATTACATTATGCTCCACGGCATAATCAACCAGCCGTTTCAGCCTTTTAAATACCTCGTCCCGGTAAAGAGAAGGCTCTTCCCCTTTTGGAATAAAGAAGCTGAACATACGGATATAAGGGGTTTCCAACAATTTGGCAAGCTCCACCACTCTTTTATAGGTTTCAAAATGGGGTTCAAAATCCTCCGTAATCATAATTTTGCCAATAGGTGAGCCAATGGCCGAAACCTTAATATTATTTTCTTCTAAATAATTCTTTAATTCCGCAGCTTCCTCCAATGTATATTCCGCTATATTCCTGCCGTCTGCACTTCGAAGTTCCAGGTATTTTATCCCCAGCTCATGCAGCAGCTTAACCTGAATTCGAATATCGGTATGGATCTCGTCTGCAAATCCGGTAATATTTGTATTTTCTAACATATTTATACCCATTGCAAACTGCGTTGCAGGTTGCAATTGCATACCGCCAGTTTGCGGTACTGCCACAAAAAATCAGGCTGAAAGAATCCAATGTGGCGTCCTTTCTATTATATTTTCTTTCAACCTTTCAGGCATAACGCCCTTTAAAAGCATCCCGATTTCGGGTGCGCAGTGGAAATTTAATCCGCCATTTTTATTAAATCCTCTATGGCAACTTCCTTCCCCGTTCTGGCAGATTCATAAGTACCGAGCATTAATAATATGGTTTCCCTTATACCGTTTAAATCCAGGGAAAACCGGCGTTTTTTAATTATACTGTCATAAAAATCCAAAATACAATCCCTGTGTCCTGCACCCCAATAGCTTTTACCCAGAACTTCCTTATTCTCCACCGGCAATTTTTTTACTTCCCTGTTCCTGTCGTAACAGGTGACTTCCATATCTTCGATTCGGATAATCATATTATCACAGTCCAGCTCAATAAGGGGCGGCCTGTCGGCACAATAAGCGGTAGTGGAATAAAAACAGGCCGTCCTGTTTCCTTCAAAATGCACATAAGCTTCCATCATATCTTCCACTTCAATTAAACCTTTCAAATGATGATTTGCCATAGTAGCGTCCACCGATATGGGAGTTCCCAAAAAATATGCCAGTAAATCCAGGGTATGCACGGACTGGTTGATTAGGGCTCCTCCCCCTTCCGTAGCAAGCCTTCCTCTCCAATCACTATCCGTATAATAGGAACCGGACCGGTTCCAGGTTACAATTCCCCTTGCTCCGATGAGATTCCCGGGTTCTCCCGACGCAAGCAGCTTTTTCACCTGTATGATACTGGGATTGTATCGGTTTTGAAAACAAAATCCCAGTTTTCCGTCGCTTTTAACCTCCTCCAGTTCCTTTAACTGTGCTTTTGTAATTACAGGAGGCTTTTCCATAAATACATGTATTCCCTGCTTTAATGCATGGACTGCCATGGGAGTGTGGAGATAATGGGGCGTACAAATGTGAAGGACATCCGGGTTCTCTTTTTTCAGCATTTCCTCTAAAGAGCCGTAGGCTTTGCCGTTATATTCCTCCGCAAAGCTTTCCGCCCTGTCTTTTTTTTTATCTGCAAAGGCAACCAGATTATGAGTTCCAAGTCTGCGGACACATTCGGCATGTACCCTGGCAATGCTTCCGCATCCTACAATTGCTGCTTTCATTTATTTATCGATGCATCTCACACCTGTCAAAGTGATATGCTTTCCTCCTATAACTTAGTCTGGGAGCCGTAACTGCTGTCCGTATTAAAAGTAACTTCCTTTACGTTCTTTTTAAGCTTGGAAGAAGCACGGCGTTTATTCAGTTCCTGCAAAAATAATTCCTCATCAAAGGGAATATCTATCGGCTTTCCTAACCAGCTGGACAAATGCATGGCATTGGACAGGGTCAGGCCGTGGATTCCCTCGGCTCCCTCCGCAACCAGAGGAGTTCCGTGCAGTATCCTCCCTGCAAACGCCTCTAAAACACCGGCATGCTGCGGATTTTTACCGTCTGTTTCCAGAGTTATGTAATGACCCTCCGGTTTCTTGAAGCCTTCTGTCGTACTGAAGCAATATTCTCTTTCATTTACCTCTAACTGAAACAGCGTTAATTTATCCTCCTCACATACCAGCTTGCCTTTTTCCAGGGTGATTTCAAAACGGTTGGTACCGGGTGCATCCCCCGTAGTGGTAATAAATACCCCTGTGGCTCCTCCCGGGTATTCCAGATAAGCGGTCACGTCATCTTCCACTTCAATATCGTGCCATTTTCCAATATGGCAGAAAGCCTGTACTTTAGCAGGCATACCGCAAATCCACTGCAGCAGGTCCAGGTTATGGGGGCATTGGTTTAACAATACTCCGCCGCCTTCTCCCTCCCAGGTTGCCCTCCATCCGCCGGAATCATAATAAGCCTGTGTGCGGTACCAGTCCGTAATAATCCAGTTCACGCGCTTTACGGCGCCTAATGTGCCGCCATGGACTAATTCGTGCATTTTACGGTAAACATGATTGGTTCTCTGGTTAAACATTACGGCAAATACCCGGTTGGATCCGGCTGCCGCTTCATTCATTTCCCGGACCTGCTTCGTATAAACTCCGGCAGGCTTTTCACTTAAAGCATGTATACCGTGTTCAAGAGCTTTTATAACCAGCCTCGGATGTTCATAATGAGGAGTTGACACAAGTACGGCATCGCACAGGCCGGATTCAATCAAAGCATCTCCATCCTCAAATACGGCAACGGATTCAGGCAGGTTTTCCCTGGCCCATGCTCTCCTGGTTTCTTTTAAATCAGCCACTGCCGCCAGCTCCATTTCAGGGACCTGGTTTTTTAATATGGTATTGCAATGCCCGCTTCCCATATTGCCGATTCCAATAATTCCGATTCTCACCTTATCCATATTCGTTCTCCTTTATTTATAACCCAGCCTGCTTAAATTATCATAACTTGTTTTTAAACAGTCAAAGGGGCTGCCCTGGCAGGTATCCTGCTCAACCAGCAGATATTCACAGTTGGTTGTCTTAAGCTTGTTTAAAATGGCTCCAAAGTTAATATTTCCTTCCATAACCGGTGCCATAACCGGTACCCCATTTACTACCGCCATATCTTTTAAATGGACACAGGATAAGCGGTCCTTTAAAATCTCTACCCACTGGCAGATATCTCCGCCGGCAGCCTGTACCCAGTAGGTATCCAGGGTGATTCCCATTTCTTCCGGTGTAAAGGCTTCCAATAGGTAATCCAGAATATACCTGCCGCCAAATTTCTCAAATTCAAAATTATGATTATGGTACATGAACAGCTTTCCTGCCGCAGCAATTTTTTTGGCCGGTTCCTTAAAATCTTCGGCAAAATGCGTCACCCAATGAAAGCTGCGGTATTTTTCCGGCATGGACCCGATACCAATGTATCTGCATCCCATAATATCATGATCCTTTATTAAATTTTCCGTATCATAAAGAATCCGGTTTACGTCACTGTGGGTCAGGACGATTTCCATTGATAAGCTGTCACAGATTTCTTTTATTTTTTCAGCGGGTATATCCTTTCCGATGGCGGATATCTGGACTGTTTTATAGCCCATATCAGCAATCTTTTTAACGGTAAATGAAAAGTCCTTTTCATTTTGTATGTAATTTCTGACCGTATATAGCTGTGCTCCCAGTTTCAATAAAATCAACCTTCCTATATTTTTATTTATGCTTTCATTTTAGGCAGAATTTATCAAAAATACCATTGCAAATAAGAACAATCCTATTGCAAATATAGCGATGCTGAACTATACTGAAGGAAGGCAGATTAAAAGAAAAACTATTTTGTTCCGGTAAGTCAGCTTGAAAGCTCATTTTTTGAATCTGAATGAGCATGGGTGCATATAAATTCATTAGGGTGTGTCTGAAAACTGCTTGTACCGGCCTGGCCGTTCCAGATTGTAGGAGATAAGGAGCGATTTTGGGNNTTTGGGAGCGTAGTGGTGCTACAAGAGATTAAGGAGGGAAAATATATGGGTGTTTTGGCTGAAATAAAAAATGAAAAGGTACTCTTTAGCTATTCCCAAAGTGAAGAATCCAGCAATGATTATTGCCTCCACTGCCACAATTTTTATGAATTATATTATTTTATAGACGGGGATGTGGATTACCTGGTAGAAGGCAGGTATTATCACATGACTCCCCATAGTATGCTTTTATTAACCCCCAATGTTTTTCACGGCGTAAAAATCAACACCACCAAGCCTTACATCAGATTTGCCCTGCATTTTCTTCCCGATATCCTGACCATGGAACGCAGGCATCTGCTGCTTTCCGCCTTTCCGACCATGGAAAAGCAGCCGGGCAAAAAAATATATTATCCGAATCCGGAAGCCTACAGGATTTATTCTTTTTTTGAATCGCTAATCGAATGTTCCAGACTGGATAAGGAATTGAAAACGGAACTGCTGCCCGTTTACATGGAAGCCTTATTATCCCAGATAACGATTATGAGCCGTTCCATGCAGGCCGATACCCCAGGGGGCGGCAGCTCTGATACCATTGCTAAAATAATAGCCTATTTGAATCAGCATCTGACCAATACCATTACCCTGGACCAGATTTCGGAAGAATTTTATATCAGCAAGCATCATTTAAATAAGGTATTCCGAAAAGCCATAGGGACAACCGTGGGAGATTACCTGCTGCACAAAAGGGTTATTTACGCCCAGCAGCTTTTAATTAACGGACATACGGCCGGCCAGGCTGCCGCCGAGTCCGGTTTTGGAGATTATTCGGCATTTTACCGGGCATATACAAGGATAATCGGGCATTCTCCCCTGCAGGACAGAGGAGTTTTACCCACTTTGGTCAGATGACTTAATACGGAGTGAAAACCGGCAATGTCCTGTTTTAAGATATCCGGCCTGCGCCATTGTTCCGGGTTATCAATACCGGTACGGTATACGCTTCTCTGCTTTCTCCTTCCAGTATTTATACAGGTTTCCCCTGTTGGCAAATATAAATATAAACAAATTGCCCAGCCATATCAGAAAATAATAATCGGGGAATTTCACTGCTTTCAGATATAAGCCAAGTACCAGCATTCCTGCAACCACCATTACTCCATCCTCTTCGGAAGATACTTTTTTCCCTTTCTTCACCAGTCTTGCGGCCAGTTGAAAAGCTGCCAATATAACGGCCAATGCCAGGGAGACCTGAAATCTTGTAATTGCACTCCAAACTCCAAAAGTCACGGCAATTGCTTTCCCGCCTTTAAATTTAGCCAGAGGCGGAAATACATGGCCTAAAATAGGCGCAAGAGAAACGGGTACAATCTGGGAATCTGTTAAAATTCCTGATTCATACAAGAGAACGAGAGGCAGATAGCCTTTTGCAAAATCCAGTACAATCCCTAATAATCCCAGCTTATATCCTGCCGCCCGCCATAAATTAAATGCGCCCGGATTTCCGTCACCCACTGTTTTCAGGTCCTTTTTTACGGCAAAGCCCAGCCAGTAAGAAAACATGCATGAGCCGCATAAAAATCCTATAACAACAAAGAAAACCATCATTCCCCTATTTCCGCCCAATTTTAACCTGCCTGCCTTTCCAAATCACACTTCCTGTAAATGTTACCTGATAATAAGAATACAACATAACCACAATAAAAAACGCCGATGAAAGCATATGTAATGCCGGCATGACTTTGCCGTAATCACCGCTGTATTGCAGAAAATAAAAAATTTGAAGAGTATAAAGGATATACCCAAACACAAAGGGTATGGCATACTTACTGCCAAAAATCAAAGTAAAAGGAGCAATAAATTCCACGGCCAGCAATCCGGCAAACCAGATTGCGATAGATAAAATGGTTAACGGCCGAAGGTTTGACATACTTAAGACCGCACTTTTTCCAAACCCCTGCAATTCACTGCGAAGCCCTCCCGGATACATCCGGAAGGAAACATAATTATTTCCGATAAAATTTTCGACATGAATACCTGCCTCCGATAATTTATTTCCTAAAGTCAGATCATCCAAAACTTCCGATTTAACACTGTCATGTCCTTCTATTTTACTATAAGCCTCCCTGGTCATAACAATACAGGAGCCATACAGCCCTTTTTTCTTACTTTTTCTCTCAAAGGGAGAGGTAAATGCCAAAACCCCAAGGAGATAAGGAATAAGGGAAAACTTTTCATAAAATTCTGATGTCTTGTGGTAAGGTACGACGGATATGGCGCCTCCTGTCTCAGCTCTGGCCTGTAATAATGTTTCCAGCGCTTCGGGAGCCAGCCTTACATCCGTATCAAAAAAGACCAGTATATCTCCTGACGATTCCCTGACCCCATTCCACAAAGCCCAGGACTTTCCTGTCCAGTTCTCCGGCAATTCCATTATCCGGATAACTTTTACTCCGTAACCTGCTGCAATCTCATAGGTTCTATCCGATGACATGTCGTCAATTACTATTATTTCATAAGGTTTTACAGTTTGGGTCATTAAAGAATCCAAAAGAAACGGCAGACTGGCTTCCTCATTTCTGGCCGGTATAATAACCGAAACCTTTGAACCTTCGTCTTTAGCGCTTTCCTGATTATTAAGCTGGACTTTAGAAAACAGAATGAAGCCAAATATACAGGAGCAAGCTAAGCAAATCAGAATTATCACAATAGTTATCCTCCTCTTATTCTATTATGGGCTAACAAAAGAACATCTGTTAGTATAATATTATAACTATTGGATAAATTAGTCAATTATGAATCATACAGATTATTTGTCCATTATTTATCAATAAATGAGTATACCATATTATTAATATGTAAATGGGGTAAAAACGTTCTTGGGATTCTTACCCCTTTGGCTGTGTCCGCACCGGATATTTTCAAGCACAGTAGACTTATCTAGTTTTTTCCCTTATCCATAGCCTTAATCCTCAAGTAAGAACCAGGTACTCATTTCAGTTATTCCCCGGTTAGCCCTGGTAAAATACGGAATCAGCTTAAACGGAATTTCCTTTCTCCTAACTGTTTCATCCATATAAAGCTGATCCGGAATCTCACGTATCAAAGCCTTCGTATGAATCACCGAAACCTCCGTATTACAAACCTTATCCTGTTTTACAGTATAATCAGCTGTTCTGGAAATGCGTACATCGCGGAGTTCCAGGTTATTATCTACGCTTTCGGCACAGTAAACCAAAGGACCTCTTGTAATGGCTGCTCTCCCGCATAAATCAGCTGCCTTAGGATTTGCCTCCATAATCTTGACTTCCATCGGCAGGTTAAGAATAATGGTATCCCCATCCTTCCAGAAACGTTTACAATATGCATAACCGCTTATTACCGGAGCAGATACTTCCTCACCGTTGATTATTATTTCGCCCTTTTTTGCCCATGCGGGAATCCGTAAAGCAATTGTATAATTCCCCTCTGTCTGCGTTGTGATTTCAATGCGGCCTTCGTAAGGATATTTCGTCTTTTGCACCAAACCGATTTCTTTATTATGAACCAATACGGCAGCAGATGCATCCATATAGCAATGGGCATAAATCACGTCATTGGCCGTGGAGTACATATAATCTGCAATCGAACCGACCACACGCAGCAGATTGGGCGGGCAGCAGGAACAGTCAAACACTTTTACCCTTTCCATAATCGGCAAATGTTCCTGCAGGCCTTTGGGTCTGGAGTTATTAAAGGCATTACGAACCGGATTGACAGAAAGGGGATTTTTATAGAAGAAACTGTCCCCTGAGAGTGAAACTCCGCTCAGTACGGTATTATATAAAGCACGTTCTGCACAATCCGCATAAATACTGTCGGGTTCGATTAACCACATTCTTCTGCAGAACATGGCTAGTGCAATGGATGCACAGGTTTCGTTATAAGCGGTATACTCCGGCAAATCATAGTCAAAAGTAAAGGATTCCCCCAGGTAAGTAGAACCAATTCCGCCTGTTATGTACATACGCTTATTTACGATGTTTGAAAACAGCGTCTTGCATACATTATATAAATCCTCCTCTTTATTCTTTAATGCCAGATCTGCCATCCCGCTGTAGAGATAGAGCGCCCGCACGGAATGGCCTTCTGCCGTAACCTGTTTTCGTACAGGCAAATGGGACTGCATATGTTCCTGGTCGGTAAAACTATACGTTTCATCCCTGCTGCTTGTGCCGCGGGTATTGATAAAATATTCTGCGAGCAACTTATAGCGTTCCTCTCCCGTATAATCATACAGTTTTATTAAGGCAAGCTCTATCTCCTCATGTCCCGGCGTATCATACCCGGCAGAGTGTTCGATACGGAATACCCGGTCAATTAAATCAATGTATTTTATGGCAACCTGAAGCATTGCCGTTTTACCGGTCGCCTTCTCATAAGCAATGGCTCCTTCCACCAGGTGACCGGCACAGTAAAGCTCATGGTCGGTTCTTCTTGTAAACCTTGCCTCCGGTTCTACTACGGTAAAATAAGCATTTAAGTAGCCATTATCATCCTGGGTAATCACCATGCGTTCTACCAATTCGTCCACCTTAGCTTCTAATTCCGTATCCCTCTTCTTTTGAAGAAAATAAGCCGCTCCTTCAATCCATTTGGTAACATCCGATTCCCAGAAAATATGGGGTTTATTCGGCATTCCTTCTTTCCAGTTGAATTTTAGGGCTTCAAAGCGGCCGGTTTCTTCAAAACGGTCATAAACCGCTTTTATCGTTTTATTATAAAATAAATCCTGTTTCTCTTTCCAAAAACCATCCGTCACATCAATTGTATCAAAAGATACCGGTCTTCCGCCGAATTTCTCCATGCCGGTAATCTTCTCTGTCTCCGTAATCTTTTCCATTTTAATAATCATCTCCCATTCTTTTTACTTCGCCAATATATTACTTCTTGTTTCTTAAAAATGAAAACTTACTATAAGGTGATACAATATATCGTTTTGATTAAGCTTTCATTCCTGTTAACGAAATTCCTTCGATTAAATATCTCTGGCCGATCAGATAGATAAAAATACAGGGGACAACAACGATAGTGGAAGCCGCCATCAGCAAATTCCATTTTGTCGAATAATCCCCTTGAAACTGTAATAACCCAACTGCTAAAGTAAATTTTTCTTTTGAGTTAAGATAAATAATCGGCCCGAAAAAATCATTCCAGTTTCCTAAAAATGTAAACAAAGCAACTACGATCATTGCTGACTTTGACAAAGGAAGAATTATCTGCAGGAAAACCCGGAGTTTGCCTGCTCCGTCAATTTCAGCCGCTTCATCCAGATCATTGGGAATAGCCAGAAAAAACTGCCTTAACAGGAAAATATTAAAGGCACCGCCGCCAAGGAACGCAGGCAGTATTAACGGCACATAGGTATTTACCATATGGAGATTTCTCCAAATCAAAAACTGCGGAACAATGGTTACTGCTCCCGGTAACATCATGGTAGTCAGAATCATGGCAAAGCAGAAACCTCTTCCCTTCCATTTCACTCTTGAAAAAGCATAGGCGGCCATGGATGAAGTTAACAAAGTGCCGAATATATTCGCCGCAACGATTACCATAGTATTAATTGCATATTTTGTAAAAGGTGCGGAATTCCAGGCACTGGTGAAATTGCTCCACAGCATTTTTGAGGGCCAGAAAATAAACGGATCCATAATATAGATATCCGTATTCTTCATAAAAGCGGACCGTACCATCCAGTAAAGCGGAATAACACAGATAAAAGCCAATATACCAATCAAGAGATAAAATAATGTTCTTTTTATGTAGTAAGCGGTATTTTTTCTGACAATCATTATTGATCTCCCCCTTCGTTATATACCCATTTATTTGATGTTTTAAAGACGACCAGGGTTGCTAACAGTACGACAACGAACAGAATCCACGCCATAGCTGATGCCTTACCCATGTCCATGTACTTAAAGGCCTGACGCCACAGATTAAATACATAGAACAGGGACGCATTGTTGGGGCCGCCTTCCGTTATGATATAAGCTGCTCCGAAAACCTGAAGAGCACCGATGATTCCCATTACCAGATTGAAAAACAATGTCGAAGATACCATAGGAAGCGTTACACTCCAAAATTTATGCCATGAATTCCCTCCGTCAATCTCCAGAGCTTCGTAATATACTCTCGGAATGTTCTGAAGACCCGCCAGAAAGATAACCTGGGTGGACCCGGTACTCCATATTCCCATAAATACAATGGACGGAAGTACACTGCTCTTATCCCAGAAAAACTTGCTTTCCGGTAAATGCAGGAAATCTAAGATAACATTAAACAGCCCAAAATCCGGATTCATAAGCAAAATCCATACAAAGCTCGATGCAACTGCCGGTAAGATGCAGGGCAGATAAAATAAGGAGCGGAAGAATGCCCGGCCGACCATATCACGGTTTAATAACAGCGCAATTGCAAACGAAAAAATCAAATTAGCAGGAACTGCCATAATTGTATAGAGTAAGGTTGCTTTTACAGATAGCCAGAACGTTGCATCCGTCCCCTTAAAAAGTGAAATATAGTTATTTAAACCAGACCACACCGGTTTACTTATAATGTTATAATCACAGAAGCTGTAATAACCGCTTAACAGCATCGGAATCAGATTCAAAAACAGAAAGCCTGAAACAGCCGGCAGGGCAAATGCCCAGCCAACCAAATTGGATTTTGTTTTCCCATTAAGCAATTTTCTTTCTTTATTTACCACCGGAAATTCTCCTTTCATCTGTTTTATGTAAAGGGGCTGTTGCAAAATTCAAAATCTAACATACTTGTGGGAGAATATGTTTATATTTCGCAGATATTTTGTTAAAAGTATGTGGGAATGGCTACAAGGAAGAGAATGTAGCCGCTTATTCGCACGGCTTAGCACAAAATTCAAGAAATATAAACTATATTTCTAGGGTGTGTTTGAAAAATGCTTGTGCCGGGCTGGATGCTCCAGTTTGTGGGAGACAAGAAGCGGTTTCGGGAGCGTAGTGGTGCTACTCTNNGCAGTATACCGCAAAGTGGGGCATTCAGAACGGTGCGATGATTTTTCAAACACGCCCTAGACCAAGCTCGGTAAATTTATTATTTTGCAACAGCCTTTTTCTGATACAGTTTCATTCACTTATTAAAAATATAAAGTCTATTTTCCTAAGTAACCCTTAACTTCAGCATTTGCCTGTTCCTCAATTGCAGCAATCGCATCCGCAGCTGTCATTTCACCGGACCAGAGTAAATCCAGAGCCGGACTGATTATATCATTGATTTTATTAAAATTCTTAATGGTAGCTACTACCGGCCTTTCTGCTGTGCCGTCCATCATTGGAACAACAATGGATTCATAATAGTTTTTAGGATGTTTATCGGTAATAAAGGATTTTATGTATTCATCCGTATATTCATTCGCATTGGTAGGAAGCCATAAACCTGATTTATATAAGGGTTCGCAGGCGCCTGCGGAAAGAATGTATTTTACGAATTCCCAGGCCGCATCTGCCTTGTCCGTATTCATAATACTGATACCCCCATAGGTCATTGTGGTTTTCGCCGCAGCACCCATCTTGGGAAGTGCGGCTACATTGTAGTTTACTTCATCTTCCATCAAAGCTGCATTGGTCCACTGTCCGTCAAAAGTCATGGCAACCTTATTGGTGGTTAATGCCTCGGAAGCGCCGGGCATGGTTTCACTGGCAGTCGGCGTCGGTGCAACATGGTATTTGTAGGTTAAATCCGATAACTTCTGCAATACATCAATTCCCTGTTCCGTTGCATATCCGATTGCAGCACCGTTTTCACTTAAATAGTCGCCGCCCACTGAATAAAGGAAAGGCATATATCCTGCCCACCATTTGCTGATGGTAATTCCGTAGGTTTTAATATTTTCAGGGTCGAAGGCCGGATCAAGTGCGTTTCTGCCTTCTTTATCTATAGTCAGCTGCTGTGCAACATTTACAAAAGTATCCCAGTCCCACGCGTCCTTATAGCTTGCAGGCGGTTCTTCAAGTCCGTATTCCTGAAATACGGACGGATTATAGAACATAGTAATATTTTCCGAACCGATTCCATAGCCTGCCATATAGTCGCTGGTGAGCATGTATTTAAACTGGTCTAACATGCTGGACTTGTCGAAATCCGTATCTTTGTTAATAAAGTCCTGCATATTAAGTACAATACCTTCCTCCGCATAAGTATACATCAGACTTGCCGCATCCAGAATACACACTTCCGGTACATCATTTCCGGCAACCATGGTTGTGATTTTAGTATCATATTCATCCGGTATGTTCATAACGGTTACATGAATCTTCGACTGTGACTGGTTAAATTTCTCGGCGATTTCTTCATAAACCGCTAAGGTATCACCGCCATCCCATTCCGTAAACCGTATCTCCGTAACTTTGTCACCGCTTCCCCCGTCAGCTGTATTACTTTCGGCCGTATTGCCGCCAGTTACCTCAGATTTGCCTGAGCAAGCAGTAGTACCTAAAATTAAAATTGCTATTAATAATACACTTACAAGACGTTTCACTTTCATAAAATTCTCCTTTCAGTACTCCTATTATGCTAATCAGACGTCTTATTAACCCGGTGATTAAAGTTTACCATACCGCCTCCGGATCTTCTATATGAGGATTCCCATATAATAGTACAAATCAAAGATATTTACCTGTCATTAGCTTTGGCAGGGAAGTGTCAGGTAAAAAGCCGTTCCGAAACCTGGCTCCGATTTTAAATCAATGGAATAATCATTCCCATAGATAAGGGATAACCGCCGGTATACATTCGATAAGCCGATACTGCCTTCCCAGGTTTTCCGGGTAATATTCTCATGCTTTTCAATTTCCATCCCCCTACCGTTATCCGAAACGGTAAAAACAATAAAATTCCCTCGTTTTTCAGCAGACAGCTTCAAGACTCCTCCCCCCGACATTCCTTCAAATCCATGCAGGATGGAATTCTCCACAATGGGCTGCAGAAAAAATTTAGGAACTTTATAAATCATCAGCTCATTTGAAATTTCTATTTTGGTTTCAAATACCCCTTCAAAACGCCTGGACATAATATTAATATAGTTAATCGTCCATTGGACTTCATCGGAAAGCGGTATTTTTTCATTTGTATTTTTAAAGGAATAATGAAGCATCTCAGAAAGACTGACAATCAACTCCGAAGTTTCACTATCGTCATTCATAATAGCCAGCATATTAATGGTATTTAACGTATTGTATAGGAAATGAGGATTAATCTGCATCGTAAGGGCCATAATCTGGGTATCCTTTTCCCGCAGGGAAATTTTATAATTTTCATCAATTAATCGGGTGATTTCCGTCTCCATGTGATTAAAAGTCCTGGTGAGAATTTTAAAGTCTTTCCCTCTTGGCACCGGCGTGTCCGCACTGAAATTCCCTGTCGAAACACGTTCCGCTGCTTTCGTGAGTGCCGCGATCGGCTTACTGATGCTTGAAGAAAGGAGTGCCGCTATAAGCACGGAGGCAGCCAGCAAAACCATGGTTATCCATCTCTGGGAATTCTGCATCTGCTCTTTTGTGGTCTGTATCACTTCCGTCATGGGTATCAGGCAGAAAGAAAACCAGTTACGTCCTTTCAGATCATCGTAGCACAATAAATATTCAACATCATTTATCCAATAAGAAGTATAACCCGAAGAAGATTTCAAATTAAGTATCGGCTCCGGTACTAATCCGGTAATGGTAAACAGTTTACTGTCTGAGGAAATAATCCTCCCCTCCTCATTGACTACCGCATAGATACTGCCTTCATAATTTACACTTGATTGATAGAGGGACGCCAGTGTTTCCTCCAAAACATGCACTACTAAAACAGGCCGTTCCTGGGTATTTTTCATAACATACAGTTTACCGTTCTGCGAATATTGAAAATTCATCTGTCTGATCATCGTGATGGGATATTGATATTTATAATTTTCTTTCTTACTTAAGTATTCTGTCTGAAACCACTTTCCATAATCGTAACCCGTAATCCATAACACCTGTCCTCCGGCCCTGGCAGCTTTTTCATCCAGCTTGAACCTTTGGATTTCTTCTATGGTAGGTTTCATGGATGTGTTATTTGTATCGAATATCCATTTTGACGTATATAAATATTTTGCATAGACCGTATTATTCGCTGCAAATTGCTTTCCCAGTACATCCGCTATTACTCGGTCTTCATTTAAAAAATCGCTGACTATAAACGTATCCATATTGGAAAAGCAGTCGAAGCAATCCTTATTATTCAAAAGAAGATAGGATGCGTCTTCAATCCGGTTAAGGGTGGTATCAATCAGGTTATTATTTGTTTTTACAATAGACTGTACATTCTGTGATGCCACCTTCACCATATCGTCTTCGTAGGTTTTCATTACCTGGCTGTAAATAACAAAAGACGGGATAATTGCAAATACTGCCAATATAATTCCAAGCTTGGCCCGCAGGCTCATGTACAGAATCCGTTCCATATGTATTTTTACCATTTTTTATGAGCCTTTCTGTATTGTTCCGGAGAATTATTATATTCCCGCCGGAACATCCTGTTAAAATAATTACTGTCCTGAAAGCCGCACCTTGAGGCTATCTCCCGGATTTTATCATTGGTTTCCATCAGCAGTCTGCAAGCTAATTCCATTCTTAATTTCAGTACATACACACTATAGGGAAGTCCTACTTTTTCCTTTACTTTTGCGGATAGATAATTCGGATGAAAGTGTACATATTCCGCTACTCTTTGCAGGGATAAATCGCTGTCCAAATGAGCTTTTATATAATTGATACATTCTTCTAAAACATCCGATTGATATATTTTCTGGCGGGAATACTGTATAGCCCGGCCTAATAACTGCTTTGAAATTTCAAATAACTGGTCAAAGGAATCACATTCCGCATACCTTTGATAGGACTGGTTTAATAATTGATCATACTGTTCCTGTAATATTTCATTCTCCAATTCTTTTAGAATTAATACAATTACGGAAGACACCCTATGCTTAATTTTATTGGGATAGCATCTTGTTTCTTTTGACAGTGCTGTTTTCATGTTATCAATTATACTATGCATTTGATTGGCATCGGAATTACGAATGGCACGATGTAACTGGTTTTCAAAGGAGGCAGTGGGCTTTGCCGGAATATCCATAATGGTATGCATCTTATCAAAAGAAAATATGCCTCCCCCCGTCTCATAAAAATAAAAGGCTAACATCTCCTCCGCCTGTGCCAGTGCTTCCGCTGCGGATTCTGCCAGGCATAATTTCGTATTCGATAAACCTGCCCAGAAAATTATATTATCCGGTTGCAGCTGTTTCAGAGAGTATTCTAATTTCTGCGATACTTCCAGGGCTGTTTCCTTTGGGAGGAGCAGGGCTGCCTTATGGACTGACTTATTAAAATCATTTGTCTGGGGAATGAAAAACATATGTGGGAACAAAAACGAGATATGCTCCATTAAAGTACTTTGCTGCTGTTTTGATAATACCCCGCACACCTTCTGCGAATCCGCAGACTCAGTCCTCCACCGGAGCAAAGCTACCGTGCCGAATTCCTGTAATATTCCATACTTTTCTTCATTAAACTTAACAGCCTCCGGGTTACCCTTAAGGATATCCTGCAAAAGATTATATTCTTCCTGCTTTTTTGCTTTTATAGCTAAAATCTGATATTTGTTCAGACTGTTCTCATTCTCATTTTCTATTTGAATCTCATTCTGAACCTTTTGTAATACTTTTTGGACCTCCGATACACGAAACGGTTTTATCAGATACTCAGCAACCTTATATTTAATTGCATTCTGAGCATATTCAAATTCCTGATAGGCACTGATTAATATTAATTTTGTTCTTGGGAATTCATCAAAAATCTTTTTAATCAGTTCCATTCCTCCCATAATTGGCATACGGATATCGGTTAAAACGATATCCGCCGGTTTCTCCCTAAAAATATCATATACCTCTTTTCCATTACTGCACGCGATAACCTCAAAAGACGGACATAGTTTATGAATAATTTCTTTTAGTACATTCCGCTGCACTGCTTCATCATCTGCAACTATGACTCTTAACTGTACTTCATTCATCTTAGATTAATCTCCTTTAACACTTGCTCCCAATGCATACCGCAGGCAGGCCTGCGGTCCTGGTAAAGATGATAGTTTTATATATGAATTTAACCTATTTTTTATTAATATTATATATATTGAAAAAATGAATATCAAGTAGCAACAGCAAATATATTGTATGGTCTGGTTTTAACAGACATAATTAAAAAAACGTCTGCCAGTTATGAAAACCGGGCGGACGTTTGGTTTCTAATGTCATAAAAGACCTTGATTCTTGAGTTAAGAAGACTATAATTCTGCAATTTTATAGCAAAAATATGTGCCTGGTTTATAGTTATCATCATCGTAATATAACAATCCTAACTTGTCGAATAAAAATTCCTGATTAAAATTCAGGCCACGTAATTCCTGATATGCTTTTTGATAGTTGGAATAAGGGGCTCCTCCGATTGCTATTGTCATATGAAAAATATAATCGTTATCATGTTCAGCCGGACACGGACCAAAGCTGATTTCTAGTTTTTGAAACAATTCCTTCTGTAATGCTACCAGCTCTTTACTACTTCTTGCACTAATTGACATACATCCTGACGGCTTTCCTCCAAGAACATTACTTGGGAATGTATTTAACTCTCTAAACTGAATTATCACCGGATTAACCGTCTTTGCAAAATTGTCAAAAAATTCTTCAAATTGTTGTAAGCTTGGAATAGAAAATGGTTGCTTTAATGAAACATGTTGTGGTAACCTGGCCATTTCAAATCCTAAATTTCCTGCTTTATGCGCTTCATGCATAAGTTTTCTACCGTAATTCTCCGCTTCTAAACCTGCTAATAATACAATCGTTCCTTTCATTTTCCATGCCTCCTTCCTATTTTAGCATAAGAAAAGCACCCTTAATAAACAGTATAATACCTATAACTCATACTTCACATTCTAATTGACAGTCACATGGCTCTTTTTCTGCATGTTCATGATTATATTCCTGCGCTTCTACGCATCCCATCGAATGATAGAACGCTTGACTTTCAACTGCCGAATGTGCGGAAATATACAGTTTCCGTGCGCCATGTTCCTTTGCCCAGATTTTTGCCAATTTAAATAATTCTTTTCCAATTCCTTTGCCACGCATATCCTCTGAAACATGAATATTTGACAAATCCAAATACTCTCTGTTTTTTCCAAAAAGTTCAGGTTTTATGGAGACAAATCCTTTTAGTTTATTCTCTGAAAAAGCACCACATACCAACCCGCCTGTTTCCACTGTACTTTTTAGACAGACTAGTAACTCAGCATACTCTTGTTCTCTAAAGTCGTCTATGAAGGCAACATCCCTGATGCACCACTTACCGCCAATTTTTCTCCAACATTTTGTTACAATCTGATGCCGTCTGAAATGAGTAAACAATTCACAGTTGATTTCATCAGTTTTTAATTCTTTATAAACAATCATAATCACATTAACCTCACATAAATCAGTATTTCAAATTCCTGATAACCGGAAAAAGTACCATATCTGATATCTTGGGAATGCTCATTTTTATATTATTTCCGGATTATTATCAAAATCTTGTCATATTCGTTTCCAATTTCCGAATGTTGCTATCCAGTTTCTTTCTCAATTCAAGTAACCAATTGGGTTCATTAAAAGAATTCACTGCTACGCATCTAATCAAACGAGCATAGCTATATAGATTGATAAACCGTCGCATGAGTGGGCGTGAATTTTCCATCTCGTCAGAATAGTAATACTCAGTTTTATATCCTTTCATAAATTCATCCTTTGCATTTTGAAGAATTGCGCCGTTGAGTTCCTCACTAAGAGAGTCGAAAACTTGTTCGACATCAAGTGCATACCAATGATACATACCATCATCAAAATCAATTACAGCACATGACTTTGTTTTATCATCATAAAAAACATTGTCTAGTTCAAAATCATAATGAATCAAGCCATAATTATCATCTCGTAGCGGAAAATCAGCAAGTTCTTTTTTTACTTCTGTCAACTCAAAAAAGATATTATCCGGCGCACTGTATTCTGCAAGTACTTCTTCAATCCATTCTAAGACCTCAATGTGTGTCCATTTTTTAATGCTAGGTTTAAAGTCTGATGACAAAGCATGCAATTTACCCAAAGTCTTTCCATACTCATACATGATTTCTTTTGACATGTCTGTTGCTTCAATTTGAACCCCAGAAACTTTTTGGAAGGCACATGCATAATATTTTCCCCATTTAGTGTCCAGCTTTAAAACATTTTCTCCTAATAGTGTCTTTATTGGCCTCAATGCTGGATAATCATGCTGAGCTAGGAATTCAATCAATTCTAGTTCACCCAAAATATTCTTTTCAATCTTTTCATCAATCGGAGCGAGCCGTAGAAAGCAAACCTGACCGTTATGGCAAAACGGATATATGGCATTTGATGAAATACGAAAATTGGACAGCATTTTATCAAGTGTGTCATCATCATGTTCCCAGTTTTTTAAAGCTTCTTTTGCTAAATCAAAGTTTTCAAACAGATAAATCAATTTTAGCATAATATTTTTCCTTTCATGATTAAACTTAATTTAGTTTTAAGGCTTATAATTTTAATACTAAATACCTCGGAAAGTATACACACCATATGGCAATCAGTAACCACAGGATTATCCGTATGAACGGTGATACCGTAACTTTTTCTGTGAAAGACTACAGAAACGAAGGTCAGTGGAAAGAACTCTCTTTCCCCGGGATTGAGTTTATAAATTTGTACTTAATCTTCAAATAGTTTTCTGTGCTTACTCGCGATAATCGAAACAACGAACAACAATACCCCTGAAATGGCAAAAACGTATCGTACACCTATCACTTCGGAAACCACACCTGCACCGAGCGTTGCGAATGCATAGCAACCTGTATACAGAGTACTCATTGATGCGTACACAGGTGCCAATAAGTCATTTTGAATATTCTTTTGAATCACCGTCGATTGAGGTATGTTCTTGAGTTGCTCGAACACACCAATCAACGCTGAGAAGCAAACGACTAAAATCGCATACGGACTAATACTGACGGCAAAGGTTGTAATTGCACCAGACAACGAACCAAGAAAAATAAATTTTGTCTTATTAGAATCTATTTTCTTAGCAAAACGGAGGCAGATTAGTCCGCCAACAATCGCCCCGCCAAAATACACGGCATTGATATAGCCCCACCAGTTTTCCGTAACGTGCAACGCCTCTTTGACGAACACCAGAACGATTGCGCCAATCCAAGCTGTCTGAGCAATTTGTTCGAGAATATCCATTGAAATCACCACTTTCAGCAGCGGCGTTTCGCTGATTTTCTTCCAGCCCTGCGAGAATGCCTCCTTGTCATTCTTGACTTGCCGTTCTTCTTTGTCTACTTGCGGAAGCAGCCACATAAAAATTGTCGCAATAAGAAAAACCGCAACGTCGAACCAGATGAGTTTTGAAATAGAAAAAATCAGCAGCAGCGAACTCCCAACCGCCCAACTCCCAATGCCGATTGCCTGAAAAACGCTTTCAAAGATACTGTTCGCTTTCATCAAGTCATCTTTCGGAACATAGTGCGGAATCAGTGCGTTGCTGACAGGTTTCGCGCAACCGTCAAGAAAAGCGACGGACGCTATCAGTATATACAGCACAAAAACATTGATGGACTGGCAGTTTATTTGCACATAAACCGCAAGGACTAACAGGAAAATGGTCTTCACAAGCTGACTGACACGCAGGATTTTATTGAGTGAAAGTCTTGAGGTAACAAACGGCGTCAATAATCCCGATAAGAACATACTCCCAGTGATGATAACCGGGACAAGTGATGTTGCCATAGGCGATTTCGTTAATGTGAAAACCGAGCTAATAACAGCGATTGTGTAGACCGTGTCGCCAACATTCGCGATTGCTTGCCCAATTAACAGTTTAATAAATGATTTATTTTTTCTCATAGCTGAACTCCTTTAATCAGATGTATTTGCCATTTTGGCATAACTAAGGCATGCCAGACACTGGAAGTACCTGACTCTAACTCTGACTCCTAATTCTCAGGGTTCAACTACAAATAGCATGTTCGCACCTCACATAAATCACTCTATATGCTTCCGTACGGAGCGTTGCATTTCAGACGAAAACTCCGACATATACTTTCTCTCGCAGAATTTCTCGTTCTCATATACCATCACTCCGGCGAATTCCTAATACAATAATATCATATCAAAAAGAATTAATAAACCAAATTTACAGGCAGTCTGCGTATACTAATTTAAAAAGTGTACTTTCTATATTTCCTTAAATGATGTATGCTTCCTTGCGAAGATAAATGAATTCCTGTCTGTAGTCTGTAAAATTTCCAAAATGAAAAATCCCCAGAAGCCTTGAATTCTCAAAGTTTCTAGGGAAAATAGTTAAGCGCGAGACGGGATTCGAACCCGCGACCCTCGCCTTGGCAAGGCGATACTCCACCACTGAGCCACTCGCGCATATATGCTATTGCGTGTCAGACACAGATGATATTATAGTATATGGAGGCTTTTCTGTCAATAGATAAATCGTATTTTTAAGCAAAAAAATCATAAAATATCATAATTTACCATTAACTGTCTTCCCGGCCAACCAGCCCGCCTGGCATCTATATAAACGGTATCTATATAATTTGAAAATGCCGCATTGCATAATCGATACCGTCTTCATGAATATCTTTTGTTATAAAAGCTGCAATCTTACGTATACACTCGTCACTTTTCCCCATAGCTATACTATTCGGTACATATTCAAACATGGGCAGGTCATTGGCGCTGTCTCCGAAAACATAAGTATTTTCAACAGACAAATTATAATACTCCAAAACCTTTTTAATTCCGGTGGCCTTTGAATAACCTTTCGGTATGATTTCAAGATAACCTTCCCCCCTGTCAATGCTGACAAAATCATCACCTAAGGATTTTATAAATTCAACCGCATCCGAATCTTCATTGGCTTTCGCAAGTATTTTATCATATACCAGACCTTCCTCATTCCAGTTTTTCTTAAGTCCATAACCTTTTTTCAGAAAAAGCTCCTGTATTAGCCTCATTTCATCCGATAAATTTTCTCTGAGATCAAAATATACATCATCCAGTCCCTCTAAAACTGCATCTATGTTATATTTGCGCAGTAAATAAATTATCTTTCTGCAGGTTTCTTTGTCAATTGTTGCCGCAGCAATTACCTGGTTATCAATATTAATATAAGTTCCGCAGCCACATACATAACCGTCAAATCCTATATTCCTTACTTCTTTTTCCACATTGAAATAGGTTCTGCCCGTATTGATAAACACCAGATGTCCGTCTTCTCTTGCTTTCTTAATCGCTTTTATGGTACTTTTGGGAATACTGTGAGTATCTTCCGTCAATATTGTTCCGTCAATATCAAAGAACATTATTTTCCTTTCCATGCCATATTTCCTTTCTCAACAAATTATTCCCCATACATCATACTTTGTAATTATAAACGGAAATAGTAAAGATTGCAAATCCGTAAAACAAAGTTTACAATAATTTCACAAATTTATCAAATCTTGTACAAATGTGAACGATATACTTAACTTATACCAGAAATCAAGGTTCCCCACCTTGTTTACATAAATTTTTTTCATAAATTGGCCGACAGGACATCCTGTCGGCCCCTCCTTTGTTTCCTGAATATAATAGCCTGCATCCCATTACTTCCTGCAAGTCTTTACCCCCCGCAGTCTTCCCAATTCTGCTTCAACGCTTAAAGGTATCTTTCCTGTCAATTCTATACTTCTTTTATCCGGCTGGCTTCCTCCTGCGTAGATTATGGCCTTTTCTCCGTCAAAGATTCTCTCTCCGTCTTCATCAACAACCATAAATACATCTGCCGGCAACAGGAACTCCAATTTTTTTGTTTCCCCAGGCTTTAAATGAATCCGTTTAAAATCGGCCAGGGAGTAATTAGGCACTGCCAGTAAGGAATCGGTTATTTTTATATAAACCTGGGTTACCTCATCGCATTCCTCTTCGGATACGTTTTGGACTGCCGCCGATATCTTTATATATCCTTCCGTCCCCGGCACTACCTGTTCCACAGCCAGTTTGCCGTAAGAAAAATCCCCATAGCTTAATCCATAGCCGAAAGGATACAATGCCTCCTGTTCCATATACCGGTATGTCCGGTTTTTCATGCTGTAATCGGTAAATTCGGGAAGCTCTTTCGTCGTCCGGTAGAAGGTAACCGGAAGTCTTCCGGAAGGCGAACTTTTTCCAAGCAACAGATTTGCTGCTGCTTTTCCTCCCATCTGGCCTGGATACCAAACCTGGAGAATGGCGTCACAGTATTCTTCCGCATAGCTTATGGCCATGGCACTGCCGGCAGAAAGAAGCAGCACAACCGGTTTATTCGTTTCGCAGACTGCCTTGAGAAGACGCATCTGGGACTCCGGAAGATTTAAGTCCGCCTTGTCTGCACCGGCATAGCTGTTATTGGCATCCCCTTCTTCCCCTTCCAAGGTTCCGTTAAGTCCAAGGCAGAGAAATACAATATCACTTCTCCTGGCCATGGACACGGCTTCTTTTATTCTGTCGTCCGTTTCCGCCAGATTTTCAACATTATCCCGGTACAGATGTGCTCCTTCGGAATAAAAAATACGGGTATTTTCACCAAACGCTTCCCTGATTCCTTCCAGCAGCGTATATTTCTCGGTGGCAGTTCCATTATAGTTGCCCTTTAGAATTTCCTCACTGTCTGTGTTCGGACCAATAACTGCAGCCGTCTTGATTTCTTCTTTTTTAAGAGGAAGAATTCCATTGTTCTTTAAAAGCACCATGGATTTTTCCGCCGCTTTTTCTGCCGCCTTATGGTGTTCCCTGCAGTCATTCGCTTCATACGGAATATTATCATATTCCGTGTGTTCATCAAACATGCCAAGCCGCATCCTTGTCATCATTACATGATATACCGCTTTATCAATATCCTCCATAGTCACCAGTCCCTGGTTGTATGCATTCTGCAAATGAAGATAGACCACCCCGCAGTTTAAATCACAGCCGCTTTTTAATGCCAGTGCGGCAGATTCCGCCGGTGTGGAAGTCAGCCCATGATGCATGTGGAAATCCTTAATTGCCCCGCAGTCCGATACATAGTAGCCGTCAAAGCCCCATTTTTCCCGAAGCAGCTCTGTAATCATATAATAGCTTCCGCAGCATGCCTCACCGTTAAGACGGTTATAACCACCCATAACACCTTCCACTTTTGCATCTTTTACACATGCTTCAAAAGCAGGAAGATAAGTTTCAGCAAGGTCCTTTTTGCTTACAATGCTGTCAAAGGAATGACGTCCTTTTTCCGGTCCGGAATGAGCTGCAAAATGTTTGACGCAGGCAGCCGCTTTCAGACGTCTGCCACTGCCCTGGAGACCCTTAACATATGCCCTTCCCATACGCCCGGTAAGGCAGGGATCTTCCCCATAAGTTTCGTGTCCCCGTCCCCACCTGGGATCGCGGAAAATGTTAATATTAGGGGACCAGAAGGTAATGCCCTTATAGAGCCCTCTGTCACCGTTTGCAACTGCCTCGTGGTATTTCGCCCTTCCTTCCGTTGCCACAATATCACCGATTTTCTGCAGTAATACCTCGTCAAACATGGCGGCCAGGCCGATTGACTGTGGAAATACCGTAGCCGCCCCGGCCCTCGCAACCCCGTGAAGTGCCTCATTCCACCAGTTATAGTTAGGGATTCCCAGTCTTTTTATGGCCGGTGCATCATATCTTAACTGGGAAACTTTTTCCTCCAGCGTCATCCGGGCTACCAAATCATTTACTCTTTCTTCATCCGTCTTTGTTTCATCCAAATATATCGGTTTCATATTAATACCCATTGCATAACACATCTGCTCGCAGATGTGTTACTGCCACATACAATAGAATACAAGGATGTATTCTATTGTCAAAAATAAAAAGGGTGAAAGAATCAATATGTGGCATTCCTTTCTTTTATTATATTTTCTTTCACACTTCCCTCAATCTCAAAAATCGCCTCAATCTCTACCGGAATATTACCCGGCAGTACATTTACGCCGATTGCAGACCTGCTGGGTGCTCCTGCTTCATCACCGAACAAATCCACAAGAAGCTGGGACCCTCCGTTTGCCACATAGGGCTGTTCACAGAATTCATCCGCACTTGCTACAAATACAAGTATTTTAACCGCCTGCTTCACCCTGTTTAAATCACCAATCCGGTCCTGTAAAACAGCCAATACGTTCAGCATGGAATTCCTGGAGAATTCCTTTGCGTCCTCCTTAGTAAACTCCTTTCCCACTTTTCCCGTAATGGGGCTGTCAATTACCGGACCGCATCCGGATATGTAAACCAGATTCTTTCCAAATACTTTGGAAGAAGAATAAACTCCTCCTTTCGCAGGTGCCTCAGGAAGTTTTAACCCTAATTCTTTTAATTTAACATATACGTCACTCATATTTTTTAACCTCATTCTTTTCTTTTTATTAACGAATTTCTATTAATGAATTTCTATAACACTGCCGTTTATACGGCTGATTACCTTATCATTTAAAACGGTAATTTTTCCGTTTACCATAACCATATGGAATCCGGTACAAAATCTTTTGGGATTTTCATAATCGGCATAATCCCTTAAAGTTTCTGCGTCAAACAGATTGATATCCGCATAATATCCCTCTCTGAGCATCCCCCTGTCTTTCAGGGCAAGCCGCTTTGCAGGAAGCAAAGTCATTTTCTTTACGGCTTCCTCCATGGAAAGCACATGACGTTCCCTTACAAATTCCCGGATTACCTTAGGGAAGGAACCATATAATCTGGGGTGGGGGAAGTCACTTACTCCGTACAGGGAATCTGAAATCACCATGGAATAAGGAAGTCTTGCCACCGTATCCACATCTTCCTGTGACATGGAAAGCACAATGATTCCCACTTTACCCTGTTCTTCCACCAGAAGGTCACACATAAATGCACCGGGTTCCTCATATCCGGCCAAAGCGGCCGCCTCTTTAAAGTTTAGTCCCGAAAACAGTCTGTTGTTTTCCTTTGCGGCGGAACTGATAAGAATCCGTTCCCAGCCGATGGCGGTTACCATGTTATCCCAGCCGGCATGTTCTTTATACAGTTCCGTCTTCAGTGTCTCTTTCCCACTGTCGGCAGCCAGTTTTTTCAGTGTCTGCTCCGGACTGTCTTCCATAACGGACGGAGGAATCAGACTGAACAATGTGGTAGAGCCTCCGCAGTAGGGATAAAAATCCACCGTAACATCCTGTCCTTTATAACGTGCTTCCTCAATCTCTTTAATCGCCTTACCAATGGTAACTCCCCAGTTTTTTACACCCGTAGCTTTAAAATGGCTTATATTAAGAGGCACCTCCGCTTCCCTTGCAATTTCTATAATTTCCTTTACGGAAGAAACCAGATTATCCCCTTCTCCCCGGATATGACAGGTCAGAGGGCGGCCGTAAGGTGCCGAAGCGGATACCAGTTCCGTCATTTCCCTGCGGCTGGAATAACATTCCGGCTGATACATGATACCCATGGAAAGTCCCACAGCCCCCGCTTCCATACCTTCACTGATATAGGCTTTCGCCTTCTCCATCTCTTCTTTTGTAAACGGAGCTTTCCCATATCCCTTAATAGATGCTTTCAGGGTTCCTGTTCCGATGTAACTTCCGACATGGATTGGCAGAGCCGTACCTTTAAGTGCCCTGACGTATTCGTAAAAATACTCCATCTTTAACTGTTCCGGCGCAATTCCAAGGCACGGCTCGATATAATCAAAGATATCCCTTCGGTAAGCTTTTGATACAGGAACCGGGGCAAGTCCGCAGTTCCCCCCTATTACCGTTGTAAGTCCCTGGGTCATCTCAATGGTCCCAAAGTCAGGATTGTATAAAACATCAATATCGCAGTGCCTGTGGGTATCAATAAATCCAGGAGTAACAACAAGACCGTCGGCTTGTATTATTTTATCCGCATAAAGTTCCTGGCTCTTCGTTATGGCAGCTATCCTGTCATCCTCAATCAGAATGTTTTTCAGGCAGGGGAGGCTGCCGCTTCCATCGTAAATCAATCCGTTCTTAATCAGTGTTCTCATACCAGCCTCCCTCTTGCCGCTACCCTTTCCTGCTTCAGGTTTTCTCCGTCGTAGAGGTAAACCTGGTTCTGCATATTGATAGCAGTGCATACATGAATCGGAATCAGTGTAATCTTATCACCGACTCTAAGTCCCGTGTCTCCTTTTATACTTGTGATGATACCGTGTTCTTCATTCATCCGGCGAAGCTGTAAATCATCGTTTCCTTCCACCAAAGCATAGCCCGGATAGTAGTAAGGCGGCGTATCTAAAAGGATATCCATGGGAAATGTTTTGGTCCCTCCGTCAATAACGGCATATTCTTTGCAGGGAACACTCACTACCGTAGCGTAGAGGCGCACCGCAATGTCTTCCGGTTTTGCAGCTCCCTCCCGGCATAGCATGTAGTCGTTAAAAAGATAGGTTCCCGGCCGTATTTCATTTACTTTCCCTGTTTTTGCCACTTCCAGGCCTGTCGGTGTGGAACCGGCACTTACATCTTCAATCGGAACTCCGGCTTCCCTGACTTCATTTGAAATCTGTTCCATCATATCTCCTTCTTCCCTTCCGGCAAGATGCTTATCCGTCGTGGCTTCATCGTGATAGACCAAACTTTTGAAAGTATAGATTCCTGTCAGATTCAGATTGGAAAGTCCGTAAATCTGCTTTGCAAGCCATGCTGCCTGTGTGCGCAGAACTCCGGTACGCTTTGCACCCGTATCCACTTCCAAACGCACCTCAAGGATAAGTCCCGCAGCCATTGCCGCCTCATTGAGTAAAACCGCACCTTCCATACTGTCCACTGCAAGAATCAGCCGCTTCACACGTTTCGTCAATTCCATTGCCCTTTTAATCCGGAAATCTCCAACCATGGGATATGCAATAAAGATGTCATCTGCTCCTCCGTCTGCCATTACCTCTGCTTCCGATACTTTGGCACAGGTAATGCCATTAGCTCCATATGCCAGCTGCATCCTGGCAAACAGAGGCATCTTATGGGTCTTGATATGGGGTCTTAACCGGCAATGGCAGGCATCTGCCGCCGCCTGCATTCTTGCCGCATTCTTTTCTGCTATTGCCATGTCAATTACAATGCAGGGCGTTTCAAGCTGCTTAAATAATTCTTTCTGCATACGTCTTCCTCCTTATTTAATTAGAAGCTGTCTGCCACACTTCTTATATGAAGCTTCGCAAGCAGTTCGTCCGCCCTGACCCGCCGGCCGAAGTCCTGCTTATTCACAGTTATGTTAACTCCGTCTTTTGACGTAATATCAAAATAATTATCCTCAAATATCACATCCATATCTTCCAAATACAGTTCCACATAGCTGGCATACACATCCGATGTAATATGAATACGGAATAATTGCTCCTCTTCCGTTACGGAAACCTGCAGCCTGGGAACGGTAAATTCAAAATACTTTGGTTTTACAAACAGACTGGTTCCCCTGCTTATTACGGTTTCGCCCTCAACCAGGCGGTATTCCGCCCCAGCCTGCTTTCTTGAAATTTTGCCGTCTAAATAACTTGAAAAATCAAGCTGCAGTTCATTTCTTACTTCAAAAGGGCCTGCCGTAACGCTCTTTTCTGTCTCGAATATGGTATTTAAATTCCGGTCAAATAGCCTGACCTGCAATACAGCTTTCCGGTTTTCAAAGGATTCATTATGAACATAATATGCAATCTCCGTACTCAGTTCTTCTTTCTCACAAGCCGTCGCCATAAATCCGGAATAAAATCTTCTGGCTCCGTAATGAAGGGCTTTCCATCGTCCGTAATAGTCAATGCCTGCCCAGGAAGCCACCGGCCAGCAGTCATTTAACTGCCAGTAAATGGCACCCATACACCGGCCCCGGTTTCTGCGCCAGTGTTCCACTCCGTACTGGATTGCTTTAAGCTGAAGTATCTGTGAGATATAAGCAATGCTTTCCATATCCTTAGGATACCTGTAATATCCGGATATATAAGAAAATATCTTTGTATTGGCCAATCCGTTCTTCTGATGGGATTCCATTACTTCACTGAAAATGTTCCGGTCTTCCGAAAGACTGAAGCTGTCCAGTGTTTTCTTTCCCGGAAATGACTGGAAGCCGAATTCGGAACAGAACCTGAAATGGAAATCACGGTATTCGGTAAAGGGTTTATTGGAATGCCATACCTCCCAGTAATGGTTATCCCCCCGGTTAAAGTCGTTCGGATTATCAAAGGAGCCGCCGGAAGAGGGAGAAGAAGGCCAGTAAAAGGTCTGGTCATCCTGTTCTTTTATTATTCCGGGCAGCAGCATTTCAAATATCTTAATATAATCGGCCTTATATTTGGGACGGTGCCCGTCAAGGCGGGCCCAGTCGCGCCAGCCCCACTCCATCTCGTTGTTGCCGCACCAGAGTGCCAGGCAGGCATGGTGGCGGAGCCGTTTTACATTGTCCGCCGTTTCCGCCAGGATATTTTCTTGGAATTCATCATTTAAATCATACACATTGCAGGCAAACATCAAATCCTGCCACACCAGTATACCATACCGGTCGCAGGCATCATAGACATAATCCTCCGGATAATATCCGCCGCCCCAGATGCGGATACAATTAAAATTTGCCCGGGCGCAGTCCCTTATCAGCCTTTCGCTTCGTTCTTTACTAAGGCGTCCGAGAATATTATCTTCCGGAATATAATTGGCACCCATTGCAAAAATCTTTTGTCCATTTACAACAAAGGCAAACTGGTTTCCCCATTCATCTGCATCGGTGCAGACGGTAACTGTCCTTAATCCTATGGCTTTCTGCCAGATATCAAGCACTCTGCCGCCGGATTCCAGACTGACTTTCACATGATACAACGGCTGCGGTCCGTAACCGTTAGGCCACCAAAGCCGGGGATTGTCAATTTCTATATGAAAGATTTCATGTTCTTTACCACATAAATCCACACTGTTTTCACTGATTTTATTTACTCCGTCCGGTGCCGTAATTTCATATTTCAGGCAAAGGGACCCGTCCGACAGACTCTTTACTTCGGTATCAAAATCCAGCCTGACCTTTCCGTTATCATGATATTGCCGAATTCTGACGTCCTGAAATCTTGCCGTACTGCAGCCGGATAAATATACGTTCCGGAATATTCCTGCATCCGGAAGCTGGGGGCCCCAGTCCCATCCAAACATGTAATGCGCTTTTCTGAGTGCTCCGTTGCCCTTCATACAGCCTGTTGATGCATAAAATATGTCACCCTCCTCATGGGCTTTTTCTATAAATGCAATTGGCGAGTGAAAATACACTTCCAATTCATTATTCCTGTTTAATCTGTTTTTTACATCGAACCGGTAAGTACGGTGCATGTCATTGACAGACCCAAGCAATTCACCATTCAAATAAATTTCGGCAATGGTATCCAGGCCTTCGAAGACCAGTCTTTGCTCCTCTTCTTTAAGGAATTCTTCCGGAACTTCAAAGCTTTTAAAATACCGGTAATCTCTCCGGAACAGCTCTCTGGTCTCATATTCATTCGTTCTCCAGTACGGGTCGTTTATCATTCCTTGGGCAGTCATGTCAGTGAGAACACTGCCGGGCACCTGCCCTTCCCATATCTTTCCCCCCCTGGCCTCACACCAGTTCCAGGTTCCGTTTAAAGTCAGCTTATACTCCATTCTTTCCTCCATTCCATATATGAAAATGACATAAAAAATTGCTGTATCATATAACCCCGACCGCAGATGCCCGCTATTTTGTCACGTACGCTTATCTTTTGTATACAGGTAAGTAAAAAAAAATATCTTCACACTTTGCGATATTGCTGCCGGGGCAGCCGTAAATGGCGCATATACCATTCTACGGCATCGCAAGTAGTAAATGTGAAGATATTTTTTCTTCCCACATGCTCCATTGCATGCCGCAAACTAGTGTGCTGTATCGTTCATTTTTAGTTAAACAGCGCTGTTTGGCTAATTATGAGCGATACAGCACACTGGCAGCGGTTCCATTCTATATAACAGCGCAGGAAAGCACTCCCTCTCTTACTCCATATATCTGCCGAATCATCCTTTAATTCCGGAGGTTGCAATTCCTTCCACAAAGTTTCTCTGGAAGAACAGAAAGAAAATTACAACCGGAATAACAAAAATAGTTGCAGCAGCCATAAGATGTGTCCAGTCCACGGAATATTGGTTTAAGAACCCCTGCAGACCTAAGGACAAAGTCAGTTTTTCGGTCTTATTTATATATATAAGCGGTGCCAGATAATCAGACCATGCATTGATAAATGCATAAATGCCGACGGTGGTAAGGGCCGGCTTTGACAGAGGAAGGGCAATCGCCGCATAGCGTCTGAACTCCCCTGCCCCATCAATCTTAGCCGCTTCCATCAGGGAATTGGGCAGGCCTGCGAAGAACTGTCTCATAATAATGATATAAAACGGACTTCCGAAAAAAGTCGGCGCGATTAACGGTATATAGGTGTTGGTCATCCCAAGTCCCGACCAGATTTTATAAAGAGGAATCATGGTTACGGTATATGGTATCATCATAGTACCTATGATTAGACTGGAAATAACCGGAGCGCCTTTCCACTTGATTTTAGCCAGGGAATACGCAACCATTGGTGTTGAAATCAGCTGGCCCGCAATGGACAATGCGGTGATGAAGATAGTATTCATCATATAACGCATATACGGTATCTTCTCCATGGCTTCCGGGAAATTGGACCAGATTATTTTTCTTGGAAATAATTTTACCGGAAGTTCAAATGCATCCGCATTGGTTTTAAGTGCCGTAGTCACCATAATCAGGAACGGCGAAATAAAAACCAGACTTAAAATAATGACTAAAAAATATATGGGAACCGGCTTCAGACGTTTCTTAAAATATGCCCGCGTATGATTCATAACTATTCGCCTCCCATTCCGTTATTCGATATCTTCTTTGTAACTTTAGTCATAATAAAAGTCAGAACACAGACAATTACAAACAAAAACCACGCCATAGCGGATGCCCGTCCCATCTTCATGTAAGAGAATGCCGTATTGAACAGGTACAGCGGATACATAAGAATGGAGTTGGCCGGTCCGCCGCTTGCATTGCTTGATCCGCCTCCTGAACTGGCGTTAATAATAACATAGACCTGTGTAAAATACTGGAACGCATTAATTATGTTCAGAATTGCCTGATATACCAGAACAGGTGCCACACACGGCAGCGTAATCCGGAAGAATTTATGAATGGCATTGGCACCGTCGATTTCTGCCGACTCATAATAACTCCTCGGAACATTCTGAAGCGCCGCCAGACAGATTAGCATGGTTGTGCCGGTACACCACGTTCCCATCAGTACAAGGGCCCATTTTGTATATGCCGGATTAACCAGCCAGGAGGGTCCGTTGATTCCTATAATATCAAGAACCCGGTTAATATAACCATAGGTAGGATCAAACATCCAGATCCATACCATGGTGGCTGCAATCATTGGGATGATGGAAGGCATGAAGAAAATAGTTCTTGCTACGCCTCTTCCTTTAAACCTGCTGTTTAACAAGGACGCAAGCAGCATAGCGATAAAAAGGTTAATGGGGGTAGACACAAAAGCCATGAACAAAGTATTTTTTAAACTTTTGAACACCAGCGGATCCTTAAATAAATATTGGTAATTCTCCAGGCCCACCCATTCCGGTGCCTTTACCGGGTTAAATGAAGTAAAGCTGTAATAAAATGAAGTCAGCAATGGAATCAGACTGAAACAGATAAAGCCGACAATCCATGGAAGTGCAAATAAAAATCCGTTTATATTGTCCCGCCGTTCTGATTTTTTCATTTTTATTCCAGTCGGTTTCGACATAGGAATACTCCTTTCTAAAAATAAAATACGCCGGGGCCTTATCTCAGCCTGAGATAACACCCTACAGGGGCTGCTGCAAAAATTCAAAATATACTTAACCTTTGCAACAACCCCTTCATAGGCAGCTGATTAATTTACTATGTATCTGTTATTTCAAAAGTTTTGCCTGCTCCGTCAGTTCCTTTAAAACCTCTTCCGGCGTTTCCATGCCGTTATAGGCATAATCCACGTATTCTTCAATTAATGACGTGTACTTTGAAAGTTCTTCAATCTTGGGATACTGGATACCGTTTTCTGTTTTCAGTGCTTCAATAAATACGTCAAAGTTGGGCTGCGACAGGATATCAGGATCATCATACAAGGAAATCTGGGTTGGCAGGTTTGCTATTCCAATCAGCAGCTCCTTGGTTGCCTGTGAGGTTGTAAAATACTTTGCGAAATCCCAGGCCCCTTCTTTTTCATTTGCCACAACCGGAATAGTTAAGGAATTTGTTTCGTACCGGCTGGTACCCTGTAAATCCGGATTTGCCTCAGTTCCGGGTATTAAAGCCACTCCGTAATTTACGTCCGAGTTAAAATTCTTTATCATAGCTGCTAACCATGGTCCGTCAAAACGGAATAATTGTTTTCCTGCAAAGAACATATCATTTTCCGTATAGCGGTTTGTGTTGGAGGTTGCTACGAATTCCTGTACTTTTTCAACACCGTAAAGACTCCTGTACTTAAGATTCATATTTAAACTGTCAAGATTTCCGGGATTATCCGGTGTCAATGTCAATCCGTCTTCTGCCCACCATCTTCCCCCAAATGCATAAATTAATTCCTGTCTTGCACTTGCTAACGGAAACAGAGGATATCCAAGCCTGGTAATTGTACCGTTTCCGTCTACTTCAGTAGCTTTTACTGCCATCTCGTACAATTCTTCCATTGTCTGCGGCGGTTCCGTGTATCCTATTTCCTGCAGAATATCCTTATTATAGAACATCTGTATTATCATGGCTGCAAGGGGTATTCCGTAAGTCTTGTCATTTAACGTATTGGCCTCCAGCGCCTGTCCGGCAAATTGGTCCGTTAAAGAATAATTTTCGGCTGCCGCCAGTTCGGAAATTGGTTCTATCAGTCCGTTGGCTGCATAGGATATAACATCCTGATTGGATGCTTCAATTACATCCGGCGCCTCATTACCCGAAATCGCTACGATAATCTTTTGTTTGTCGGTAACGCTTAAGCCTTCAACTTCATATTTGTCCTGGCTTTCATTATAAGCTTTAATTGCGTCTTCAAAACGAGCGGCCTCATCCCCCGTATGGGCATACCAGAATACAACTTTCTTCTTCTCATTACCTGCCCCGGTTGTATCATCGGCTTCATTCCGGGTATCTCCCGTACTTTCCGGTGCCGTATCCGCCTCGGAACTACCGTTTCTTCCACAGGCTGTCAATGCGCTGATTGCCATTGCAATAACCAGTATGCAGGATATCAGTCTTTTCTTCATATATTGTTCCTCCTTCTCCTTGCATAAAATTTCCATAAACAATTGTCATGCTTATCAAACTTTTTTTATGCTTTTTCTCACGTTTTTTTTGACAAGTTAAGAATATCATACTTTTTGTTTGTTTTCAAGAGCTTTTAAAGTTTTTTTTATAGCTTTTTTATAACTTTTCACATTTATACTAACTTTTTTTAATTGATGTTTGGTTTTTATACATGAAATCGTCAGTTCTTTTCTAACTTTATGTTTGATTTTTTACTTTTTTAACAATCTTTCCCATCCTTGAGTGAAATACAGCCGGTTACGACTATCTCTTACAAATTATATGTTCTTATTTTTTCTTTTTATAAAATTATTTAGGGCAGAATCCCCATTTTTTATTTAAACTGGAATTTTTTTCTGCCAAAAATTTTGTTAGATTGAATATCAAGAAAATGCAACCTCTCCACACAGTAAATTATTTACTTATTTTTTAAGCCTTGCCATGCTTAATACCAAGATGCAATTCCTGCTTATAAAAGGGAATATATTTCTTTAAAATATGTTCCTAGAGTGTGCTTGAAAAATGCTTGGTCGGACTGGATGCTCCAATTTGCGGCGCAGTATACCGCAAAGTGGGGCGTTCAGAACGGCGCAATGATTTTTCAAACATGCTCTAGCACTCAATACTCCGTCCGCTGCGGACACTCCTGTTAGCTTTAGTACAATGTTTATTTCAGCCAAATCCATATTTCAAACAACAGACAAAATCTCATTGTTTCCAGGCTCTTACTTTTTTTCTGATTATGATATTGTTTAATAACTTTTTATATGATATAATGATATTAAACTATGTTAATATAACAATAATTTAGCACGGCCTTATATAAGTTTCGCTTAATGGCAGGTGCTGAATTAAGCGAAATCTCTGCAAGGCTTTTATTTTCATTATTATGAGGTGAATTATTATGAAATCCATAGAAGACGCTATGCCGTTGCTCCAACAATTAATGACTTTGATAGAAAAACATTTCGGGAATAAATGTGAAGTTGTACTTCATGACCTGACAAAAGATTACGACCATTCCATAGTGGACATACGCAACGGAAATATTACCAACCGCACTATCGGCGGCTGCGGAAGCAACTTAGGACTGGAAGTTTTGCGGGGTACCGTAGTAGACGGTGACCGTTTTAATTATATCACTACTACGCAGGACGGAAAAATTCTCCGTTCGTCTTCCATCTATTTGAAAAATGACGACGGCAATGTCATAGGTTCCATTTGCATTAACCTGGACATTACTGAAACCCTTCAATTTGAAGGCTACCTTCGGCAGTTTAATCAATTCGAAAGTTTTTCCAACGAAGAAGAAATCTTTGCACCGGATGTGAGCAACCTGTTAACACATCTGATTCAAAAAGGACAGGAACAGATTGGAAAACCCGCCTGCGAAATGAATAAGAACGAAAAGATTGAGTTCATTCATTTTCTGGATGAAAAAGGCGCTTTCCTAATTACAAAATCAGGTGAACAAATATGTGAGTTACTTGGAATCAGCAAGTTCACATTTTATAATTATCTGGAAAGCAGCCGCAGCCAAACGGCGTCTAATTCTGATACCGTACAATAGTAAACATAAAACCAGCCATAAACGGAATTTTATAATCGTCTTTCATAACTGCCGTCAATAACGCGCCGGCCAATGCCGGTACCGGTGCAGGAGGCCCGTATCCTTTATGTGATTAGGATACGAAGCCGCTTTCAAATTCAGTCATTTCTGCAAATGTCAATTTTCACTTCAAACATGCGGTTCCATGGCAAAGATACCTTATATTCATAATGTGTCTCCGGAAAATATCTTTTCTGGAATTCAAGCAGCCTGTCTTTTACCAGCTTTCTGACCTCCGGTTCTTTATCCTTTAAATCCAGTCTGTTTAAAGCCGGGTCAATTTTCTTCAACCGGTCTGTCAGCGGCCGCCTGACCTCAGCCATATATCCCCAATCCTCCAGATAACGTAAAAACAGGAATTCCTCAGACACTGCCTTAACCTCATCTGTCAGCCTGCCCAGAGATTTTGCGGCATTCCATGCTGCCATATGGGAAACAACCGTACCCAGCGTATTGGAAGAAGTATTCCATCCGCCATAGGAAGTCAAATCCTTTAAAAGCCTCTGCTCATACAAAAACTGCATTAATGCCCGGTCCGCTCCGTTTGGAATGGCACAATCGGCAATTCCAACCGGAAGCCCTTTCGTTAAATACCTGCGGATTCGTGAAATAAATGCCGGATAATTCCGTTCACTTTCCAGTATAATATCATCCGTAATCAGTTCTTTCTCCAGCTTCAAGCTGAATGGAGTCGGAGGATTCACCGCCAGTACAAAATCTGCTTCTTCGGAACCGGAGGCCTCCTCGCATCCGGCTGCCAGAATATGGTAAAGAACAGTTTCTCCGATACTCCTGTCTTCATAAGATGGAATCTGGTATTTTCCGCGCTGGGAAGAATAATCAAGGTATACCAGAGGAGTAATACCGCTCTGGCTGTTTACCGCACGTGCCAGAAGCGTACAGCCGATCTCATCGGCTCCCGGGTACATGGCAATTCTGGACAGCAGATTTTTCTCCGCCATAACAGAGCTTAATCTTTTCCTCTCTGCCGGAGCATAGCCGTATTCCCTGCAGTCATCGAGAGGAATAATGAGATAATCGATTATGCCTTTCTCAACCTGTTCGATAGTTACAATATTATTACGGAAATTAATCTGCCTTCTGTTTAAAAAATCCTCTAAATATTCAGCCGGTATTTGTTGTTTGATGGCTTTCAGCTCCATTTTTTCATCTTCGGATGCCGCACCTACATATATCTTGTCTGTTATGACACCGTACCGGTAAATCCGGTATCCGTAATCCTCATAGTAATCCGGCTCTTCACCGCTTCCGTCTCTGGCCGGTGCTCTGGTAATCAGTTGAAATGCATAAATTCTAATTCCGGGCTCCAGCTCTTTTAACTTTCTTATACGCTCCGCTCTCTCCCTGCATAATTCTTCCGGCAGGTGATGAAGCCTGGAAGGAACAATCCCTCCATACAGAATCATATCCATGGACATGACAATATGGGAAGCTCCTTTAACATGTTCCAGAATCCACAGCCATAAACCTTCCACATCTGCCGCTTTTTTAAATTTCCCTAATAAATCTTCCGGCGGTATACATAGTTCAAGCCCTCTCATCCTGCCGATATAATTCGGGTATATATAGTTACAGGGTCTTTCATCCAAAGGAATATATAAAATTTTTGACATATTCTCGCCTCTTTTTCATACTTTTTGTTATATTTTAATCTTAATAGTACACACTTCTTAAATTCCTGTCAACATGGCATTTTGCTGTAATTTATACTAGAAAATTATATATTTTTCCTAATAATCATATTTTTATTCCTATCATATTGAGTTATACCCACTGTTATGATAATATAAAAATATCTGATTTTTTATTAGATTTTTTACATTTTTTCAAACTTTTAGATATAAATATTAATTCAGAAAAAGATGATATAAAATCATTATTTCCGCAGCAGAAAATATGAGAAAAATCCGTAAGATATCCCACGGCAGGTACTGTTTCATATTTTCCCCGGATAAATGTCAGTAAAAAGGAGTGTTCCACAATGTTTCGCTTATTCCCGCCCCCAAAAGAATGCAGCTTTTATGAAGGTTTTCTTTCTCTCAGCCATACCGTATCCGTCACAATCTGCCCACAGCTTAAGGCTTCCTGCCAGGAGGCCGGCTATGTTCCGGAATCTGCGCTTTCTGAACTTTTCTCAGGACTGCCGGAAAATTATACGCTGCAGGTTACGGTCGAATATGCCGATTATCATCCGGAGGGTTTCCGCCTGTCCATAGACGGTACGGGCATCCACATTGCCTGCAATACGGGAGCCGGCCTGTTTTATGCCATTCAGGCACTTTCCCAGCTGACAAAGCAAGGCGGCGGCCTCCTCCCATTTTCTGATATCTTTGACGAACCGATGCTTACCGTCCGCGGCATTATGCTGGATATCGGAAGAGATAAAATTCCCGCAATGGAAACTTTTTATCGGCTTATAGACCTGTTTGCAGCCATGCGACTCAATCATCTGCAGCTGTATATGGAAGGTTACTGTTTT
>DBEP01000117.1:764-19224 GCA_002294045.1 Lachnoclostridium sp. UBA903 | reverse complement strand
CATGATATAATAAAAGCGGAGTCGTATCAATATAAGCCGTTCCGGGTTCTGCTAATAAAATAAACTTAATTCTGCCGGCTTCCATTTTTTTGTCAAGCAGGGTTACCTTTAAGACATCCTCAGCACGGATACCGGACACGGATACCGGAAGATTAAAACTCTGAATGGTGGAAACAATATCCGTAAATTGTTCCGGGGTGATATGGTTCCGTTTATGGGATAAATAGCTTGCCGCAACCATACCAATGGCAACACATTCACCATGTAACAATTTAAACTCCATAAGCTTTTCAACGGCATGTCCAATGGTATGTCCATAATTTAGCAGTGCTCTGTCTCCTAATTCCTTCGGGTCTTTTTCTACAACATCCCGTTTAATCAGGCAGCTCTTATATATCATTTCTTTAAGAACAGCCATATCCCGGTCTTTAATTGATTGACAATTTGCTTTTAACCACAGGTAATAACCGGCATCTTTAATCAAACCGTGTTTGATGATTTCACCAAGGCCCGAATAATATTGTGCATCATTTAAAGAAAACAATGTCTTAAGATTCATATAAACGGATTTCGGCTGGTGAAAAGCACCAATCATATTTTTATAAGCCTGAAAGTCAACTCCGGTTTTTCCGCCGATGCTGCTGTCCACCATGGCCAGTAATGAGGTGGGCATCTGGATAAAATTTATTCCGCGCAGATAGGTTGCTGCCGCATATCCGGTTAAATCGCCGACAACACCGCCGCCTAATGCAATTAAAATATCTTTGCGGTCAAAGTGGGATTGAATTAACTTTTCATAAAGCAGATATGCGGTATTCAGATTTTTGCTGGCTTCTCCTGCAGGAAAAGTAAAAGTTTCAACAACCTTTGCATAATCCTTTAATATTTCTATTAATTCATTTAAATATAATTTACTCAGGTTCGTATCCGTAACAATGCATACTTTTTTATTTCTGGTATCTAACTTATTCAATTCACGGTATAAGGAATTAAAGTCCTGTTCCAGAACAATATCATAAATCGGCAGAGCATCATATTTGACCGTAATATTCGTATTCATTCCGCTTACTCCTGTCCGTCATTTAAATCATAGAATTCAAAATCTTCATCCTTATCTTCTTTTGCCGCAGAGTCCGCATCATTCGGATAGGTTGAAGGGGCCGTCTGTTTATTATAAAAATCAGATGCTATTTTACCGTCCGTCAAATTCTCCGGAGCGATTTTATCAGCAGTATTATTATCTGTTTCTTCCTTTTTAATAAAAGCATCCAGATTAGCAATATGTAACTGAAAACTATCACTTTCCAGGAGCTCGCATTGAGCAGCCGCAAGATGTTTAAATTGTGCTTTATACGCTTCATATTGCCTGATTAGCTGGATAGTTTGCTGCTGAAGACGCTCAAATTCGCCGGAGGCATCCGCTAAGATTAACTGAGCTTTTCCTCTGGCTTCTGCTTCAATGGCTTTTGCCTGTTTTCTTGCCGTTTCTTTTATATCTTCCGCCGTCTGCTCAGCGAGAACCAATGCTTTCTGCAATGATTTTTCTATGGTTTTATAATAATTCAATCCTTCATTTAGGGTGTTAATTTTGTCACTTAATTCCACTTTCTCTTTGTATAATGTTTCATAACCTATAAGTAATTCATTAATAAAATTATCTACATCTTTTTTATCGTATCCCAAACCGGTTTTAAATGTTTTACTCTGCAATTCGATTGGTGTAATCATTTTTTTCCTCCTAAATGTATTTTAAATAATAAGATATCAATAGTTCAACATAATAAAGAACGATTATTATAATTAAATATATTTCAATAATACTACAAAATATCTACCTTTTTTAGTCTGATTCTGTACACCTTTATAAATGAATTTACCCAATCCCCGAACGGATACGGCTTCATCCTCTTTAAGTATATAACTGTTGGATTCCTCTAACTTTCCATTTACAAAAACTTTTCCTCCGGATATTAATCCCAATATACTGTTTCTGGAAGAGCCAAAAGCTAAAGCGATAACGGAGTCTAATCTGGCAGAAGATATGGTACCCCGTATTTCCTGAAATTCAGGCTGTATTTCGGGCGCATCCTTATCCATAATACTGCATATAACATTCGTATGTTTTACTTTATCCAAATTGTCCATAATAAACCGGCTGATTGCAGTCTCGCAGAATACGAATCCTTCCTTCTCTCTTACCAGTATATCCCCGATTTTACTGCGGTCAATGCCCAGATTCATAAGGGCGCCTAAAAAATCACGGTGATTTAAGTTATCACTGAACTTCTTGTTTAAGGGGACAATACGGATGCAGGTGATGTAATCTGAAAAAGCTTTTACGGAATTCTTTCCGTAAAAGCACAAAACTTTCCTTTCAGCACCGTTATATCCGCCAAACAGGTCATAATTCACATTGGGTATGTCATTTTTTATACAAAAGAATATACTGGTTTCATTTAAAGTGAGAAAATCAGTATATGTGCAGATGCCTTTATTTTCAGCAGCTCTTGCCAAATCCATAAATCTTTTTTGCAAAATCTGTTGCTCTTTATCGTGATTCATACCTGTCTCCCGCTTTAGTTAATCATAGAAAGCTTTTTATTTCAAAATATAAAAAAATTCCTGTAAAAATAAAATTATAACAAAACCTATTACCGGTGATAAATCTGCAGTAGGTGTATTAAATATGGAGCGTTTCAGTAAATATCGCACCGGTATTAAGATAGGGTCAATTAAAATGGCTAAAAAACCTCTAATACGGTTATTCATCGGAAACCACGAGGTAATAACGTATAAAAACAATATCATTTCAAGTACAATAAAAAAAACGTATAATGCCTCATATATTACAGTAATCATAATTGTTTAAAATTCCTTATTCAGAGTAGGTACTTCAAATCCGTCACTCTGGATTAAATCCAGATAGTCTCCGGAGATATCAACTGTATCAGGAGAAATAATAAAAATATAACTTGATATTTGATGCAGTTTGCCATTCATGGCGTACACGGAGCCAGAGACAAAATCCATGATCCTCTGTGCCAGGTCTACATCAAAACCTTCCAGATTAATAACCGCAGCCCGACCGGATAAAAGCATGTCGCAGATATCCTGTGAATCTTCAAAAGTGGACGGCTTCATAATACATACTTCAAACCCTTTCGGAGTTGTACGTATAGGAACTACTTTGTTGTTTGCGGTTCTCTCCATTCTAGTTACTTTATCTTTCCTGGATTCATTTAGTATTGAGTTTACAACGGAAGACGTTTCATCATATGCCGAACGCCCCTGCTGCTTGGCAGCCTTACGTTCCAGTCTTTCGGCACGCTTTGCCTCCTTTTCTTCCTCTTCCCTGACATAATCATCATAGTCATCATCTTCTGTCAGCTTTAATGAATCCAATATGTTTTTAAATATATTTGCCATATGTTATATCTCCTATCCAAAATAAATACTATTAAACGAGTTATGTTTTATTCAAATATTCCAGTTAAATTGAATAATTACGCTCACCAAATATTCCTGTCCCAACTCGGATCATAGTTGCGCCTTCTTCAACCGCAACCTCATAATCACCTGTCATTCCCATTGAAAGTATATCCATAGTAACATTATCAATGTTTTTTGATTTTATGTCAATATTTAATTGTCGCAAATTTCTAAAATGCTCCCTATTTTTCTCGGGATTATCTACAAAAGGTGCAATAGTCATCAAACCTTTTATCCGCAGATTCAAATACTTGGATATTTCCCTTATCAGAGGGTAAACCTCATCTGCCGAAACTCCGAATTTTGTTTCCTCGCCGGCAATATTTACTTCAATTAGTGCATTGCAGATAATACCTTTTTTTAACGCTTCTTTATTAATCTGTTCTGCCAATTTATAAGAATCTACGGAATGTATTAAAACTGTTTTATCTACAATGTATTTTACCTTATTGGTCTGTAAATGTCCAATTAAATGCCATCTTAAATGCTTAGGCAGCATTTCGTATTTTGATTTCAGCTCCTGTACTTTATTTTCACCAAAATCCATGATACCTTCTTTCATTGCTTCCTGTATCATGGAAACCGGTTTGGTTTTGCTTACCGCTATTAATGTTACTTCCTCTCTTAAGCGGCCTGCTCTTTTACAGGCAGCCTGTATATTGTTTTCTACTACAGATAGATTTTCTTTAACCAAATGAATAACTCCCTTCCATATAGATTATAAACTCTGATTACTCATCTGCTGAAATCTTAACTGAAAGAATACATTCAACAGACTTAATCAATAAATTATTTTCTGCTCAACTGCTGTTTTACTGTCTAAGGCAATATGGTCATAGACAGACAGGCCGTAGGCAGTTCCTTTTTTTACGATACAATATTCTTCATTTTCATATAAAATTTCAATACGCCGGAAAATCGCATAGCCTTTGTTTACATTAAATACACCCTTTAAGCTTTGTTTTTTACTTATGTTAAATTCTTCGCGTGTTTCTTCCGAATATATTTTTTCACCCGGTTCAAACAGTCTGGCATCCACATAACCATAATCATCATCTTTATAGTAGATGTCCGCAGGTACAAACACATATTCAACTTCCCCGCTGTCCTTATTATAAGTTTCCTTAATTAAACCGTTACTTCCGCTGTCGCCGCCCGTTGTAAAAAAGTTAAGCGGCACCTGATAAAATTCCTTCTCAACAATGGAAGAAACAGGTATTTTAAGACCTTTTGCCGAATTAATGGAAATATCAACCGTAATGAACCTTTGGTTCAAATAACGAATCATATATTTATCCAAATCAAGCCTGGCAAAATAGTCAGCGTCTTTTTGATATACGGTTATTGGTACGGTTAATGATAAATTGTCATCGGTAAAAGTAACCTTTACCGTTTCTTTATCTGCGAGTTTCTCATGCTGGTCCTTATTTAACATTATAAGAATATTCCAATTATCGCTTTTTATAATTTTATAAACAGGACTTCCTTTTTCAATTAAATCCATGGTTCGGAGCTGCGTTTTTTCGTAATCATCCAAATTAAAATTTTCTGCAGTGGCGGCATCGATGGATAAATCCTCTAAACTGTCAATACTATATGTAATAATACCGCTGGAATTTGACTTGTTAACCTTTAATGTATTGCTTGTCCCGTTTTCGTTTAGAACAGTCTGCAATTTTTCCAGCATGCTGTCATTCACAATTTCTAATACCGAGTTTTCCATGTCATATTTAAAATTATAAACATGCTGATAATTACTGTCCTGATAATTTTTCTGAAAATTAGATATTTCTTTTTTTAAATTCAGGATATCTTCCTGGGACAGGTTTACAGCTTCATCACTATTGCTTATTAAATCATAGGAGTCCTTGTTTTCATCTAAGGAATAAATTGTAGAATTTTTAGAGACTCGGTCTCCGTCACCATGATAATAATTAATATATCCTGCCGTATCGGTTGTTATCACTTCTTCATCCCTGAAAATCAAACCGGTAAAAACGCTGTCATCTGAAGTGGTGCCTTCTTTCACTTCATAAATAGTCAAATGATCTTTTGAAAAATATATATAAACACTGATTAACACATATACAAAAATTATAAGGAAAACCAATATACCGATGTTAAAGCTTTTACGTCTGCGGTATCTGGCTACTTTTTTAACTGAACTCAAATCAACAGCCTCCTTTACATTTCTTTTATATTATACTTTTTATTAGCAAATAATAAAAGACCTAAATGCACTTTTTTACAAAATAGGATTAGGAATATTAAGCATAAAATTGGTAACAATATTTAATGCAACAAAAAGGAGGTAATCAATTGAAAACAGTAGATTATATAGCATTGTGTTTAGTTATTATCGGAGCCATTAACTGGGGCTTAATCGGATTTTTAGGATTCGACCTGGTACGAGTAATTTTTGGTGACATGACTTGGATATCAAGAATTATTTATGCTTTGGTAGGTATTGCTGGATTATATGCATTAAGTTATTTTGGAAGATTACGTAACGAATAATTAGCAATACGGAATTTCTTGGTTTTTAAGTCCACTCCGGGCGAACGGAGCTGTCGCACTAGGAATTAGTGTGGCAGCTCTTTATCTGCAAAAAATAATATTTCCGGTTGCAGATTTACCGTGCCGCTTGGAGATTATATTATTCTGCGAGGAAATACACGGAAGTTTCCTCGCAGAATAATATTAAGCTGTCACAACAGCACTTATGCACTGTCGCAACAGCTCTATTTGTACGCATACAATATCACTATTATATTAATTTTTTTCTATTATTAATATTTATCTATAAGGAAACAACAATATATTTTTTTATGGATTCGGGAAAATCGGCTTCATTTAAAGATATGCTGATTATAAAATTTATTTTAAATTCTTTAGATATACGTTCTAATTTCTCAAGGATTAAGGAGATATTAGGTCCTTCCGTATAAGCAATTTTTAAGAAACTGTCCAGATAAATCGCTTCCAAATCATGATCCTGTGATATCAGTCCACAGATAAATCCAATAAATTCACTATAGTTCTCAATACAATAATCTTTTACATTAATTAATCTTATCCTATTACTTAATTCGTACATATGCTTGTTGCTTTTGTCAAGATAAACAATACTGCCTTTTGCCTCTCTTACTGCGGAATTAGCTTTTTCAATCAGGATTTTTGTTTTGCCTCTACCTTTCTCGCCTGCAATAATCTGTATCATTGTAATCTCCTCCTTAAGATGTGTACAAAATTTAGGTGATATGTATAAATAAATAATTAATATAAAACAATTATAGTATATTATCACTCAAAAAACAACCGAAAATTAGAAAACAATTTATTTAATTTTTTCTAGTAAGTGTGTCATTTGTGAAAACAAACTATTACCACCATCTGCTTGTAATATTAAAGAGATAAAAGATTTGTCCTGGCCGTCTTGACTGTAAAGGATTAAACAATTACCGGCTTTTCTGGTGGTACCGGTTTTGCCTCCGATTACCGTAATACCCTCCGGCGCTTTCTCCGTACCTTTTAAATACCTGTTTGTAGTAGCAAATTCCTTCGTATGCTCCTTGCCATTGGCATCTGTATAGACAGCAGTGTAACTGTCCTGATTAATAATGGATACGAATTTATCATATTTTAATAATTCATTGAATATTAAATACAAATCATATGCGGTTGTATATTGAGCATCATCATGTAAACCATGGGGATTGACAAAATTCGAATGTACGGCTCCGATTTTTTTGGCAGCTTCATTCATCTTTTTAGAAAAGCCTTTTTGTGTTCCGCTCATGTGTTCCGCAATGGCAGTTCCGGCATCATTTCCGGAATAGATTAATAAACTATTTAATAAGGCTTCCAGAGTAATTTTATCGCCTTCTTTAAAACCGCATAACTTAGCCCCGCTTTCCGTAATATGGGAAGCATTATAACTTACGGTTACCGTATCTGTTAAATCAGCTTCTTCCAGAACTACCAAAGCGGTTATTAATTTGGTTAAACTGGCCGGATACATACGTTCATAAACATTATTGGCATAAAGTACTACATCATCACTGGTATTGACTATAAGTGCTGATGTAGCGGTTATATCGGTATCTTCCATGTGACTTAATTCATCCGGAATAACTGTCAGATCACTTGCAAAAAAGTCTGACACTTCAGTGCCAATAATATTTTCATAGCTGATTACATTATCTGCTTCGGAATAAGGCAATAAAACAGCGGAGGAACTAGAACATCCGGTTAAAAATGTGACAGACAATACGATACATATTAACTTTTTTTTCATCATTCCAAACCTCTTTCAAAGTATAATCCGGTATAAACACATCTGCCGGCTATGATTTAAATATTTCACGCCAATCCAAATCGCCCCGGTCCAAAGCTTTAATTAACAGTTCAGCAGACGCAAGATTCGTGGCTAACGGAATATTATGAGTATCACACAAATGAACCACATTATTCACATCCGGTTCATGGGATTTCGGAGAAAGCGGATCCCTTAAAAAGATAACAAGGTCAATCTGATTGTGTTCAATTTGCGCACCCATCTGCTGTTCACCGCCAAGATGACCGGCAAGGTATTTATGAACATTAAGATTTGTTACTTCTTCAATTAATCTCCCGGTAGTACCGGTTGCATATAGTTCGTGTTTATTTAATATTCCTCGATATGCTATACAAAAGTTCTGCATTAATTTCTTTTTTGCATCATGTGCTATCAATCCAATATTCATATGGTTTTACCCCCTTTTATTTTTTCGCTGTAAACTTATATTCATAACTAACCCAATGGCTATCATGCTGCTGACCATGGAACTGAGCCCATAACTTACAAAAGGTAATGGTATTCCGGTATTGGGAAGCAGTGCTGTGGCTACTCCTATATTGACAAATACCTGGAACATAAACATGGATGCCACTCCGATTGCAATAAGCATTCCAATAAAATCCGGGGCATGACGGGCAATACTGATACATTTAAAAATCAGTATGGATAATAAAACTATTATAACACATCCACCGATAAATCCAAGTGCTTCTCCGGCAACTGAGAAAATAAAATCACTCTCCGATACAGGTATGGTGTCACTTTGGAGGGATTCTATACCTTCTGTCAATAATTTGCCTGTTAATCTGCCGGAACCGATGACCTCAACGGAATTATCCTGCTGGTACATGGTATCACTGGAAGTATCTAATTCAGGATTTAAAAATGAAGCTATTCTGGTCTGCTGATATTCCGTCAAGAAAAATATATCATAATTTTGATCAATACACCAGAATAATCCCAAAACGGCAGGAATTCCTATAATCAGTATTGGCAGAATTATTTTATAACTAAGTCCCGCCGCAAATATCATTATAACAAAAATAAACATGATTACAATACTAGTTGATAAATTGGTCTGAATTAATATGAAAAAAGTAGGAATTGCCGTCAATATTCCGGTTAAAAGCAATATATAGAACTTATTCATCTTATTCCTAAACATGGTAAAGAGCTTTGCCAGAACAATTATGGTAATGATCTTACTAAGTTCCGAAGGCTGGAACGTAAATACTTTTAAATCCAGCCATCTTTTGGAATTATTTATAGTAATACCAAAGAGCCTGACCGCAACTAAAAGAACCACATTTATGATATATAAAGGAATGTAAAACTGACAGATAAAATGGTAATCAATCAGGGATACTATAACAACAATACCAATACCTAATATGATACCCATTAGCTGCTTTTTAAATAAACCTTCACCTTCCTCCTCTACCAGACGGACTAAATAGGCTCCTATTCCGCTTAATAAAAATACAAAAACCATCATGGAAAAATCATAATGTTTTATATTATATTTTTTAAATTGAAACATGCAAATCATCCTTATTTTTTGTTGGTTTTAAGATCCTTTATCGGAATGTTTGCAAAAAGCGCTGGAACAACTCCATTATTGCCTTCTGATTCAGTTTGGGTAATTTTTATATCCAAACCTTCCATATCGATCTCAATATATCTTGATATTACGGTAATAATATCATTTTTTATCTGTTCCATTATTTCAGGAGAACAGCCGGCACGGTCAGAAACCAAGACCAGCTTCAACCGATCCTTAGCCACATTACTGGACGTTTTTTTTCTGAAAAAATCCGCCAAACTCATCATACTATCTCCTCTCAGTTAGTTTTTCTTAAGTAGACTGGCAAGTTTGCTAAAAAGTCCCTGCTTTCCGTTTAAATCCAAATACGGAACGTCCTCTCCAAGTATTCTGCGGCATATGTTCATATATGCTTGTCCGGCTAAAGTATCGGAACCTACCAGCGGTTCGCCCTGGTTGGTTGAGATTACGATATTTTCGTCATCCGGAACAACTCCGATTAAATCTACAGCCAGGATTTCTACAACATCACCGCTTGACATCATGTCACCGCGTTTTACCATATCTGATCTGAGTCTGTTAACGATTAAATGTGTTTGATGCATATCATTTGCTTCCAGCAGACCAATAATCCTATCTGCATCGCGTACAGCGGATACTTCAGGAGTAGTAACAACTAATGCCCTGTCTGCACCTGCAATTGCATTTCTAAATCCCTGCTCTATACCGGCCGGACAGTCCATTAATATGTAATCAAATTCATCTCTTAATTCATCTGCCAGCTTTCTCATCTGTTCCGGGGTTACGGCTGTTTTATCCCGAGTCTGAGCAGAAGGTAACAAATAAAGGTTAGGATAACGTTTGTCTTTAATTAAAGCTTGCTTAATTCTGCAGTTTCCTTCGATTACATCCACTAAATTATAAACAATCCGATTTTCAAGTCCCATTACCACATCAAGATTTCTCAATCCTATATCGGTATCAATTAATACAACTTTTTTATCTAATTTTGCTAAACCGGTTCCAACATTTGCTGTTGTTGTTGTTTTACCTACTCCACCCTTGCCGGATGTTATTACTATTACTTCTCCCATTCCTGTTTTTCCTCCAAAAGATTCAAAGATTCATTTATAAAACTTATCAGAAATTGATTTTAAATTCCTGATTAAAGGCGTGGTTTTGTGTATTATCCTATGTTAATATCATTTAAAACCTCTTTACTTAAAGGCTCAATGTAGATATTTCCATTTTCCAGAAAAGCTATTTTGGTTTCTTTTAAACCTTCCTTAACAGGTCTATCCGGAGATCTGGCAATGGTATCTGCAATGCGGATCTGAACCGGATTCATCGACAGTGCAAGAACAAATGAATTGGTATTGCCGGTAGCACCGGCAAATACGGTTCCTTTTAAAGCTCCTAGTACAATAATATTTCCTTTTGATACAATCCGGGCACCCGGATTCACGTCACCTATGACGATGATGCTGGTTTCGGATTCCAGAACCTGTCCGGATCTGAGATTCCCTTTATAAAATTGCCCTGTGGTATTAGAAAGTTCCATTAATTTTTCATTCAAAGCTTTCTTAAATACCTCTTCTTTCTGTGGATCATTCTCTATGACACAAACAACATGAAGTTCTGTTTCCTCAGCAATAATATTCAATATATCACGCTGTTCCTCATTTGTTAAAATCCTTCCCTCAAAGCTGATTGCCATCTGGGCCTTATCAAAAAACTTGGCGGAGTCACGGAATTTATCAGCAATTTTTTCCTTCAGTTCTTCAAATCCCAATTCAGCATCCAGTACAACAACGATGCCATATTTATTACCCTTTATAATGACTGGATTATTCATGAATACCTCCTGGCATGGATTGATTTATAATATAATTCAAATTAATCCCCAAAAGACGGTGAATCAGTTTCCGGTAAAATAGCCTCACCATTTACCAATTTCTCCTTATCTTCCACATTAAAATAATAACTGTAAATATTACGTGCAAGCTCTACCGCATTATTAGAAGCATATCCATTTGGAATTACGACTGCAACCGCTATCTCGGGATTATTATACGGTGCATAGGATAAATATAATGCATGATTCGGTCTGGAGGTGCTCTCCTGGGCAGTACCTGTTTTTCCGGCTACTTTCACCGGGAAATTTTTAAATACATAAGAAGAAGAACTCCGGCTGCCGTTACCAACTTTATACATACCTTCTTGAATCAAATTCCAGGTTGTATTGCTGACTTGTGACAGTTTTTTTGATTGTGCATTATTATCTAATACCACCGTACCATCCTTATCTACAACTTTATCTATAAGGGTTAAATCATATAAAGTACCACTTGTGGCAACTGCAGTTAAATAACGGGCTAATTGTACCGGTGTATAGTTATTGGTACCTTGTCCAATAGCTGACCGCACAGAACCTTCGTCTGAAATCCTGGGTTCTGCTTCCTCTAACTCAATACCTGATTTACGGTCAAGGCCAAAAAGTGAAGCATATTCAGTGAGTTTCTCAAGGCTAAGCTGCTCCCTGTTAACACCTGAACTGTCAAGCCCTAAACGCCAGCCCACTTCATAAAAAAAGTAATTGCAGGATACTTCCAGGGCTGTGGTAATATCCACAGCGCCATGGCTGGAGGTAGACCAGCAACTTGGTGCCGGAGTAATTCTGTCAAATTTAACCTGATCATAAATCGTCTCTGCCGAACCGATGACTCCTTCTTCCAATCCTGCAGCAGAGGTTACCATTTTAAAGGTAGAGCCCGGTGCCGTACGCTGTTTTGCCGCACGGTTTATGGAAGGATAAGTTAAATCGTTGTTTACCTTTGCAAAGTATTCCGGGTCAATTTTGTTAGCAAATTTATTATTGTCATAGCTGGGATAAGATACCATGGCAAGTACATCACCTGTTTTGACATCCGTAACAACGATGGAAGCACTGCAGGGATCTAAAGCTAACTGGGCGGGAGTAATTTCAAGTTTCCTTATCTTATCCGTAATAAATGTATATGCGGAAATAGTTCCGTTTTCTAATTTTGAAATATCTTCCTCATTATATTTTAACACACCTTGATCAAATAATAAAAGACAAATTTCCTTTCCTGATAATTTGTACGAATACACCAAATCTTTATATATTTTTTTATGAAAATTGCTGTCTTTTAATAATAAACTCTTGATATAGTCCAGAAGTTTTTCATAAAGCTCATCCGTACTGAAATAATCATCTTCAATATTCAGTTTGGTAAGATCTACCCAATTCTTTGAAATTGCATATTGAAGAAATTTGCTTAAACTTATTTTATTATTTGTATAATCTTTATAAGTACTGTCATCCTGGTCAATCGGAGATACTAATAGAGAAGTATCATTAATTTTACTTTTAGAGGATATTAAGATATCGCTGTCCGTTAGTTTTTTATAAATATAGGCCAGATAATCCTGCATTTCTTCGGAAGTAGCACTGTTGACCGTTGTACTGTTTATAGCCAGCAAATCCTCTATTTCTGCCAATACTTCATCCTGTTTGGATAAGAATTTCTGGTATGCCTGCTTTTCCAGCCCTGTCGCATCCTCCTCCATAAACGCGTTTATATCTATTACGTTATTGTTAATTAATGCAAAATAAACATCATAAATGGGTATACGGATATCCTTTGCCGAGGTACCTCTGGTACCTGCATACGTACTATTATTTATTTTGGAAAGCAGAATACCCGCCAGACTTCTTTCAATAATCTTATAATAAGCCTTTTGCAGCTTACTGTCGATGGTTAAATAAACATCTTCCCCTGCTACCGGCTCGGTCCGTTCCAGTACATCAAGAAACTTCCCGGCTGAATTTACGGATATGGTTTCCAGGCCTTTTTCCCCTGACAGATAAGATTCATATTCCTTTTCAATCCCGGTTTTACCGATAACATCGGAATTGGTATAATCCGAATCTTCCGGTTGGGCTTCCAGTTCTTCCGAATTGATTAAACCGGTATAGCCCAATATATGAGCGTTATAAATACTGTCATTATATACCCGGTATGTCTGCTGTTCAATTTCAACTCCCGGCAGGTAGGAACTGTTTTCATAAATTGCAGCTACCGTTTCATCGCTGACATTGGAACATATGATGATCTGATTATATCTCGGATAATTTGTATAGAGCGCATACCTTAAAATCATTATTTTCAGGGTATCTTCCAGTGAATAGTCATCGGAAATATTAAACATATAACCGTATTTGCTGTCGCCATGCCTTAAAAAATCAAAAACCTCTTCGGCAGTTGCAGTTTTTTGCTCTTCTGTTAGTTCGTCAACGGAACGCAGTCCGTAAACATCTCTCTTAAAACGCAGTTCAGCGGTAGTTTCAACATTAAAATAAAATTCACCGTCTTCATCCAGGGAAATGGCAAATTCGTTTTCTATCGTATTATCATACTTTTCTAATAATAAAATAAGTTTATAAAGCATGTTATTTTTTTCCTTGTTATTTGCCAGCTTAGTACTCTCTTCCAAAACAACGGAGTAAGTTAACTTATTGTAAGCCAGCAAAATTCCGTCGCGGTCATAAATATTGCCTCTGGTACTTTTAATTTCCCTGGTTTTTGTATATTTTAAAGACAGTTCGTCAGAATAAGTTTCTCCTTCAACAATCTGCAGAGTAAAAATCCTGTTGACCAGTAAACTGATTAACAGCAAAAATACCATAGAAATTGGCAGAATTCTGGAAGAAAGTACCTGCTTTATTTTTTCCCATATAATATCAAGCAATTTGCTACACCTCCTCTTCTTCTTTCCGGTCTATCCATGTGTTGACTATGTTCAGCAGTTTATATAATATAATGGAAACCACCACCGTATACACGATTCCGGGCAGCCCGATTCTTATAAAATAAAATAATATGTTCAATTTACCTTTTAATAAAAAATTAAATACATAATATAAGAAAAAATATACGAATTGGCTTACACCAACCAGAAGGATGGGAATGGTTAAATCATCCTTTATAAAAATCCTGTGGCTGAAACCGTTTAAATAACCGATTGTCATATAAATTAAGGCATATAAGCCAAGTACATTGCCATAACAAAAATCAATTAATATACCACACACAAACCCTACGGCAAGTCCTTCTCTCCTGCCCCTCATAAAACCAACGGCCACGGTTAAAATAAGCAGGAGGTTCGGAGTTACGTGGGCAAGAGCAAACCATTGGAAAACCGTAGTCTGCAATATAAAACAAATAAGTATTTCAATAATTACTATTATAAATCGTTTCACCTATACTTTACACCCCTGCCTTTCCTAAGTTTCGTGACTATGCCGTCACAATGTTGCTTCACAGACCGATACGGCACACTCTTGGTTCCCTTAATCCACCAGCGGCTCCTTTAATTCGGTAATAATCAGCACTTCCTCTAATCGGTCAAAATCAACGGCAGGAGTTAAATGGGCTGTTTTGGTCAGATTATTCGGGTCTACGGTTAAATCACTGATATAGCCGATAAGTATACCCTGCAGGTATTTATCACTGATTGGAGAGGTTACCACCTCATAACCGTCTGAAACTTCAGCATCTTTGCTGATTAATTCAACACCAATTACACCGGAATTATATAACTCCAAATCACCGCTGACAATGCATTGATCCGAAGTCTTTAAAAACATACCGCTGACATTGCTGGAATCATCGATAATGGATTTTACTCTTGCCCAGTTTTTCCCTACTTCTTCAACGATGCCTACCAATCCGTTACCGGCAATTACATTCATATCAACGGCTATACCGTCCTCCGAACCTTTATCAATCCTAAAACTGCTATACCAGCTGTTCGGGTCGGCATCGATAACCCGGGCTCCCACTTTAGGGTAATCTGCATATTTTTTGTCTAATATATATAATTCACGGAAACGGTCCAATTCATATTTATCCTGCAATAATATTTTATTTTCATAGGATAAGGTATTTACCTGCTCCTTTAATTCAGCATTTTCTTTTAAAAGCTTGTTAAGACTGGTCAGTTTTTCAACCTGGCTTGAAATGGCGTGTCCTATGGAATTAATTCCCTTCTGCATAGGTGTTACTACATTGCCGACCGCTGCTTTTACCGGTGATAATTGTTCTTTATATTGAAAAGAAACAAATATTAATGCAAAACATAACAAAGCACCCGTAATAAATAAATGCTTCGGATTTATATTGAATTTTGTCCGTCTTCTCATATATACCTCTTTTCCATACTCAGAGTCATCCGGCCATTAAACAAAAAAACCTGTTTTTAACCAATGAATCCGGTTATTGCTATTTTAATTATTCATTTATGCTGTCGGACAAGTCAGCCGCTTAAATTAGTCTGTTTTAAAGAACATGCCAGGGAGATGAGTTTTTTATCTTCTATCATTTTGCCAAGACCGTTGACAACCGTGTCAGTAGCATCTTTACAGACATTAATTTTCAAGCCGGTTTCTTTTGCAATTAATTGATCCAGTTCTGATATAGACGAAGAACCTCCGGTAACATAGATTCCGGAATCAATGATATCAGAAGAGATTTCAGGCGGTGTTCTTTCCAGGATGATACGTATTGCATCCACAATTGTATAGAGATATTCCGTAATTGATTCATACACATAATCGGAACTGATTTCAACTTCTGTGGGCAGACCGGTAACCACATTACGGCCATAAACCTTCATGCTGCGTTCTTCCGCCGGCAAGGCGGAGGCCAATTCCTTTTTAATGTTTTCTGCTGTTTTATCCCCAATTATCAGATTATAATTTTTCTTTACATAATTCTTAATGGATTCGTCCAGTCGGTTGCCTCCCACGGGTACTAATTTACTGATTACAATTCCGCCGAGAGACATAATGGATACTTCCGTAGTATCCGCACCTATATTCACTACCATGACTCCTTTGGCATTGGTTACGTCCAAACCGATGCCAATTGCATCTGCTATGGGTTTTTCCACTATCTTTATAATTTTTGCTTTAATATTGGAGCTGGCTACCAAATCAAAAAACGCCCTCTTTTCAACCTCCGTAATATCGGAAGGGGTTGCTACGATAACAGCGGCGGCAGACAATTTTCTGCTCTTTCTATCAATTTTACGTATCATATAGTTCAATAATTCCAGCATATTGGCGAGATCCGCTATAACGCCGTTTTTGACAGGATAAGATACCCGTATATTGGCAGGTGCCTTTTCATACATTTCAAACGCTTCATTTCCTGCTGCTATTACCTGTTTTCGGTTAGCTACCGCTATCATATTTTTTTCATCCAAAATAATTCCGCCGTTTTTTTGATATATCTTAATGGTACTGGTTCCAAAATCAATACCGTATATTTTTCCAGTCATACCTGTTGTCTCCTTCCAAACTTGTTTCCATTCCTATGTGTATCCTTTAAAGATTATTATTGCCGCAGTGAAACAGTTTAAATATAACCTTGCTCACTTAAGCTTACATATTTATTATCTCCAATAATAATATGATCCATAAGTTTAATTCCAATTAAATTTCCAGCTTCTTTCATTCTTTTCGTGGTTAATATGTCTTCTCTGCTGGGAGACGGATCACCGCTTGGATGATTATGCATCAGGATTATATTTACTGCTTCGTACTTTAACGCATTCAAAAAAATTTCTCGCGGTGACAAAAGGGAACTGCTTACTGTACCGGTTGAAATAGTCATATCTTTTAAAATCTTACTTTTAGAATCCAGCATAATCAACAGGACTTTCTCCCTTGACAGATGCCTCATATCCTGCATATAATAATGAGCAACCGCTTCAGGAGTTATCATTTTAAGTCTCCCTTCATTGGTTGCTTTAGACATGCGTTTTGTCAGTTCAGCAATGCATGATAACTGAATTGCTTTTACTCTTCCAATACCTTTAATGGTTTTTAATTCATTCAGATTCATGTGATTTAATCCGATTAAACCGGGGTAGCCGGCTGAATGCCTCAATACCCTTGCGGCTACGTCAACTGCCCGTTCATTCCTTATACCGGAACGTATGATTACCGCCAGCAATTCGGCGTCCGATAAGGATGCGGCACCGGATTTTTCACATTTTTCATAAGGTCTTTCCGATAAAGGCAATTCTTTTAAGGTATAATACTTTTCTTTCATAATTCCTCCTGATTATTCTCTCTCCAAGAAAATAAAAAGGAATTGCACACTAAAGCTTCCGGTATATTATTATGGCTAAGATTACACCAATAATTCCGGCAATCGTAATCTTTATCGTCAACCCGAAATTAATTATCATAATTCCCAGGTTCAGACGGATAACACCTGCACCGTTACTGCCGCCAATCCCAAATTCCTGACCATAATTCAACCAGGACAGGCCGGATATATCCTGTGTCAGATAACCGATAAAGCCTCCTAATACAACACCTGCTAAAACCAACAGCAACAGGGCCCATGAGTTTTTACCGCCTACTTTAGCCATAATACATTACCTCCAGATACAAGCTTTCTCTTGTCCATTCTAACATAATTCATCAGATTTGTATACAAAAATAGCATAAAATACCTAACACTGCTTTCGCTTATTTTGGCAGTAATACATAACTTTCTTGTATTTTAATTGAATCGGATTAGGTTTTCTTCATATAATTTCTGCAGGGACATAAGGATACCGATTTTGGCGTGATACCAGGTTAACCCGCCCTGGAAGTAAACGGCATAGGGCGGTTCAACGGGGGCGTCCGCACTTAGTTCAATGGAAGAACCTTGTACAAAAGCTCCGGCCGCCATTATTACATCGGAATGATATCCCGGCATAGCCCAGGGTTCCGGAATAACAAAACTGTCAACCGGTGCTGCGGCCTGGATACCTTTACAGAAGGCAATTACGCCTTCCGGGCTGCCTAAAGTCACTGCCTGGATAATATCATGACGGCTTTCCGTACCGTTTGGCATAACCGGAAAACCCAGTTTTTCGTATATATTTGCAGCGAATATGGCGCCTTTTAAAGCTCCTGATACAACGGTAGGTGCTAAAAATAAGCCTTGAAACAGCTGGCTGTTTATTCCCAGGGTTGCGCCCACTTCCCTGCCAAGACCCGGAGC
>DBEP01000117.1:0-652 GCA_002294045.1 Lachnoclostridium sp. UBA903 | reverse complement strand
CTTCCCTGCCAAGACCCGGAGCTGTTAAACGGTATGCCGCATTTTCCACATATTCTTCTTTTCCCGCGATATAACCTCCGATAGGAGCTAATCCCCCTCCCGGATTTTTAATGAGGGAACCTACGCATAAATCCGCGCCTGCCTCCGTAGGTTCGGCTGTCTCCACAAATTCACCGTAACAGTTATCTACCATGCAGATCACATTGGGATTAATCTCTTTTATAAAACGGATTAATTCTCCGATTCGCTTAACGGAAAGAGTGGGCCTGGCGGCATATCCCTTGGAACGCTGTATGCTTACTAATCTCGTACGCTCATTCATAGCCCGGCGGATTTTGTCATAATCAAAACCACCGTCCGGCAATAAATCCACCTGGGAATAAGTTATCCCGTATTCAGCCAGGGAGCCGGTCAGCCGTCCGGAGCCGGAACCGTTTTTAACACCGGAGGCATCCGTCTCTCCCGGACATGCCGTTATTCGTTTGTTTTCAATTTCTTTGATACCTATTACCCCTTCTAAAGTATCATAAGGTTTACCCACCGGCGATAAAATCTCATCACCCGGACGCAGATTGCCGGATAAAGCCGTGCTCAGGGCATGGGTGCCACTGATTAGCTGGGGTCTTACCAGGGCAGATTCCGTATGAAAAAC
>DBEP01000046.1:67316-67649 GCA_002294045.1 Lachnoclostridium sp. UBA903 | reverse complement strand
CCTGACCCCAATATCACATACTTTTGCTTTACCCCCAGGCTATACCGTTACAATATTCTTACACACAGGACAAACCTTATGTTAAAGAATGCGGAAAATACACTGGTAAATTATATTAAAGATTATTCTTTTACAGCCGAATGACACAAAAAAATTTACCTTACCAAAGCCGGTTTCCCGGAATCAAACTTCCAGCCGGGAATTAAATACTGCATAGCCATGGCATCATCTCTGTCATGATTGTCCATCTTGTTATAAAGTGCATTCGCTTCCATGATTTTCTCCATTATCGGCTGAATACCGAGGCCCGGTGCTTTTGGAACTTCCAGGAAG
>DBEP01000046.1:30254-67216 GCA_002294045.1 Lachnoclostridium sp. UBA903 | reverse complement strand
ATATCAAAATGATTGTTTGAATGGGAACCCCAGGTAAGGCCCCAGTCATTTAAAAGCTGTGCCATCCGGATACTTCCGTTCAAGCCCCAGAAATGGGGATCCGCCAGTACAATATCAACGGACTTGAGGGATGCCGCATGATAGAATTGCCTCCAGTCGGTGGCAATCATGTTGGTTGCTACCGGGAGATTTGTTGCATTCTTAAATTCACACATAATTTCACGGCTGCTGTAGCCGTTTTCAGGTCCGCAGGGGTCTTCAACATAAGTAAGGACATCCTTCATGTCTGTACATAAATCGATTGCCTCCTTAAGACTCCATGCGCCGTTGGGGTCAATATTAATTCTTCCCTCCGGGAACTGCTTTTTCAGTGCTCTGATGGTGTCCATCTCTTTTTGGCCTTCCCAAACACCGCCTTTTAGCTTGAAGTTTCGGAAACCGTATTTATCTTGTAAAGCCAAGGCCTGTTCCACAATTTTGTCCGTAGTAAGCATTTCCCTCCGGCGCATTGCAAACCAGGGCTCGGTACTGCTGCTTTCATCCGGATAGGGCAGCGGTCCTGCTTTGTCTTTATCGGATACGTAGAACAGATAACCTAACGTCTCAATCTTATCTCTTTGCTTTCCTTCACCTAACAATTCACACACGGGCAGTTCAAGATATTGTCCCAGCAAATCCAATAGTGCACATTCAATTGCCCATTCTGATCTCACAACAAATTTCAGCTTGCTGATATCCAGAGACTGAATACCTTCACCGTCATCACCTTCTGCTTTTGGAGCACCGGCTGCCGCTCTGTGAATACTGTTTAAAACAGAACGGTATGCGCCGGTTTCCCTGCCGACCACCAGCGGAATACAGCTTTTCAGGGCGGCGTATGTATAATCACCTCCATGTATTTCTCCAATTCCGGTGTGACCTGCACTATCAGTCAGGATTACAAGATTTCTTGTGAAAAACGGTGCATGTGCACCGCTTAAAGTCATTAACATACTGTCATATCCTGCCACGGGTATAACCTTCATGTCGGTAACAATCGGACTTCCCGGTTTCATAATAATACCTCCTTAAATTGCATTTTATAATAAGTTACACAGTTTATTAAACTATCAGACACAGGATATCCTGGGATTAGTCTGCGCCGGATGGTTAATTTTAGTATATTGTCCGTTATGAAAAAAAACCAATTCGCAATTATAATTGCAATAATCACATTTACTAATACCATACAAATATTTAAATTGTTTGATATATAAATTCGGAATTCCGTCTGCCACTAAAATTTTATAATGCAAAATCGAAAAAATGCATTTCAAAAATGAAAGAAATATTACAACAGTTGAAAGAAGTAATATTTAACATAAAATTTGGGTTTTATTGTTAGTTTTATTGTCAATAGATTTCAGTTTTTAAATAATATACAATATGCCTGTATGATACTCGAAAATCATTTAAAAACAAGGAATGCGCGGGTATCCGTGGAAATCAACCATTGTTACAGGAGGATGATGAAGATGGTAGGATTTATAGGGTTAGGAATCATGGGCAGGCCGATGGCTGAGAATGTCCGGAAAGCAGGGCACGAACTTACCGTATATGACCGTAGTCAAAGTGTTTTGGATGAAATGGGGAAATTAGGAGTCCGGGTTGCCGCAAATTGCAGGGAAGTGGCTGAAAAATCAGATGTTATTATTACCATGCTGCTAAACTCACCGCATGTTGCTTCTGCCCTTTTCGATGAAAACGGGATTGTTGACGGAATTGCTGCCGGTAAAGCGGTTATTGATATGAGTTCCATCAGCCCGGTAGCAAGCAAGGAGTTTTATTCTAAGCTGAAAGAAATAAATGTGGATTTTCTGGATGCGCCGGTCTCCGGAGGAGAACCGGGAGCTGTTGAGGGTACCATTGCTGTTATGGCAGGCGGAGAAAAACCGGTATTTGATAAGTACTATGATTTATTAATGACTATGGCTTCCAGTGTTACCTATGTGGGGGATGCGGGCTCCGGTAATATAGCGAAACTGGCAAATCAGATGATGGTAGCGGTTAACATATCCGCAATGAGCGAAGCTTATGTTTTTGCAAAGAAAGCCGGGGCAGATCCGAAGCTTGTATTTGAGGCAATTCGCGGAGGACTTGCAGGAAGCAGGGTTATGGAACAGAAGTCACCGAAAATCTTTAGCGGCAACTACGAGCCAGGGTTCAGAATTGAACTGCATATTAAAGATTTACAGAATGTACTGGATACGGCACATACGGTAAATGTTTCCGTACCTTTTGCCGCAGAAGCAATGGAAATTCTGCAGGCCTGCAAGGCAGAAGGACTTGAAAAGAAAGATCATTCCGCAATTGCCAGGTATTTTGAGAAAATCAACAGCCTGAAGATTATAGACTGATTTTTTAGCATAACGGCAACAGGGGTTAAAATAAAAGAAAAGCAATGAGGTTGAAAGAAAATATGAAACATAGAAAGGATGCCACGGACTGATTCTTTCAGCCTTTATTTGTGGCAGTACCGCGGGCAGGCCTGTGGTATGCAATGGGTGTAAATTATGAAAATAGAAGATATAAGAGGAATAATCGTTCCTCTTATTACACCGGTGGATGCGGAGGAAAAGATTGATGAAGCAAAACTCCGTTATATGGTAAACCGTGTAATTGATGGTGGGGTAGAAGGAATCCTTGCTTTTGGAAGTAACGGGGAATTCTATATGTTTGATGAGGATGAACAAAAAAAAGGATTAAAAGTTATTATGGATGAGAATAAAGGCAGGGTTCCTATTTATTACGGTATCGGCGCAATCGGCACTGCAAAGGGAGTAAAAGAAGCAAAAATGGCTGCCGCGGCCGGAGCAGACGGTATCTCTATTTTACAGACTATGTTTATCAAACCGACGGAGGAAAGTCTTTACAAGCATTTTCGTACCATAGCGGAAGAGGTGCCGGATACATACGTCCTTCTTTACAACAATCCGGGCAGGTGCGGATTTGGGTTAACGGCGGACCTGGTTGAGAAAGCGGCAAGGAATATAAAGAATATCGTAGGTGTTAAAGATTCCAGCGGAGACTTTACTTTATTAAGCGAACTGATCCGGCGTACCAGAGATATGGATTTTAAGGTTTTTACAGGAAAAGATACCATGGTTTTTGGCGGGCTCTGTATGGGCAGTGCGGGAGGAGTATGTTCTATTGCCAACCTTTTCCCGGAACTAGTATGCGGCATATATGACAAATTTATGGCGGGGAATTACGAGAGTGCAAGAGAAGATCAGTTCAGACTGAATCCGGTCAGACTCAGCCAGGATGCCGCAAGCTTCCCGGTAGCTACCAAAGACATGGCAAATATGCTGGGCCTTGAAGTAGGGAAACCGGTTCGTCCCAGCGAGGCTTCGGAAGGTCGGGTCTGGGAAGACATGAAACAAAAAATTAAGGAGGCGGATCTCTTCGATTATTATTCACAAAAATAAAAAGTATTAAGTTAAAAAACCGTCTGTTCGTGTATCTGGGGGGTTAATGGCAGAACAGAGGGATTTTCGCTAAAATAATAATTGCATTGTAGGAGGATAAGAGTCTTATGGACATTGGTATTTTGAGCTTGTTGGGTATTTTATTGGCTTTAGTGATTTTTATAGTGGGGTCTTATAAGGGATTTCCGATAATGGTAATTGGTCCGTTCTGTGCAGTCATTGTATTTCTGTTATCAGGATTGCCGATTATTGAAAATATGAAAAATGCATATGCAGTTGATTTCGGCGGATTTGCAGCCAATAATTTCTTACTGTTTCTGCCTGCCTGTATTTTAGGGGCAATGCTGGGTGACTGTGGGGCAGCACAGGATGTTGCAGTTAAGATTGGTAATATATCAGAGAAAAAAGGCGGGAAAAACAAAAAGTTCTGGGTTCTCATGGGACTTTCCGTAATTACCGCAATTCTCTCTTTTGGCGGAGTCAGCGGATTCGTTGTAATCTTTACCATCGCGCCTATATGCCGTTCTATCTTCAAAAAGCTGAATATTCCCTGGCATTTTGTTATTGCGGTAGCTGTATACGGCGGTTCCATGTGGACAGCAATTCTTCCGGGTTCCCCTGCGGTACAAAACCTCATTCCAATCGATTACTTAGGAACCAATCCGAAATCTGCTCCGGTGATTGGTATTATCTCAGCATTATCCTGTATCATTTTCGGCGCATGGTACATCTGGTACCAGCTTCGCAGAAATGAAAAAAGAGGGGAAGGCTATGATGTTACGGGAGCACTGATTGATAAAGAAGCAGGTGCTTTAAATAACGCAATGCTTGAGCAAACATGTTCCAATTTACAGTTTATCAAAGCTTTATCTCCGTCTGTTGTGTTGCTGATAGCAATGAATGTATTTGATATTGAACCATTTGTATCTTTAACGCTGGGCTGCATAGTATGTTTGATTTTATACTACAAAAGGTTTGATAACATTGGCAAGACGTTAATGAACGGCTGTACTTCTACCATGAAATCAATTATGAATGTTGCAGCAGTTGTAGGTTTTGGAGCAGCAGTTGAACTCGCTCCGGGTTTTCAGTATATGATTGATAATCTTGGCAGGATTCCCGGGCCGCCGCTGCTTCAGCTAAGTCTTGCCACCAATATAGTAGCCGGTATCACAGGCTCTGCTTCCGGGGGAGAAGCAATTGCGCTTACGGTATTTGCGGATAAATTCCTTGCATTGGGTGTACCGGCAGATATTATGCACAGGGTTGTAAATATTTCCTGTTATGGTCTTGATTCCCTGCCGCATAACGGTTCCGCCATCAATCGCTTGAATTATACAAAACTGACCCATAAACAGGGGTATTATCATGAATTCTACTTAGGAGCGTTATATCCGTTTTTTAATTCATTTCTTGCGGTGCTGCTGGCCACTATGGGACTTCATTGATATCTGATATGAAAGGATGAGCTTATGAAAGTGGTAAAAGGAGGCACGGTATCAAAATTGCTGGAAACAGTTTCTATTCCTAAAATGTTTCATGCAAAGCAGACATTTTCAAAAGATATGGTTTGTCCGGAGGATATTCCGTCCTTGGTATACAGGGAATTATCCAAAGAAGAATTTGATTCCAGGATTAAACCCGGCATGGAGATTGCCGTCACAGCAGGAAGCCGCGGCATCCGTAATGTGGATGTCATTACAAAAGCAATCATTGATTATGTAAAATCAAAAGGAGCCACCCCTTTTATTGTCCCTGCTATGGGAAGTCATGGCGGAGCTACCGCTTACGGACAAAAAAATATGCTGGCCGGATTTGGTATAACAGAAGAATTCATGGGTTGCGAGATCCGCACATCTATGGAAGTGGTGGAATTAGGTGTTTCTGATACCGGAAGAACTGTCTATATGGATAAAAATGCATATGGTGCTGACGGCATCATTATCTCCTGCAGGCTAAAACCTCATAATGCTTTCCGCGGCTTCGTAGAAAGCGGACCTTGTAAGATGATGACCGTGGGACTTGGAAAACAAAAAGGGGCAGAGCAGGTTCATGGAGACGGAATGGACCGGATTGCCATGAATATTCTTTCTATGGCGAAGGTAGTCATAGAAAAGGCACCTCTCCTGTTTGCAATTCCCTGTGTGGAGAATGCTTATGATGAGACATGTCTTATCGAGGCAATTGTTCCGGAAAACATCATAAAAAGAGAAGCGGAATTATTAAAGTTTGCCTTCTCTAACCTGCCGTCTATTCTGGTTAGAAGCGCTGACATCCTGGTTGTAGACGAGATTGGTAAAAATTACAGCGGAACAGGAGTTGATCCCAATATCACAGGGACATTTTCTACCCCTTATGCATCCGGAGGTTTAAAAGTGCAAAGAACCTGCTTCTTAAGGCTGAGCGAGGTATCCCACGGCAATACCCTGGGAGTTGGTCTTGCCAGCTGCATTACCAAGGCAATCTTTGAACAGATGGATACGGAAGCCATGTATCCAAACTGCATTACTAGCACCGTACTTCGCTCTGCTATGATTCCGGTGGTAGTGGCCACGGAGAAGGAAGCGGTTCAGCTCTGTATTCGTACCTTAAATAGAGTAGATAGGGAGCATGTCCGGGTGGTAAGGATTCCTAACAGCCTGCATATTTCAGAAATCATGCTGTCGGAGGAATACTATGAAGAGGTAAAAAATCACAAGTATGAAGGACTGGAGGCTTTGGATGAACCTGCGGAACTGATATATGATGAGGAAGACAGATTAATTACTCCATATTTGGGGGAATAAGGTATATATAAAGAGAGGAAGGCTGGAAATATGACGGAACAATTTGATGTGCTGATTACAGGAGCTGGCGTTGTAGGATGTGCAATTGCCAGAGAAATGGCTAGAAATCAATTAAAAATGTACTGAATCCGGGAAGCGACGTGATTGTGACAAAGAATGTAAAAGCTGTATAAAAACATATTCAGGAGGTAATATTCATGAAAACGACTATTCAAAACATGGAAGTATTTCCGGTAGCAGGTAAAGATTGTATGGAATTAAACTTAAGCGGAGCTCATGCACCTTATTTCACAAGAAATGTTGTAATTCTTACGGACAGTAATGGAGCAACAGGTCTAGGTGAAGTTCCCGGCGGAAAGAAAATCACCGACGTATTAGAAGAGGTAAAAGACCTGGTAATCGGTACAAGTCTTGGAGAATATAAGAATACATTATTAAAAGTAAAAGCTAAGCTTAAGAGCAAAAATGAAGTCGACATAAGAGGAAACCAGACATTTGATTTAAGAACGGGCGTACATGTTCTCACAGCAATCGAAGCGTCTTTGCTTGATCTTTTAGGAAAACTTCTTGAGGTTCCGGTAGCCGCGCTTCTGGGTGACGGAATAGCAAGAAACAAGGTACGTTTTCTTGGATATCTGTTCTATGTAGGAGACAGAAATAAAACGGGGCTGGCATATGATTCTGAGCCGGATTCAGACTGCGACTGGTACAGGCTTCGCCATGAGGAAGCTCTGACTCCCGAATCGATTGTTGCCCTTGCAAAGGCTGTTCAGAAAAAATACGGTTTCCAGGATTTCAAGCTGAAAGGCGGTGTTTTAGAAGGGAAAGAAGAGATGAAGGCAATCAGGGCTCTCAAGGAAGCCTTCCCTGATGCAAGAATAACCCTTGATCCCAATGGAGCATGGTCTCTGAAGGAAGCGGTGGAACTTTGCAAAGACATGCATGGGATACTGGCATACTGTGAAGATCCATGCGGAGCGGAAGGGGTTTATTCAGGACGTGAAATATTAGCTGAGTTCCGGCGCGCCACAGGACTTCCCACAGCCACCAATATGATAGCTACGGATTGGAGGGAGATGAGCCATTCTGTTGCGCTTCAGTCCGTTGATATCCCGTTGGCAGATCCGCATTTCTGGACCATGCAAGGTTCCATCCGTGTTGCACAGCTTTGCAACGACTTCGGCCTGACCTGGGGCGCACACTCCAATAATCATTTTGACATTTCACTTGCAATGGTTGCGCAATGCGGAGCTGCGGCGTCCGGAAACATTAACGCACTTGATACCCACTGGATTTGGCAGGAAGGGATGGAAAGACTTACAAAAGAGCCGCCGCAGATTATTGACGGATGTATAAAAATTTCCCGAACCCCCGGTTTAGGTATAGAAGTTGACCGGGAGCAGGTGGAAAAAGCTCACCGGTTATATCTTGAAAACTGTCTTGGAGCACGTAATGATGCAATGGGAATGCAGTACCTGATTCCGGGATGGACATTCGACGCCAAAAAACCTTGCCTGGTTAGGTAAGAAATCAGGGTATATTCAAGAACGTTCATTTTAAGGAAATGTATTAAATTCATACAACTTGTATAAAAGATTACGTTTTTATATAATGAATAAAAACAAGTTGGAGGTAGTGTGTTATGGCTAAAATAGTTATGCTGTTGCCGAAAAAATATATGCTGGACCAAGCTGAGAAGGTGATTCGTGAAAGCGGATTTGCTGTTGATACAATAAGAATAATTGAGACCGTGGATTCAGTTGATGAGGCCAGAAGATGCATTGAAGAAGGCGCTAATATTATCGTTGCCAGAGGCGTACAGGCACAGCTTATCAAAAACCATACGAATATCCCCGTAGCAGAAATATCAATGACGGCTCAGGAAATAGGCCTCCTTGTCTTAGAAAGTAAGAAAATCGTAAAAAAGAAAACACCCTGCATTGCAATCGTAGCACTGAAAAACATGATGAATGATATTTCCTGTTTTGACAAGCTGTTTGATGTAAAGTTGAATTGCTATTTCACGGATAATTTTTACCAGATGGAGCAGGCCGTGGAAGGTGCCGTAAAGGATGGTGCGGACATCATATTGGGCGGGGATCATGTTATCAGAAGTGTGGAAAAATATAATATTCCGGCTTTGTTTCTAAGGTCCACGGAGGACTCAATACGTAAAGCGCTGCAGATGGCCCAGAAAATAGGCTATGCAATCGATGTCGAAAAAAGCAGCAAAGCTCAGTTTGAGACTGTGCTTGATACGGCATTCAACGGAATAATAAAGATTGACAATGCCCGTAAAATACTCATTATCAACCATATTGTGGAAGAATTGCTGAAAAAGCCGGCATCGGAAGTGGTTGGAAAGCTGCTTGAGGATGAGTTGGCCGGCATCGATATTCATGCCATAGAGGCTATATTAAGAGGTGAAAGGGACAACTATTCCACTTCTATCAAAATTAAAGCAAAGCCTTTATTGCTCCTTGTGGCGCCCATACGGTACGATAATGAAATTACCGGTGCGATTCTCTCCTGCAGCAAAATAAAAAATGCTCCTCAGTCCGAAAGCAAAACCGTACAGGATATGTACCTTTCCGGATATATTGCACAGTACGATTTTGCATCCCTGAAGACAGCTGAAGCCAAATTGAGGGAAAGCATAGAACTTGGTAAAAAATATGCATTATCAAAAAATCCTGTCTTAATATATGGAGAAGTGGGAACAGAAATGGAAGTATTCGCCCAATGTATCCATAATAACAGTGCACGAAAAAAATTTCCGTTTATAACGGTTAACTGCAGCGACATGGGGGATACGGAGCAATATAATTATCTTTTCGGAACAAGCACCGGCTCTGATGGCAGGGAAAACACCAGCGGCGTTTTTCAGACATGCAATTTCGGAACTGTTTATATCGATGAAATCGAAAAACTGAATTCTGCCAGCCAGTACGGATTATACAAAACCATATGCTTTCAGGGATTCATGCCGGGCCATATGAAGAGAGAAAAACATTATGATGTCCGTATTATTGCAGGAACCCATACGGATTTAAGCTTTCTGGTCAGAAAGGGATTGTTCAGGAAGGATCTGTATTACAGCATTAGTGCACTTACCCTTAATATTCCTCCGCTTCGGAAAAGGAGAGGAGATATTGAAAAAATGGTAAAACATTATCTGCAGCAATTTACGGATACATACTCCACCCATCTTACAATAACGGACAAAGGAATGAAAGTAATGAAGGAATACGGGTGGGAAGGAAATCTGATTCAGCTGGAGAACTTCTGTGAAAGGCTTTTTATTACTACTTATAAGAAGAACATAGACCAGGCCATGGTAACAAATCTGTTGGAAGAATTGTATCCTGAGGTTAGAATTCTTGACGGAAAAGAGCGTGTTGTAGTATACAAATATCCGGAGATGGCTGATATCGTAGAGCTTTTGAAGAAGCACAGCGGCAGCCGCAAAGCCGTGGCAGAGGAGCTGAATATAAGCACTACCACACTGTGGAGAAAGATGAAAAAATACGGTATTACCGGTAATTATGAGATGTAAACATAAACACACTCTAATATTTTGGAAATCGGCAGCAGTGAAAGACAATCCAGGAAAAGGTATGGAGGAGAAATTATGTCCCGGAAAACTATTATAAAAATTAATGATAACGACAATGTTGCTATTGCTGTAAAAGAGATCCCTGCCGGGATGGAAGTAATTGATGGTATTCCGGCCAATCAGAATATCCCTCAGGGTCATAAAATGGCATTGCATGATATTCAGAAAGACGGAGAAATCCGCCGTTACGGCGTAGTGCTGGGATATGCTCTGGACAGTATAAGAAAAGGGGACTGGATAAATGAGCATATGCTGCGTCTTCCCGTAGTGCCGGAACTGGATGATATGGTGTTTGGAACTAATCTGGTTTCCGACCTGCCAAAAGCACCGGTCAAGTCCTTTAAAGGCTACAGGAATCCCAACGGAGGATATGCTGGCACACGAAATATCCTTGGGATAAGCACTACGGTTCAGTGTGTTACCGGCGTGCTTAATGTTGCCGTTAAGAGAATGAAAGAAGAGCTTCTTCCAAAGTACCCGAATGTGGATGACATTGTACCGATTAACCATGCCTATGGCTGCGGGGTAGCTATCAACGCACCGGAAGCCAAGGTGCCCATACGTGCACTGCGTAATCTTGTGAAACATCCAAACTTCGGAGGAGAAATTATGGTGATTGGGCTGGGCTGTGAAAAGTTAACGGTAGAAATGCTGTTGGACGAAGACGACCGAAAACCGGAAAATGTAATAATCTTACAGGAAAAAGCCGGTTTTCATGATATGATTGATTCTATTATAAAAATGGCCGAACAAAAGCTTGAGCGCCTCAATGCCAGAAGGAGAGAAACTCTGCCTTTGTCGGAGCTCTGTATTGGCATGCAGTGCGGAGGGAGTGATGCATTTTCCGGTGTGACTGCAAACCCAAGTGCAGGATATGCGGCAGATCTTCTGGTGCAGGCAGGAGCCACCGTTTTATTTTCGGAGGTGACGGAAGTACGCGATGGCGTACATCTGCTGGGAGAGCGCTGCATCAATGACAAAGTGGGCAAAAAACTGGCCGCAGAGATGAAATGGTATGATAAATATCTGGAAAAGGGCGGGGTAGACCGTTCTGCAAACCCAACCCCCGGCAATAAAAAAGGCGGATTGTCCAATATAGTGGAAAAGGCCATGGGCTCCATTGCCAAATCAGGAAAATCTCCGATAGTAGAGGTTCTGTCTCCGGCTGAGCGCCCGGCAAAACACGGTATGATTTACGCCGCGACTCCGGCCAGTGATATTGTCTGCGGCCCATGCCAGTTGGCATCCGGTATTACCCTTCAGGTATTTATGACAGGAAGGGGAACTCCTTACGGTCTGGCAGCAGCACCGGTTATAAAGGTAAGCTCCCGCGATGACCTTAAGGATATGTGGAGCGATTTGATTGATGTCTCCGCGGGACCGATTGCGTCAGGAGATGCTACCATTCCGGAAATAGGCACACTATTGTTTCAAAGGATTGTTGATATAGCCAGCGGAAAACACAAGCCATGGGCTGAGGTTTATGGTTTGCATAATGACCTGTGTATTTTTAATCCGGCGCCTATTACTTAGGCAATAGTTGTTCGGAGAGTTGATAAAATGATCATTTATGCATTTATTCTAAGAAGTTTCCAAAACAAATTTACAATTTAAATTATTTATGTTATAATTTACGACATTGAATAAAGGAGTGAAGATACACCTGGAATAGCAGATATATTTTATATGTATATGGAAAATAAATTAAAAAGTAATTTAATACTTATGCTAAAAGGTTTTATCATTGGCTCGTCTATGAGTGTTCCTGGGGTAAGCGGAGGAACAATGGCTATACTTTTGGGTATTTATGACAAGCTGATAGGTGCCATCAGTAATTTTTTGAAAGATGTCAGAGGAAACATAATATTCCTTATGAAATTTTGCATTGGTGCAGGTATTGGTATATGTTCCCTGTCCTTTGTCATTAAATGGCTATTGGAAAAATTCCCGTTTCCGGTTTCCTTCTTTTTTTTGGGAGCTGTAATTGGAGGCATACCTGCTTTGTATAAAAAGACAAAGGAGACGCCGTTAAAAATTTCTTCGGGAATCTACTTTCTTTTAGGCTTAGGTATTGTTATTTCCATCGGATTTATCCCGACTGGCAATTTTGATATTAGTTTTGGTTCCGGACTGACAAACTACCCGATGCTATTGCTTACAGGAATTATTATTGCACTGGCATTAGTGCTGCCCGGTATCAGTACATCCCATATGTTGCTTGTTCTTGGAATGTATGATACCATGCTTTTAGCTATCACGGAATTTAATATAGCTTATATTGGTATATTGGGATTTTCCACATTAATCGGAATTATTCTGATTACAAAACCGATCGAATGGACAATGAACAAGTTTCCGCATCAGACGTATTGCATGATAATTGGTTTTGTTATTGGCTCTACTTCAGAGATATTCCGTGACAAAATATTACCTTCAATCCCGGGCAATGCCGGTTTTTCATGGTGGATTCCTTATGGTATCATATCCATTGTTACTTTTGTACTTGGTTATAATTCGATTGTATTATTATCCGGGTTTTCTAATGATTAATTGAATATCTTGTGACCCAAACATTTTATATGTTCGAAAAAGGAATGCTCCAAAGGCGACCCATCATAAAACACAAGGCTTCACTTTATTGGATAGAAGGTGAACATACTTTTAGTAAATGCGCCCTCCAAGTAGTTTATCGTGTGGAGCAATCAAACAACGGTTAATCTGTTTCTCATACTTTTGATAAAGAGTTTGCAAGGCTTTTCCATAATCCTCTTTTGTTTCAAATTCCCAAACTAAAATGTACTTCACGCATTTTACAATTTTTGTGAGTTTATGAGGTGGAAGTCCCTCCCTAATCTGCTCGTAATCAATATTATATTCCCTCTTGACATATTTCAAATCTAAAAGTCCTATTTGCTCTCTTTGAGTAGCAACAACTTCATTATTTAACAAGTTTTCAAATTCTTCAACTTTTGTTGGCTTTACTTGATAAATAGCTATCTCTATAAAACTATTATTCATTTTTCCCTCCTGTTTTTCGCCTACTGCTCCTAAAAATCAAGTAGTCACTACTGCACCATATTTTTCTATTGTTCTGTAGAAAATCCTTATACTATTCGCCTGCTCTTTTTGTCGTATATCACAACGGTTACAATTGAAACAAGAACAATCACAGCATTTGCGGCAATGGTTCCCGCCCAAGTCATAGGCAGGATGCCAAAGACGGGGGATGCCGCATTGAACATGGTGTGGAATAATACGCACATAAACACACCGCCTTTTCCTGATATTTTGTAGATTGCCCCGTAGAAAAACCGAAACGCTATGATTTGAACTGCAAACATCCAAAAGTCAATGAGTCCCTCGTAGTGACCCGTCCCCGGTATGAAGAAGAGAGGGAGATGCCATAAAAGCCAAATGATTCCAACAGAAACAGAAGATAAAACAAAGCCATATTTTTTGTCAAGCTCAGGCTGCAATAGGTACATCCAGCCAGCTTCCTCCAGGCCACCGATAATAAGATTACCAGGAAGGGAAAGGAAGAACATATAAAATGGAAGCTCCATTTCCGTGCGGCCTGAAACTGCAAGATGTATCAAGAAATACAGTGCAAGCCCTGCAACAACAAACAAATAGAGAGATATGTTATTTTTGGCGTATAAAACAGTTTTCAACCATTCCTTAAAATCTGCTATTTTGTTATTTTTCTTCAGAACGGTATATGAAGCAATAGCGGGCGACAAAATATAGATTGCAAAAGGAATATTCATCCCAAATTGCTGTAGCGATTGAACGAAAGAATGAACCGAAAATCCGAATTGCCCAAGAGTAATCAAAGCACCCGACACAAGATAGGCTATGCAAAATGTCAGCATCGTAAATTGTACTATGATTTTTTTGTCTGTCACGATTTCTTCACCTCACATTTTGAAGTATACTTTAAATTTTACCGGATGGACGCTTTGACTTTTATCACCTAATGTTTGCTTTCTGCCAATTCAAAGTTGCGCTCCGCACAAAATATAAATTTTCTACGTTCGCCTTATATCTAAAGCGTACTTCCACTAAATTTCTATCATTTATTCTACCACATAAATCCAACGAAAAGCAATGTCCATCAAAATTGCAATTTGGATAAATGATAAGACAGCAGCATCTAAAATATGAGCCGCTATGATAGAACTCCTTTTCACGGGAGAAATCATAACAAGGTAGAAACTTCCTCCTGTTTTCAGGGAATAGTTAACATGTCGGCCTTTAATTTAACCTATCGCGGTTCGGATCAATTCTTGACTATGATGAAGGTATATCGCATAATAGATGTAAGAATTGGAGGTTCATATGACAAAATGGATTAAGCATCTAAAAACGATTAACCATCATAAATGGCTTGTTATGAAATACTGCTTTCGGGCAGGACTATATAAGCAGGGGCTTCTCCATGATTTATCCAAATACTCCTGGGTGGAATTTTCCGTAGGAGCCAAATATTATCAGGGAGACCGCAGCCCCAATAATGCGGAGAGGGAGATTAAGGGATACAGCCTTGCCTGGCTTCATCATAAGGGACGAAACAAGCACCATCTGGAATACTGGATAGATTACAGCTTAAATGAAGGCGCCCCGATGGCAGGTATGAAAATGCCGGTCAAATATGTGGCCGAAATGTTCTGTGACCGGATAGCCGCAAGTAAAAATTACAATAAAGAAGAATATACGGACGGAGATCCTCTGGCTTATTTTCTGGCTTCCAAAGCCCATTATTTAATACATGAAGATACGGAAAGATTACTGGAAAAACTTCTTGTCATGTTAAAGGAAAAGGGAGAAGAGGAAACCTTCCGTTATATCAGAAAGGAATTGCTTATAAAAGGGTATTAAAGATTATAAAATAAACCTGGTACCAAGGTCATTGCTCTGGCTGGTGTCAGGTTTTACTTATTCTTAACAATGATTTTACGCCCGCCTAACATTCAGTTAATATACTCTGTTATGTATACAAGTGTAAAAATTACTTATGAGAATAGGAGGCTTATTAGATGATTTATGCAATTATTGATTTAGGCTCCAACACTATCCGGCTATGCATTTACGAATATAATGATTCCGGAATGAAAACCCTGCTGGAAAAGAAAGCAATGGCCGGCCTTGCTAATTATATAAGGAATGAGAAGCTGAGTAACAGCGGAGTGGAAAGGGCCTGTGAAATCCTGAAGGAATTCACGGATATTTTAACAAATTACCGGGTAGAGAATGAGAATACCCATATATTTGCCACTGCTTCCTTAAGAAATATTGTAAATACCAAAGAAGTAACCGGTATGATAAAAGAGAACACGGGCTATGAAATAGAGCTCTTATCCGGGGAAGAAGAAGCAACCCTTGGTTTTATAGGAGCCACCAAAGCACTTGACTGTAACAGCGGAATTCTGGTGGATATCGGCGGGGGCAGTACGGAGATAGTACCCTTTGCCGACAAAAAAATTGAAGTTGCGGCCAGTATGCCCATAGGGTCCCTGAATTTATATGTAAAATATGTTAAAAAAATAATTCCTAAAAAGGAAGAAAGGAAAATTATAAAGCAGGCCATACTTAGTAACCTGGAAGCTCTTGAGATTGAAAAACTGGCTTATCCCACTATCTGCGGTGTCGGGGGTACCATGCGGGCAGCCGCAAAATTAAGCAACCGTATGTTTAACCTGCCGAAAAATAATGTCACTATTGAGGCATATCATATAAAAAGAATTCTGGAGTTAATTCATAATAACCATAAGGATACCTTGACTCCGGTTCTGCAGAATATACCGGACCGGGTGCATACCATTATTCCCGGACTCATTATTGTAGATACCATAATGGATTATTTTCACAGTGAAAATATCGTTGTAAGTAAATTTGGCATCAGGGAAGGATATTTTTACGAAAAAATCCTGAAAGGAGAATAGCTATGACTCAATCGGACGGCAGCTTAGGAAATAGCTTTATGCAGAATCGGGAATTGTCCTGGTTAAAATTTAATGAAAGGGTATTGGAAGAAGCCCGGGATGAAACGGTGCCCCTTTTGGAGCGTCTGAAATTTATTGCAATCTTTACCAGTAATCTGGATGAGTTTTATATGGTGCGGGTTGGGTCCCTTACCGATTTGTCATTAATGGAAAATAACAATGTGGATAACAAAACAGGTATGAGTCCTAAACAGCAGCTGGCTAAAATATTTGAAAATACCGTACCTTTATACCGACTAAAAGACAGAGCATTTACAGAAGTAGAATCAAAATTAAGGGAATTCGGTGTCTGCAATCTGAAATTAACGGAACTGGAAAAATCGGAAAAAAAGTTTCTGGACCGTTATTATCAGAGTGATATTTTACCCGTATTATCTCCTCAGGTCATTGATTCCCGTCATCCTTTTCCGCATCTTATCAATAAAGGACTTTATATAGTCTGCGTATTCCAGGGGGAGGACATGAAAATCGGTCTTATTCCCATATCCCAGTCACTGCCCCGGTTTATCTTATTGCCGGGCAGCCAGACACGTTATGCCATGACGGAAAAAATCATTTTGGAACATGCGGCAGAAATCTTCGGTATGTATAAGATGGAATGTGCCTCAATTGTATCGGTTACCAGAAATGCGGATATCAGCCCCGAAGATGAAAATTTTGAAGTAGATGATGATTTCAGGGTACGGATGAAAAAGGTACTTAAAAAGAGGGCGAGATTATCTCCGGTCAGACTGGAAGTACAGGGGCATTTAAGCAAAATGCTGTTGGTTTTTTTCCTGGACAGGCTAAAGATAAGCAGGGAGCAGGTTTTTTCCTGTGATTCGCCGATTGCCATGAATTATGTATATGAACTCTTGGGAAAGCTTCCGCCGGTGTTGCTAAAACAGCTTTGTTATCCTGTTTTTGAACCGGTCTATCCTCCGTTCCTGAACCGGAATGATACCATTACAAGTCAATGCAGGAAAAAGGATATATTCCTGTTCTATCCCTATCATCAGATGGAGCCTTTTTTGCATCTTTTAAAAGAAAGTGCCCAGGATTCCAATGTTATATCCATTAAAATAACCATATACAGATTATCCAGAAATTCCAGGATTATTGATTACCTTTGTACCGCTGCGGAAAACAATAAGGAAGTAACCGTGCTTGTGGAACTGAAAGCAAGGTTTGATGAAGAAAATAACATTGAATGGGCGGAACGCCTGGAAGAAGCCGGATGTAATGTCATATACGGCTTTGAAGGGTTTAAGGTGCATTCTAAGATTTGCCTCATTACACGCAGGGACAGAAACAGGATAATGTATATCACCCAGGTCGGCACCGGTAATTATAATGAAAAGACAGCAAAGCTTTACACGGATTTCTGCCTGATTACGGCTAACCAGGACATTGGCCATGATGCCAGCGAATTCTTTAAAAATATGTCCATTTCCAATCTGAAAGGGCAGTATAACAGCTTGCTGGTTGCTCCCTATTCCTTTAAGAATAACATACTGGCGCTGATAGACTATGAAATTGAGAAAGCAAAGCGGGGTGAAAGTGCAGGTATTATTATAAAATCCAATTCCTTAACAGACAAGGATATCATTATAAAGCTGTCGGAAGCATCCCAGGCGGGAGTGGAAGTCAGATTAATTATCCGGGGAATCTGCTGTCTGCTGCCGGGAATCCGGGGGAGAACAGAAAATATTACGGTTACCAGCGTGGTCGGAAGGTTTCTGGAGCATTCCAGGATATACTGTTTTGGTAAGGAGAAAGATATCCGGCTGTATATTTCTTCCGCTGATATAATGACCAGAAATACATCCAGAAGGGTTGAGATTGCCTGCCCTATTTTAGATGAGGATATCAGGGAACAAATATTGCATATATTGGATATAATATTCCGGGACAATGTTAAGGCAAGACTGCTTGGAAGCAACGGTATCTACGGGAAAAAGGAGATGACCGCGGAAGTATCCCTGGAAAATTCCAAGGAAAACTCGAGGGAAAATTCCAAGGAAACTTTCGGGGATAATTCCAGAGATATTTCCGGGGATATATCCTTTGACAGCCAGCAATATTTTATTGAAGAAGTAATTTCCCAAAGCAGTCAAAAATCAAAATCCAGCCTCCTGTTTCAGAAGCTGGTAAATGTCTTTTTGCGGAAAATAGTTCGTAACAATATATAAATTAAATATAAATTGAACTTTTGAATGTACCTAAAGATTATAGTGCCGTTTCCGGTTACGGCCTTTTCGGGTACATTTTTTTTATTTTTTATTTTTTTTCACTTAATAATAAAAAAATGACACCTTATACAAAATAAATACGTTTCTTTCCAGCTGCTTTTTCTATATGATTAATTTAACAGATGACAGATGGAGGAATCAGTATGGCTAAAGCAGCTGCAAAACACAGGGAGACCTTGCCCTGTGAGGGACTTAAGAACGGGAAAGGCCTGCAGAAATGGTGGAACCAGCGGTATCTGCAATTTATGGTCCTGCCAGGGATTATTTGGATGTTTGTATTTAATTATATACCCATGGGCGGTATCGTAATTGCTTTTAAAAAATATAGGATAACCAGACCCATTTCCGATGCGCCCTGGGTGGGTTTTAAATATTTTCAGGAATTTTTTCAGGATTCAAACTTTTGGAATATCATGACCAATACCCTGGGTATCAGCCTGCTGAAATTATTCATTGGTTTTCCCCTGCCCATTTTATTTGCCTTATTGATAAATGAAATAAGGGGAATTAAATTTAAAAAAGTTTCGCAGACAATCTCTTATCTGCCCCATTTTTTATCATGGGTAGTTCTGGGAGGAATTTTAACGTCATGGCTTTCCAAAGGCGGAATTATCAATGATTTTTTAATAGCTCTTAATATTTTAAAAGAACCGGTTTCTTTTTTGGGTGCTCCGAATTATTTCTGGGCTCTGGCCTTAATAACGGACAGCTGGAAAGAACTTGGCTGGGGAGCCATTATATATCTGGCCGCAATATCCGGCGTGGACCAGCAGATATATGAAGCGGCCACCGTGGACGGGGCTACGAAAATCAAAAAGATAATATACATAACGCTGCCTTCTATTACCGGTACCATAGCAATAATGCTTATCCTTCAGATTGCCGGTTTAATGAATTCCAACTTTGACCAGATAATGAATTTAAAAAATCAGATAAATATATCCCGCAGCCAGGTAATTGATACTTATGTCTATCAGGTGGGCATGACTATGGGCAAATATTCCTATGCAACGGCAGTAGGTCTTTTTAAATCAATTATAGCATTGATACTGCTGCTGATAGGCAATACGTCATGTAAGAAACTGTTAGGCAGGTCATTATATTAGTGAGCTTAGAATGGGAGGTTTTATTTTGAAAATAAAAGCTAAAACAAAAATAAAACGGTCTGTGGGAACGGTTATTTTTGATACACTGAATGAAATGTTTATGATACTTGTATGTTTCTTATGTTTATATCCAATCTGGTATGTTATTGTAAACTCCTTTAACGATGCCAAGGATGCCATGATGGGCGGCATATACTGGTGGCCGAGAAAGTTTTCACTGGAAAATTATATTACGGTTTTTGAAGACAAAAGTGTAATCCAGGCTTTTAAGGTTACCATTGGAAAAACCTTGTTTGGTACCTTGCTTAACGTGTTTTTTACCGCCATGGTAGCTTATCCTTTGTCGAAAAAACAGCTCATAGGCAGGAAAGCATATATGATGTTCGGAACGGTTACCATGTTTTTTGCCGGAGGTTTAATACCGACCTTTGTTTTATACAAGCAGCTCAATTTGTTAAATAATTTTTTGGTTTACATAATTCCTGCCGCATTTAATTTTTTTAACCTGTTGATTTTTATAAACTTTTTCAGGGAAATTCCCATGTCTTTGGAGGAATCTGCCAAAATCGACGGCGCCAGTGACTGGGGAATATTTATAAAGATTATTTTACCTCTGTCCAAGCCGGTGCTTGCAACAATTGCCTTGTTTGCGGGAGTCGGCCAATGGAATGATTACTTCGGAGGTCTTATGTTTATGACGAGCCGGGTGGACTTAGAGCCCATTCAGACCTATTTGTACCGTATGGTTGCACAGGTGCAGTCCAGCCAGATGGCCCAATCCATTTCGGCTGCCAATATTACGGCATCCGATACCACGTCCACTTCCATCAAGCTGGCCGCCATGGTTATAACGACTTTGCCTATTTGCTGTGTCTATCCGTTCCTTCAGAAATATTTTGTCAAAGGAATGATGATCGGCGCAGTTAAGGAATAAAGGTAATAATTAAAAAAAGGGAGGATAATCAAAAAATGAAGAAGAGTTACAAAAAAGTCTTTGCACTTGCTCTGATACTGGTTCTGGCCTTTAATTTGGCAGGCTGCGGTAAAAAGAATGAACCAACGGGAACGGATGCAAATGCCGGAAAAGAAGCAACGGGCAGCCAGGATTCACCGGAAGGAGACGATACTCCGGGCTGGCAGAAAAATGCGGATGATTTAGTGGATCTTACCTGGTATATCAACTTTTCCTGGTTTACCACACCCTGGGGTGAAAATCTGGTATCCAAGACCATTACGGAAGAAACCGGCTGCAATATCGAATTTATAGTTCCTGCCGGAACGGAATCGGAAAAACTAAATTCCTTAATTGCATCCGATTCCCTGCCTGACCTGCTTACCCTGGGATGGTATGAACCGCAGGTAGGACAGCTGATTGAGGACGGTTTGGTATATGCCCTGGATGAGCTGGCCGAACAATATGACCCTTACTGGTTTAAAGTCGCCGATTCGGGCCGGGTGGGATGGTTTACCCAGGCTGACGGGCATATTTACGGTTACCCTAACTCCTCTTTTTCACCTGCGGACTATGAGAAATATGATAATATAGCTTCCAATCAGACATTTTTGGTAAGAAAAGATATATATGAAGCAATCGGCAGCCCCGACATGACTACTCCGGAAGGTTTTGTTGCCGCCGTAAAAGCGGCAGCCAAGCAGTTCCCGGAAGTAAACGGCCAGTCCCTGATCCCTGTCGGTGCTCATGAATTCACCGCTACAGGCAATGTTTCCTTTGACCAGTATTTAGCGAATTTCCTGGCAGTTCCATATGAAAAAGACGGAAAATATTATGACAGGCTTACCGACCCGGAACTGGTCAGATGGTTAAAGACCTTCCGTGAATTAGGGGCCGAAGGATACCTGGAAGATGATATCTTTATTGATAAACGGGCACAGATGGAAGAAAAAATTGCACAGGGCCGCTATTTCTGCATGCTGTACCAGAGAACGGACCTGGCTGACCAGGAAAAGATACTGTATGCAAACGATCCCAACAGTATTTATATTGCGGTAGACGGGCCGAAAAACAGTAATGGGGATGATTATACCTTACCCGGAACCGGTATAAACGGATGGACCCTTACCATGATTTCTAAGAATTGCGAACGTCCCGACCGGGCAATCCAGTTATGCGCCTACCTTATGAGCGAGCATGGACAGCTTATGACCTGGCTGGGCGTGGAAGGAGAGACCTGGGATTATGCCGATGGTGTCGCTACCATGAAACCGGAAATCAGGGAGCTTTTAACGACGGACAGGTCGGAATATGATAAATTGTATGGTGCGGATTCCGCATACTGGATGTTCCAGGATAACGCAATGGCTCTTAAGTGGGCCGTGGAAACTCCGGAGCCTCTCGGACAGATGGAGAGATGGACGTATCCCTATGTTATATCAACCTCCCAGTATGATGTTACCCTGACGGCGGATTCCGACGAAATGGACATTCAGACTATGATTGATAATGAATGGGGTGTGGTTTTACCTAAACTGTTACTGGCAGCTTCGGAAGAAGATTTTGATACCGTATGGAATGAGTTCCTTCAAAAACGCAAGGATTTTGGCGTCGAACAGCTGTTGGATACCAAAACGGAGATGATGAAAGAAGCCAAGGAGAAGTTAGGAATTAAATAATTATAAATTGGAAAAAAACAGCCTGGCAGGTTGCAGCAGGTTGTTTTTTTCCATAAAATTCTTTATAATAAAAATAACATTATAATTGCTTGTAATTTAAAGCTGCTGCGCAGATTTCATATGTACAAAACACGATATAAAGTATATAGCATTCCGGAGGCGTAATGGAGCAGATAAGAAGGGAGTTTTCATCCCTGAAGCTAAGTCATAAATTCACTTTTTTTATCATGGCAATTATTGTATTTCCCCTGGTAATTCTTTCCTCCCTTTTCTTTGAAAATTACAGGGATTCAAGGATAAAGGAAAAAATGAAAAACGTGGAATTCAATTTTACGCAAAATTACAACCAGATTCAAAAAAATGTGGAGATGTGCCAGATGTCTACCCAGGTAATGATAAACAGCCAGAATTTCTGGAATTACGTTTTGCGGTTTTGCGAGGAAGAGGATTTTAAGACACAGGAATTGTTGAATTTCTATCAGACGGAAATCAAAGCGTTGGAAAAAATAGTGAACACAAATCCGTATTTATATCAGATAAGGGTGTATGCCGATTTTCACGGCATACCGGAAATGATGCCCATTCTTTACAAAAAGGACCGGATGACAAGGCTTGCATGGGGTAAAAACGGAGAGGTGACGTCAGGTACGTGGCAATTTGATTATGCGGATAAAATTTTCCCGGCTTATTCGGCACCCAGGAGTGAGCATCTGGTTTCCCTGGTTACGCAAACTCCCTTAGGCAACGGTATGAATGCGGTAATCGAAGTATCCACCAGAATGGAGCTTATGTTCCCTCAAATCTATTCGCCGACGGAGGAAGAATGGACCTGTTTTGTGGATGGAACGGGGAAATACTATTTTGATCCTGATTATGATTGCAGGTGGCTTGACGATATCGGCAAGGTTGTTCGTAATATACCGGGGAATCTGGAGGATATTTCTTATGACAGCATGAGCCTGAACGGAGAGCCGGTTGTGGTATGCTATAAAAACGTAAAAGAACTAAATGGTTATCTGTTTCGGATTGTTTCCTTAAAAGATGATATGGCTGCCGTAAACAGGTTCCGGAATATATTCTGGGGATGTTTTGTTATTATTGTCCTGATATTGATTTTCGTTTCGGATAAAACGGTTAAAATCATTCTGAAGCAGTTTTATGTCATTATGGATACCGTAAGACTGGTACAGAAAGGGGACTTGGAGGTACGCATCCCTGCCTGCAGGGATGATGAAATCGGTGAACTGGGACAGCAGATCAATAAAATGCTGGACCGGATAAACCGTCTGATGGGAGATAATATTAAACGGGAAGTCCTGGTGAAGAATACGGAGATACGTGCTCTGCAGAACCAGATAAATGCTCATTTTATTTACAATGTACTGGAATCCGTTAAAATGATGGCCGAGGTGGAGGAAAAATATGAAATATCCGATGCCGTGACCGCCTTGGGGAAGTTATTGCGGTATAGTATGAAATGGGTATCCAAAAATGTCACCGTCGGAGAGGAGATTGAATATATCAGGAATTACCTGGCCTTAATGAATTTACGGTTTGATTATGAAATTTATTTATCCTTAAAAATTCCTGATATTATCTATAAACAGGAGATCCCCAAGATGTCCCTCCAGCCTATTATTGAGAATGCCATTTATCATGGTATTGAAGAACTGGCGGAGGATACCAGTATATACATGAAAGGAATCCTGTATGAAAATTACTGTACGATTGAAATTACGGATGCCGGACGGGGAATGACGGAAGAAGAAATCGTACGGCTTAAGAAAAAGATTGAAGGGGAAATAGAAACAACAGGCAGCTCCGGCAACGGAATCGGGTTAAAAAATGTTCAGGACCGTATTAAAATAAGCTTTGGCGATGAGTACGGTATCAGTATAGCGTCGAAAAAGGACTGCTATACGAAAGTGATAGTAAGAATTCCGTTTGTTTCGGAAAGCTCTTAACAGTAAATCAGAATCCAGGAGGTTTTCCTGCTGTCCGGTCAAGAACGGCAGATGCAGCCAGGCTGCGCCTGACCTTGCCGTATAAGGAAAATCACCGGATAATTTACGTCGGTATTAGGGGGAGGGTTTATTATGAAGAAGTTGTTAATCGTAGAGGACGAGAAACTTATCCGACAGGGGCTTAAGGCCATTGTAATGCGTTCCGCTGTTCCTGTGGAAGAAATATTACTATGTAAAAACGGGGAAGAGGCATATGAAATTGTACGGGACAATCAGATAGACGTAATGATAACGGACATCCGCATGCCGAAAAAAGACGGCATTACCTTAGTAAAAGAAATCCAATCGCTTAAATATGTACCGAAAGTCATAGTGATAAGCGGGTACGATGATTTTTCCTATGCGGTTGAGCTGCTGCGCTTTGGTGCAAAGGATTATTTGCTGAAACCAATCGAGAGGGATAAAATTAATTTAATTTTGGAGAAGCTGGAGAAAGAAATACAAGATGAAACAATACAGCAGAAGGAAATTGTTAAAATCGGTTGCCAGCAATTTAAATATATGCTGTTAAACCCCGGCATAACGGAAGAAGAAGTAACCGCCATTGAAAATAAGTTCGAAGACTGTTTCCTTAGCAGTGAATATGTGGTCTGCTGCACTAATTATAAAACGCTTAAGGGGCTGAAGCGGGAGGATGTTATTTTCCTGGATGACATAAACGGGCAAAGTGTTTTTATTGTAAAATATGAGGATAAGGAAGAAATACTCAGCCAGATACTTAAGGATCATTTTGTAGGTGTCAGCAGGGAACACAAAAACTTAAGGGAACTGCGGGAAGCCTACGAGGAAGCTTTATATGCGAGAAAATATGCTTTTGCAACCGGAAGTTTTATAACCGAATACAATCATGGTTCAAGCAGGAAAGAGACCGTTTCCGAAGAGACCATAGACCAGATTATCCAGATGGTAGGTACGGATAAACTGGAAGAAGTGAACAAATTTTTAGTCCGTATCCTGTATAAGACAAAACAAGGCCAGATAGAACCGGATGATTTCATGGCCCTTATGAATAGCATAGTTGAAAAAATATGCTTAAATTATAAAAATGTTCTGGATTTTAATGCGGAGAATATTAATGAACTGAAAAATGTTTATGAATATGACAATGCCGGCAGCTATTATGAAGCCATATCCGGCTGGATTGAATCCATTAATGACAGACTGATTACCGAATTTGACGATTATAAAAACAAGCAGAAAATTCAGAAAGCAATCCGTTATATACAGGATAATTATGATAAAGACCTGAATATGGCCGTGGTATCCAATTATATATCCATGAACTACTCCCTGTTTTCTTATGTATTTAAGCAGTATACCGGAATGAATTTTGTAAATTATCTAAAAGCCATACGGATTAATGAGGCCAAGAGATTATTGGAGGGAACCGATAAAAAAATAATAGAAATCAGCAGTCTTATAGGATATGAGAATGAGAAACATTTTATGAAAATATTTAAGTCTGTCTGCGGCGTATCCCCATCCGAATACCGGAAAAATGCCCGGGTAGGCAAATTAAATTATATCCCATAATTTCTGTTTGGATAAATTGGAATTGATATAACTACATAATAGTGAATACATTATGCGAAGATGGGAGAAAGGAATGGAAGGATATCAGTTTTTAGATGAAAAAGGCAGGTTCCGGCTGACAGACCCGGAACTGACCGGTTATCTTTATTTTCCTATAGCCAACGAAAGCGGTGTCATGAGCAGTGTGACACCTACTTTAGGCGGAGACAGCAAGACGGGGCAGAATACGTTTTTATTAGCTCCGGTAAGCAGTGAAGATTTACATAACAGTAAAGCTTCCAGAAACTTCTGGTGCAATATAAAGGGAAAAGGCATCTGGTCGGCGGCAGGCAGGTCGGCAAAACAGGAAGCGGCTCTTTTTACGTCGGAAAAGGAAGCTACGGTTTTGGAGGCCGGAATCCTGTGGCAGAAGGTAACGAGGACTTCCAGGGAGTATGGGATTACTTCTGAAATCACCTCATTTGTGCCCAGCTCAGGCGATACGGTGGAACTCATGGCGGTTACGCTTAAAAACACCGGCAGTAAATCCCTTGCTTTTACACCTACGGCTGCCGTCCCTCTTTACGGAAGGTCCGCAGACAATATCAGGGACCACCGGCATGTAACTTCCCTGCTTCACCGGGCAGAAGTAACAGGGGAAGGAATTGTCTTAACCCCTGCCTTAACCTTTGATGAAAGAGGGCACTTAAAGAATACGGCGGTATATGGAGTATTTGGAGCTGCTGAAGAAAGAGAAGCCCCCGTTGGGTTTTATCCCTGTGTGGAAGAATTTATTGGTGAAGGCGGGAATTTTGAAAACCCGAAAGCCATTCAGGATGAATCCGTAAAGTACGTTACGAAAGGCGCTAAAACGGACGGGTACGAAGTACTGGGCGGAATCCGTTTTGCAGACGTAACCTTAAATCCCGGGGAAGAGAAAACCTACCTAATCGTATTAGGCTACGGAACCTCTAAGGAAGAATTGGAAAAGACGGTTAAGCCGTATTTTTCCAAAAAAGCTTTAAGCATCTCCTTAAAGGAAACCCGTGCTTATTGGGAAGAAAAGCTGAATATTACCTATAAAACAGGGGACAGGGATTTTGACGCCTGGATGCGGTGGGTAAATTTCCAGCCTGTGCTGCGCAGAATTTACGGCTGTTCGTTTCTGCCCCACCATGATTACGGCAAAGGCGGAAGAGGCTGGCGGGATTTATGGCAGGATTGTCTGGCCTTACTGCTTATGAATCCCGACGGGGTAAGAGATATGTTAATTGATAATTTCGGCGGTGTCCGGGCAGACGGAAGCAATGCCACCATAATCGGGACAAAGCAGGGAGAATTTATTGCGGACCGGAATAATATAACCCGGGTATGGATGGACCATGGGGTATGGCCCTTCCTTACCACCAGTCTTTATATTATGCAAAGCGGGGATATTCAGATTCTATTAAAGGAGAATTATTATTTTAAGGACCCCCAGGCAGTACGGGGAGAAGAGAGGGATAATCTCTGGAAACCGGAAGAAGGAAGCCGTCTTAGAACTGCGGGAGGGGAAGAGTATAAAGGGACCCTTCTTGAACATATGCTGATTCAGCATCTGACTGCCTTTTATGATGTGGGTGAACATAATCATATCCGGATGAGAGGCGCCGACTGGAATGATGCTCTGGATATGGCAAAGGAACGCGGTGAAAGCGTTGCTTTTACCTTCCTGTATGGGTATAATTTGGAACAAATGGCCGGATTTATTAATACTTTGGAGGCCTCCGGCCTTAAGGAAGTGTCGCTGTTAAAAGAAATTGGATTACTGTTACAGGATAATGCGGAGCTTTATGAGGACCGGAACAGGAAACGGGAACTTCTTTATCATTACTGCACCTGCCTCAAACACAGGGTCAGCGGGGAAAAGATACGGATATCCTTAAAAGAGCTTTCTGCTAACCTGAAAAATAAGGCGGCCTGGATACGGGAGCACACTCGCAGGACGGAATGGATAACCAACAGGGAAGGCCATTCCTGGTTCAACAGCTATTATGACAACAGCGGCAGGCGGGTGGAAGGCGACAGTGAAAACGGGGTCAGAATGATGCTTACCGGCCAGGTATTTGCCATCATGTCACACACGGCAACCGGGGAACAGGTCGGGAAAATTGTTTCGGCGGCAGATACCTATCTTTATGATGCCGCAATAGGAGGATATAAGCTCAATACCGATTTTAAAGAGTTAAAAACAGACCTTGGCAGGATGTTTGGCTTTGCTTACGGCAGCAAGGAGAACGGAGCCGTATTCTCCCATATGGCGGTAATGTATGCCAATGCCTTATACAAGAGAAAATTCGTACCGGAAGGCTATAAGGTAATAAACAGTCTTTACCGCCACTTAAGCGATTTTAGCAAGAGCAGGATATATCCGGGCATTCCGGAATATATCGGGGATAACGGCAGAGGACTTTACCATTACCTGACCGGTTCGGCAAGCTGGCTGTTACTAACCGTATTAAACGAAATGTTCGGAATAAAGGGATATCTTGGAGACCTTATACTGGAACCGAAGCTTATGGCAGAGCAGTTTGATGAGAAGAACCAGGCTGCGGCAGAATTTATATTTGCAGACAGAAAGCTTGCCGTAATCTATCGGAATAAAAGTAAGAAAGAATACGGTGCTTACCAAACAGGAAATATATCCGTTGACGGTTTGCCTTATGATTTGGAAAAGGGCGGCATAGTGATAAAACGAAGTTTTCTGGAAAAACTGGATAGTTCAAGACAGCATGCAATTATGGTGGAATTGGTTTAAGCTTGAGCGGGTTAATTTTATACTGCCTTTCCGTTAGACAATGAAAAAATTGTCTGCCGGAAAGGCAGTTTTACGTTATTATGAGTAGTCAATTAAAACAATTTGTGATAAGATATATAGCGGATTCATTTGAAAAATATAATAAAACGGTATATTACTTAACGAAAGCCCGGCAGTATTATAATAATTGAGGTAAACCATGCACGATTTAAGCTTATATGAAAAGAAAATAATTAAGGATGACGAATTTCCCGTACAAATGTTTGAGAACAGGATACGGATACCCGGTATCTACTTTAAACCTCATTGGCATGAACATCTGGAGCTGCACTATGTTTTAAAAGGGCAGGGGATTTTTTACTGTAATCAAAAGCCTCTTCCGGTAAAGGAAGGAAGCCTGACCATATTCAACAGCAATGAGATACATGAAGGAATCAGTTATACGGCAGATTTTCATGCCCTGGTTATTATTTTTGAAATGGATACCTTTTCCAAGGAAACAGCAAATTACAATGTCATTTTTAAATCCCAGATTGAATCGGACCCGGTGATCAACGCTTTGATAATGTCAATTTATAAGGAAGAAAATGATAAAAAATCCGGTTATAAATTAGCTATGAAGGGGAAGCTTTATGAACTGATTGCTTATTTGTTGAGAAATTATGTGGCACAGAGCCTGTCCGACCGGGAGAATATTATCCGTATTAAGAATCTGGGCAGGCTGAATACGGTGCTTAAATATATTCAGGAGAATTATACGGAACCCATATCCAACAGGGAACTGGCAGACATGATTCATATCAGTGAGTACCGTTTCTGCCATTTGTTTAAGGAAAGTACGGGGAAAAGCCCGTTGAAGTATATAAACGAAGTACGGCTGAAAAAAGCCTATCTATTGCTGGAACAGAAGGAAATGACGGTTTATCAGGTGGCGGCAGCCGTAGGATTCCAGGATTATAACAATTTTGGGCGCCTGTTCCGAAAATATTATGGATTTCCGCCCACCAAAGTGTGGGAATGAATAGCAGGATCGTATGTGTTATCAGCAATACATGAATAGCTTTTTGGAAATAAACATTATATCATGAACAAAAGACGTGTTCAGCATAAAAATAATGATTTTTATCGGAGGATAAATGCATCTTCTGATAAGCAATATAAAATAAAATATAATGTGATAACAGGAGGATAATTATGAAACTGGGAACATTTTCGGTAGTTTTGGGGAATATGTCGTTAAAAAATGCTTGTGAATTCTTAAGCCGGAACGGTGTACAGATGATTGAGATCGGTTGCGGGGGATTTCCCGGCACTGCTCATTGCAATCCGGATATTTTATTGAATAATGAGGAAGAGCTGGCTGAATTCAAGAGAACAATCAAAGATAACAACCTGGAAATCAGTGCCTTAAGCAGCCACGGTAATATGGTGCATCCGGTAAAAGAGATTGCGGATAAGTTCGATGAGGACCTGACAAAAGCAATTCTGCTGGCTGAGAAGCTGGGGGTTCCGGTTGTTAATACCTTTTCCGGCTGCCCGGGAGGAAGTGCGGAGGATAGAACTCCCAACTGGGTAACCTGCCCGTGGCCGGAGGATTTTACGGGAATTCTGGATTACCAGTGGAATGAGGTTTTAATTCCATACTGGAAACAGAAAGCAGCTTTTGCAAAAGAACATGGCATTCATAAAATAGCTTTGGAACTGCATCCCGGCTTTTGTGTCTATAACACCAAAACCTTACTTCGTTTACGGGAGGCGGTAGGACCTGAGATCGGAGCTAATTTTGACCCCAGTCATTTAATCTGGCAGGGAATGGACCCCTGTGCATGTATCAGAGAACTTGGCAAAGCAGGGGCAATTTATCATTTTCATGCTAAAGACACAAAAATAGACGCTATAAACTCAGCCCTTAACGGTGTACTGGATACGACCCACTACGCAGATGAAATCAACCGTTCCTGGATATTCCGTTCGGTGGGTTACGGACACGGGGAAGAATATTGGAAGGCCGTAATTTCGGAGCTCAGGCTGGCAGGCTATGACTATGCCATCAGCATAGAACATGAAGACAGTCTGATGTCAGGCAAAGAAGGACTGTTAAAAGCAATCCAGTGCCTGAAAAATGTTCTGATATATGAAGAGCGGGGCAATATGTACTGGGCTTAATAAAAGATTACTTACAGTAAAAAAGGAGAAATATATGAAACAGCAAAATTTTATGATTGGCATTGTGGGATTCGGAGGTATGGGCAACTGGCACAGAGAGCTTATAGACTCCATAGACGGTTTAGAGGTAGCGGGCATCTACGATATAAAAGAATCCAGGGTTAAATATGCCGGGGAAGTGGGTATAAAAGCTTATGAAAGCCTGGACGCGCTGCTTGAGGATGAGCAAATTGATATTGTACTGGTTTCCACGCCCAATGATTTGCATAAATCGATTGCAATAAAAGCTATGGAGGCCGGAAAGAACGTGGTAAGTGAAAAGCCTGTGACTTTATGTTCCAAAGATTTACAGGAGATGACGGATGCTTCCCAAAAAACAGGAATGTTTTTTACCGTACACCAGAACAGACGCTGGGACGAAGATTTCCTGACCATAAAGAAACTATATGACGAACGCCTCCTTGGAGATGTTTTCCGTATTGAATCCAGAGTTCATGGTTCCAGGGGAATTCCCGGAGACTGGCGTCAGGAGAAAGAACACGGCGGCGGTATGGTTCTGGACTGGGGTGTTCATCTGCTGGATCAGATACTGCTTATGATGGGCAATACGAAATTAAAGACGGTATATGCCGCCGTGACACATGTTACCAACCAACTGGTGGATGACGGCTTTACTGCCGAACTTAAGTTTGAAAACGGTGTGGAAGTAATGGTTGAGGTAGGTACCAATAACTTTATTAATTTGCCCAGATGGTATGTGTTAGGTGCCAATGGTACGGCTGTAATTGAAGACTGGAATCTGAACGGACGGATTGTCCGTGCGGCCGGTAAGGATGAAACCGATGTGGTTCCGGTACGTACGGCTGCCGGACTTACCAAAACCATGGCGCCCAGAAGGGAAGATACCATACAAAAGCAGGAGCTTCCCGTTGTAAAAAGCGATATCAAAGATTTTTACCGAAATGTGATGAAGGTAATTGAGAAAAAGGAAGAACCTAAAATTAAACTAACGGAAGTAATGCGTGTCATGAATTTAATGGAAGCCATATTTGAATCTGCCGAGGAGAATAAGGTGGTTCATTTTGAATAATTTCGTATAAAGGAGTTTCTGAATGGAACAAATTAAAATAGGAACCTGTATTCCGGGGACAAAGGCTGAAGAATGGCTGCCCCATATGATAAAGGCGGGATTTGAAACGGTTTCCCTGAATTTTCATATGTCTTTTGAGAATACGGATTTAAAGGAGCTTTCTAAGAAAGTAAAAGATATAATAGGTGATTCCGGTATACAGGTAACCTGTCTGGGACTATACTGCAATCCTTTGCAATATGAAGAACATAAAAAAAATCTGGAATACTGTATTGACTCTGCCGGCCTTTTTGGGGCGGGCATTGTCAGTACCTTTGCAGGCGCCCTGGAGGGGAAGCCGGTGGAAGAAGCCGTACCCGTGTTTGGGAGAGTATTCCGTGATTTGGCAAAACGTGCCGGTGATAAGGGTGTTAAAATAGGAATTGAGAATTGCGCCATGGGCGGCAGTTGGCAGAATGCAACCTGCAATATTGGTTTTAACCCAAAAGCATGGGAGATGATGTTTCATGAAGTGCCGGATGGTAATATCGGGCTGGAATGGGAACCTGCCCATCAGATGGTGCAGCTGATTGACCCTGTGGCACAGTTAAGACAGTGGGCTAAGAAAATAGTGCATATTCACGGGAAGGACGCTACGGTTGACTGGGATGCCGTCCGGCATTACGGAGTCAGCGGGGCTGTCAGATTTGCCTGTGACAGGACACCGGGATTCGGAGATACGGACTGGAGGAATATCATATCCATCCTGCATAGTGAGGGTTATGAAGGTGATATCTGTATTGAAGGATATCATGACCCGATTTACGGAGGTGACTGGGAGATGACATCACAGTTCCATGCCCTGAAATATTTAAAATGGTGCCGCGGCGGTGATTTCGTTCCCAACCCCTGGGATAATAATTAAAGGGAACGAAGAAGCAAAACGGCTTATATTGCCGGAAGGTTAAAATCGAATAACGGAGCAAGCTTACAAAAAACATGTCGGAAAGGAAAATAATAATGGAAAAGCTTAAAATCGGAATCGTCGGCTGCGGCGGTATCGCAAACGGCAAGCATCTGCCCGCTATTAAAAGAAACGGAAATTTTGAGATTATAGCGTTTTGCGATATTATAAAAGAAAAAGCGGCTGCGTCCAAAGAAAAATATGGCACGCCTGATGCAAGAATTTATACGGATTATCTGGAATTGATAAAAGAAAAAGAACTGACTGCGGTTTATGTACTGACACCGAATAAATCTCATGCCGGTATTTCCATAGCAGCCATGAAGGCAGGTAAACATGTAATGTGTGAAAAGCCTATGGCAAAAACCTGTGAAGATGCCAAAAAGATGGTTGAAACGGCGAAAGAGACCGGTAAAATATTAACCATAGGATATCAGAACAGATACCGCGGGGACTCGGCCTATTTAAAAAGAGCCTGTGCAAACGGTGATTTAGGTGAAATTTATTATTCCAGGGCACATGCGGTGAGAAGAAGGGCCGTACCGACCTGGGGCGTATTTTTAAATGAGGAGGAACAGGGCGGCGGTCCGCTTATAGATATAGGAACCCATGCCCTGGACTTAACCCTTTGGATGATGGATAATTATGAACCGGTATCCGTAACCGGTTCCGTATACCGTAAGTTAGCCGACCAGACAGAGCAGGGGAATGCTTTCGGGGAATGGGACCCTGAAAAGTTTACGGTTGAAGATTCTGCCTTTGGTTTTATTAAAATGAAAAACGGTGCAACCATTCACCTGGAAGCATCCTGGGCATTGAATACACTTGACGTGGACGAAGCCAAGGTCAGCTTATGCGGAACCAAAGCCGGTGCCGATATGAAAGACGGGCTTCGTATTAACCGGGTGCAGTACAACAAACAGTGTATGGAGAAACCGGATTTGTCATCCGGGGGAGTGGCATTTTTCGAAGGGGAATCCGAAAAAGATTCCGATATTGAACAAAAGGTGTTTTATAATGCCGTTACAAAAGGAACGGAACTGATTGTAAAGCCGGAACAGGCTTTGGCGGTTACAAGAATTCTGGAAGCCATATATGAGTCCGGCAGAACAGGCAAAACAGTTTATTTTGATTAATGAAACAAAAGCTAGTGTGCTATCGTTCATCTTTAGCTAAACAGTGCAGTTTGGCTAATTATGAGCAATACAGCACACCGGATATATATTCCAGTATGATTTGTTCAATAATGCACAAATTAAATATGGCCTGAAATTTATCATAAATTGGAGGTTATATGGAGGAATTATATGTAGAAACAAAAAACGGCAATATCCCCATCGACCAAAATATCGTTGAAAAGTACGATATAAAAAAAGGAACCTTATCTCCTTTTACAAGCAGCCGCATTCTTGGGGAAAAAGGAGATTTTGTCCGGGAAGATCCGCCGGAAGAAAGAGTCTCGTTAAATCAGGGCGATGATGAAATTGAAGAAATGGAAAATGGTTTTATGCTGTCAACATCGGAAATGATTGACATTGCGCAGGGTGTGGATTCGGATACTTAAACGGACGGCGGTCCGCCGGAACCTTTCTTAAATAATAATACTTGACAAATGGTAACCAATTACAGATAATTTGAATATAATTGGTTGCCATTTTTTTTTATTCAATAGGAAATTGCGTCCTATTGAATAAAAACGCTCCGCGGGATGCACATGACGCGCTATGGAAATTTGNNGGCAAGCCAGACTCTTTCTTGTAAAACAACCGGAATATAAGCCGGATGGAATGCTTGCAATTATTAACTGCACAAATTATAATATTAGTAGTACGATAAGGTACATATCATAATGGTAGCCGCAGTTATGGGCGCCGCAGGTGAAGGGGTTATATACAAATAAAAATGCAGGATAAAAAGTATGATAGGAGTCGATAATGAAGAAAAGGAGATTTAGAAATGCGGCTATTTTGATGTTAACCGTTGCTCTGCTGGGGGGCTGTAACATGAAATCGGCCGGCAGTTATTACAAGGAAGGACTGGACTATTTTAAGGGCGGCGATTATACAAATGCGGAAGCCAGTCTTTCGAAAGCCTTGGAGATAAATGGGGAACGTGCCGATTATTATATTAATTATGCCATGACTTTAATACAGCTTGGCAAATACAATGAGGCCCTTCAGTATTTTGACCGGGGGATTTTAGACAAGGATAACAGTATTGTCAATAAAAATAATAAAACCGCTTACAGGGGAAAAGGGGTTGCTTATTTTAAATCCCATGACTACGAGAATGCCATAGAGCAATTCAATAAGGCACTGGCCATTGATGAATTAAGTGATTTAAATCTGGATATCTTATATTACAAAGGCAGTTCCCAGGTAAAAGCAGGGCTTTTTAAGAAAGCGGCGGAGACCTATACTGCCATTTTGAAGGAAAAGCCGTCGGACGCCTTTACTTATTACAGCAGGGCTTATGCTTACCGCAGATACGGGGAGTATGAAAAAAGCCTGGAAGATTATGATAAGGCAATTAAATTGGACGGAAGTAATTATGATTATTATTTCGGAAAATGTTTTTTACTGGTTGAAAAAGGTGATACGGACGAAGCTGCCGCCGCGCTTAACATGGCGGCTACTTTAAAAGGTACTACCCAGGAAGATAATTTTAACCTGGCGAAAGTTCATTATTATATGGGTGATTATGACAATGCTCTGGCAGAATTTAGTGAAGCCTCCCAAAACGGCTTTGCGGAAGCATATTTTTTCTTGGGCAGTATTTTTGAACAAAAGGAAGATTATAAGAATGCGGTAAATAATTACAAGCTGTATATTACGAATGAGGCCGACATTACTTCCGCCGCAGTATATAATCAGCTCGCATTCTGCCTGATTAAACTTAATAATTACGAAGAGGCGCTGTCTTATATTCAGACAGGCCTGAATTACAATGATATTGCCTTTAATCAGTCATTGCAGCGCAATGAAATTGTAGTTTATGAGAATATGGGTGATTATGAAAAAGCCTCTGAACTTATGAAAGTGTATCTGGAAGGGTATCCGAATGATGAAGCTGCATTGGCTGAGAATGAATTCATTAAGACTAGGCTTCCGGAGGTAAGTACGCCTCATGAGGAATAAAGGAAATATACAACAACAGATATACAACAAATAAGGATATCCGGCAATAGGCCTTTTTGGTTGTACGACAGGATAAACGCATCATTTAGAGTTATAAAACGGAAAAACTGATGCATTTATCCTGTTAAACATATACGAGGAAATTCAGGAGGTTATACATTATACATGGGTGAACTTTATGAAATAAAGGAAAAAGAAGAACGGCTGATCCTGGTAGGCGTTGCGGTAAATGACGGTGACGATACGGAAGAATCGGTGGACGAATTGGAAGAACTGGTCAAAACCGCAGGAGCGGCAACCGTAGCAAAGGTTATTCAGAACAGAGAGAGTGTTCATCCCGGAACCTATATCGGCAAAGGCAAAATGGAAGAAGTAAAAGGGCTGTTGGACGAATTAAATGCCACCGGCGTGGTGTGCGATGACGAGCTGTCTCCCGCCCAGTTAAAAAACCTGGAGGATGCCCTGGAAACAAAGGTCATGGACAGAACCGTATTAATTCTGGATATCTTTGCCCAGCATGCAACCACGAAGGAAGGTAAAATCCAGGTCGAGCTGGCCCAGTTAAGATACCGTGCCACCAGGCTTATAGGGATGCGCAATTCCATGTCCAGGCTGGGCGGCGGCATAGGAACCAGAGGACCCGGCGAGAAAAAGCTGGAGGCAGACCGGAGGCTCATCAGGGACCGTATATCCCAGCTTAACCGGGAATTAAAGGAGGTAAAGCAATACAGGGAAACTTCAAGAGAGCTGAGGAATAAAGGCTCCGTACCCATAGCCGCCATCGTAGGCTATACCAATGCAGGGAAATCAACCTTATTAAACCGGTTAACCGGTGCGGAGGTATTGGAAGAAGATAAATTATTTGCAACCTTGGATCCGACCACCAGAAGTCTGACCCTGCCAAGCGGACAGCAGGTCCTGTTAACGGATACGGTGGGTTTTATAAGAAAGCTGCCTCATCATTTAATTGAAGCCTTCCGCAGCACCTTAGAGGAAGCCAAATATGCGGATATTATCCTTCATGTTGTGGACAGTTCCAATCCGGCGGCATATAAACAAATGCATGTGGTATACGAAACCCTCAATACTCTCGGGGTAAAGGACAAACCCGTCATAACGGCTTTTAATAAACTAGATTTATTGGAAACGGATTTCATTATTAAGGACTTTAAGGCGGACAGGACAGTTAAAATATCGGCCAAAGAATTACGCGGGCTGGATAAACTTCAGGAAATCTTGGAAGAAATACTCCGTGAACGCAAAATTCTGATAGAAAAACTGTTTTCCTATCAGGATGCCGGCAAGATACAAAGTATAAGAAAATACGGGCAGCTTTTAGAGGAGGATTACCGGCCGGAAGGGATTTACATTAAAGCCTACCTGCCCAAGGATAAATATAATCAAATATAAATTAACATGGGTCTCGGATACAATAGAGTGTGTTTGAAAAATGC
>DBEP01000046.1:0-30192 GCA_002294045.1 Lachnoclostridium sp. UBA903 | reverse complement strand
AAAGTGGGGCGTTCAGAACGGCGCAATGGTTTTTCAAACACGCTCTAGGGCTGCCGATATTAAGTATAATAAAATTATTCCGGTCAGCCCTTATTTATTTTTTGTTTTTCGTAAATAACAGATTAAAATATATTAAATGATAAGCATGCATGGACAATTGAATATGAATAATTGGTAGCATTATTAGTTTTATTGTAATATAATATCATTATGTAAAATCTTATTTGTCAAATATTATTAAAAAAAATAAATGGGGGGAAATATGAAGGAGCGTAAAATAGTAAGAAATCTATGGTTATTTGGCGGCTTTTGTTATTTATTAACGTTTATATTTAATTTAAGAGCCGGTGAAGAAGCACTAAATCTTATTTCTAAAGGTTTTATTGGCAGCCTCTGCTTTATCAACGCTTATTTTAATAATAAGAGAATTGATACGGATAATGAGGATTAGAATTAACCGTAAAGAAATTAATTATATAAATTGAATTAATTATCTAAATATTTTAATTATTTATATTATTTCATATAACGTAGGCTAGTGTTACAATTCAGGGCAAATTTAATTAAAAGTTCAGAATTCACAAAAGTAAATGGGTATTAAGAACTAGGTACTTACCACAATATATAGTGGTAATAATAAAAAAATTATATAGATATTGTAGTTTGTTCTTGACGCGTAAAGAAAATTCTGCTAATATATGATTTATGGAAAGTTTGCAAAAGATAAGGCGACAATATATAAAGAAAGGGGATTTAATTCATGATTCAAGTAGTAAAAAGAGATGGCGAAATAGCTGATTTTGATCTTTCCAAAATCACCGGTGCTATCTCGAAAGCTTTTAAAGCAACGGAAAAAGATTATACGGAAGATATTATCAACCTGCTTTCCTTAAGAGTTACGGCGGATTTCCAGGCCAAGGTAAATAAGGGAAAGGTCAGTGTTGAGGATATACAGGATAGCGTGGAACATGTTTTGGAGCAGACGGGTTATACGGATGTTGCCAAAGCATATATTTTATACCGTAAGAACAGGGAACGTATCCGCAATATGAAATCAACCATCCTTGATTATAAGGAAATCGTTAACAGCTATGTGAAGGAAGAGGACTGGCGCGTTAAAGAGAATTCCACGGTAACCTATTCCGTAGGCGGCTTGATTCTACATAATTCCGGCTCCATTACGGCAAATTACTGGTTATCCGAAATCTATGACGAGGAGATTGCCAATGCTCACAGGAATGCGGACATCCATTTACATGATCTCTCCATGTTAACCGGATATTGCGCCGGCTGGTCCTTAAAGCAGTTAATTAAGGAAGGATTGGGAGGAATACCGGGCAAGATTACTTCTTCCCCTGCAAGCCATCTTTCCACGCTCTGCAACCAGATGGTTAATTTCCTGGGAATTATGCAAAATGAATGGGCGGGCGCCCAGGCATTTTCTTCTTTTGATACCTATCTGGCCCCTTTTGTTAAAATAGATAACCTTTCCTACCGCGAAGTAAAGCAGTGCATCCAGTCCTTTATTTATGGCGTCAATACACCAAGCCGCTGGGGGACTCAGGCTCCCTTTTCCAATATAACGCTGGACTGGACCGTACCGGCTGACCTGGCTGAACTTCCCTGTATCGTAGGCGGTAAGGAAGTGGATTTTAAATATAAGGACTGTAAAAAAGAAATGGATATGGTGAATAAGGCCTTTATTGAAATTATGCTGGAAGGAGATGCTAACGGAAGAGGATTCCAGTATCCCATTCCTACCTATTCCATTACACAGGATTTTGACTGGTCTGATACGGAAAATAACCGTCTGTTATTTGAAATGACCGCTAAATACGGTACGCCTTATTTTTCTAATTATATTAACAGCGATATGGAGCCCAGCGATGTCCGCTCCATGTGCTGCAGGCTTCGCCTTGACCTTAGGGAACTCAGAAAGAAGACGGGAGGTTTCTTTGGTTCCGGAGAAAGTACCGGCTCCATTGGTGTCGTAACCATTAATATGCCCAGAATTGCTTATCTTGCTTCTTCCGAAGAAGATTTCTTCAAGCGTCTGGACCGCATGATGGATATTTCGGCACGTTCCTTAAAGGTAAAGAGGGATGTAATCACAAAGCTGTTGGAAGAAGGTCTGTATCCTTATACCAAGCGTTATCTGGGAACCTTTGAAAATCATTTCTCCACCATTGGTCTGCTGGGTATGAATGAGGTGGGACTGAATGCAAAATGGCTGGGAAGAGATATGACCGATGCTGCAACCCAGGCCTTTACCGTAAAAGTATTAAAACATATGAGGGAGCGCTTGTCCGATTATCAGGAAGAATACGGAGATTTGTATAACTTAGAAGCTACACCGGCGGAATCTACCAGCTACCGTCTTGCAAAACATGACAGAAAACGCTGGTCTTCCATTAAAACGGCAGGCAACGAAGGAGATACTCCATATTATACCAACAGCTCCCATTTGCCGGTAAGCTATACCGAGGATGTTTTTGAAGCCCTGGATATACAGGATAAGCTTCAGACACTGTATACTTCCGGAACGGTTTTTCACGGATTTTTAGGAGAAAAATTGCCGGATTGGCAGGCGGCTGCCAAGCTGGTACGTACCATAGCGGAAAATTATAAGCTGCCTTATTATACTTTGTCGCCAACTTACTCCATTTGCAGAAATCATGGTTATTTAACAGGGGAGCAGTTTAAATGTCCGGAATGCGGACAGACGGCGGAAGTTTACAGCCGTATTACCGGTTATTACCGTCCGGTGCAGAACTGGAATGAAGGAAAGGCCCAGGAATATAAGAACAGAAAGCTTTATGAAATAGAACATTCCAGACAAATGCCGGTTGGAGGCAGCTGTGAGCATGAGGATAATTCCGGGGAAGTTTCCTTTTATATGGACGAGATTGCGGCAGCAAATTCCAGACAGGATGCAGCTTATCTTTTTACAACCAAAACCTGCCCCAACTGCAGGATGGCCAAGGAATTTTTAGGAGAGTACCCTTATATTCCGGTAGATGCGGAAGATAATCCGGAACTTGCCAGAGAATATGGAGTAATGCAGGCACCTACCCTTGTAATCGTAAAGGACGGACAATATAAGAAATATGCCAATGCATCCAATATAAAGGGATTTGCGGAGGAGTATCTGGTTGGTACAAAATAGGTACTTAAGTACTGTTTTCACAAACCCAGACAAAAATAATCCCGGAGAAATGCAGTCGGCCTCCGGGATTATTTTCTGGTCTGGGTTTGTCCTGAATCAATAACTTTTGGAATTGACCGATTTCAGGTATGATGATATAATTTCGGTAAAGAAATACACTCTAGCATAAATTTCCGGCAGGGGTGCCTGTTTAAACAATTTAAGGAGGAGGTAGATAATGAGTCTGGCAGATAAAATTTTTATTGATATGTGTAAAGATATCCTGCAAAACGGTGTCAGTACGGAAGGAGAAAAGGTGCGCCCCAAATGGGAAGATGGGACAAGCGCCTATACCATTAAAAAATTCGGTGTGGTAAACCGTTATGATTTATCCAGGGAATTCCCGGCCATTACCTTAAGAAGAACGGCAATCAAAAGCTGTATTGATGAAATCCTGTGGATATGGCAGAAAAAGTCCAATAATGTCAAGGATTTAATCAGCCATATCTGGGACAGCTGGGCAGATGAAACCGGCTCCATCGGCAAGGCTTACGGCTATCAATTGGGAATAAAGCATAAATACAAAGAAGGGGAAATGGACCAGGTTGACCGTGTGATTTATGATTTGAAAAATAATCCCTACAGCCGCCGGATTATGACCAATCTTTATGTACATCAGGATCTGCATGAAATGAATTTATATCCCTGTGCATACAGTATGACTTTTAATGTGACCAAGGAAAAGGGCAGTGGCAGGCTTAAATTAAATGCAATATTAAATCAGCGTTCCCAGGATATACTGGCTGCAAATAACTGGAATGTATGCCAATATGCAGTTTTAGTCCATATGCTGGCCCAGGTATGTGATATGGAAGCCGGGGAGCTGGTGCATGTCATTGCAGATGCACATATTTATGACCGTCATATACCGGTTATTGAGGAGCTGATTGCAAGACCCGCCTATGATGCGCCCACCTTCTGGATGAATCCGGATATTAAAGATTTCTATAAATTTAAGGTGGAAGATTTCCGGCTGAATAATTACGTAACCGGCCCTAAAATAGAAAATATTCCGGTAGCAGTCTGATACTGCTCCGGGGCAAACAGGAGTAAACATGAATTTAATTGTTGCGGCAGATAAAAACTGGGCCATTGGATACCAGAATAAATTACTAATCAGCATACCCGAAGATATGCGTTTTTTCCGGGAGGAAACTACCGGTAAAGTAGTGATAATGGGAAGAAATACTCTGGAAACCTTTCCGGGGGGCAGGCCGTTAAAAAACCGGACCAATATTGTGATATCGTCAAAGCCGGATTATACGGTAAATGACGCCATTGTGGTACACAGTGTGGAAGAAGCGCTGGATAAGGTAAAGGCTTATAAAACGGAAGATGTATATGTAATAGGCGGGGCCAGCATATATAAACAGATGCTGGAATTTTGCAATGTGGCCCATGTTACCAGGATAAATTATGCATATCAGGCGGACACTTTTTTCCCGAATCTGGATGAAAGGCCGGAATGGGTTATAGAGGCAGAATCGGAAGAACGTACTTATTACGATATTGAGTATACCTTTTATAAATACGTCAGGAAAAATAAATAATAAATACCGGCATTGCAGGATATAGATGGTATCTATCTGAAATATTTACCAATATATTACAATTAAATCATCCTTAATTTACAAAATAAGTATATAAAACTAATGTATGCTGAAAAGAAATTTCCTTTTTAACATACAATTTTAAATACTTATTATAGGAATTAAGGAGGATAATTATGTTGAAAAAATTTCATTATTTTTACAAAAGATCTGATGCCGGCTGCGGACAGGAGGAAGTTAAGGCGTTGCCGGGAGTTGCGGAGGAGGGACAGCTGAATTATGATAAAGAGGCAGAACCGGATACCGCACAGCCGCAGCTTATATGGGAAGGGCCGGTACGGCAGGTTCAGTTTGGCGATACGCTTACCATCCAGATTACTTCCAATAAGATACTTTTAAGTGCGGAGCCTTCCTATGGCTTGGAACTCGACGGAACAACAAGAAGCACGGTAACGGTGGTGATCAAAGATACCGGGAATGCACCGGTACTTACCTGCCTGGATGAATCCATAACAAGTGTTGATGAGGGGCAGGAACTTAATATTCCCTATGCTTATGAGGATGATATGGGAGTGCAGAAAATAACCATATATTATAAGGCTTCGTCCGGTTCCGGCTATAAATATATTGAAACTACCTCCTTTCGCATAGCCGGCATGTATTTTGCCAAAATTCCGGCAGATGAATTGCTGAATCAGGATTATGTGGATTATTATTTGGAGGGTACTAATTTATACCGCAGTACACAAACTCCGGTAAAACGGATAAATATAAATAAAATCGACGATTTTGACGGAATCCGTACTAATTTAACCGAAGGGGAAAGTTTATCGGGAAATGTACTGATAACAGCAAAAGATAAGTTGGATAAGAACACTGTTTCCATTGAAATTGACGGTACGAAAATAAAACAGGTTAATCTATTGGAAAAAGGAGCTTTCCTTACATTAAGTTTTACGGGAAATGACAGTTATTATAAAAATGCCGTATCTATCGGGGATACTATTTTGACCTATCTGGCTAAATGGTCCAATATAATGTCCTCCAAAGCAATATTTGTGGATCAGTCCTGCTTTATATACCGGGAAGACGGAAGCTGTGCAATTACGGTTTCCCTGTGGGCAGGAACCCAGGGAAGCGCCTTTGAAATCGGCAACGATAAAAATAATGATGACTATAAGGCTACGGGGTTCCATCTGGTGTTAACGGATGGTACGGTCTTAAATCCGGATAACGGAATTGATCCGGATGCCGTTTACAATATGGGGGACAGCAAAGGCATGATTGAACGGCTGGATATCCATTTTACGGTTCCGGCCGATAAGGTTGACGCATTGGGATATGTTTGGGATACAACCCTGGAAAAGGACGGTATGCATGAAGTAACCGTTAAATCTGCCAATGATACGAAGCTGCTTCAGGTCAGGGTAGATAATACGGCTCCTCAGATTACAGCTAATATAAATAAGAATGGAAAGTTAAATAATATATGCGGTGCTGAATTTGAGTTTAACGATGATACGGGTATTAATGAGAATTCCCTGGAAGTGTATTTGAACGGCAGGATTTTAAAAGCGCCTTATACATTTAAAGGCTCGGAGCTGGCAGAAGGAAATAACAAGCTGGCAGTTAAGATTATGGATTTAAATGAAAACCAGGGGATTCAGGTAACAGACTTTACTTATCTCAACGGGAAACTTGTGGCAAACAGTATGACCCAGACCGGAGGGAGGAAAGACAGCATATTGCTGAAAGCCGTACTGGGAGATTCAATCAGCGATAACACCGAGGTGACTTTTAACGAAGGCATACGATTGGAAATCGGGGAGGAAATCAGTATATGGCAAGGCAGCGGAGACAGCACCGGCAGCAGCGTACCCGGGGCTCTTGGGACGGTTATATCAGAGAACGGAGAATATCCGTATCAAATTTATGAAATTCAGACAGAGGGAGAACAGACGGATATTCTCCAAGTAAAAATAAGTGCGCAGGCTTCCTATAACAAACCAATACAGCTTTATGTATACAATGTAAGCAGCAACAGCTGGGAAATCCTTAACACCAACGAAGAGGAGGGGATACAAAAGGCCGAGTTCGTATTGGAGAACCATATCCAAAACGGTAGGGCAAAAGTTTTGGTACAGGCCAGAGGAACCGAAACAATACCGTCTGCCGGAACAGAAGATACGGGGACCGGCGATAATGATTACCTGTGGGATGGGACCGGGATTCCGGAACAATATGATTTTTCCTTTGCCTGGATTACGGATACCCAGTATTATACGGAGAGCTGGCCGGAAATTTTTACCTCCATGAATCAATGGATTGTAAGCGAAAAGGAGGACCAAAAAATAAAGTATGTAATTCATACGGGGGATATAGTGGATGAATTTGAACAGACCTATCAATGGGAATGCGCAGATATAAATATGAAACTGTTTGAAGAAGCCAACCTGCCCTATGGCGTTCTCGCCGGTAACCATGATGTGGCAGCCGGCAATGAGTTGTATGAGAATTATTTTAAATATTTTGGTGAAAACCGGTTTAAAGACAACCCGGTTTATGGCGGTTCCTATAAAAATAACTTAGGGCATTATGATTTGCTGACCATTGACGGTGTAGAGATGATTATTGTGTACATGGGGTGGGATAATTATAAAAATGAGATAAATTGGATGAATAGGGTACTGGAGCAATACAGCGGCAGGAAGGCAATCTTATGTCTTCACCGTTATCTTAATGAAAAAGGTGGTTTGGATTATACGGGCCAAATGATACAGGAAGAGGTTGTTGCCGGAAATGCCAATGTTTTTGCTGTCTTAAACGGCCATTACCACGGAGCGGCAATTAATATTACAGCATTTGACGATGATTACGACGGAGTAAAGGAACGGACGGTTTTTCAGATTTGCACCGATTACCAGTCAGCAGCAAAAGGCGGTATGGGATATGTAAAAATGCTGTATTTTGATCTGGCTGACAACAAGATTTATATTAATTCTTATTCTGATATATTAAAAGATTATAATTATTTTGATTCGGAAAAACTTAGCTCTTATCAGGATGGAGTGGTTGCAGTAAACCAGGATATTTATGAATTAATGGTTGATTTTGAAAGAAGCCCCCGTTCCCTTAACATAACCTTTATGGAAGCGGCTCTGTTTACCGGTAAAACCATAGGTACTTCGTATAGCAGCAGCAAAACGGCAGAAATTGAATGGACAGGGCTGTTAAAGGATGTGGTGTACGGCTGGTATACGGCTATGAAGAACTCAGCAGGTTTACTTGTCCGGGGTGACGTGAATGAATTTTTATTTCTGCCGGCAGAGGAAGCTGAACCGGCACCCGGTATTTTGTGATTAAAGGAAGATGCCATGATAGAGAAAATTGAAGATAATGTTCTTTTTAAAGGCTTAACCCGGGATGAAATTGAGATGTGTCTGAAATGTTCCGATGCCAAATTAAAACATTATGAGAAAAATCAGATTATATTCAGTCAGATGGATCCGCCGCTGGCCCTGTATGTTCTGCTTCAAGGGTCCGTATCCGTATGTAAGGACGCACCGGACGGAAGAAGATATATTGTAACTAATATTGAAGAAAAAGATATATTTGGAGAAGTTTACGTTTTTCTTAAAAAAGCGGATTACAATTATTACGTACTGGCCAATACGGATTCCGCAGTACTTGCCATACCCAGGGAATATTTTTTTAATACCTGTGATAAAGCTTGTAATGCCCATTCTCTTATTATTCAGAATATGCTGGGGATTTTGGCGCAGAAGGCATACTTTTTAAATAATAAGGTGCAGCTTTTAACCAGCGGAAGTTTAAGGCAGAAGATAGCAAAATATCTTTTGGATAATTGCAATAATAAGAAATATGTGAAGCTGTCCATGAACCGGGAACAGCTTTCCGCCTATCTTAACGTAACAAGGCCTTCCCTTTCCAGGGAGCTGGTTAAAATGCAGGAAGACGGGCTGATTGAAGTGGACCGGGATATGGTCAAAATAGTTGATATGGATAAATTAAGTACTATTTTATAATAGCTTTACGGCAATATGACAGTATTTTTTCATATTGATATTTTTTATCTGTTTGTAACATATGTTACGGAAATTGATTTGGTTTTGTTTTATGATTAACTTATCAAAGCAAATAACACTAAAATCAGTTTGGAGGATATGAATATGGAAAATGCTATGTTTTGCTATCAATGTCAGGAAACAGCAGGATGTTCCGGCTGTACTAAATTCGGGGTGTGCGGCAAGTCCCCTGACCTTGCCAGAATGCAGGATTTACTTGTTTATGTAACAAAAGGGATTTCCGAAATTACGACCAGGCTAAGGGAAGAGGGGCAGGCAGTAGGCGGCGACATTAATTATTTAGTCACCCTCAATTTGTTTACTACCATAACCAATGCCAATTTCGACAACCAGGTGTTTTATGACCGGGTTAAAATGACCTTAGCTGCAAAAAGAGAATTATTAGAAAACTTAAAGAATAAGAATAATTTATCCGAAGCAGCACTGTGGGATGCAGACACGGATACCGAACTGGATACCAAATCCGTAACCGTGGGTGTCTTAACAACAAAGGACGAGGATATAAGGAGCCTCAGAGAATTAATCACCTACGGGTTAAAAGGACTTTCCGCTTATGTGAAGCATGCCATGGCTTTAGGATTTGATGAGGAATCCATCCATATATTCATGCAGAGTACTTTGGCAAAACTCTTAAATGACGGCTTAGGTGCGGAGGAATTAGTTGCCCTTACCCTGGAAACCGGTAAAACCGGAGTGGACGGAATGGCCTTGCTGGATACGGCTAATACTTCCTCCTACGGCAATCCGGAAATCACAAAAGTTAATATCGGTGTAGGCAAAAATCCGGGTATCTTAATTTCCGGACATGATCTGAAAGATATGGAAGAATTATTAAAGCAGACGGAAGGAACCGGGGTGGATGTATATACCCATTCGGAAATGCTGCCCGCCCATTATTATCCCGCCTTTAAGAAATATACCCATTTTGTAGGGAACTACGGGAATGCGTGGTGGAAGCAGAACGAGGAATTCGAGTCCTTTAACGGCCCTATCTTAATGACCACCAACTGTATTATACCGCCCAGGGCCAGTTACAAAGACAGGTTATATACAACCGGTGCGGCAGGTTATAAAGGATGCGTTCATATACCGGGAGAGAGAGGAGACAAAAAGGATTTCACCCGGATTATCGAACATGCTAAAAAATGCGCACCTCCTACGGAAATAGAAACCGGAGAAATCATTGGCGGTTTTGCTCACAATCAGGTACTTGCCTTAGCGGATAAGGTAGTGGATGCGGTTAAAACCGGCAAAATTAAAAAGTTCTTTGTAATGGCAGGCTGTGATGGAAGGGCAAAATCCAGAAACTACTATACGGATTTTGCCAAGGCCCTGCCGGAGGATACGGTTATTTTAACAGCCGGCTGTGCAAAATATAAATATAACAAACTTCCTTTAGGGGATATCGGCGGAATTCCGAGGGTTTTGGATGCGGGACAATGCAACGACTCCTATTCACTGGCATTGATTGCCCTTAAGCTGAAAGAAGTATTTGAACTACAGGATATCAATGAACTGCCCCTTGCCTTTAACATTGCCTGGTATGAACAAAAAGCGGTAATTGTACTGTTAGCCCTTTTATATCTGGGTGTTAAGAATATTCATTTAGGACCGACCCTGCCTGCATTTTTATCGCCTAATGTGGCAAAGGTATTGGTGGAGAATTTTGGCATTGCAGGTATCGGTACGGTGGAAGACGATATTAAATTATTTACGGCTTAAGGTGCAGGCATAGTTTAGATTCAGATAATAATAAAAAATGAGAGCTTATGTAAATTCCTAAAATCGGAGTTTAACATAAGCTCTTATTTATTTAGAGCGGCGGCAGATATATCCGGGATATGAATTGTGTTTTTGGAATTGACAAATTATACTAATTGGACTAAAATGAATAACAGTTTATAAAAAATATCACTATTGACAGAATATTATAAAAAACTACAAAAAATAACAAGAATTTTTCTGACATTTTAAATAATTGTATAGCCATCAATGGAATAGTGAATATAATAATGTGGATATTCCCGTAAGGAATATAACCATTAAGAAAAGGAAGGTATAAAATCATGTTTGACAAATTTTTTATTGATTATTTGTCCAATATAATACCGGTGGCATTTAATCTGCAATCAGAAAATGAAACGAAAAAAATTGGCAGCGGAGAAGTAAAATTTACGGTTATTCTAAAAAAACCAATCAGCAAAAGCGAATTAATCACCAGTACCTCTCTGGCATTGGGGGAGGCATATATGCGGGGAGATATTGAAGTGGACCGGGATTTGTATGAAGTTCTGAATTTATTTATGGGAGAAATGGGTAAGTTCAGCACGAACAAATCAAAGCTCCGCAGTCTGTTGTATTCGGCTACAAGTAAAGCAAACCAGAAAAAGGAAGTTTCTTCCCATTATGATATCGGTAATGATTTTTACAAACTCTGGCTGGATGAAACCATGAGTTACTCCTGCGGATACTTTAGAGAGGAGAATAATACCCTTTATGAAGCACAGATGAACAAAATTCATCATATTCTGGAAAAGCTGCATTTAAAGCCCGGTATGTCCCTGCTGGATATCGGCTGCGGCTGGGGGGCGCTGTTAATAGAAGCAGCCAAAAAGTATCAGGTAAAAGGAACCGGAATTACCTTAAGCCAGGAACAATATAATAAATTCAAGGAAGGGATACAGGAAGAAAAACTGGAAGAGCTTCTTAACGTACAGATTATGGATTACAGGGATTTAAGCAATACGGACCTGGAATTTGACCGGGTTGTCAGCGTCGGTATGCTGGAACATGTGGGCAGAGACAATTATGACCTGTTCATAAAAAATGTTCATAATGTATTAAAAGAGAAAGGTTTGTTTTTACTGCATTCCATAACCGCTCTGAAAGAGCATCCCGGAGATGCATGGATTAAGAAATATATTTTTCCGGGAGGAACCATTCCAAGTTTAAGGGAATTAGTGCAGATTCTGCCTGAGCATCAATTTTATGCCTTAGATATAGAAAGCCTGCGCAGACATTACAATCGGACCCTGCTGTGCTGGAGAAGCAGGTTTCTGGAGCACAGAGAAGAAATTGTAACTATGATGGGGGAAGAATTTACAAGGATGTGGGAGCTCTATCTTTCTTCCTGTGCCGCCACTTTTAATAACGGAATCATTGACCTGCACCAGATTCTGGTATCCAAAGGGATAGCAAATAATCTGCCTATGACCAGGGTGGTGTAAACTGCCCGGAACTCATAAAACGATTCAAGTTAAGGTTGTTTACCTTGATAATTGTGTTATAATATTTAAGAGACAGATTAGATTTTGGGCTGTCAATCTGCGTAACTATAGTTTATTATGAGGAATTGAATTAAAGGAAGACAAAATTAAAATGATCAAAATAATAGTAGACAGTACGTGTGATCTGCCGGAGGAATATATCAAAAGATATGATATTTCGGTATTACCGCTTAAGGTCCTGTTGGGGGACAGGGAGTACCTGGATAAAAAAACAATAACGGTGGAAGAAGTTTATGATGCAATGCGAAAAGGTATTATGCCTAAGACCGCACAGCCAGGCCCCAATGAAATTTATGAAATATTCAAAAAATATGCCGAAAGCGGCAGAGATTTTATTTATCTTGCATTTTCCAAGGCAATGTCGGGAACTTACAATTTAGCACAGAGTATATTAAATGAAATCAAAGAAATGTATCCCAGAGTTAACATGGAAGCAATTGATTCCAAAAGCGGTTCAGCGGCAACGGGGCTTGTAGCACTTCAGGCCGTCCGGCTGGACAATAAAAACAATATGGATTTTAATAAAGTTGTGGTAATAATGAAAGAGCTTATTCATTACGTGGAGCACATTTTTACCATTCCTGATTTAAGCTGGCTTATTAAAGGCGGAAGGATTGGCAGGGCCCAGGGAATGATAGGAAATATTCTGAATATTAACCCTATCTTACATGTAGATGACGGAAGAATGGAAGTAATAAATAAGGTGAGGGGAAGGAAAAAAGCATTGAATATGGTTGTAGGTCTTTTGGAGGAACGGGCCGGAAATCTTACTGACCAGATTATCGGAATCAGCCATGCGGATGATTTGGAGACGGCAGAAGAGCTGATTGAATTGATAAAATCAAGACTGGGATGCAGCAGCTTTATGGTTAATAAAATAGGCAGTGTACTGGGAAGCCATTTGGGAATCGGCGGTGTGGGAATCTTTTTTTTCAATAATAATGCCGCGGATTTAATTATGGAAAACGCTTAAAGAAATAACTACGGGAGAAAGGCAGCTTCCGGATAGCTGTCCCATTCTGCATAATTTCTGTGCATTATTTGTTACAGTTTAGCCGTATGGCTGAACTGTAACGTTTTTTGTGCGGATTTGATAAAAAATACTTGAAAATTATTATCAGGAAGACTAATATAGTAAATATATTAAATTTTTTGAATTATTATGAAAGAAGGATGAGTATCATGTTAGATATCAGAATCGAAAAAACCTTAGCCCCCAAGGAGCTTCCCAAAGCAGATAATCCCCTTAAATTCGGAACAATATTTACAAACCATATGTTTATGATGAATTATGAGACCGGTAAGGGCTGGCATGATGCGAGAATAGTACCCTATCAGCCGATCAGCCTGGAACCTTCGGCCATGGTATTTCATTACGGACAGGAGATGTTTGAAGGTTTAAAGGCTTATAAGGCCGAAGACGGCAGAGTCCTTCTATTCCGCCCGGATAAGAACATAGAAAGGGCAAATAAAACAAACCGCAGAATCTGTATTCCTGAAATTCCGGAGGAAGATTTCTTACAGGCCATAAAGGCCGTAGTAAAAACAGATGAAGCCTGGATTCCCGAAAAGCCCGGAACATCCCTGTATATAAGGCCGTTTGTAATTGCAACGGATCCGTTTTTAGGTGTAAGGCCTGCGGATACCTATCTGTTTATGATAATACTGTCTCCGGTCGGGGCATATTATCCGGAAGGCTTAAATCCGGTTAAGATATGGATTGAGGACGAGTATGTAAGAGCTGTGAAGGGCGGTATCGGCGAAGCGAAAACCGGAGGCAATTATGTGGCGTCCCTGCGTTCACAGGTTAAAGCCCATGATGAAGGCTATTCCCAGGTTTTATGGCTGGATGGTATTGAACGTAAGTATATCGAAGAAGTAGGAGCCATGAATATATTCTTTAAAATTAACGGTACTATCGTTACGCCCCAATTAAACGGAAGTATTCTGCCCGGAGTTACCAGGGATTCCGTAATCCGGCTCAGTGAAGAATGGGGTCTTCCCATCGAAGAAAGAAAGATATCCATCGATGAGATTTATGAAGCCCATAAAAACGGTACTTTGGAAGAAGTATTCGGCACCGGCACCGCAGCGGTAATTTCCCCCGTGGGACAGCTGAGATGGGAAGAACATATAATGAAAGTAAATGACGGCGGAATCGGTGAATTCAGCCAGAAATTCTATGATACCATAACGGGTATCCAATTAGGTAAATTAGAAGATAAATTTAACTGGACCGTAGAAGTAAAATAATGTGATTAAATAATTTTAACAGCTAACAGTATACGAGGGGCCGTTGCAAAAGAGTCAATTTACTGAACTTTGCAACAGCCCTTTTTTCCCTAATCTTTATCATAATGGTTTCCCTCATTTGTTCTTCATCTTATCATACCATCCTCCTTATTACAATGACTGCAATACTTTTTATAGCGGATTCATGCTTTACTTTCTTTGCCTGATTGGTTAAAATGTATATCATTACCAGTGGTTGTTTTAACATTTATAAATTAATAAGGAGGTATATTATATGATTCAGGAGTTAGTGAATAATCTGCGGGAAATCAATACCCTTTCTATTGTTATCCGATTAACCCTGGCAACCTTTTGCGGCGGCTTAATCGGATATGACAGGGGAAGGAAAAAGAGACCCGCAGGGTTTCGGACCCATATTTTAGTATGTATCGGTTCTGCTTTGGCTATGATTACAAACCAATACATAATAGATATTATGGGGTACACTGCGGACCCTACCAGATTAGGTGCCCAGGTCATCAGCGGAATTGGTTTTTTAGGTGCCGGAACAATTCTGATTACGGGAAAACATCAGGTAAAGGGGCTTACTACGGCGGCCGGGCTATGGGCATCGGCCTGCATGGGGCTTGCAATCGGAATCGGCTTTTATGAGGGAGCTTTAGCCGGCTGCATGTTCATATGGGGAAGTATGACCTTGCTCCACCGGTTTGATTCCTATTTTATGTCAAAAACAAAATTAATGGAGTTATATATAGAGCTGATTTCATTAAAAAGTATCGGTAAGGTTTTTGATTTGTTAAAAAATAATAATCTGGAGATTACAAATGTTGAAATAATAAAAACAGCAAGGACAGGGGATGATGTAGTGGCTCTCTCCATAACCATTAAACAGAAGGAAAGACAGGATCATGAAAAAATAATTGCTTTAATCGGAACACTGGATGATGTTGTATTGGTGGAAGAAGTATAAAGTATATAACCGGTTTCATTATGAAAAATTTCACAAATAGCATAATTTTTCATAAATATTGAAAAATATCAAAAAAATTATTGACACATGAAATAAAGAATGTTATAGTATGTAAAACTTATAATATTTCATCACATAAAAATAAATCAAAGCCAAACAAAGACGTTTTCAAAAATGGAAACGTCTTTTTTTTTTTATTTTTATAGTTCAGGAGGTAAGCCTATGTCAATAAGAGTTGCAGCTGATATTGGAGGTACATTTACGGATTTTGTATGTCTGGATGAAAAAACCGGCAAAGTTATGGAAGAAAAAGCGCATACAACACCGGCAAATTTTGCGGAGGGCGTCATAAATGCGGTAAAGAAATCCGGAATCGGTCTGAGTGAAGTAAGTTATTTCGTTCATGGAACAACGGTAGTCATTAATGCGGTCACGGAGCGAAACGGGGCGCAAACGGCACTGGTTACAACCAAAGGATTCCGGGATGTAATGGAAATCGGACGGGCTAACCGCCCCGATATGTATAATTATTTCTATAAAAAGCCCGTTCCGTATGTTCCCAGAAAACACCGGTATGAAGTTGAGGAACGGGTAAACTATCAGGGTGAAATACTGATTCCTTTAAATGAAGAAGAACTTTTGTCCGTTGCGGCAAAAATCAGAAGAAGCGGTATTAAGTCGGTTGCCATATGTTTTATTAATTCCTATGCCAATGCACAGCAGGAGCAAGAAGCAGGCAAAATCCTGGCAAAGGAGCTGCCGGATGCGGAAATCACCATATCCTCCGATTTATTAAAGGTATGGAGGGAATATGAACGGACCAGCACAACGGTTCTGAATGCTTATGTGAAGCCGGCGGCCAGACTCTATCTGGATACACTGAAAGAAACGCTAAAGAAAATGGGACTGAAGGAGGAACCCCATGCCATGCAGAGCAATGGGGGTACGGCTACCTTTGAACGTGCTAAGGAGGTGCCTATCAGCCTTATTGAATCAGGGCCGGTGGGCGGTGTTATCGGAGGCGCGGCATTGGGCAAAGTAATAAAGGAACCCAACATCATTACCTTTGACGTGGGCGGCACTACCGCAAAGACATCTTTAATATCCAACGGAGAAGTAAAAATAACAACGGAATATAAACTGGAATGGACACCTCTTTTTGCAGGTTATCCGGTAAAAAGTCCGGTGGTTGATATTATTGAAATCGGAAATGGCGGAGGGTCCGTTGCCTGGATTGATGAAGTTGGAGTGCTGAAGGTGGGGCCCAAAAGCGCAGGCGCTGTTCCGGGACCGGCCTGCTATGGAAAAGGAGGTACGGAGGCAACGCTAACGGATGCCAACCTGGTTACGGGGCGCATTGACCCGGATAATTTTCTGGGCGGGACTTTTAAAGTGGATGCGGATAAATCCAGGCAGGCAATTAAACCCATAGCAGATTATTTCAATATTACCGTTGAAGAGGCTGCCATGGGCATTATTAAGACGGCTGCCGGCAACATGCTAAACGCCTTAAAATTGGTTTCCGTACGGAGAGGCTATAATCCCCAGGACTTTGCCATGCTGGCACAAGGCGGAAACGGCGCCTTGTTAAGCCCTTATCTGGCCTCCGAGTTAAAAGTAAAAAAATGCATTATCCCCAATCTGCCGGGAACATTTTCCGCCTGGGGCATGCTGATGACCGACCTGCGCCAGGATTTTATGCAGACCTGTATTATGCCCTTTACAGACTTGGATTTAAAATCGGTGAATGATATCTACTCCGGGATGGAAGAGGAAGCGGTTTCCGTTTTTCAAAAGCAGAACATAAAAGAAGCAGACATCTTATTTATCCGGACGGCCGAAATCCGTTATGCCGGGCAGGAACATGCGGTTTTAACGCCCATGGCATCCGGTGCTGTTACAAAAGATAGCATAAAAGAATGCAGAGAACAGTTTGACGTGATTCACGAACAGAAATATACTTTTTCCCTCCCCGGAGTCAATGCGGAGTTTGTGGGATTTAACCTGACCGCTTACGGTGTGGTAGTTAAGCCTGAAATTCAAAAAATCGGAACAGGCGGCAATTTAGAAGAGGCTGTGAAAGGGGAAAGAAATGTAATATATGAAAAATACGGCAGTATTCTCTGTAAGGTATATGACCGCACCAAATTAGGACAGGGCGACAGAATCCTGGGACCCGCAATTATAGAAGAAAGTAAATCTGTTACGGTACTTTGCCCGGAGCAGACATTGGAAGTGGATGCTTATGGAAATCTGATTATTTATACCAGGTATTGATAAAGAAACGGATAACTTTCAACTAATTACAACCGGTACGGCGGAATACTTACCGGTATAGAGGAACAGGAGGAAAATCATGGGTAAAACAGATCCTTTTACAAGAGAAAATATTGCACAGGGTTTACTGGCGGCAGCAGACGAAATGTTTTACAGCTGGGGAAGGACCAGCCAAAGCTCCATTATTTATGAAGTGCTGGATTATGCCTGCGGCTTAACCGATGGGGACGGTAATTTAATCGGCCAGGCAAATGGAGCCACTATGTTTTTGGGAGCTATTACTTTCTCAGCCAAAGCAATTTTAAGAAAGTTCGGAAAAGATAAAATCAAACCGGGAGATGTATTCCTGACCAATGACCCGTTTACCGGAGCCGGAACACACCTTTGCGACGTAGCGGCCGTTCTCCCCATTTTTTATCAGGATGAATTGGTTTGCTTTGCCGTCAACAAAGGGCACTGGAACGAAATAGGAGGAAAAAACCTGGGAAGCTGGTCCACGGATGCGGAAGATATTTTTCAGGAAGGCCTGCAGCTTCCGGATATCCGTATATATGACGGAGGCGTGTTTAACGAATCGGTAAGGGACATTATCGGCGCCAACTGCCGAACTCCGGATATGACCCTGGGAGACCTTTACGGTCAGACGGCAGCCCTCCGGATTGCCGAAGCAAGAGTATTGGAATTGTTTGAAAAATATGGAAGGGATGACGTATTGGAGAGCATGGCATTCATCCTGGAGAACGGAAAGAAAACGGCACTTCTGGAATTAAGTAAAATGCCCAAGGGGGTATTTGAAGCCGAAGATTTATTGGATACGGAAGCGAATGGGGTTGACGATATACCGGTTAAGGTAAAGGTTACAATCACGGATGAAGAATTTATACTGGACTTTACCGGAACGAAGGAAGCGGTATTTGCACCGATAAACTGCTCTATTTATGGGGCGGAATCCGGCGCCCGCATTGCTTATTCGGCATTGCTTTCTCCCCATACGCCTCCAAACGACGGTTTTTACAGTCCGTTGAAGGTTCTGGTACCGGAAGGCTGTATTTTTAACGCCAAATCGCCTTATCCGGTATCCTGCGACTGGGAGCCCATCCAGATACTGATTGACGTAGTTATGAAGGCGCTGGCAGAAGCAATACCGGAACGTGTTCCCGCAGGACATTTTCTTTCCATTATCGGAACCATCGTAGGAGGCACCCATGATAAAACAGGAAAACCTTTCGTTTTAAGCGAACCCCAGGCCGGAGGCTGGGGAGCAGGTGAGGGTAAGGACGGCGAAAGCGGCCTTGTTGCAATCTGTGACGGGGAGACCTTTATTGTTCCGGTGGAAGTATGCGAATACCGTTATCCCATCCGGGTGGAGCAGTTTGCATTAAATCATAAAACCGGAGCGGGGGAATTCCGCGGAGGACATGGCCTGATACGGGATTACCGGATTTTAAATTCAAAAGCGGAAGTTACAACAATTGCAAGCCGCCATAAAATTGCACCATGGGGCTTTGCAGGCGGGAAGGATGGTTCCATCAATGATGTTCAGATATATAAAAACAGGAGCGGTGAGATGAAAAGCGCGGCTACCTGGTCCCATGAGCCTTTGGAACAGGGGGACTTAATCCGTTTAATCAGCGGAGGGGGAGGCGGATACAAAGACCCGAAAAAACGGCCGCCTGAAAAGGTGTTAAAAGACTGGGAAGATGACCGGATTACACTGGAAGAAGCCAGAGAGGAATACGGTGTTGTTATTGATGCGGCCACAGGCAAAGTTGACAAGGATAAAACCAAAGCATTACGTCCATAATTTTAAGGTTAGGGCCAATTAGAAAGGAGATTTATATGAAAAAACGAATTTTACCAGTATTGCTGACAGTTGTGATGTTATGCCTTATGATTACCGGATGTACCGGTACCGGGGCAAATCAGGAAGGGAATACGTCCGGTGAGAGCAGCACGGATACTTCAAGTAATACGGGCACAGCAGGAGGGGACAAAATCTTACGTATCTCGCAATCTTCCGGCGGCGAAATCGATCCTGGTGTAATAACTGATTTTACATCCTGTATGGCAGTTGTAAACCTGTATGATTCTTTGGTTTACCCGGATATGGATAACAATCCTGCGGCATCGGCTGCAAAGGAGTGGAGTGTTACGGATAACGGATTGGAATGGACTTTTATCTTAAATGAGGGCATTAAATTCCACGACGGTTCCGAATTAGAGGCAAGTGATGTTGTATTCAGCGCTAATCGCTTAATGACAATGGGAGAAGGTTTTGCTTATCTGTTCAAAGACTATCTGGAAAAAACGGAGGCTGTGGATACCTATACGGTAAAATTTACTTTAAAACAGCCGTTTGCTCCCTTTCTTTCCATATTGCCCAGATTGTATATCTTAAATGAAGAAGCCGTTATGGCAAACCTGTCGGATGGTTCCTACGGAGATTTCGGAGATTACGGCAAAGCATACCTGGCTGAAAATGATGCGGGAAGCGGTGCATACGCTTTAAAGGAAATGAAGGTTCAGGACAGGATTATAATGAATAAATTTGACGACTATTTTACAGGCTGGGAAGAAAATGCCCCTGAAACAGTGGAAATCATCATGAATACGGAAGCAGCCACAATCCGCACCATGATGGAAAACGGGCAGCTGGAAATCAGCGATCAGTGGCAGACCGATGAAGCTTATTCCGCATTGGATAAAATTAACGGTGTTGATGTTGGAAGCTTTTCCAACGGCCAAATGTTTTATCTGATGTTAAATACCAGGAAAGCACCCACAGATGACGTACATATAAGACGTGCCCTGGCTTATCTGATTGATTATGCCCAGGTATGCAATACGCTATTTCCCGGTTATATCAAGGCAGGCTCTGTTGTGCCGGCGGGAGTTGTGGGATATACGGACGCATACAACGAATACGATTATAATCTGGATAAGGCAAAGGAAGAGCTGAGTCTGTCGGCTTATGCCGATTCCCTGGATTCCGTCACTTTGGACCTGGCATGGATAGCGGATGTTCCGGACGAAGAAAAGCTGGCCTTGCTGATTCAGGCAACGGCACAGCAGATCGGACTTAATGTAAATGTAGTGAAAGTTCCATGGGCAACCCATGTAGATAATGTGGCACAGATTGATTCCACACCCAATGCCGTAACCTGCTTTGTATCCAGTGACTACAGCGAAGCCGGTGCCATGCTGTACCAGAGATTTCATTCCGATACGGCAGGTACCTGGCAGCAGACGGAATGGCTGCAGGATACCGCCCTTGACGTAAAAATCAAACAGGCACTGACAACCACCGATGAAGAAGAACGTATTGCACTTTACGAAGAGCTTCAGAAGGAAGCCCTGGAAAACTGCTGGGGTATTGCGGTATCGGAACAGGCGGAGAAACATGCCTACTATGATTATGTGGCATTTCCCGCCATGGAACGGGCGGCGGAAGGCAAATCCGTATCCACGGCCATGGGCTATAATTTCCTGTTCCGTACCTTTAAGATAAATAAATAACGGAATTTTCCCTTGTCAGAGGTTATACATGATTGGAATATATTTGTTATTCCATTGGATAGAGCGTGTTTGAAAAATCATTGCACCGTTCTGAATGCTCCACTTTGCGGTATACAGCGTNNGCACCACTACGCTCCCAAAATCTATCCTTGTCTCCCGCAAATTGGAGCATCCAGCCCGGTACAAACATTTTTCAAACACACGCTAGGAAGCTTTAAGGAAAGAGAAAGAGGAATGAAGTATGAATTTCAAAAAATTTATTTTGCACAGATTATTGTTGTCTATTATTGTTATCTTTGGTCTTTCCATCGTTATATTTTGTATTGCCCGGATTATTCCCGGAGACCCGGCCCGGATGGCACTTGGGGCAACCGCAACGGACTATGCCCTGGAAACCTTCCGGGAAGAAAACCATCTTAACAAAGCATTGCCGGTTCAGTATGCATACTGGATAGGCGGGGTTTTAAAAGGTGATTTCGGCATTTCAACCATGACCAGCCGGCCGGTTTCACAGGATATGACGGAATTTTTGCCGGCTACGCTGGAAGTGGTGCTGTTAGCGGCCTTTTTCCTGGTGATTGGTTCCGTATTTTTGGGAACATTGGCGGCAAAGCACAGGGATTCCGTGCTGGACGGGCTGATACGCGTATTTTCCTATGCAGGTGTTGCCATGCCGGGATTTGTACTGGCCATACTGTTAATGCTGCTGTTTGGTTATGTATGGCCGGTTATACCGGTACTGGGCCGTCTTAGCCACGGCTTTGCGGCACCCCCGTCCATAACCGGCATGTATACGTTAGACAGTCTTCTAACAGGTGATTTTAAAACCTTCTGGAATGCATTTTTACATACCCTGGTGCCGGCACTTGCCCTGTGTGCCGGCGGTATGTTCCAGGAGGCACGCCTGGTGCGCAATGCCATGACGGAAAATATGGGTAAGGATTATCTTGCGGCCATGAAGGGCTATGGTATTCCAAACCGCCTGATTATGAATAAATATCTGCTGAAACCCTCGCTGATTCCTGCTGTTTCCTGCATGGGGATGGACATTGCCGCCTTGATGGGCAATGCATTCCTGATTGAGGTCATCTTTGGATGGCCCGGGATTTCCAAATATGGTATGAACGGCATGCTGGCAAAGGATTTGAATGCCATTTCCGGCGTTATCATGATATTCGGTATCATATTTGTGGGAGTCAATATTCTTGTTGATGTAATCGTTGCTTATCTGGATCCTAGAATACGGTTGGGAGGCGGGAAATAATGGATAGAAGAAAAGAAGCGGAAATTAAGAAAGCGTTGGCATATGAGGCAAAGAGAAAAGAAGAAAGACCCGTAACAAGTGAAAAAGAAAAACGGGTGGAGAACCTAAAAAAGGCCTGGCACAAATTCTCCAGGAATAAATTATCCGTTGTGGGATTAATTATAGTCTGTCTGGTTATCTTAGCAGCAATTTTTGCCGGATATATTACCCCGTATTCGGAACATGCATCCGCATATGTTGATTTTGCCAATTCAAGCAAATCCCCCTCCTCCCAGTTTCTGTTAGGGACGGACAACATGGGAAGGGATATACTGACCCGTATCGTATTTTCCTTCCGGGGAGCCTTGTACATGGCTGTTATCGTATTGCTCATATCTGTTCCCAGCGGAGTATTTCTGGGAATCCTGGCAGGTTATTTAAAGGGCTCCTTATTAGATACTATTATTATGCGTATCACGGACGTATTTCTTTCCGTCCCGGCACTTCTTCTGGCACTGGCCGTAGCCTCCGTTTTAAAACCCAACCTGACTAATGCCATGATAGCGGTAACCGCCATGTGGTGGCCCTGGTACACCAGGCTTGTATATGGTATGGCTACCTCCTACCGGAATGAAAATTTTGTTATTTCTGCCGATTTAATCGGAGCCGGTAAATATCATATTATTTTCAGGGAAATCCTTCCCAACTGCCTGTCGGCCATTTTTACAAAAATGGCTCTGGATGTGGGCTGGGTAATTTTAATCGGCGCAACCTTAAGTTACGTCGGGCTCGGGGAACAGCCTCCGACACCTTCTCTTGGACAAATGGTATCGGATGGTTCCCGTTATATGCCCGACGCATGGTGGATGACCATATTCCCTTCCATTGCAATTATTATTATCATTCTGGGATTTAATTTCATGGGCGACGGTATCGGTGATATGTTGTCGAAAGGGGATGGAAAAGATGCATAAAGCTGTACAAGCAGGCGAAACCATATTGGAAATAAAGGATTTAAAGCTTTGGTACAAAGTATACAAAGGATATTCAAAGGTGCTGGACGGAGTGAATCTGACTGTCGGCAAGGGTGAAAAGGTAGGAATTGTGGGGGAAGCCGGCTGCGGAAAAACAACCACGGTGAAATCCATTCTGGGTATTATCCCGGAGAAGCAATATCTTATCCCGGGCGGTGAAATCTTTTATAAGGGAGCAGACGTCCTTAAAATGACGGATAAACAGCTGAATGAAATACGCAGCGGTGAGATTTCCATGATTTATCAGGAACCTTCCGCCGCATTGAATCCTGTTTTTACCATTGGCCAGCAGATGATGGACGTTGTCCGGTTTTCCGCCCAGGGAAAAGGAAAGGATAAAAAAGAGCAGCAGAATATGGTGCTGCAGGCTATCCGGGACGTGTTTATTCCGGACCCGGAGCGTATTTTCCGTTTTTATCCCAATCAGTTATCCGGAGGCATGAAGCAGCGCATCTGTATTGCCATGGCCATAATGACCCAGCGGGATCTGATGATTGCGGATGAACCGGGTACGGCCCTGGATGTCACCATTCAGGACCAGGTTCATAAAACACTGAATACCCTGGTTGAAAACAGAAATATGTCCCTGATTATGATTACCCATTCTCTGGGAGTTGCCAGGGAATTAACAGACAGTATTAATGTTATGTATGCCGGCAACGTAGTGGAGTCAGCAGAAACTTCCGAAATGTTTAAGCACACGCTGCACCCCTACACGATAGGCCTGATGGAAGCAGTTCCAAGACTGGCAGGGGGCGGCATTCAGTCAGGTATTTACGGGTCCATTCCGGACTATTTATATCCGCCCAGGGGATGCCGTTTTGCCCCCAGATGTCCGAGGGCCACAAAGGAATGCCTGGAGTCAAAGCCGGAGCTTGCAGATGTGGGAGGCAGACATAAAGTAGCCTGCTTTCATATATAGGAGGTGGGAAAATGGAAGAAACGATTCTGCAGATTAAAAATCTGAAGCAATATTTCAATATAGGCAGTAAAAACGGAAAACCGGTTTATGTTAAGGCGGTTGATGATATCTCCATTGATATAAAACAGGGGGAAATAATCGGACTGGTAGGCGAAAGCGGATCGGGGAAAAGCACCATTGCATATTCGGTTATCGGTATGTATGAACCGACGGACGGAAAAATTATATTTAACGGTCGGGAACTGAATGGAAAGGGGATAAAGAGAACCCTTCCCATGAAAAAAGATTTACAGATTGTATTTCAGGACCCCGGTTCTTCCTTGAATTCGTATCAGACAATTAAAGAAATATTGGAACTGCCCCTGAAAGTTCATAAAATCTGCAAGAGTAAAGCAGAGAGGGAAAAACGGGTAAAAGAACTGTTGGAGATGGTGGAACTGCCGGAAAATTATATGTATAAATCCCCGGGTTCCATAGGAGGCGGTGAAAAACAAATGGTGGCCATTGCAAGAGCCCTGGCTACGGAACCTAAGTTCATTATTCTGGACGAGCCTACCTCTGCCCTGGATGTATCGATTCAGGCAAAAATTATTAATATGCTGCTGAAGCTCCAGAAGGAAAAAAATCTGACTTATTTATTTATCACCCATGATTTGAGCCTGATGCGCAATATAGCAACCAAGGTCGCAATTCTGTATCTGGGAAAGATGGCTGAAATTGCTCCGGCAGAAGAATTTTTCCGTAAACCGGAGCATCCTTATACCAAAATGCTCATATCGTCCATACCTGTTATATCGGAGGAAGAAGAGCTGTTAAAGCCTGATAAGGTGGAATCGACGGGTGAAATACCTTCGCCTGTTGACGTACCGCCGGGATGCAGTTTTCATCTAAGGTGTAATTACAGGATGGATAAATGCAGAACAGAGGACCCGGCCATGCATCCCTTTGACCGGAACCACAGTGTCCGGTGCCATCTGTGCGGCCGTATGGAGTAATGCTTATTTTATTACGGCAACGGGACAATGCTCCCTGGAAATTCAGTATGATAACGGAGGAATTGCCGATATGAAGAAAAAAATATTATTTATAAACCCGGTAGGGCATGAAGAGTGGAACCGGGAGGTCTTTGAATATCTGGAACCGGTAAAGGAAGAGGATACCGTATTGGATGTAGTCAGTTTAAAAGAAGGGCTTCCACGGCACCTGGAATATCATTATTATGAAGCCCTGATAGCAGCAGAACTGCTGCACAGGATAAAACAGGCGGAAAAAGAGGGTTACCATGCCTGCATCATCGGCTGCTATTATGACCCGTTTCTTAAGGAGGCCAGGGAAATCTGTGATAATATGATTGTAACGGCACCGGCGGAAGCAGCCATGCATATCGGTGTAACCTTAGCTGACAGATTTTCTACCATAGTAGTACGAAGGAAATGTATTCCCGATATGCGGGATAATGTATTTCATCATGGATTTATCCATCGGCTTGCATCCTTCCGCAGCCTGGAAATCGGCGTTCAGGAGCTTCAAAAAGACACAGAGCTTACCAGACGGCGGATGCGGGAAGAAATACGGGCGGCAATTGAAGAAGACGGCGCGGAAGCTATCCTGCTGGGCTGTACAATCCAGATGGGATTCTTCCGACAGCTGCAGAAAGAGTATAAGGTTCCGATTATTGATGCTAATATAGCGCCTCTGAAATATGCGGAATTTCTATGTGAGCTGAAAGCAAAAACCGGCTGGTATTTCAGCCGGAAAGCCCTTTATGAGACCCCGGACCGGGAGGAAATAAAACGGTGGGGAGTTGAAGAGACCTTTGGGGTATCCGGGCTGTGGTGAGTGAGATTTTAAAATTACTTCGTGATAAATTATTTCATAGAAAAGCTATTTCTTTTTTATAGGATTTAGTTTTATAATAGAATCTATGGAATTAAATTCCCATAGAAATAACTGCGAGGTGCTGTTGATGAGACAGGAAGTATATATGAAAATTAAGGAAGTTCGTAAGAAAAAAGGCATGACTTTAAAAAATGTGAGTGAAAAGACGGGTTTTTCCATCAGCTTTTTATCCCAAATGGAAAGGGGAAAATCTCCTATTACTTTAGTATCCCTGAAAAAGATTGCGGATGTTTTGGAAATCCCCATGAAGGATTTATTTGCGGAGCCGGAGGTGGAAGAGGAATTTGTACGCAGCAACAGTACACGGGTATTGGAAGGCATGCAGCGTAATTATGAAGAATTCAGCGTATTAAGCGGAAAATTTGAAAACCGGAAGCTGGATTGTTTCCGGCTGAAAATGGAGCCATGCTTTTATGATTTTGAAGAATCCAGCCATCCGGGCGAGGAAATTTTTTATGTGCTGAAAGGAAAGGCGACCATTATTGTGGACGGAAAGGAACATATAGTGAGAGAAGGCGAAACGATTCATTTTCCGTCAATCCGCACCCATAAAATTATCAATAAGGAAGATACGCATCTGGAAATGCTGACGGTTATAATTCCGGCCATATTTTAGCCGGTATCCATTACGGAGATTCCGGGAGTACATAAAACAGGAGGTATAAAAATGAGAGTAGCTACTGATATCGGAGGTACCTTTACGGATCTCGTATATATAGAGGAAGACGGTACGTTATGTGTAAATAAAAGCCACACCACACCTCCGGATTTTGAACAGGGGGTATTGGACGTGATAGAAAAATCCAATATAGCTCCGGAAGCCGTACGGGACCTGATTCATGGAACCACGGTTGTCATTAATGCCCTAACGGAACGAAAAGGCGCCAGAACCGGACTGATTACAACAAAAGGGTTCCGTGACACTCTGGAGATTGGCAGGGGAAACCGGCCGGATTTATTTAATTTTAACTTTAAAAAACCGGAATCCTTTGTGCCGCGTTACTTAAGGCTGGAAGTGGAAGAAAGAACGGACTATCTGGGAAATGAGCTGGTTCCGTTAAAGGAAGACGATGTGCGCAAATGTGTGGAAGTTTTTAAAAAAGAAGGTGTTGAAGCAATTGCAATCGTATATTTGCATTCCTATGTCAATGAATTGCATGAAGTACAGACAAAAAACCTGATTGCAAAATTATGGCCCGAAATTGCGGTTACGGCATCCCACAGCATATCAAAGGAATGGCGGGAATATGAAAGGACCAATACGGCCGTATTAAATTCTTATGTAAAACCGTCTGCCGGAAAATACATAGATAAACTATATGAAAAACTGGAAGCCAAAAATATCAGGTGTCCCAAGTATATTATGCAGAGCAACGGCGGTACCACAACATTTGAAAATGCGAAGGAAGTGCCTATCAATATGGTGGAATCCGGTCCGGTAGCCGGAATTTACGGGGCGGCCATGCTTGGTAAAATGCTGGGAGAGGAAAAGGTCATTGCTTTTGATATAGGAGGAACCACGGCGAAATGTTCTCTCATAGACGGCGGGGAAGTAAAGACGACTACGGAATATAAGATAGAAAAAACAGGGAGTTTTCCGGGATATCCTATCCGGGTGCCGGTTGTTGATATTGTGGAAATCGGCAACGGAGGAGGTTCTATTGCATGGATTGACAGTACAAATACGCTGCGTGTGGGGCCTAAGTCCGCCGGAGCCCTGCCCGGGCCTGTGGCTTACCAAAAAGGCGGTACCGAACCGACTACAACGGACGCCAATTTAGCAGCCGGACGCTTGAGCCGGAAAAATTTCGATATGGAGGTGGATATGGACAAGGTCCGTTCCGCTATCGGGGATAAAATCGGTGCTGCCTATGGGCTGGACGCAGAAGAAGCCGCCATGGGTATTATACGGGTGGCAAATTCCAATATGCTGAATGCCTTAAAGCTTGTTTCCGTAAGAAAAGGCTATGATCCCAGGGAATTTTCCCTGGTGGCTTTCGGCGGCGGCGGTCCCATGCATGCGGCGGCACTGGCAAGGGAGCTGAATATTAAAAAAATTATCATACCTCTTGCGGCATCCGTATTTTCTGCATGGGGTATGCTGATGACGGATTTGCGTTCCGATGATATACAGACCTTCCCTGTGAAGTTAAACAATCCGGATTATAACAGTATCAACAGAAAATGGAGGCAGATGGAAGAAAAGGCCTTTGAGGACAATGCCGAAAAAGGGATTGGGAAAGAAAACGTCTATTTTATTTATTATATGGACATGCGCTATGAGGGACAGGACCATACGGTTAAGGTAAAGGTTCCGGATGAAGATATCGGTGCCGGAAACAGGGACCTGTTTATAGAAGCTTTTCACAGGGAGCATGAACAGAATTATTCTTTCCGCCTGGAGGACAGCGGTATTGAAATCGTCAATATGCACCTGGCCTCCTTCGGAAAGGTGGAAAAAACTCCTGTTAAGGAAATGGAAGCACGGCCCTGCTCACTGGAAGAAACAATAATAGAAGTACGTCCGGTGATTTTTGAAGAAAGTGGCAAATTGGATACCGTAATTTACTCCAGGGCAAAATTATCTCCGGGAATGGTGCTTTCCGGGCCTGCGGTCATTGAAGAATTAAGTGCCTCCACGGTAATTTATCCGGGAATGACCGCTTACATAGACAAATATGGTGATATTATAATAGAAACGGGGGTGTAGTATTATGCAAAAACGGGAAGCGGATTTAATTACACTTGATATTATTAAAGATTCCCTTCAGGCAATCGGGGAAGAAATGTTTCTGTCGGTAGCCAGAACTTCCAAGAGCCCGATTATATATGAGGTTCTGGACTTTGCTTCAGGCCTGGCCGATGATAAGGGCCGTCTTTTGACCCAGGGAAACGGTGCGGCGGGTTTTCTGGGAATGCTGACTACCATGGTGAAAGAGGTAATTGATAAATATACCGTTAAAGGTAATTTAAAGGAAGGAGACGTAATTATTACCAATGACCCCTACGGCGGCGGGGGTTCCCATCTCCAGGATGTGGGGCTGGTGATTCCGGTTTTTATCGACGGCGAGGTTTTCTGTTACTGCGTAAACAAATGCCATTGGTCGGAACTTGGCGGTAAGGACCCCGGGTATGCGGTTGACTCCAGCGAAATCTATCAGGAGGGCCTTCAGTTTCCCTGTATCAAGCTGTTTCAGGAAGGAGTAATCAATGAAGGGGTTTTAGAAATCATACGCAGCAATGTACGTTTGCCGGATATGTCCATCGGGGATATGTGGGCGCAGATTTCAGGACTGCGTACCGGTGAAAAGCGTATCCGGGAATTATGCAATAAATACGGAAAGGAAATTGTGAAAGATGCAATTGAACGGCTGCTTAAGTCGAGCGCCGATTTTTCCAGAAAGCAGGTTGCGGCCATCCCTGACGGAATATACACCGCAAAGGGCATGATGGACCGGGACATACTTGGAAACGGACCGTTTCCGATACAGGTTAAAATTACGGTTGAAGTTGACCGTATGCTTGTAGATTTTACCGGAAGCGCACCGCAGACGCCCGGACCCATTAACCTGTCCCGTGCAGGACTTATGTCGGCTATCCGGAGCATTTTTCTGGCATGTACGGATCCGGGCCAGGATATTAACGACGGGGTATTTGAGCCTTTGGAAATCATCGCCGAGGAAGGGAGCATTTTTAATGCAAAACGGCCGGCAGCCGTATCCTGTTACTATGAATCCATGCAGTTTGCCCTGGATTTAGTGTGGCAGGCGATGGCGCCGGTGGTGGATAAGGGAAAGCTTACGGCAGGACATTTTTTAACGGTAGGAGCTTATTCCATATCCGGTACACACTCCGTTACCGGGGAGACTTTTGTAGACGTGGGGCCTACTTTGGGCGGCTGGGGCGCAGGTGCAGGCCGTGACGGCGACA
>DBEP01000045.1:228-44069 GCA_002294045.1 Lachnoclostridium sp. UBA903 | reverse complement strand
AGTTATCAAGGTTCTTTCTGCTCCGAATCCCCTTTTGACTGTCTGTCTTAATTCCTTGCATTTTCTGAGGTTTCAGGCGCTTAATTACTATAACACATTCAGAATTGTTTGTCAACACTAATTTATTTCTTTTATTTTCTGAATATTTCTTACTGTTGTTCCAACGATAAAGTAAAAATATTATACTCGTATATTCATTAAAACTATTTTATATTTATTCAAATTTATTGAGCTTACTTCTATGGAAAATAAAAGTCTGAAATAAAACTCAAATAAAATACAGAACGAATAAAATAATTTGCCGAATATAAACCATTTTCAAATTATGAGGCTGTATCAACAGCAACGGTATATAGAATAACATTAATAAAACAAATTGTCAATATTCTTTTTTAATTTTTTACTTCTTGTGTTTTAAAAGGCTGCGGATTTTATGGCATGGACCGTTTTTAGCTTATTATCAGGATTATGACAATTATTATGGTGCGTCATACGCAGCCCGCCGGCCGGGCTTTTTATTCAACAGGAAGCAATTTCCTGTTGAATAAAAATAATCCCGTTGAAGGCTCTCGCATAAAACAACAGAATCTCTTCACCGGGATTTCTTATAAGCATTATGTTTACAATGGTTCAAATCAGCCGTCTGTTTTCATTGCCTCAATCGCGCTGATTTTGGTGGCCCGGTTAGCCGGGTAATAGCCGGACAAAACTCCTACCAGCATGGCAAATCCGGCGGCCAAAAACGGAAGCCATAAAGGAATAACTGAAAATTTCGCACTTTCCATATCATACATATAACTGGAAGATAACAAAGCCTGGAATAAGGGCTGCCCAAATTTATTAATTGCCCAGGAACCGATATAGCTTAATGTAATTCCAATCACACCGCCTATTAAACCTATCATCCCTGCTTCAAATAAGAATAATTTCTTAATATCCCGGATGATACAGCCCAGCACCTTCATAATACCAATTTCTTTAGTACGTTCATAAATGGACATAATCATGGTGTTGGCAATATTAATAGCAGATACCAGCATGGCTACTGCTCCTATACAACCCAGCACCAGCTGCAGCATATTGGAGGTCTGCTGCATCGGTTCCAGATACATGGCTAAACTTGAAGTCTGATAGCCTAATTCTTCTATATTATCCTGTACCTTACTGACATTTTTGATATTATCAACCGTTATCTTAATCCTTTCATAGGTTTCAATTGCAGAATTTGCTTTTTTACGGTCCTCTGCCTTTAAGGTATTGGCATATTTTTTATACAGGGAGCGAAAGTAGTTTATATCCATATAAATATTGTAATCATATTCCCAATTATCGCTGCGCTCCATAACGGCATAATCCGTAATCCTTAAAGAGAATGTTTTTTTCTTATCGTCTTTCGCATATTGGTACGGACTAAAGGAAAAAACAATTTTGTCCTTGGTAATGTCCTTCTCTACCATAGTATAATTCCGCCCGGTGGGATTGTAAAAATTCTTGAGGGAATCACTTCCAAAAACAATAAAATGATTACTTTCCGGTGTCGGATAACTGCCGGCAGTTAAAGCCGGAAAATCAAAGTCCTTAAAAGTAGAGCTGTCCATCCCATATAATTGTACCTGTGATTCATTTTTGCCGCTGGTTAACATGGCACTGGCAGACAGTATGGGAGATACCGCTTTAACATGTTCAAGTCCCTTAATCTGTTCCACAAGAGCATCATCCATACGCTGTTCCTTGGAATTAACATAGTTGCCGTCTTCATCTATTATGGCCGCATATTTCTCTACGGTTATTGTAGTTAAGCTTCCCAGCTCCATTACCTGTGATTTAAAATTCGTATTCATTCCTATGCCGATGGAAATCATGACTACTATGGAAATGGTACCTATAACTACGCCGGTAACTGTTAATGCGGTCCTGGCCTTTCGGCGGCTCAGATTTCTAAGTCCCATTTTTATTAAATCACTAATCCTCATACAGCTCATATCCTTTTTTTATTTTTCTCTTTGCCAGCAAAATACCGCATAAAACACTTACTGCCAGAGTAACGGCAGTTATACCGATTACAAAAGGCCAGCTTGACAGGAGCGGATCCTTAACGGCAGCATCCGCCCCCGGAAAATCCCCTGGTAATTCGCTTCCTACTTCACCGTCACTGATTTCTGTTTCCACCGAAACAACCTTGGCCAATGCGGCATTAAATAATACCTGTATATTAAAATCCTCATTTATGAATATAGTCATGGTTACCTCCCTTCAGGCCTACTCTGCCTCTGCCTCTTCCTGTTTTCTCAGCTTCCTTCTGTACAGAACCAAGTTAACTTTTCTTGTTACCGGTGTTATAATTGCCAGAATGGCCACCTGTAAAATAACAAACGCCCCGACAGGAAGAATCGGTGCTTTAGCCGTATCGACAGGGAAGTCAACTCCAAAATCCCCTCCGGGATTGTCAATCACATATTCTCCCTGTATCACACCTTCAAATTCTTTCGTTATTGAAACCTCTTCGCCGTTACTGTCTTCAAAAGTTACGATCAGGGTCCCTTTTGCCTGTCCTTCCACCGTGGGTATTACTTCCAATTCCGCATATTCCTGGCTGCCTGCTTCCACATTGCCGATAAAATACATGTTTCCGGTGCTTAAATAATAATCTCCTTCTACCGAAGCATGGACATTATTCAGGGTGGATTTGCCCATGTTAAAGAATTCAAAGGTTAAGGCGGTCGGCTGGTTGACAATCGGCGAATCCCAGGAGCCTACCACTACATTATCCACTACAGGTCTGGAATTTTCTACTGCCTGCAGATTAATTGTTTCCTTAGCCGTCTCTCCTATTTCGCCTGTGGTAGGATTTGGTTCCGCTCCTTCATACTCGTATTCCATAGTTATTTCCAGGGGATATGCTTTTGTGGTTGCATCGGCTTTAACTTTTAGCTCCAGGGAATTGGAAACGGTTTCCCCGGCAGGTATTTCCGTTATGTAGAAAGTATTGCTTCCTTCGGCAACAGAAAAGATATTGTCAGCCTGGGATAATGTCACTTTGATATTAAGGGCATCCACACTGGAGTGGGTATTTTTAATATCAAAATTAAAATTAAATGTATTACCGGCCCTTAACTCCTGATCCGCGGAAAAGTTACTGATGATTAATTTCGGCTTACTGGCTCCTATACCGCTGTTCTGAACATTCTGGACATATAGGGTAGCCGTGTCTGACTGGGCTTTACCGCTGCCGTCTTTATAATCATACTTAATATTTACACTGTTGGTTCCCTCCGTAATTGTATCCGATGCGATTAAGGGGATCGTAATTCTTTTCTTTTTCCCGCCGTCCAGTTTATCAATATACTGGTAAGGCTCCGAATTCATGGGAGTAAAGCTGGCTCCTTCCGCGCTGGCTACGGAAACCTTGATTGAGCTTATGGCAATTTTGCTTTTATTCACCAGATCAAAGGATATATCCACACGGGCTCCCGCATTGGGCTGTGACGGATTTTGCTGAACGTTGTTTATTACAATGTTTGGTTTCCCTTCCGCATCGACACCGTCAGCCGCAACAACTTCCAGATATAATGTTGTGGAAGCAGTTATTTCAACTCCTGATTCATCTTTGTAATTAACAGTTATGGGAACCTCTTTTAATCCTACCGTAGCTTCGTTGGACACAATTAAAGGAATTTTAACATCTGCCTTCTCATTAAATGAAAGATCTTTCACGGATATGGATTTCGTCGTATATCCAGGCAGAAAACCGGATGTACCTAATCCATCCACTGTTACTTCAATACTTTTTGCTTTTGTATCTCCTGCATTCCGCAATGTCGTAACCAGGCTGAAACTGTCACCGGCCTTTAGTTCACTGGCATATTTGGTGCTGACTATCTCAATTTTAGGAGCCATGCTGTCCGTTTCAATAGTTACATATATTTCCACCGAACTTTCACTGGCTTCCCCTTCTTCATTCTTATATTCCATATTTACGGAAAGTTTTTTACTTCCTGCCGTTGCAGTGGCCGCAATGCTTACCGGCAGCTTTACATAATATGTGGCTCCGGCGGCCAGCCTGCCGTTAGAGTTTATGGGCTGTTTTAATTTGGAGTATTCCGGTACAATCCCGGCCTCCTCATATCCCGAAATACTGAAATAAGCGTTATGCGCCGTTACCTCACCTTCATTTTTAATGGTAAAGATTAAGTTTGTATCTTTGCCGATATAGGCATCATCAAATTTTATATTATCAACCGTCAGCTGAGCGGGTTCTTTTTCATTATTTATTACCAGATATGCGTTAGGAAGGTCCAAGGTAAATGTGTCAACGGATCCGTCTTCCAGATCCTTAGCGGTAAATTCCACAGTTACCAGTAATTTATATCTTCCTATTTTTGCAGATTCTTTTACTTTTACGTCAAATTCAATGTATGAAGTTTCGATGTTTGAAATCTCTGTCCTTCTGGTTTCTCCTGTCATACACTTTACATTAGACACCGTAAGCGGCAAATCATCCGTATTAACTCTTATGACAGGATCCAATATGGCGCCGTTAATCGCTCTGACCGGCAGTGAAACATGAACCGTCTCACCGGGCACTCCCTTAATGTCCTCTACCAATCCGTCAAAGTTTATGGCTGTTGCTTTACTTTCATAAGTTTCAGCCTTAACAGCAATACTGTTACCTGCAAAATTGCCGATAATGAATGCCAAAGATAATATTGCGGCAAAGATTTTTCTGGCTCTTTTCATTCTTTCTCCCTCTTCTTCCTTTCTTATTCTCAGATTCCTTAACTGCTTAATAAATGTTTTCTGAGTAATTTGATTATACGCATAATTAATTCAGTTTGAGAGTAATTCCGGTTCTGTTTTATCACTTAGTATTATCCCATTATTATCCGAGGCCGCAGTCTCACTTTCAGCCTGCTCATCCGGTTCATTTTCTATATTTACAAATTCTATATCATCAATTTCAGACGTTTCGTTCTCTGCTTCCGGCCGATTTCTGTTACGGTTTAATTCAACACTTTGTATTTTGCCGTCCAGTATGTGAATTATCCGGTCTGCAAATTCTGCCAGCCTTCTGTCATGGGTAACCATTACGATGGTCTGGTTATTATCCTTGGCTATGGTTTTTATCAGATTCATGACTTCCATGGCGGTTTTTGTATCCAGGTTCCCGGTCGGCTCATCCGCAAATACAATTTCCGGTTTAGCTACAAAAGCTCTTGCTATGCCCACTCTCTGCTGCTGGCCGCCGCTCATCTCTTTCGGTTTATGGGATATTCTGGGCCCCAGCCCTACTTCTATCAGCATATCCCTGGCCATTTTTTTTCTGACCTTAGCTCTGACTCTTTTAAATACCAGGGGAAATTCCACATTCTCCAGGGCTGTCATGGAACTCATCAGGTTATATGACTGAAATACAAATCCTAAATACCGCTGTCTGAATCTGGCAAGACTGTTTTCATTCATTTTATGTATCTTCTTACCCTTAATCATAATCTGGCCGCCTGTTAATTTCTCAATGCCGGCCATTAAATTAAGCAAGGTTGACTTACCAGAACCTGAAGTACCTAACAGGCAGCAAAATTCTCCTTTCAGTATTTCAAAACTCACGTCGTCAACCGCATATATCTTTTCACTGCCCATACGATATATTTTTTTAACATTCTTAACCTCGATTATCTTCTCAATCCGGTCAGACACCAAGCACCCTCCTCCCTTTAATAAATCCTGTTTCCCATCTATCCTACTCCAAATATCTTAAATAAAGACTATGTTATTTCTTACGATTTTATGACATTTTGTTATATTATGTCAGGTTTTCGTAATTTTAACAATAATATCTTCCGGGAGCTGTTGCAGCAGTCCTTTTCACGCTTGCGTTGAGGCATTTTCTTCCTCCTTCTCCCCGTTCTTCTGTTCAAGCCTGTGATTGATATACCTTACAAACAGAACTTTAATCAGTGCGCCGACCGGAACGGCTAAAAGCATACCCAGCAGGCCTCCGATAGCATTTCCGAATATTAATGAAATAATAACCAGTACCGGATGTATCTGAATGCTCTGGCTCAAGAGTTTAGGAGCTATAACATTGCCGTCAATTGCCTGAACAATAAATAAAGCAATGAGTGCAATAATTAATTCTTTATGCTGGCCATTTATAATACATACGAGTATCGTGCTAAAGTATGCAATAAAGGGTCCGCAATAGGGGATGAGATTTCCGATGCCCGCAAAAATGCCTATAATAATTGCAAACTTAACTCCAATTACGGAAAGAATAAGACTGATTAATATCATCATAACAAAAGCATCCGCTAACTGGCCTCTGATATATCCGGAAAAAACGCTGTCGGCATCCGCTAAAAATTTAACAATTTTTTTGTTCCATTTTTCATTTATTAAGGCCTTGCCTACCTTTTTTAAGTATTCCGTAATTAATTTCCCGTCTATCATGAAATAAACCGCAATTATAAAAGAAAATAAAAAGGTCGTAATATAGGATGAAATATTAGTGATGGAATTAACCAGGGAACCGCCTAATGATCTTAAATAATTTAAGATATAAGTGGCCGCATCTTTTACATATTGCGATATTTCATCGGATTGAATATTCAGTTCATCCAGCTTAATTAAAATAGAATCCCGAAAATCATTAAGGGTATTCATATAAGAATTAGCCAATACGATAATATCGTCGAAATTAGCCAGCCGTAATTGGTCGGTTACGCTAAACACCAGCAGGGAAATGATTCCGACTACAACGATAATGAAAAGAATCACGGTTGTAAGTACGGCCCAGGACCGGGGAGATTTCAGCTGTCTGTTTTTTATTTTAAATTTTTTAAGTTTATCTTCAAAAAAATCATTTACAGGATTAAAAAGATAGGCAAATACAAACCCAAGCACGATCGGCTTCGCAGCTCTCATAAACCAGTTAACCCGCCCCATAATATCCTTTACAATGGCAGGCGCGCTTTTGGCTACTAAACTTAAACAGTAAATAATAATACAGGTTACAATTACATATACTGCAATCAGGGTATATCTCTTGTTTAACTTATCATTCCATTTCATATTAAATTACCATGCCTTTCAATTTCTGTAATTATACTGATAATATTCTGGGTAATTGCGGCATGCCTATATAACATACCGCAATTACCCAGTAATATTTATACATTCTTTTTCATTTCTTACTACCGTATTCTACATAGGATTTAATACAGTCAACACATCCGTCTATGCCGATATAATCACTCCGGAGAGATAAATGATAATTTTCTGCCCTGCCCCATTTTTCAGCGGAATGATAATTATAATAATTGGCTCTTCCTTTATCTACTTTATGGATTTTTTCCACTACTTTTGCTTCCGTGAGTTCTTCCAGTTCCATAATTCTTTTAATTCTGAAATCAATCTCAGCCCATATAAATATATTGATAACTTCCGTCATATCCTTTAATACGTAATCCGCACACCTGCCGACAATAATACAGGGGCCTTCCTGTGCAACTTTTTGGATTACATCAGACTGTGCCAGATAAATACGGTCATCCAGGGACAGCTGGGAGAAACCCAACCCATGATTCCCATAAGCGTTCATTCCCATGGCAATGGAGTATAGCAGACTGTTCGTAGCCTTATTTTCGGCTTTCTCAAATACCGATTCGGAAAATCCGCTCTCCTTTGCCGCAAGGCTGATTAATTCATTATCATAGAATGGTATTCCAAATTTGCCCGCAAGTTTTTTGCCTATTTCTCTTCCACCGCTACCGTACTGTCTGCTTATTGTAATTACATTCCTCATAATAACACCTGGCCCTTTGCTTGGCTTCAAATTGAACTTGTTGACATTATACCATAGTTTTACCACTTTTGTGAACTTAATTTTCACGATTCCGGCGTCTGAATATCAATAAAAAACCTTAATAAACCTTAGAATAATTCTTTTCCCGGTGCCGGTATTTTTATAAACGGAGTTAACAAGCTCCTTATAAAATTCCTCCGCTTCTTTCGCTTCTTCCCTGGTAATGCAGTGCTGCCCGAATCTGGCTTTTAAAACAATATCGGCAAACCGTTTAAACCTGCCGGGCCTGATAAGATTCCAATCCTTCTCTATCTGAACCGCTGCCTCCTGAAACGACAAATCCTCATTCATCCTTATACGGTAATAATCCAGAATCCTGTTGATTTCGTTATACCGGAGCAGTACTCTCTTACTGAAATCCTTCGTTCTCTGTGCGTTCTCCCTCTTCGACATTATCCAAAAAGCTCTGAGGAAAAGGAACAGGACGATTCCTGCTGCCAGAGCAACGCTAAAAAGGATAATGCCTGCTATTTTCTTTAAATACAGCAGCCCTGCACTGCTCTCCTTGCCGGAGACACCGGAAACGGTTTCCCCTTCTTTTTTTTCCTCACCGGTATCTTCTTTATCTTCAGCAGAATCTTCAGCTTTATCAACGGAATCCGAAGGATTTACTTCCTCCTTGGGAGCCTCTGTCGGAGAAGGAGACGGTGTAAGCTCATTATTTCGTTCAACCGCCGGGCTATCGGAATTGCCTGTCAAATTACTGCTGCCGGTAAATCCAGGTGTAACCTCTACCGGAACCCATCCAAAACCGTCCACATAAATTTCAACCCAGGCATGGGCATTGGCATCCGGTATATCTATGGTTCTCACATTCTGATAATAATTATTTATCATTCCGTTCCTGTATTCCATAACGGGTACCGGTGCGCCGTCCGTCCCCTTAAACATGTCGGCCGGCTTTACAATATAGCCCTCCACGTATCTGGCAGGGATTCCAATAGTCCTGAATATCATGGCTGCCGCAGAGGCATAGTGGGAACAGTAGCCGGTTTGATTCTCATATAAAAAGTATTCGACAAAATCCTTTCCCCTGGGCAAGGTACCCGGTGTCAGGGAATACGCCGTGTTACGATTCAGGTTATCCCGGACCATATCAATAATCATATCCAGTGCATTAACGCCATATTGTTCCTTATATTCATCGTATTTTACATTATTAAATTCCTTTTTCAGATTCTCCAGGCCCGTCTCCGGTACCCGTGTATAAATGTCATAAACATAGTTCCGATATGCCTCTTCATAAGTCCGGTATTCCTCCATCCGGTTTAATATCCCGCTGCCGTCCTTATTATCATAACCCGTTATCAGGGAATGCTTTAGAAATGTTACATAATTTTCTTCCGCATCGAATTGAAACAGATTATTATAATTTTCATAATAACCGAGTAAATAAGAAACCTGTTTTTTCTTCGGGGTCACATATTCCGGATTCTCTGCCTCCATCAAAGTATCCGGTGTATATTCCGAATAATAGGGTGCATAAATATAACCCGAACCGGAATTTACCTCATTTACTTCTATCTGGCTGAAAGAAAAGCCAAAATCGTCGTAGGCTGCTCCTCTTAATTCCATAATTAAGGATAAAAAATAACTGCTTTGATTTCCGATTGTAAAGTCACTGTCTTCCCATAACACGGCAATTTTTTCATAGGTTTCCAGGTCTGTTCTGCTTAAACTGTCCCAATAATTTCCTTTGTACTCACTGCCGACATACCCCTTTAAATACAGATTGGTCCCCATTACAGGGGTTTTAATCCTAAGAGCAGTCCGGTAATTAAAATTTACTTCTCCTATTCTGCCCAGTTTCCCGCCGCTCAAACCCCCTGAGGCCGTAACCCCCTGGAATAAATCCAATCCGTTAAGCTGAATGGAGCTTATGTTATTGATTGCATCCTTAAGATTAAATGCCATCATTTTCTCCTGAATTTTATTTTTCGCAGCCGTCACATCAAATTTACGGTTATAAAAATCCCGTGTGAAGATTATGGAAATAACCAGGAATAAAGCCAGCAGTAATACGGACAAAAAACCGCCTATTTTTAATCCGATAACATATTTAAAATTCTGTTCCAGAAGCTTGTTTTCATTTTTATGTTTCTTATGGATAATTTTTACAGGAAAGCGGCGGTGTTTCTCTCTTAACGTAACACCCATTCCCAGTATGCTGATAGAACAGGCCAGATAAATGCCGAAAGGCGCCGGTTTTGGAATATAACCCACGGTAAAGGATAAAAGTACAATGGGTACCGTAACAATCATAAATAAGATACGAAAGTTATTTTTCAGAATTAATTGGCAAAATAACTGGCTTAATAAAATAGCCGTGAAAATAAAAAATATGGTAAGGACCTCTTTTTCGTTGTAATTTTCCACCAGATATTTAAGAACATTCGTATTATAATAAGAATTATATTTACTGATATATATATTTTCCAGGTGCCAAAAGCCATTAGTAATTTCAATCCGGAACAGGTATCCTGCGGCAAGATATATGGGCCAAAAAAAGACCATACCGTATTTCATTAATCCGTGTATTGAATATATTGCGTAAAAACACAAAGAGGAAATAAAAATTGCCGCCAGCAGGGCAAATGGATACACAGGAATATCCAATCCGCTGATAAGACTGAATATTGTGCCATATACACCGGCATTAACTAACACCAGCTGCAAAGTCTTAATCCGGGGTGATATCTGAATCTTATTGTTCAAAGTAATTCGTTTTTGTCCGGTAAATTCGATACCGTTTCGTATTTCTATGTTTTTTCTGTAAAACAAGATACCTGCCCCTTTCTTTTAAATATAACCCATTGCCGTAATGGATTCCTGGATGTTGTTAATATCTATTTCATATACGGTAATACCTAAATTCTGCAGCAGACTTTTCAATTCCTCATTTACGGGATGCTCATCCAAATGGTTTACATACAACAAGTATAATAAGGTTTCCTTATGACTTTCAGCCCATTCATAAATCTCTTCTTCCTTAAGTACAGAGGTAATATAAATCATATGTGTATTATTCTGTTTATAAATACTTCTGGCATACCCGCTGAGAACAGATGGCCCGTTCCATGCAAACGCAGTTTTAAGCATAATTTCGAATACGGCTGAGCTGGCCTGCTTATTTTTAATCAAAAGCTGCCTTAAGCTGTCCCGCTCCTTATCATACCATGCAAATTTATGGATATGTTCATTTAACAAAAGGTTATAAGATACCGACATGGCACAATCCAGTAATCCGTCCGTAAGCCGGAGCATTTCTTCATGTTCGCTTTCATTGCCTGCCCCGGGCCTGTCTGAGGTAACAGCAGATATTAGCGAACGTGAGAGTGCATTTCTTTCAGGTTTTTCCCCGTAATTGAAATCCATTAATACTACAATGGAGTCTTTTATGGGATCACTAAACTCCTTAACCATCAGCTGTGCCTGTTTATAGCTGAGTTTCCGGTGAATGCGGTTTGGCTTGTCCCCTTCCCTGTATTCCCGGATGCCAAATACTTCCGACGGGTCATCTCCGGGTTTATACTCCGAATAAACATCGCTGTCCACCAGAAGAAGGTTGTTTTCCGTAATGATATCACCGGATATTTCATAGATTTTCGGCAGAACCGATACCTGTACGGCCTGCCTGACTTTTTTATTTACGGACCATATATGGAAATAATCATATATTTTTACGCTTTTAATTTCAAACAGCATATTACCGCAGTAGCCGGAGGTAATCTGACAGGAAACATTCTGGAAACTATTCCGGTCCAAAGCCAATTGTATTTTCTCTTTTTTTATTATACCGGAAAACTCATTATAATACCGGATAGAAAGCTCCATACGCGAAACCGGAAAAGCAGACTTGTTTTTTAAGTAAATGATAAGATTCAGATATTCGTCTTTTTCCACTGTCAAAGCCGAGACATCCAGTTTAATTTTTATCTTAAACGAGGAATATAAAACGATTCCAAACAGTACAACAGGCAGGATGACCGCCGCTAAAAAAATAACTCCGATAAAGTATTCATTATATAATATGGAAAAAAAACCGGCGATTATCAGAAACAGCAGATATAGCAATTTATTTTTTAACATAAGAATGCCTCCTGCCCTAACCGACTCTGGGAGCCTGTACCTGCTGTAAAATAACATCAACCATCCGATCCATCGTTATATCATTCAGCTTTGCTTTCGATTTTAAAAGCATACGGTGAGAAGCTACGTCACGAAAGACCATTTTAATATCATCGGGAATCATATAATCCCTGTTATGAACAAAGGCATTTGCCTTAGCCATATTGGTCAGGGCAATGGTCCCCCTTGGGCTTAACCCCAGTGCAATCATAGGCTGCCTTCTTGATTCCAGTACAAGGTTGACAATATATTCATAAATACTGTCATGAATAAAAATCTTTTCCGTAAGTGCCTGCATGGCAAGGATATCGTTTTGGTCCGCCACCTTGCTTACTAAGGATAAAGGGTTGGTGTTCTGCCTGCCTTTCAGCATATTTACTTCACTTCGGATGTCCGGATAGCCCATGGTTAATTTAATCATAAAACGGTCCAGCTGGGATTCCGGGAGCATCTGGGTTCCGATGGAACCGATGGGATTCTGGGTTGCAATTACCGTAAAAGGCCTGGGCACCTCTTTTGTGATACCGTCCACGGTCACCGTACCTTCTTCCATAACCTCCAGCAAGGCTGACTGTGATTTTGGCGATGTACGGTTAATTTCGTCCGCAAGAAACAAATTACACATTACGGGACCGGGTTTAAATTGATATTGCTCCCCGTCTTTGCTTAAAACATGATAGCCTACCACATCCGTAGGCAGGACATCCGGGGTAAATTGGAGCCTGTTGTGGTTAAGAGCCATCGCTCTGGAAAACGCAAGAGCCAGTGTTGTTTTCCCCACACCGGGAATATCTTCTATCAGGATATGTCCCTTAGCCAATATAGCAGTTAAAACCTTGCTTATGATTTGATCTTTGCCTATTATAACCTTGCTTACTTCATGTAAGATTTGCTTTGCACATTCTGAATATGTTGTCATTACATAATCCCCTTAAATTCTCACAATTTCTTGCCATAATAAATAACTATAGCTTATGTTGTAAATAATTTCAAGTTAATGTTGTATTAATAAAAAATAAAAAGAATATTAACGATACAAAAAAGAACCTGCCGAAACTTATAGCTTGCCATATAAGTCAGAGACGGGTTCCTATCTTCAAATCTGCAGTATTGTTATCAGCGAAATAAATGTATGGTTCCTTCATCATTTAATTTTTTTATTATGGTTGCCGTAACCGGAAGCAGGAAAACACCCGCTACCCCCAATAACTGGGCACCGGCAAAGATACATATCAAAGTTACTACCGGATGCAGGCCAATCTGCTGGCCTACCACTCTCGGCTCCAGGGTTTGTCTGACCACCGTAATAATAATGTAGAGAATCAATATTCCGATACCCATGGTATTATTACCGAAAATAAAGGAGATAATGGCCCAGGGCAGTAAAACCGCTCCGGTACCAAGTATGGGCAGGAGATCAACAAACGCTACCAAAGCCGCCACCAAAAACGGGTTTGGTATCCTTAAAATCCATAATCCGATAGCTAATTCCAGAAAAGTAATTATAACTAATGTTGTATACGCTTTTATAAATTTACCAAGAGTCCCGATTACATTATCCTTCATTATTACTATCATATTTCTTTTTTCACTGGAAAACTGCTTCATTACAAATCCTGCAATCCGGTGATAATCAATTGTAAAGAAAAAGGAAGAAACAATAGTAAATATGAATTTAATCAAAATGGAGGGGACCTGTCCTGCAAAACCTGTGATTGCCCCTACAACGGCAGAAGATGCTTTTGTAAGGAATGAAAATATGGATTCATTGATACTGTTAAAAATATCCTCCAGATATAATTCAAGGTCCGGAAACCGGTTTGGCAAATCATTGGAGATATCAATCAATGCCGGTTCAATGGAATCTTTATAAAGTTTAGGCAGATGATAAAATAAATTCTGCAAAAAAGCAAATACTCTGGCACTTACCAGTATAGTCAGAAAAGCTATAAGGCTATAAAATATGAGAAGAATCACGATGGAAACAAAGGCCCTCTTCAGATGCAGTTTTCTGGAAATGACATCGATTAAAGGACGCAATAGTGCGGCAACTACCAAACCGATGACAAATGGCATCAGGGAAGGCAGAAAATATTTTACGGCGATATACGCAAGTCCTAATATTACTGTGAAATATGCAAAATGTATAAGAAATGCCTTATGCTTGTCCAGATTCATTCTTCTTCTCCCGTGTGCTTTAATGAAGACCTGTTAAAAATTCTTCAAATTTTTTAATTTTAACTCTTTTTCCTACTACTACTATTTTATCGTTTACTTTTAATTTGATATCCGGAGTAATATCCGTGATCGTTCTGCCGTTCTGCTCCAGAGCAATAATATTGAGATTGTACTTTTTGCGCAGATTTGCCTGCAAAACGGTCTGATCCGCTATCTTAGAGGTTAACCGGAGTTCAGCAATAGCTACGTCCTCCGTTAATTCTATGGAATCTAAGATACTGGAAGAGAGCAAGCGATTAGCAAGACGGATAGCCATATCACTTTCGGGATAAACCACTTCCGCCCCTATCTTTTCCAATACCATTCCCTGTTCATAACTGATTGCTTTTGCAATTACCCTTGGAACACCCATACCGATAACATTAAGTGTAGTCAGTATACTCACATCAATTTTTTCTCCGATGCATACGATTACGGTACCGCAATTTTGTATTCCCGCATCCTCTAAGGTTTCTTTATCCAGCGGGCCGACTACAAATGCATTTTCTGTAATATTCCGGATTTGCTTGATTTTACTCTCGTTATTGTCGATAACCAATACTTCTTTTCCGGCATCTGCCAAGGTTTTTGCCAATGCAAACCCAAAACGTCCAAGTCCGATGATACCAAATTCAATAATAGCTTTATGCTGTAGCATTCTTATCCTCCCAAGCCAAAGAAAAGTTTAATGTTTATCCGTTTCCCTGTAATTATTATATTATCAGCCAATTATAATGGTTTCTTCCGAATAGGTAACATTGGACATTCTCCTGGTAGACCACACGGTAGCTATGGTAAGCGGTCCTAGACGTCCAATAAACATAGTAAGTATAAGTATAATCTTGCTCCATGGGGACAACTCAGGTGTTATACCCGTAGATAATCCTACTGTACCAAAAGCGGAAACCACTTCAAAAAGTATTTGCATAAATGTAAATTCCGGTTCTATTATGCTAATCAGAAAAGTATCTACACATATCAGGGATACCGCCAAAAACGCAATAAAAAATGCCTTGGTCACAATATCATGAGGAATCTTTCTTTTAAAAGCCGAACAATGCTTATTGGTAGCCGCACTGTAAACACTTTTAAATAAGGTAAATACGGTAGTAGTTTTAATACCGCCGCCGGTTGACCCTGGGGATGCTCCTATAAACATTAATATTATAATAACAAATAGACCGGCATTTGTAAATGTCCCAAGCGAATAAGTAGCAAAACCGGCTGTTCTCGCTGAAGTGCTAAAGAAAAATGCTCCCATCCAACTGACATCTTCCGTCAGCTTTATTAATAAAGTTCCCGTTATTAACAAGGTAAGGGTCATTATAATAACTATCTTGGTATGCAGGCTGAATTTTTTAAAAGAATGCCTGATAATAATTTCTTTTATAACAAGGAATCCAAGCCCGCCAAAGATAATCAATCCGCATGTAGTCAAATTTAAAAGAACATTATCCGCATAGGGTACTAATCCCGTAAACCCGCCTAAGATGTCAAAACCAGCATTATTAAATGAAGATACGGCATGGAATACACTTATTCCCAATGCGGTAAACAAAGGATAATCCCCGTAAAAAACAATGAAACTTAAAATGGCACCAACTGATTCAAAACATACGGTAATTAGAAGTATGGATTTGACTAATTTAACAATGCCTTTTATTGAGCCTAGATTCAAGGCTTCCTTTACGACTAACCGGTCTTTAAAACTGACTTTTTTTCCAGCCAGAAGGAAAAAACCCACGCTTACGGATGCAAATCCTAGACCTCCCACCTGGATTAAAAGCGCAACGACGATTCTTCCAAATACATTAAAGGAATCCCTTATATCAACCGTAGCCAAACCGGTAATACATACTGCGCTGGTAGATGTAAACAAAGCATCGATAAGGGATATCTTTACGCCACGATTAAATGAAAATGGCAATGCCAGCAATAATGTCCCTATAATAATTACCATAGCAAAACCCAGTACAATTAATCTGCCCGGGCTCATTTTTTTCAATACCGCCACAAATATCACCGTTCCTTTTATGAATTCTTCATGACTATACTTTCAATATCATTTGCCACATCTTCGCAGGCATCACAGCACTTTTCCAGTCTGCGGAATATTTCGGTCCATACCATCAGTTCTATGGGCTCTTTGGTATTTTTGTACAGGTTGCGTACTCCGCTTATGTAAAGCGCATCTCCTTCTTCTTCCAGACGGTTAATTTCTATAATTTCAGAATGTAATCTCTTTGACTTTTTGAAATTCTGGAATTCAGCCAGGGCAACGTCCATAGATTTACAGCAGTCTACAATCATTTCGGTAAACTTTAATATTTCGGGACGGATGGCTTGTACATTAAAGATATCAATTCCCATTAACACATCTTCAATCGCATCCGTTACATCATCGATTTTCTGTGAAAGGCTGGTAATATCTTCTCTTTCGATGGGAGGAAGAAATTCCTTAACAAGCCTGTTCAGCATATCATGCTTGGCAATATCTGCGGAATGTTCGATATTATGCATTTCACGGATTTTCTCTTCCAGCTTCCTTATATCATATTCCCGTAAGGTTTTGTCTAAGATTTCAGCAGATTTTAATGAAAATTTAGATAAGTCTACAAATGCCTCAAAGTAATTATATTCTTTTTTGCCTTTCATATTTTATACCCATTGCATACCGCAAACCGGTTTGCGGTACTGCCACAAATAAACAGGTTGAAAGAATCGCTATGTGGCGTCCTTTCACTTTTAATATTTTCTCTCAACCGTCGGCTATTATACTTTAAAATATTTTCATAAATATGTAAGCCATAAGATATCCTACCACACCACATCCCGGAAAGGTTAGTATCCAGGCCGCAGCCATTTCTTTTACAACGCTCCAGTTAACCGAACTGATTCTTTTTGATGCGCCGACACCCATGATAGCAGTGGTCTTGGTGTGGGTAGTACTGACCGGCAAGCCGAAAACAGAAGCCATCAGAAGGCTTATGGCTGCAGCCAGGTCCGCTCCGAATCCCTGAAAGGTATCCATTTTTACCATTCCCATACCTACCGTTTTTATTATACGGTAACCGCCTATAGAGGTTCCAAGAGCCATAACTACGGAGCATAAAATCATCAGCCAGATTGGAATCTGAAAATTCGTCACATCGCTTTGTCCATTGGCAAGGAATATTCCAAGCATAAATACACCCATAAATTTCTGTCCGTCCTGGGCGCCATGCATAAATGCCATGGAGGCTCCGCCTGCTATCTGGGCATATTGAAAAAATGGCCTTGATTTACGCTTGTCCACTTTTCTGAAGATAAGTACGATAAGCTTTACTGCGATATAACCAAGCAAAAATCCCATGGCAGTTGAGATGACCAGACCATAGATTACCTTAATCCATTCCCCGCCGTTAATACCGGAGAATCCGCCCTGCAGGGCAATTGCCGCTCCCGATACACCTGCTATAAGCGCATGGCTTTCACTGGTTGGAATTCCGAAGGCCCATGCTGCGGTTGCCCACATTACAATTGCAAATAAAGCGGCACACAAAGCGATTAGTGAATTCTTGGAATCTCCTCCAAAATCAACCATGTTATAAATGGTCTGGGCAACGGTTGCATTGAAAAGCGTCATTACAAACACACCCAAAAAATTAAATATTGCTGCCATAATAATAGCCTTTTTAGGACTCATAGAACGGGTTGAAACACAGGTTGCTATGGCGTTGGGAGCATCGGTCCAGCCATTGACAAGGACAACACCCAATGTTAGGATAACAGTAATTAACAATGGCGGATTCGTTGTCAGCTGCTGAATAAAATCACTTAATGAAATTGTCATAGTTTTCTCCCTAAGTACTAATTTTTCATAAACAAGTGAATCTTAACATGAATTTTTTGAAATATCAATATTATCTTAATTTCTTAACGATTTCTTTATTCTCGGAAAACGCACATGGAATCTCACTTTATTCCGCCGATTACAAACTTTTCAGACTAGGTTTTTATTTCCGTATGTTGTATAATAGTCAATAAGAAATACAAAGGTATTACAATTTTCCTATATACCAAAAACATTCGTACGAAAGGTTATCAAAATGCAAAAGCAAGATTATATGAATTATTTTTTTGACTGCCTTAAGACCTTGTTTATATTGCTGCTTGCCACTTTATTTTCTTTCATTTTTGTAAAGGCCACACATAATAATATAAATGTTGCCATTATTTACTTCCTAGCCATTATCCTGACCTCCAAAATAACCGACGGCTACTTTTGGGGTGTATTTTCTTCGGTTATCGGTGTTATCGGGATCAATTATTATTTCACCTATCCGTTTTTTACCTTTAATTTTACCATAAACGGTTATCCCCTTACCTTTATAGGCATGCTTTCCATCTCTTTTATAACCTGTACCACAATTACTAATTTAAAAGAGCATGCCAAAAAAGCCATTGAAAACGAAATAAAAACCAGCAGGTTAAATGAAATCAATAACCGGCTGTTTTCCATGAATGACCTTGCTGAAATTATTGAACTGGCACTGGAATTTATCGGGGAATTTACGGGAAGTACCGTGATATATTACGAAGAATCCCCTCAATTGAGCGGCAAAAGGATTATCCGCGGTTCTGACCCGGAACATGAAAAAATAATGCATTCCCACCATGAGGAATTTGTAGCAGACTGGGTATTTCAAAATAAAAGCCCGGCGGGAATCGGTACGAACTTTCCGGGAGCGTCCAGCTGTACCTATCTTCCTTTGATTTCCCATGATACCATATGGGGTGTGATGGGCATCTTCCGGAGAGGGCAGGAAAAACTGGAGCAAATGAATATCTCTCCTCTGAATTTAATTTTGTCCCAGGTTGCAATTGCCATAGAAAGACAGTACCTTTCCGATAACCAGCAGCTGATGCTGATTGAAACAGAAAAGGAAAAAACAAGGGCCAATCTGTTAAGAGCCGTATCCCATGACCTTCGGACACCCCTCACCGGTATGATTGGAGCAAGTGAAACTATCCTTAAAAATAAAAAGAGTTTAAGCGAAGACGAGCAAATAAAACTAATCGAATTTATATATGAAGATTCTAACTGGCTGCTCCATATGGTAGAAAACCTGCTGTCCGTAACCCGGCTCAAGGACGACAGTTCTTCCGTTAATAAAATTTCAGAACCTCTGGAAGAAGTGGTAACAGAGGCAATTATGCGGATACGAAAGCGTTTTCCCCGGGCCAATATAATAGCTAAAATACCGGAGGACTTCATCATGGTACCTATGGATGCCACTTTAATTGAACAGGTACTCATTAATTTATTGGAAAACGCCATTAAATATTCCGGTAATGACAGCCCCGTCATCTTGCTGATTGAAAATAACGGCGATTATATTACCTTCCATATCATGGATGAAGGGAAAGGCATAACAATCGGTAAAATTGAATCCATCTTTGACGGTTATCCGCAGGCGGAAAATCTCAGCAGTGATTCCAACAAAGGACTGGGAATTGGCCTATCTATCTGCAAGACAATTATTAATGCCCACGGCGGCAATATCAGCGCCAGAAACCAGGATAACGGCGGCGCCGTCTTTACTTTTACCTTACCGCTAGAAGGGAGTCTTAGCAAATGAATAAAAAAGCCCGTATTCTCATAGTTGAAGATGAACCCGTAATTTGTAATTTTATAGCAGCCACACTTTCAGCAAATGATTACAAGGTAATTGAGTGCGGCAGCGGCAGGGAGGCAATTTCCCTGATACCTTCCCATTGCCCCGATGTTGTTCTTTTAGATCTGGGTCTTCCGGATATGGATGGCCTGGCCGTGTTAACGCAAGTCCGGCAGTGGTCCGACATCCCCATTATTGTGGTATCCGCAAGAGGAGATGAGATATCCAAAGTACAAGCCCTGGATATCGGTGCCGACGACTATATAACAAAACCCTTCGGAACCTCGGAACTTTTAGCCAGAATCCGTACCGCCATCCGGCATACGGTTAAATTGGGATCCGGCAAGGTATCTTCCGATACCTTTAAGGCCAAAGGATTGTTTATTGATTTTAATAAATATCTGGTAACGGTCGGCGGTGAAGAAGTCCACTTGACGCAGATAGAATATAAACTGGTATCCCTTCTTGCCCACAATCCGGGCAAGGTATTGACCTATGACTTTATCATCAAGAAAATATGGGGCCCTTTTGCCCTGAAAGATAATCAGATACTGCGGGTTAATATGGCCAACATAAGAAGAAAACTGGAAAAAAATCCTCTTGAACCCGAATATATCTTTACGGAAATCGGAGTAGGCTACCGGATGGTTGAGGATGATTAACTATCAGGAGAAATACAGGCCGAAACTATCCCCGGGAGGAAGGCGGTTCCCGGAGATAGTTTCGGCCTGTATTTCTCCTGACTAAATTATGCTCACCCTTTGATGGCTCCGGCAGTCATACCGTCTATAAAATAACTTTGAAAGCACAGGAACAAAATAAATATAGGAAGAACGGCAAAGCACGAACCCGCGATTAACAGATCATAGTTATTTCCATATGGGGTGAGTAAAGTATTTAACCCAATGGGCAAGGTAAATTTATGGGCATCCCGGTATACAAGCAACGGCCAAAGCATGTTATTCCAGGCTCCCATACCGGATAATATTGCCATGGCGGCAAAGGCAGGTTTCGTAATGGGAAGCATAATACGGATGCAGATTCCAAATTCCGTGGCACCGTCTATACGTCCGGCATCCAGTAATTCCCTGGGAAGCCCCGTCATATACTGCCGGAAAAAGAATATGGTGGAGGCACCGCACAGACCCGGCAGAATTACTCCTGCAGTGGTATTAATCAGCTTTAAATCAATCATTTCCTGATATAAGGGCAGCATTAGAATCTCAAAAGGCACCATCATTGTGGCAATAACAAGGAAAAATAATAAATTTTTCAGCTTGTAATCATACATGGATAACCCGTAAGCGACAAAATAACAGATTATCAGGGTCAGGGTTACGGTGATTACGGTCAGTACCATACTGTTTTTAAACCATACAAAATAATTATGCTCTCCGGTAAAGAGATACTTGTAGTTATTAAGGGTCATTTCGGAAAAATTAAGTTTAATACTCAGGCCATACCGGATTAGCTCCTGTCCTGGACGGAAAGAAGCCAAAACCGCTGTAACAAAAGGAAATACGACTAAAACTCCGAGAACCGTAAAAAATGCCGTAATAATAATTGATAATATCCTGTTTTTAGCCGTCATTCCCATTTTATCTTTTTCAAAGGAGTTATTATGTACTCTTTCCATTTACTTCTCCTCCTTTTTAAAGGTTCCGTTCATAAATAACTGAATTACATTAATGGTTAATGCTATAATCAGAAGAACCAGGCCGACGGCGGAAGCATATCCCAGCTGGTTCTTTTCAATTCCGCGGCGGTACAGATATCCCACTATGGTAAGCCCGATATTATTGGGAGAGTTATTGCCGTTCCACAGCATAAAGCTTTCCAGGAACATGGCAAGCCCGGCATAAACACTAATGGTCAATACGTAAATCGTCGTTGGCTTTAACAGGGGCAGGGTAATATAGATAAATTTCTTAAAACCGCTTGCCCCGTCTATTTCGGCGGATTCATACAAACCGTTGTCGATGTTTTTCAGGCCTGCCAGAAAATACAGCATATTGACTCCGGTCCATCTCCAGCACGCTATGGTAAGCAGTGCAAAATAACTGGTTACTTTCATTTTCAGCCACTTTATGGGCTCCAAACCAAACCAGGATATAAACCGGTTCATCTGGGAACCTTCCAGTTCACTGAACATCAGTCTGAAAATAGTACCCGCCACAACTACGGAGGTTAATGCCGGCAAATACAGCAAAGCCTTATATAAGCCCTTTATTTTGATTAGCCGGCTGTCCATAAGGCAGGCATAAACCATCGGAAACGGAATCAGCAATACCAGCGTCCAAATCATATATTCAAAACTGTTCCGGATTGCCGTATGAAATGCCGTGTCTTTTAATAATTTCGAATAATTCGTAAATCCAATCCATTCAACCTGCCCCGGAAGTATGGACTGGAAACTCATCTTAACCGTACTAAAAAGAGGATATATCCAGAAAAAAGCAAAGCTCAATATAAAAGGAAGAACAAATATATATGGCGCCGCTTTCCGGGAATACAATAGTTTTTTTACTTTCTCCATGTCCGTCCCTCCATCTGTCATTCTGAGATAGGACAGGACTTGCAATAACCCATCTCTTAAGCTTTCAGGGATTAAAAGATATGTTAATACAAATCCCCTGTCCTATTCCATTTTTTTTATAATTTGTTACCTGAAATCTGTGAATATGTATGGTAAATTCCCTGATAAGCATGTAAACCGACCATTCCTGCCAGACATCCATATGCTCTCACTTTCCGGGCATCCGGAATAATCCGGGTTAGTACTCAATCTCTAATGCATTCTGGGCAGTTGCAAGTTCATCCTCTACATCGGCGCCGTTTTCGAAGCAGTTATTCAGGATATTTAAATTAAACTGTTCGGATATTGCCGGATTAATGGTTCCTACTTTAATCTTGCCGATTTCATCCTTAATCTCATTTAAGGTATCAAAAGGATTGGATACAAAATAAGCTATATATTTGTTGCCGGTATCCCTGGTAATGGTTTCGTCACTCCATATGGTGGTATTTAAGGTATCAAATCCAAGATTTTCCCAGACTTTCACATTTCCGTCATAGGACAGCTTTGCCCAAGCCAGGAACTCTGCGGCTAAATCCGCATTGGGGGACTGGTTCGATACAACGGTGCCGGTACCGCCGATACCTACAGAACGGGGCTGGCCTTCTTCAAAAACCGGACAAGGGGCAATTGCCCAGGTATCTGTCATCTCCGGCATATAATTTAAGAATCTGGACATGAACCACATTGCTTTCGGGAAGGATACAATGTTGCCGTCGGATATATTGGCAAACCCTTCTTCCATATCCACCTGTCCGCCGGGTGAAATCATGGCAATGCCTTCATTTAACCAGCTCTGCTGCATGGTAATCATATTTTTAATGGAGTCAAGTTCAATATTAGGTGCCCCGTCATCCGTTGTATAGTCTTCCCCATACTCGGCCATAGCCAGCCATAACCAGTCTGTTCCGCCCGTATCAACACTGGTAATATAAACCTGACCGTCGCTGGCTTCTTTTAATTGACGGCCTGCTTCCGCATAATCATCCCAGGTTTTAATTTTAGTATAATCGATACCATATTCATCAAGAATCTTAGTATTATAAAACATTACGGTTGCGCCTACATGAAAATCGATGCCGTAATAATTGTCGTCCTTGCCGTAAATATCCAGACGCGCCTGCACAATATCTTCTTTATAAGGTTCAATTACATCATTTAAAGGGCGGAATTGAACTTCGCCTTGCAAAAAGTTAGGAAACTGTCCGATTTCGATATCACATAAATCAGGAGCACCGGAACCGGATTGGATAGCTAACATTAATTTATTATGCATATCCGCATACGGATAGGTTGTAAATGTAATATTAAGCTGTTTATCAGGATTTTCCTGGTTCCACTGTTCCAGCATTTCCGCATAAAAACCGGAGTGCAGTTCGACAAAGGTCCACATCTCCAGATGGGTGCCGTCTTCAGGACCAACAGTCGTAATGGCATCCGCCACCGCTTCTCCCTCCTGTGTTCCGGTTTCCGAAGCTTCCTGGTCTTCCCCTGCCGAATCAGTTGGGTTGTTGTCTGATGTCGCCGTATTATTAGAGCTGCAGCCGATTAATAAAGACATAGTCAACACAAAACACAATAACAGGCTAAATAAATTTCTTTTCATACTTTTTTTCCTCCCTTTAGACAAAGATATCTGTTTAGTTTTATCTAAATTTATTTATAAAAGATATATATTATTTAAAAACACCAAAATTATTATACAATCATTTCTCACTTTGTTTTTATTCAATTGTATAATATTAATATTTTTAATTAATATAAATACCTTTTATGCGTAATATTATACAACCACGCCCCATTCCTTGTCAACTCATTTCTGCAATAGTTTAAATAAAATTAAATTATTTTTATTTTTATTATTTCATATAAAATATTTATCATTAAATTAAAGAACTGGCGGAAAGCAAAGCTGACACACTGACAGCCTTTTATGGGGCAACCAGTGTACAGTATGCACTAATTAACCAGGGAAATATCGTCTTATCCGGTCAGTCCGGGGTTTACAGCAAAGACTCCGCCACACCTTTAACCGATACCAAAATGTACGGCATCGGTTCCATCAGTAAAATGTTTACGGCCGTGGTGGTCATGCAGTTAGTACAGGAAGACAGAGTAAATCTGGACACACCCGTAGTTGCATACATTCCGGAATTTACCATGGAAGACCCCCGTTATAAAAATATTACGGTCCGGATGCTGTTAAACCATTCCTCCGGCCTGATGGGCAGTACCCTTGTTAATTCCCTGCTGTTCAATGACAACGATTCTGCCACTTATGATAATTTACTGGATTCCCTGAAGACTTCAAGGCTAAAAGCCGCACCGGGTGAATTTTCCGTATATTGCAACGATGGTTTTTCTCTTGCGGAAATATTAGTGGAAAGGGTAAGCGGCTTAAGTTTTACGGAATACCTGCAAGAAAATGTTTCAGGCCCTTTGAATTTATATAATACCAAAACACCGTCGGATCATTTCCAAAGGGAACGTCTGGTTAAGACATATCTTCCGGGTTCAGATACTACGCTGCCGGCCGAGGCCGTAAATATGATCGGAGCAGGAGGCATTTACTCCTCCGCACGGAATCTATGCCGGTTTGCCACTATCTTTATGGATAATTCCCAGTCAGACGTTCTAAACAGTACTTCGAGAAAAGCAATGGAAAATAAGGAATATCTGAACGGATTATGGCCTGAGGATAAGGACTCCCTCATATCATACGGCCTGGGCTGGGACAGCGTCGCGACTTACCCCTTTGGAGAATACGGCATCAAGGCACTTTCCAAAGGCGGCGATACTTTATTCTACCATGGTAATCTGACCGTTCTGCCGGAAGAGAATATGGCTGTGGCAGTGCTTTCTTCCGGGGGAAGCAGTACTTATAACCAGGTTATGGCGCAGGAAATACTGCTTTCGGCTCTTAAAGCAAAAGGTTCAATTCCTGATATCCTGCCTTATAAAACCTTTACGGAACCGGCTCCGGCTCCCATGCCGGAAAGCGAATTGCAATATACCGGAATTTACGGCAACAGCATCGGATTGTATCAGATTACAATAGATGCCAACGGCACTCTGACTCTTGGCAACGTACTGGATTCTTCTTCCGGAACCCAGCAATTTATCCATACCGGCAGCGGCAGGTTTTATTCTTCCGACGGCAGTACCTATGTCAGCTTTGAAGAAGTTGACGGCACGGTGTACCTTTATGTCTGCGGCTATACCCTGCTGCCGGGTTTAGGCCAAACCATCACAGCCGAATACCAGGTCCAAAAATTAGCCGGCATTACCATATCCCCGGAGGTGAAGTCCCTTTGGGAAAAAAGAAACGGCAAAAAATATTTTCTGCTGAACGAAAAGTATTCATCCGAAATTTATACCGCTGGAACGCCTTACAGTATCATACTTCTGCCTGATGAGCCGGAAGGTTATGTATTAAATGCCGCCATTACGGACAGTAACACTGCGCAAACAAATATACGGATACCGGGGCTTTGGGGAAGGGATTTAAATGACTATGATTTTTATAAAGACGGGAACACGGAATATCTTAGAACCGGCGGATATATATTTGTATCGGAAGACGGAATAACATCCCTGCCGTCTGCTTCTTTTGGAGCGGATATAGGAGAGAATGGGTATGCCCGTTGGTATAAAATAGGCAAAGAGACGGAAAATAAAAAGATAAAGGTTGCCTTGCCTGAGAATGCTTCCTTTATCGTATATGATGAAAATAACGCCTGTGTAGCGGATTCCTATATTACCGGGCAGGATACGGTCACCCTGCCCCAGAACGGATACATCCTGTTTGCCGGTGATGCCAAAACAGACTATTCTGTAGAATATTTAGATTAAATTAAAATCGGGGCTGCTTAAGGCAGCCCCTTTAATCAAAATATCTTAACTCTGGCGTCCACATCCGAATAATCCTTCTCACCGGGTTCTCCCAAAGGCTTCCCAAAAGGCATCTGAGCTACCAGTTTCCAGCTATCCGGTATGTCCCATTCTTTCTGTACGGCACTGTCAATAAGAGGATTATAGTGCTGCAGGGATGCACCAAGACCTTCTGCTTCCAAAGCCGCCCAGATTATATACTGATGCATAGCATTGGTATGCTGTGACCAGACAGGAAAATTATCTTTATATAAAGGGAAATTATCCATAAGGCCTTTTACTACCGCCTGGTCCTCAAAAAACAGGATAGTACCGTAACCGGATGCAAATCCCGTATTAACTTTGTTCTCCGTATCTGCAAATTGGTCTTCCGCAGTATATTTTTTCAGTTCATTCAGTGTAATATCCCATATTTTCCTGCTGTTTTCATCAAACAGAACCACTATCCTTGTACTCTGGGAATTAAATGCGGAGGGCGTATACTTTACCGCATCCTTCACAATCTCAGCAATGCGTTCCTCACTTACTATCTTTTCATTGCTGAAACCATATATACTTCTTCTGCCTTTTACCGTATCCCAAAATGATTTTGACATAATAATTACCTCCTTCTGAATCTATCCGATATTATGTTATAAAATAATAGTTTTGATATGTAGAATTATTTACCATATATCGTATTGCCGGCAGCAAACCTTATCCATCTTGATACTGTTTATTATAGTATACGCATACAGACTAAATAATACCTTAAAAATAAATACGGTCCAAAAATTAATTGCTTTACAGCGTAATATCAATTTCTTAGAATATATGGTTTTTTGTATCATAACACGATTAAAAATTATATACAAGTACTAATAATTTTTATACATACTATATTTAAGTTATGAACTATCTTATTTATACTTAAAATCCTACAGGCTTTTTCAAAGGGACTGTTGCAAAATTTAAGAAATAGTAATCATAATTGCAGTTCAGTTTATGATACCGTAAGGTGTTTTTTGTGAGTGTAGCGTAGCGAAGGAACAGGTTCGTATATTGACTTTTTGCAGCAGCCCCTTTATATATTAGCGATTATCCACTTTTTCCGGATATAAATCATGATTTACCAGCCGATTGAATGCAACCTGTTCCCATTTTGTACCAGGTTTTCCATAGTTGCAGTACGGGTCAATGGAAATACCTCCTCTCGGGGTGAATTTCCCCCAGACTTCAATATATTTGGGTTCCGTCAGCCTGATTAAATCTTTCATAATAATATTAACACAATCCTCATGGAAGTCCCCATGATTCCTAAAACTGAATAAATAAAGCTTCAGTGATTTGCTTTCCACCATTTTCAGTTCGGGAACATAGGATATATATATCGTTGCAAAATCCGGCTGTCCGGTCATAGGACACAGGCTTGTAAACTCCGGACAATTGAATTTCACAAAATAATCGTTTTCCGGATGCTTGTTTGTAAAGCATTCCAGCATTTCCGGTGCATAATTGTCCGGGTATCGGGTACTTTGGTTTCCCAAACTGGTAACACCGTTAAGTTCTTCCTTATTTCTTCCGATCATTCTGAATTCACCTTTCTCATAAAAAATTTTATTAATAAACAGCTTATTTAATCAATACTTAACCTGACCAGTACCCTGCTCAAAGCTTTTATAAGCATTACACCAACTATGGCAGGAACTATCTGGCCGATACACAGACTTACCACCAATAAATGGTATGGAAGTGAATTCATATAAGACAGCCAGGTGGGTACCAGGATTCCCGGTACGAATATAACAGGAAGTATGCAGCACACTTTCGGCAGATTATATCTGCGGATTAACACAACCAGAAAAGAAGCTGCGATTCCTACCAGGCATCCTCCAATCATATCTACAGGGCCTAAGCCGCCAAGCATATTTGATAGAAAATTGGCTATACCAAGAGGCAGAACCAAAAAGGGGTAAAGATAGGCAAGGGTGTAGAGTGAAGTTGCAATTCTTACCTGATACGGTCCAAAGGAAGTGGATTGGGTAAAATACATTATAACGCAGTAAAGGGCGATAACAATTCCCGATATGGTTAGTTTCTGAAGTTTTGAAAACTGGGTTACCGGGGAGTTCTTTCGACTGTTTCTGAAATTTGAAATCATAACAGACTCCTTTCTTTTACCGCCGGATCGGATACATGGTTGCTTTCAAATGCTATCTGCCTGTCCAGACAGGTGCCGCATTTACCGCAGGGAGTGTCTTTTCCCTCATAACAGCTCCAGGTAAGCTCATAAGGTACCGATAATTCCAGGCCTCTGGCAACTATCTGCGCTTTATTCAAGTTAATAAATGGCGCAGTTAATCTCAGCTTCCGGCCGCTTCCCTCATAAATGGCTTCAGACATTCCTTCAAGGAATGCCCTGCTGCAATCCGGGTAGGCATTCCCTGCCGCATCATCCAGGTGGGCACCGTAATAAATAGTATTGCATTCATTGGATAGGGCGATACCTGCCGCGACGGACAGAAAGATTCCATTCCGATAGGGAACATAAGTGGAAACCGGATTCCCCCGGTTTTCCCTAAATTGTTCCAGGTATGATTTTTGAGGTATATCCTGATTCGAATGGGATAATAACGAACAATTACTATAGGCAAATACATTGGTTAAATCCAGAGTTAAGCCTCTGATATCATAATAAGCAATGATATTCTTTGCTGCTTCTAACTCCTTCTCATGTTTTTGGCCGTAGGAAACAGACAGACTAATTACATTATCTTTGCCAAACGACCTGATTGCCATGGCCAGACAGGTAGTGCTGTCAACACCACCGCTAAACAGAACTAATGCTTTCATAAAAATCCTTTCTTAAGGCACCTGGCGTGTGTTTGAAAAATTCCTGAGGCGTTCAGAACGGTGTAATGATTTTTTCAAACACGCTCCTGTTCACAATCCTGTTCCATGCATAAAAAAAGGCAAAAAAATAGGGCATAAGCCCATAAACAAAGTAGTTTCAACTACTAATCCCTAGTTTTGTTTACCGACAGGATGGTCACGAACTGTCCTTTATAAAAATATTAGCAGTAAATTACTGCTCCTTTAGTATAATCGATTCCATAAATTATTGCAAGCCTAAATTAACGCTGGGCCGTGGGAAAACTCTGTCCAGGAAATAGCTCCGGCGGCAAGGCGGCTTCCGGAGGTAGTTGGTAGACTTTTGCATTTGGGAAGGTCCCCTATGACACTTAAACTCCGGAAATTACGCCGGGAGTGAAAAACGGAACTGTCTGAGCGTGAGCGAGTTGTCCGGTTTTCACTCCGTCTCAAGTAATTTTTGGAGTTTTTTAGTGTCATAGGGGTTCTTTCCTTGCAAAATCGGACAATTACCTCCGGAAGCCGCCTTACCGCCGGGACTATTTCCTGGACAGAGTTTTCCCTACCGACTAAACTGATGGCAGAACCGGCATACCTTAATTACAGCATTACATAAAATGACCAAAGATAGAATAAAACTTCACCAAAGTTGGCATATTTATCCTATGCAGCTGAATAGGATAATAAAACCAGTTATAATTTTTCAACATTTTTCAATTTAGTATTGCATTTTACGGCTATTCCATATATACTAATAACAGTAATTATTCTTATTTAAGGAGGTAAAAAGAATGCCAGCTTTTGGAAACCCATTTCAGGGTAATGTTGAAAGAAAAATGTCAAAAGAAGAACTGATTCAAGCCATTCGTTTGGATATTGCAGGGGAATTGGAAGCCATTTATATTTATGATGCACATGTCCAGGCAACGGATGACGAAATTGCCAAAAAGGTTATTGCCGATATCAGGGATGAGGAAAAAGCACACGTGGGAGAATTAATGACACTGCTTCGTATCCTTGACCCTAAGGAAGCGGAACTGTTTGTATCCGGCGAAGCTGAGGTAAAAGAAATGCTGGAAGATTTGGGCATAACGGCTTCCGATTCCGGACAAGCAGCGGATACGGCTATTCCCAAGACAGTGGGAAGTTTATTGAATTCATAAAAACTATAAAAGGAGGGTGCATACATGAGTTATCTGTCAAGAGAAAATTCTAATTTACCAACCGAGTTATGGGAACAAATTGACTCTACTGTTGTTAATACCGCCCGTAATATTTTAATCTCAAGAAGATTCCTGCACATTTTCGGACCTCTTGGTATCGGTACGGAAAGTATTCATATTGACGATTCTGAGTCTCTGGATGAGATTTCAGATGATGGTTTCATAGTTACAAAAGGTAGAAAATATGTGGAAATCCCTATCATATATGATGATTTTACAATTTTTACAAAAGATCTGGAAAACAGCCGGAAATTCGGATATCCCGTTGATTTATCAAAGGCGGCATCTGCTGCTGAAAACAGTTCCAGGAAGGAAGACCGCTTAGTATTTTTTGGTAATTCAGCTAATGGATACGACGGATTACTGACCGCACCCGGTACGAATAAGATAAAACGCAGCGATTGGTCATCCGGTGAAAACGCATTTTCCGATATTGTTGCCGCTTTGGAGATATTTACGGAAAAAAGTATATTCGGAACTTATGCACTGGTACTCAGCCCTGACCTTTACACCCAGCTGCAGAGAATCCAGCCGGGAACCGGCCTGCTTGAAATTGAACGGATCAGTAAGCTGCTGGACGGCAATGTATTCTACTCATCGGTTTTAGGTACCGGTAAAGCCGTTCTGGTTTGTCCGGAAGCAAGAAATATGGACCTGGTGATTGGTCAGGATCTGGCAACCGCCTATTTGGAACAGAAAGATTTAAATCACTGCTTCCGTGTATTAGAAAGTGTCCTGCTTCGGATTAAGCGTAAACAGGCTATTACTGTTTTTGAATAATCCCGGTCAGGCAGCTTTTAAAACTGGCCAGGAACCAAAGCCGAATCAAGGTTTTGATTCCGGAACCGCATAGGAACACTATTATTAACATGCCTTTAGAACGAAAAAATCAGGGGCTGCTGCAAAATTGTCAAATTACTGAACATGTGTCTATCCACAAGTAAGTTATTTTGAATTTTGCAGCAGCCCTTTTTATTTTTCTTATTCCCTGTTCTTTTGCAGAACTAGTCTGGTAAAGGCTATCCTCTGGACCCTCCTCCCGGACCTCCGTTTCCTCCCGGGCCGCCTCTTCCCTGCTGTCCGTTGCTTGTTACCACAGATGTCAGCGTTATATCGGCAGTCTGGTCTCCGCAGGTTATAGTATAAGTATTATCCTTTGCAAGCTCCGGCGTACTGATTACTACGGACTGGTATTCCTTGTCCGGCAGATAAGCGGCAACTACATTACCGTCTTCGTCCGTCAGCTTTATTTCGGTTCCGCCTTCAATAACCGACGTAAAATAATATAAAAGGGAATACTGGGTGGAGGTATCCGAGAATCCCTGTGCCATACCGGAACTGCCTGCCGCTATCACCGTTCCGCCTGTTATTTCCGCCTTTCCGTTGTAATCAAGAGCACCGTTCCCATTATTGGTAGGGCCGCTGATATACACACTGCCGCCTGATATATAGAGGGACCCGTTGGAATCAATTCCATCGGCATTTGCATTAATGGTAATTAATCCGCCTGTAATGGAAATATAGCAGTTGGTATCCTCTCCAAAGTCACCGCCTCTGCCTCCTCCAAAGTCACCGCCGCCAAAACCGCCGCGGAAATTACCGTTTGCCGGTGCTGTATTTGCATCTGTCGTATCTGCCGTATTTTCCGCTGTATCCGTTGTTTCATTTGCCGCATTCCTTGTTCTCCTTACTCCTGAAGTTGCCGGTGCATTTGCTGTCTGATTTTCCGGTTTATTTGTACCTGCCGTACCGTCTTCCTCTGTTTCACTGCTGCCGCTTGCCGCATTCAGTCCGTCATCCGCAGCCGTTATATTAATTGTACCGTCTTCAATCAGGATAACCGTACCCTCAATTCCTTCCTGGCTTTTTAAAACGGTAATATCACCGCCGGCTATATAAACATATCCCTTTGTAGCATTATCACCATTCTTAGACTGGATTCCGTTTCCTTCCTCCGCACTCAGATTAAGAGTACCCTCCTTAATCTTCACACAGTCCTTGCCGTTTAAAGCATCCTTTGCCGCGGTAATATTAAAGGTTCCGCCTGTAATTACGAGGTCATCCTTGGATACAATTCCATGTTTATAATTACCTGTAATATTTAAAGTGCCGTCCCCGTTAATGGTTAAGTCGGCCTTACTAAAAATAACACCGTCCACATTATTGTCATCTGTCTGGACGTATTCTGCCCCGTCGGTTAATGTGTTTTTGGTCCCCTCATTCAGGGTTATAAATACTTTGTCTGCATTTTTAATGTAAACCGGAGCATTTTGGGAATGGGATATTGTTATCCCATTGAAAATAATGTGAATCTTATCCGAGTCACCGGCGTCCACAAGGATTTGTCCGTCATTTAAAGTGCCGCTTAACACATAGGTGCCTTCCTGGCTGATGGTCAGGACGCCGCCCTCTGCGGCTGCTCCGTCTCCTGATACCTCCATACTGCTTCCGTTTAATGTAATTTTAGTTGCCGTACTTTCCTCATACCCTACCTCCAGGTCCCTTGCCGTAAACTCCGTATCTACAACTACCTGGGAAGAGGAGGAACTTCCTGTTTCCAATACCTCAACCGTATTGTTCGTACTGTTCGTACTATTTGTACTATCTGCTCCTGCTTCCGCCTGATTACCCGGCTTAACCCCGCATCCGGTAAATAACAGAACGCTGATTGTCAGGATGGTAATATAAAATTTTGACCTTTCTCTCATAAACTCACCTCATTCTCTTTCTATTAAAGTTCGTCGCTACCGTATGTAATTTTACCGATAGCAATTTCCAGGTTTCCGTTTCTGCAGCGAAGCTCGTCAATAAATGCCTTTTCTTCGTCCGGACTTTTTAATAAAATACGATAATTTAATTTATAAAGGCTGCCCATATTGGCAGTTTTAACATGAATCAGTTCATTTTTCTTCGTATACTTAGTAAACAGGTCATCAAAAACTCCCGTATAGTCCAGGCTTTCCGGAATGGTAATCCGTAGTTCCTTTTCTTTCATCTTTGTTTCTCCAAAGCTGCTGATATTATATAAAATACTTATACCGCCAAGGACGATGACAAATACGGCTGCTACCGCAAGATACCCTGTTCCCGTCGCCAGCCCCACTGCCATAGCCATGAAAATGCTGTTGATTTCCTTGGCATTCCCGGGTATGGAGCGGAAACGTACCAGACTGAAAGCCCCCATTACGGCAACTCCCGTACCAAGGTTTCCGTTCACTAGCATAATAACCATTTGGACAATAGCCGGCATCAGGGCAATAGTCATTACAAAGCCTTTGCTGCTGTTGTTATATAGACTGTGAAGCCATGCCATCACTGCCCCTAATATAATTGAGCAAACGGTGCAGATTAAAAATGCTTCCATTGTAAGTGCACCTGATAAAATCGAATTAAACATAGACTATCTCCCCTTTTCTTTTTTCCTTTTTTGACAGCAATGCCTCCTGATATCCTTTTCCGTATTTGGAAAAGGAAGCCGGGAAAATTTCCAATTCATTTAAAACATGGGACAGCCAAAGAGGCATTGCGCCTGGTACTTTAATCTCCATAAGTCTCCAGCCTTCTTTTAATAATGGGGCACCCCATACCCCCCGTTCCAGCCAGAGTTCTTCTTCCCGCCATATAATATTGCTGTCAAAGGTTATCCTGAGATTTTTATCTTCTATTCCATATAGGGCAATCCGGTTATAAGATATATACATGGCAGGCCTAACCTCTTCGTAAAAATTTAAGAACCAGTCTATTTCCCTGGTAATCTGTGACTGCTCCACTGCCGGTTCTGCGTCATATAAATAATGTTCCGCCGTACAAAGCTCTGATTTTACCCTTCTTTTGTAAACAATCCCCTTATACTTCTTTTTTAATTCAATAAACACAGGGTCATATTCCTGAGGAGTTCCATAGCTTCTTAATCTTAGCTTTTCTTTATAGATTGGTTTCTCCATGGAATTTCGAATCAGGCGGTAGTCCGGCGTATCAAAATAGATATTGCAGATTGTAGTCTCACCATATTCGTCTTCTTTCAGATAATTTTGTAATTTTTGTCTTAATAATTCATACTTCTCCCCCTCCAGCAGATATTTTTTTTCGTATCTTTTAAATGTTTCCTGATATTGGTTCATTCAAACCCCTCCTTTCTTAATTATCTGATAGGCCGATTATACCCCTCTTACTTAAAATAAACCTTAAAAAATTTACATTAAATTTACATTTCTAAAAAAGATGCCGCCGCAGATTAACTTAATTTACTTTATAGTGTATTAGAATAGCGTGTTTGAAGAATAATTGGGTCTCTAGAACGGCGATGATTTTCCGAACACATTAAAAAGGATTGAATGTAAAATATACATCCAATCCTTTCATCAGCGGAATTATTTGGCAATACCCTTTTTATTTCCATTTATATTACATAATATTTTCATTATATAAAAACCGTGAAACAAATGGATCTTCCGTCCTTGCTTTCGGCTGTAATTTTACCGTGATGGGCTTCTACAATGGACTTTGCAATAGAAAGTCCGATTCCATACCCTCCGGTTGTCCTGGACCTTGACATATCCGGCCGGTAAAAACGGTCAAACAGCTGATTCAGGTTTTCCGTGCCGATTTCATCCGTAGTATTATATACTTCCAGTTTGATACCCTTTTTGACGGCATTTAACGTTATCTTAATAATTCCGTTTTTATTGGAATATTTCATGGCATTGTCCATAAGCGTGGATATAAGCTGGTGGATACTGCTCTCATCTCCGTGAAATATCAGTCCGGGTCTGATATCCATCAGTAATTTTTTATTCTGTGTCTCAGCCATAGCCACAAAAGAACCGGCTATTTCTGAAACCGCTTTACTGATATCAAAATCATGAAAGGATAACTTAATATTATCCTCATCCATTTTGGAAAGCATTAACAGATTTTTAACCAGCTTATCAAGACGGTCCGTCTGATGCCGGATACTGGCAATCCATTCATTTTCTCCTCCGGTCAGCTCTAATACGTCTGCATTGGCCGATATAATGGCCAGAGGAGTCTTAATCTCGTGGCCCGCATCCGTAATAAACTGTTTCTGCTTTTCCATACTGCTGATAATGGGCTTAATGGCCCTCCTGGAAAAGACAGATACCAAAAGGAATACAAGCAGGAGCGTTATAAGTGCAACTCCGGTGGAAACCAGCAAAAGCAAAGTAACGGTTCTTAGCTGGCTTCTGCAGTCAACAAATATAATCAGGGAACCATATATTTTATCTACAATTGCATATCTATATATTCCGTTATATCCGCTGCTCTTACCGGCACTTAATACCGAATCGGCGAAATCTGCGGCATCTTCAGAGGTTACGGCGGCTATATGGCTTGTATCTATCTTGCGTATGCTTCCGTCATCATTGATTTCAACGGAAAAATACCTGGTTTCAAAAGGCGTTTCCTCATTCATCTGAAATCCGAAATAGGGCTTATTCTGAGGTGGTTTTATCCTTTCGAACTTGGGGAACTTACCCTGGTTATCCGACAGTGTTTTAATGGTTCCCTTCACCCAGTGATCCATCTGATAAAAGTTAATGATATTAATGGAACCTACCAGCAGCACCATGACCAGGGTCAGGGACATCATTGCAATCGTGATAAACTTTCTTTGTAGTTTTCGGATCATCTGCCTTCCTCCAGAGTATAACCGACACCTCTGACAGCCTTAATCTTTACATTTGCATCCAGGGATTCCAGTTTCTTGCGCAGATAAGAAATATAAACCCATACCACACTGATTTCCGCCTCCGCATCATAGCCCCAGATTCTATCCATAAATTGTTCCGTGGATATCAGCCGTTTCGGGTTATTAATCAGCATTTCCATCATTTGAAACTCCTTATTGCTAAGTCTTAACGAAGTAGTTCCATTGGTAAGTTCAAAGCTTTCTTTATTCAGTCTGATATTGCCCAGGCCGACTACATTCGGTGTAAATTCCGCTTTGCGTCTTGTCATGGCACGGACTCTTGCCAGCAATTCCCCCATAGCAAAGGGTTTGCCCAGATAATCATCGGCACCCTTATCCAGCCCGATAATCCGGTCTTCAACCTCTGTTTTGGCAGTGAGCATTAAAACCGGTGTTGAAATTCCCTCTTTCCTTAATTTCTCCAGCACCTTAAGCCCGCTCATTTTAGGCATCATAATATCCAAAATAATTATATCGTAGTTCTCCGACAAACCGTAGTCCAGGGCATCCGCTCCGTCATAAACGGCATCCACCGAATAATTATTATGCTTTAATATGGCGACTAAAGCATTTGACAATTCCCTTTCATCCTCAGCAAGTAAAATTCTCATCCCATTCCTCCATACGCCTGCTGCAGCCTTACTTCTGCAATACTTTCCTCTTGCTTTATAACCTGCAAAAATACGAATATCAAACCGGATAATAAACCCCGTACATGATATTCTTCTGTTTTTAAGAAAGAATATCACCATAACTTTAAAATAACCTTAATTCTGCAATAATTTCTTTCCTCTGTCAGGTCCCGAATGTCATCTTTTCATAATGTTTGTACAAAGAATGGAATTCTCCGCTGTAATTTTTATGCCAGGGCTTTTTCTTTCCGCAAAAATGCAGGATTACCGTATTATCAAATATATAATCCATGTTAATCTGCCCCTTGCTTAAAAGCTTATTATATTTATAGTATCTGGTATCATAATTGTATATCAGCTCGTCCAGTTTCCAGATATTTTTCGAATACAGGGAATTTAAAATATCCTGATCCGGCAGAATAAGGCGGTTTTTGTATTTTGTTACAAAGGCATAGATTTCATCTTCTTTTATCTGCTCTTGCTGCAGCTTAAGGTTCATAAGAAGTACTCCGGAATTAAAATATTCCTCTATTTCATATTCAAGCAGCCTTACTTTATTAATTTCCTTTACCGGTATTCTGTTATGATAGGCTGCCGCATATAAATAGCCGGATAAATCCGTTTCATATAGCTGTCTTATCCTGTTTATTACCAGTATGTCCGGATCCAGATAAAGTATTTTATCCAATGAAGGCGGAAGGTATTTGTATGCAAGCAGGCGGTAGTACATTTCCCTGGTATAATGCATAACTATGGGAGCATCCGCAAAATCCTTATCGGATACCTGGATAGGATACAGTTTCTGAGCATGCCATATAACAAAATTATTTAAATCCTCTATCTCTTCCTCCTTAATACAAGAATGCATCAGATAAATATGAAACTCCTCATTGGAATTATTGTAAAACAAGGATGTAAGCATTATTCTAAGAGGACGCAAATAATTGGAATCCAAGGTAACCAGTATATTCATTCCTGCCAATCTCCTTATCTAAAGAAATTTTATGTTTCTTATTATGCAAATAAAAATAATTTCTTTTTATTACAAATCAAAGAACTGCTTCAATGTTTTATACTCCGTATTGTCAAACAAATCCAGCTTTCCGCCGGTACCCAGACTAATATTGTCCCTGCACTTTTTTAATCTTGCCAGCATTGGCATAATGATGTTTGTTCCATGGTTGATAAAATCGTATAATTCCTCCTTACCGGATGGTATTTTATACCCTTTGGGGGAACTTGCTATGATTACGCCTTCATCTCTTAATTTCGCTATAATTCTTGTACGGAAGTACTGCATACTTATGTTTTTGCCGGTCCGGTATTTTAAATTACTTATTAATTCCCTGGTAGGTATATATTTTCCGGTATTGCTGTTTAAAAACCGGAAGCTGAGATATTTTAATACAATAATCTGGTTCAGTCTGTCCTCATCCGTGGTATTTTTATATTTTTCCAGGAAATCCCGGATATGCCGCTGGCATATCTTTGTAATCTCAAGATTATATTCTCCTGATACGGCACCTTTTTCCGAAACATAACCGGATATGTCTTTGGGATATTGTTCGATTCGTATCATCTTTCTATCCAGCAGTTTCAAATAGCCCTGTACCTCTGTCTGTTTGTCCGTTTCATAGACAAAAGACAGCGTACCGCCGATAAAATCAGCCAGCTGCAAAAGAACCTTATTTCTACCGCCCTCCAGATAAAATTCTTTTTCTCCGAATAAATCAGGGATATCTTCATGTATTCTTATATATTCACAAAAGCTTTTCATGTATTCGTCCTGTCCTGCTTCATCCGCACAGATTGCCAATTTGCCGAAAGCGTAACGCAGCTCCCTGTGCACTAAATTATTGACAAAGTCAAAAAAGGATTCTTTGTGCATGAAACCGCTGTCGCCGTATAATATTTTCTTATCCACAACAACGGAAAATATACGGAAGTCCACTTCCATCAAATCCTGAAGTATTTGGTACTGTCTCCGGTGATTTTCAGCTTCAGAAGAAGATTCCATTCCTTCCCCATGAAAATACCTTTTCCATATCTCTTCCGTTTTATCTTCTGCCGAATTCAATACCGATTCCGGAATTAAAACGGCCGTAACCATAAAATAGCCGGATACTCCTTCCTGACCAAAATCAAATCCGTAATTGCCTGACCCAGCAGTAAAAGCATACATTCGTTCCACAATACCGCCTCCAATAATAATTTTTTTGAAAGAGACTTTATTGACAGTCCCTATCAATATGTTATACATCAGGTTCCTGTTATTAAACTCTATTATAGCACTTGTTTAAGTCTTTTTACATATCTTTTATTTATTGGCGCATCATGTTTTTTGCCTGTATATAATTTCTCTTTGGCAAATGGGTATAAGAAAAGCCTTAAGGCAGTAAAACTATCCTAAGGCTTTGCTCCGTACCCGTTATTTCATTACATCAATCAACCTTTTGCAGAAACTCAAGTATCCGTGTGTTTATCTCTTTTATTTGGTCCATAGGCATATGGGGATGATGCCCGCCGCCCGGTACAATTAATATTTCGGCCTGAGGGCAGCGCATCTGCATATCCCGCAGTTTCTCATATGACGCATAAATATCATTTTCACCGCCAATAAGCAGCATGGGCATTGTCAGTTTTGTCCAATCCTTTTCTGAAAGGCAAGGATATCTGCGCCAATCCAGTGCGCTCTGACGTACATGCTGCTGCCAGTCTCCGCCATGAGCATCGGCATGCAGCGTCTTTATAAGCTCAATGAATCCTTTCTCATTATTCCGTATTAAAGCTTCCGGCTCATAATCATCCGCACCGATGGGGTCCGCAATCCCTCCGCATCCAATTGTCGTTATGCTGTGCACCATATGGGGATACTTTGCGGCAAGATGCAAAGCTACGCCTCCTCCCAGACTGTATCCGATTAAATGCACCTTTTCAATACCTAATGCACTTAAAAAGCCTACCATATCCTCACATATCTGAGGCGTATCCCATTCCCTTCTTCCACTCCGGGTACGCCCGTGTCCCCGGAAATCCGGCAGTAACAGACGATATGAATGGAAAAAGGGCTGTATCTGACCGCCAAAGGCAATAATCCCTCTGCTGTAGCCGCTGTGTAAAAAAAGTATGGGTTGTCCGATACCGATATCTTCATAAAATACGGAACAATCCTCAACCTGCATGTAAGGCATATTATTATACCTCCAAGGAATCCACGTTAAATAAATATTTCTGCTGCCCCCAATAATTGCCCTGGTCTGCCGTAAACCGCAGCATACAATAATCCGGGTCCGTCGGGCCAAGAGAATAATACTTTTCATCTCCCGGCTTCCAAAAAGCCCGTTTTGTTTCCTCATCCGTACATACCTGCATATGACCGGTTAACATAAGTCCATGGATGTTCCCTGAATCCAGAAAATAAATGCAGGCATTGGGACATTCCAGCCATTGCTGCGTACGGGCGGCAGATACATTGGTGGAAAACCAGAATGTTTTAAGTCCTTCGCATTTCGCCTGAAACATGGATTTGGCATTGGGAAAACCTCTGTCATCTACGGAACAGACAATAACGTCCCGGCTTTTCTTCACTAATTCAATAATATCCCTTTTCAATTGTTCATTCATAATGCGAGCCTCCTTAGGTTTCCAGATTTTTAATAATTCTTTTCAGCATAGTTTCGAATTCCGTCACTTCCCTTTCGGTAAAACCCTGATAAAATAGGGCATTCATCTGTTCCGATACACTATCGTACATCTCCCGGTATCCCCTTGCCTTTTCCGTTATGGAAACGAAAATCTGCCTTCTGTTTTTCTTGTCGGGAATCCTCATAACCAGCCCGCTGTCTTCCATTCTGTCCAGCATACCTGTCAATGTGGTTTTAGCAAGGGAAGTAAGCCGTCCGATTTCGCTTATTGGAAGTGTTCCATGCTCCCACAGCACGTATAATATCCTGCCCTGGGCTCCGTTAAATGCCTCTATGCCGCTGTCCTTCAGCATCTTTTCAAATGCCCGTCCCTGAAGCTGCCGTACTTGGGAAATTAAGAATCCGCCGTAAGTTTTCATAAGCTTCACCTCACTATATAGAATAGTACTATATAGTACAATTGTCAAGTAATATTTCATATTTAATTCAAAATTAGGAGGGAATTAATTGAATGAATTAATTGAACGGCCTTGGCATATGCCCTGCCGTATATTTCTGTAACAAAAGAAAGGCTCAATATTCTTCCTGTTTCGCTAACAGCCGGCCGGCAAGTACATATAGTCCCTTTTCATAGTCTTCATCAAATTTGTTTGATATTTCAATCTGGGGGATAGCCTGTGCAGGAAGGTTATGGGCACATATCCTCCGAATTTCATCCGCCTTCCCTTTTATCAGAGCATTTTCATAAAGAATGACGCGGTCGGGATTCAATAAAACCGCATAGGAACGGATAATCTTGCTGTAATACTCCGCCATATTAACACCGGCAAAATGGGTCTGTGCGTATTTAAGATTATCTTCAATGGGAAGATAGTGCAGCTCTCCTGCAAATTCAGAAGCACCGTGCCATGCACTGCCTTCAATAACAGTGCCGGAACCAATACCTCCCTCACCTAAATAAATACAGGCAACTGCTTTCGGAGAATGGCTGCAATTTGCCCAATAGCCTGTGGAAACCACATGCATATCGCCTTCTACAGTACAGGGAAGTTTGGAAATATCCATAATATGCTGAGACAAGTTCACGCCCCGCAACTCAGGATGAGTAAAGCATTCGGTTACGGCACCACGATGAACGGTGGCTGCCAACCCCACTGCAATAGCCTTAAGCTGCGGGTAACGCACCTGTACACGCATAATCAGCATGTCAATCGTTTGTAATATTCCATCTGAACAGAGTTCCAATCCGGACTCTAATTTACTGCCAAGCAGGTCACTGACAAACCAGTTTAATTTATTAGCTTCTAAACGAAGCAGCAAAGATACCGTAAAAACCGGATTAATCGCATAAAGCTGTGCGCTGCGGCCACCCGTGGAATTGCTTATTCCCCTTTGCTCTAATTCACCGGATGCAACCAGTTGTTCAATGGTCCGGCTAACGGTGGGGAAGCTTAATCCGGTTTCACGGGCTAATTCATTCTTACTTATAATACCCTTTTGCTGTATTACACGGCGTACCGCCTGTGTATTTATATTCTTAATTTCGCCTGCATCAGCCATCTGGTTTGCCTCTTTATTTTCATAGTTTTTAAAACTGTTTTAATAACTAAGCTGATTGTAACACTAATTTATTTTTTATTCAAGTATTTTTTGTTCAAGTATTTTTATTGTTCAAGTATTTTTATTGTTCAAGTATTTATTTTTTAAGTATATCTATTTAAGTATTGACTAATTTTTCTTTGTGGTTCTAAAGAGAGCCGGTATTTCCAGGCATAAAAAAAAGGCCTCAGGCCCGTTAGCAAACCAAAGATTTGACATTTATCCTCGGTTTTACAACCAGTTCTATAAAGGCAAGTGCATGTTTACAGAGTTCTGCCGCTTTTTGAGCTCCATCCTCATTTGGCCTTATCATTTTTTGAAGCCTGAAAATCATTTCTTTTTCAATTTCATAGATACTTTCCGTAATATTATAACTTCTTGTATCTTCTTTATAATCCTGCTTAATCGAATATATAACTGCGGCACACTCATAGATTACTTTTTCGTTTATACTTTTTTGGGTTACTTTTCCATACGTTTTTAAGATTTCTTTCGCATTATCATAAATTAAATCCTCTTGATGCATTATATCTCCTCGCTTTCCTTGTAATATAATTGTTACGAACAATACTATACCGCAGTAATATATACAAGGTGTTACTATTATGTAAAGTTTTTGAAAAATTTTACATTGAATGAAACTAGTCCTCTGTACTAGTGTGTTTGAAAAATGCCTGTGCCGGGCTGGACGTCCCAATTTGTAGGAGATAAAGAGCGATTTTGGGAGAGCAGCACACTACGCACCCAAAACCGCTTCTTGCCTCCCACAGCCCAAAATCAGACCGTGTATTATGCCAGCCTGTTGTCCGGCTCTTTCCCGTCCAGTACGGCAATAATGGCCCGGGCTGTTGCAATACCCGTAGCAGCATAGTTTTCATAGGTTTCTGCCGCTACATAGGGCGTGGCAATATATTGTGGAAATTCAAACAGGGGACTTTCTTTGAATGCCTTATCATTCTCAAATACATCCGTCCCAAAACCGGCTATTTTTCCTGATTTCAAGCCTTCGTATATGGCTTTTTCCTCAACTATGCCGCCCCTTGCGGTATTAACCAGATATACTCCGTCCTTCATGAGCGAAATGGTTTCTTTATTAATAAAACCCCTGGTTTCTTCCGTGGCCGGCATATGAATGGAAATAATGTCACTGGTACGAAGAACTTCTTCCAGATTTACAAAATTAACGCCAAGCTTATGGGCCTTTTCCCGGTTGGGAAATTTATCATAGGCAATCATCCGGGTACCGAATTGTTTTAATTTGTCTGCCAGATTAACCGCAATTGCACCAAATCCCAAAAAACCTACGGTCCGGCTCTTTAATTCATGTGCCATGGGCCTTGTCCATTCCCCTTTATGCAGGGAAGCATTTAAACAGGGTATGTACCTTGTCAGGGAGAGCATCAGCCCCAAAGCCTGCTCTGCCACAGCCGACGTGTTAATACCGGGCGCATTGGATACTACGATACCGTAATCACGAGCTTTCCTTAAATTAATATTATCCACCCCGACTCCAAAACGGGCAATTACTTTTAAATCCGGGGCCAGTTTAAATATTTCTTCATCCCAAATATCTATGCCGGCAACCGCTCCCCGGATATCTTTTACCAGTTCCATAAGTTCTTTTTCGGAATAAGTATAATCATGGGGATTCTCTATAATTTCACAGCCATAATCCAATAAAAGCTGCTTTCCCTCCCCGCAGTATTTCGAATAATTTGTTGCTGTCACTAATATTTTTTTCATGATAACCCTCTCTTCTCAAACATGCCCTAGAGCATGTTTGAAAAATGCTTGTGCCGGGCTGGATGCTCCAATTTGTGGGCGACAAGAAGCGATTTTGGGAGCGTAGTGGTG
>DBEP01000045.1:0-210 GCA_002294045.1 Lachnoclostridium sp. UBA903 | reverse complement strand
GATTTTTCAAACACGCTCTAATTCAAAATAACCGTTTTTGCAAATTCAACCATACGTGTAAATTGCTCCACTTCAGATTTACAAGTAGCGTTTAACAGTTCCTGAGCTTTTGCTCTGGTATGGATGGTGCTGAAATTTCCGATTTGTTTCTGAAAATATTTTGCATTTACAGGGTACACCTGCCTTTCAATAAAAGAGGCAACAGTGAGC
>DBEP01000044.1:46737-50565 GCA_002294045.1 Lachnoclostridium sp. UBA903 | reverse complement strand
CTGCTTTTGCCCTCCTGAAAGAGACAACGGATGTAACCCTTGCAGGGAAATAAGATCCAGACCGGAAAGAATCTCCTCCGCCTTCTCCTCATCTTCCTCCTCCATACCAAGAAGCACTTCATCCAAAACACTCTCCGTAAACAGCTGGTGATTTACCTCCTGCATCACCATAAAGAATTTTTTCAGCCGCATCCTGGCTCCAATCTGCTCTCCACGGTAAAGAACCTTCCCCTTACAAGTTTTTTCTAATCCGCAGAGGCACCGGGCAAAGGTTGACTTTCCGGCACCGTTATTACCAATAACCGCTATAATACCGCCCTGCGGTACCTCCACGCTTTTCATATCCAGGGAAGGAACAGAGGTATTCTTGTAGCAATAGGTAAAGTCAGATATTGTAAGCATACCGGCAGATTCGGCAGGAGCATTCTTCCTTTCCAAACCGTATAGAGACAGCGGCCGTAACCCCATGTCAGAAAGCCGGTTATCCGATAGCTGCTTTAATTCCTCCATAGAGAATTCCTTTTCAACACGCCCCTGCCGCAAATATACGACACGGTCTGCCAAATCACGCAGAAAATATAACCGGTGTTCCGCAATAATAACTGTCTTGCCTTGTTCCTTCCAAAGAGCTACCAATCGCCGCAGTTCATTAATGGTTGCCACGTCTAAATTAGAAGAAGGCTCGTCCAATACAAGCACCGGAGGTTCACATAACGCCACGGAAGCACAGGCAATTTTTTGCTTTTCCCCTCCGGATAACTTAAAAATACTCCTGTCCATCAAATTATGTATTCCAAATACGCTGACCGTATGTGCCATTCTTCTTTCGATTTCCCCAACCGGCAGTCCCATATTTTCAGCTCCGAAGACAAGCTCACTGGTCGTATCCACATTAAAAAACTGAGTTCTTGGATTCTGAAATACAGATCCGACCAGCTTTGCCGTCTCATATAAAGGAAGTTTACCAATGTCCTGACCATTAACTAAGACCGTACCTTCCAGCTTTCCCTCATAATAATGGGGAATTAATCCGTTAATCAGCCTTGTAATTGTCGTTTTGCCGCAGCCAGATTCACCGCAGAGAAGCACAACCTCTCCCGCCCTTATCGACAGGCTGATTTCAGAAAGACTGTTTTCCTTTTCTCCCCCGCTGTAAGTAAATGAAGCCTGATTTATCTCAATCATTCTTTTCCTCCTAAAATAAGCTCATGGAAATAGCCGCTATAATTGCAGCAGAAGAAAATATACCATCCTGCCAGTGAAAGCCTATCCTGCATATATTAGTACGTTTTACCGGATTGCCGAGCCCTCTGGTTAAGGCAGCGGCGGAAAGTTCTTCTCCTATTTTAACCACCGAAACCATCAAGGGAACAATACGGTATTCCAGTGCACGAATGGGGTCCTTTACGGCATCAGCGCCCCCAATCCCGCGCATTTTCATGGAATCTTTAATGGCAGCGGCCTCCTCAAGCACGGTAGGAAAGAAACGAAATATAACAGACAAAGGAATTACAATCTTAGAAGTCACATGCATACGTTCCATAGAAGAAATAAATTCACTGACCCTGGTAGTGGTAACTACATAATATCCCATCACAAGACAGGGCATAAAGCGTGAAATCAATCCGGAAACTATAATGAGCAGCAAATTTGCCAAACCGGTTGATCGAGGCACTAAATAACTTTCAGCAAAAGAAGCCAGCAGAAACAGCGGCAAATAAGCAAAGGCTGCTTTTTTCTTGTTTTCTATCAACAGAAGGCTAAGTGGAATGAAGGCCAGAACAGGACGTACAATAACGGCAATACCCTGAATTCTTCCTCCCATCATCACAACATTGATTATAAGAAGAAGCAAAATTTTGGTCCTTGGATCAAGCCGGATACGGCTTGCTGCCGCACCGGCCATCAGTTCACGGTTCATTAGGCAATTCCTGCCCGTTTAAAATGTTTTTTAAGAGCAGCCTTCCCTAGATATGCCCCTGCTGCGGCTCCAATCACCACCATGCCAATCATAACAAAAAATATCCATTCGGGAGTTACCGACAGCAATGTGTCTGCATATGTATCGCCGTATCCCGCCCGGATTTCCGCGAAATAGCTGTCCCGCATAAAGAAAAGGGGAATCATCGCCCCGACAATCCATTCGCTGAAAACAATATAACCAAGGACGGAGGTTTTCCACCCCTTATAATCTCCGGCTTTTAAGATAAAATCTCCTGCAAATCCGCAGATAAAACCGGCAGCCAGTGTGGGCCAGGGATGTCCGGTGACAAACATCAGTATTCCCAATATCGTCCCCATAATGGTCACCATACCGAAGACCTTTACTTTGGTTAGAAAGAGCATAAAGGGAATACCGGTAATGAACGGGCAAAGGAGAGGAAGGAAAACCATCATGACAGGGATATAACCTATCATGCCGGTAGTAAAAAACAGCACGAAATAAAGCGCTGTAAAAATTCCGACGTTAATCAAATTTTTGGCGTTAAGCTTGTTGTCCATATTAATTCCTCCTGATATTATTTTTTATATGTCTTACTCACCCAGACAATTATCTAATTCTTTTGTTATTTTCTCCTTATCCAGTTCTTGCCCGATAAATACCAGCTTAATGTATCTGTCACCGTAATCCTCAGACCATTCCGCATCAGGATTTTCCTGCAGATAAACCTTACGTTCTTCTTTTGGTGCCGATATAAGCCATTTTCCTGACATAACCGCCGACTTCTGCCGACCGGACTGCTCAAATACATATGCCTCCTCCCGCAGATCCTCAAACCAGATAATACCTTTACACCGGATTACATCAGAAGGAAATTTATTATTCACAAAGTCTTCAAATTTTGCCTGAATAAAAGGGCGTGTTCTCTTATATACAAATGTACCGATTCCGTACTCCTCTGTTTCTGTTTCCTCTTCCTCTGTTGTAAGTGCCTGTACCCAGCCGGCCGACATACCGGCCTTCTCAAAATCAAATGCATGTGTATTGATAACTCTATCTATATCTGCCTTTGCATAATTGGTTTCAATAATTTCAGCTTCCAACTGCAAGGCACGGATTACCCTGGTGATTTTATTTTTATCTTCCTCTGATATTTCAGCAATTTTATTTAGAATAATTAAATTACAGAATTCTATTTGCTGCACTAAAAGATTCTCTATATCATCCTCCTCCATATTTTCTTTTAACAGGCTCTCTCCGCTGACAAATTCGTCTGCCAGCCTCTTAGCATCTACCACGGTTACAATGTTGTCCAGTCGGCAGATTTCAGGCAATCTTGAGTCTTCCAGTGAACCGTCCAGCAGTGTAATAGTTTGAGCAATCGGTATCGGCTCGCACACTCCGCTTGCTTCTATCAGGATATAATCAAACCGGTTCATTTTTATAATACTTGCTATCTGACCGATTAAATCTAATTTTAATGTACAGCAAATGCAGCCGTTGGTTAGTGGAATCAAGCTATCATCTCTTTGCGTCACCTTACCGCCCTTTTCAATAAGGGCCGCATCGATATTAACTTCTCCGATATCATTTACAATAACTGCAATCTTATAGCCTTTTTGATTTTTTAATATATGATTTAATAATGTTGTCTTCCCTGAACCAAGATATCCGGTCAGCAAGGTGACAGGCACAGGACTCTTTCTCATTTTTCTACCCATTGGATATCGCAAGCAGGCTTGCAATACTGCCACAAAATAAAATGTGAAACAAGTTTCACAGGTTGAAAGAATCTGTTAGTGGCATCCTTTCTTCATACTTTATTTTCTTTCAACCTAGAGCGTGTTTGAAAAATCATTGTGCCGTTCTGAACGCTCCACTTTGCG
>DBEP01000044.1:834-46727 GCA_002294045.1 Lachnoclostridium sp. UBA903 | reverse complement strand
ATTTTTCAAACACACTCTAGGCTGCTTTCTCTGTTTATACTGCAATACAATGTTCAAGCTGTTTTCTGATTTTTGCTTCATCAAATCCTCTTCCTATGAATACAATCTGATTCATCCGATCCCCGTAAGTAACATCCCATTCTTCCAAAACCTCCGGATACTCTTTAAATACTTCTTTTTGTTCCTTCTGATTAAATGCCGCAATCCAATTTGACACTTCCGTAATAGAAGAATTTCTGCCTGCCTGTTCAAAAAGCTGTACATGAATATCATCATCCGAAAACCATATATATCCCTTTGCACGAATTATGTTTTCCGGATATTCCTTCTCCACAAATTCTATAAAAGCTTTGTAATCAAAGGGGTTTCGTTCTTCATATACAAAAGAAGAGATGCCGTATTCCTCCTGCTCTCCCTTGCCTGCCTTCGCTTCCCTCGCCAGCGCCTTTTGAATGGCGGATGAATTGCTTACTTTCTCATAATCAAAACGCTTTTCATTAAGGATTAAGCTTGCCTCCACTTTCCCATGAACCGTTTCAAGAATATCTGCTTCCGGCTGCAGCTGCCTAAGAACTGCTTTTACCTTCCGTATCTGTTCTTCTTTCAGAAGATCACATTTATTCAATACAATGATATTACAGAATTCTATCTGATCCATTACCAGATTTATAATATCCGGATCTTCTTCATTTTCATTTTCCTTGTTATACAATTCTTCCATTTCTGCTAAGAATTCTGTATAAATCCGGTCCGCATCAACAACCGTAATAATAGAATTTAAATAAACAGATGATTTCTTATGACTCTCTTCATACATCAAAAAACTGTCTGAAATGGAAGCCGGATTGCTGATACCGGAAGCCTCTACCAATACCGCTTCTATTTCCCCTTCCTTGGAAAGCTGCTCTATCTGCTCCATAAACTCATCCCGTAAAGTACAGCAAATACATCCATTTTGCATTTCAATCATTTTTGTATCTATTTGGGCCACGTTGCTTTTCTTTAATAAATCCGCATCCAAATTGATACTTCCCATATCATTTACAATTAACGCTATCTTTTTTCCTGTTTGTTGTCTTAATAATTCATTCATAACTGTAGTCTTTCCCGACCCCAGATAACCGGTAATCAGTGTTACCGGCTTTTTCTTCTTTATCGAGCCAGGCATTATTTCGTCTCCCTGTGGAGGGTATGTTTTTTCAAACGGGGACAATATTTCATTATTTCCATACGCTCCGGATGCTTTTGCTTATTCTTGGTTGTCGTATAGTTTCTGTCATGACACTCCGTGCATGCCAGCACAATTTTAACTCTCATAGCTTCCTCCAATTCTTTTTGTTAAATTTATCTCGCGCTTGAAGACGCCCCTCCGCACTCTTCACACAAACCATATAAAACAGTTCTTGTACACTGTAGTGCAAACTGATGCTGCAATAATAAATGTTCCGTTAATTCATTCATAAAGTCGCATTTCAGATGGGCGACTCTTCCGCATTCAGTACACTGCATGTGCAAATGCTCGGAACATTGTCCGTCATCTCCCACATATTGATAAACTGCCTTATCTTCTTGACTGTCTTTCTGTTTTATCAATACACCATCTCTTGTCATTCTGTCTAGGTTTCTGTAAATAGTTGCCAGGTTTACTTTACTCCCTTTCTTTTGTAAAAAATCATAAATTTCGGCAGCACCTGCCGCATACTCCTTATGATTCTGAAAAAACAATAAAATTTGTTCCCTGCTCTTTGTCCTGTAATTTTTCAGCATCATCACCCCCTGACTAAACTCTTTTTACTAGAGTGTGTTTGAAAAATGCTTGTACCGGACTGGATGCTCCACTTTATGGGAGGCAAGGAGCGATTTCGGGCGCGTAGTGGTGCTACGCTCCCAAAATCGCAACGCAGTATACCGCAAAGTGGAGCGTTCAGAACGGTGCAATGATTTTTCAAACACGCTCTAAACCTGATTTCAGGGCAGATGTTGAAACCCATACTTTTTTGGCTGTTCCGTTTTCTATCACCCTTACACGCTTTAGATTTGCTTTCTGCACACGTTTTGTTTTCCTGTTGGAGTGACTTACCTTATTTCCAAACATTACTGATTTTCCTGTATATTTACATTTAGCCATAATTATTATCTCCTTTTGTATGCATTTTGAGAACCGTTCTCAATTTAATGTTATAATTTGATATTATATAGGAGTGCATTAACTCTGTCAATACATTTGCAAATCATTTGCATTTTAACCGGTGATAAAATTTATCTTTAAAACCTGCAGCCCTTAAAACTAAGAATTTAATTTTGAACAATAGCTTTCTTCTAACTCCTCCTCACAGGACAAAAGAAGCTTTGTATATGGATGCTTACTCTTTTTCAGCCCGTTACCGCCTCCGCAAATCTCACAGAATTCCCCCCGGCTCATAACGGCAATCCTATGGCAAAGGGACCTCAATATCCGGATGTCGTGGGAAATCATCAATATGCTAAAACCAAACTGCTCCTGCAGCCGTTGCAGCAGCTCCAAAATTTGGCCTTGCAGGCTCATGTCCAACGCAGAAACCGCCTCATCACAAATCAGCACGTCGGGCTTAACGATTAATGCACGGGCAATGGCGATACGCTGGCATTGCCCGGTACTGAGATTGGGAGGACGGCGGTTTTGCATATCCCCGTTAATTCCCACTTTATTAAGATAGAAGCACGCCAGCTCCTGCCGGTTCCGTGGGGAGCCAATCTTTAAGTACCGCAAAGGTTCCAGAACAATCTGCTTTGCCGTATAACGCGGATTCAGGCTTGCTCTTGCATCCTGAAAAATCAGCTGGATATGTTGACATAATTCGCGCCGCCTGCTGCCTTTCAGCCTGCTGATATCTCTTCCGTTATAGAGAATCTCACCTTTCTGCGGCGACTCCAGGCCGGCAATACATCTTACCAGGGTGGATTTACCACAGCCGCTTTGCCCTAAAATGCCCAGAATTTCTTTTTGATATAGACTAAGATTTACATTTTTCAGGACTTGTATCTTTGACGAAAAGTTTTTCTCCAGCGTTTTGATTTCTAAAATCGGAGGTTTCTGATGCGTATCCGGGATATCCTGACGGGTGCATAGAATGTTACGCGCCTTTATAAGATTTCTGGTATAAGTATTCTGCGGATTGGAGAAGATTTTTTCAGGTTCTCCAATCTCTGCAATTTCTCCGTTATTTAATACGATGATTCGATTACTGACAGTACTTGCCACCGCAATATCATGGGTAATAAACAAAATACTCTGCTTAAAGTCCTGCTGGATTTTTTTAAGCAAGGCAAGTACCTCACGCTGGCTGACCGTATCCAGCGCCGAGGTGGGCTCATCGGCAACCAGCACCAGCGGCCTGAGGCATACTGCCATAGCAATACATATTCTCTGGCACATTCCGCCGCTTAACTGGAACGGATAAGAATCCAGCACTCGCTTCGGATCGGCAAAATTCAGCTTTTCTAATATTCCAGCCATGTGGCTTTCGGCATTTTGGGGTTCTGCAAGCTGATGGCAAAAAAGCATCTCTTCAAATTGCCGCCTTATTCTCACAACCGGGTTCAGGGACTGCCTGGCATCCTGAAAAATCGTGGCCAATTTCTTGCCGCGTACCAACCTCCAATCATACCTTTCGTCAGATAATCGGATAGGGCTTTCCTGACCGATAAGCATTTCTCCGTTCACGAAGGCAGAGGGCGGTAAAAGCCCCGTGATTGCTTTGGCTATGGTCGATTTTCCCGAACCGCTTTCTCCCAGAATCGTTAGAAATTCTCCATTTATAAGATTAAGAGTTAAATTACGTAAAATTGCTGTTTCCTTGCGGTTTTGAAAATAGGAGACCCGCAAATTGTTTATATTCAGTATGATATCCTTATTTCGCATGTGTTCCACCTATATTCTTAGAATTTCATATGGGTCAAGCCAATCGCGCAAACCTTCGCCGATTAAGTTAAGCGCCAGCACCGTCAGAATGATAAAGGCCGCAGGACCGAACAGAATATGGGGGGCCTCGAAAAAATAGGAACGTCCGTCGGCAAGCATACTTCCCCATTCCGGAGTAGGCGGCTGTGCTCCCAAGCCTAAAAAGGAAAGGGCGGATATGGAAAGTACAAGGTTGCCCAGCTCAAAGGTAGCCTGAATAAGTACGGGTGCTATCGCCTTGGGTAAAAGCTCGCGTATTGCTATAATACTTGTTTTTGCCCCAAGCACTCTGGCCGCTTCCACAGCGGTTTCACTTTTTCCCTGTAACACAATGCTGCGGGTTAAACGAGCAAACGGCACCCACCACACAGCGGCAACTACAAACAGAAGATTCAAAAGACTGACCCCAAACAGTGCCGTAACCACCATTGCAAGTACGATAAACGGAAAAGACATAAGCACGTCAATCAGGCGCATAAATACCGTATCGACTATAGTACCGTGATACATGCCTGCCGCCAAGCCTATGAATATTCCAATTAGCAGCGCTGCTGTCAGGGCCGATACCGTTGAGAGCAGGGTAGTTTTCCCGCCGTGCAGGGTGCGTGAAAGAATATCCCGCCCGAAAGCATCCGTGCCAAACGGATGCTCTCTGCTGGGGCTTTGCAGACGAACAGCGGCATTCTGCTCTGCAGGGCTGTAATTACTCAGAAAGGGGGCCCCGGCAACACTAAAAAGAATACCGCCCAATATGATTAGGCCCATAATCAGGCTGAGCTTCCAATGCTTAATTTGAGTTTTTTTCACTGATTGCCGCTCCTTTCCTGTAAATCTGCGGATCAAGAAGTGCATAGAGCAAATCTGACAGCAGGTTTATCATGATAACGATGGAAACCGTCACCACCGCATAGGCCTGAATAACGGGATAATCCTGCCGCAGAACGCTTGTCAGAGCATATTCCCCGATGCCGGGCCATGTAAAAACGCTCTCGATAATTACCGAGCCGCCCATTAGTGTTGCAAAAGTATGTGTAATCATCGTGGCAATAGGAATCAGGGCATTCCGAAAAGCTCCAAGTATCACCTCGCTCCGGCGAAGTCCCCGCGCCAAAGCGGATATAACATAAGGCTGTCCAAGCTCCGAAAGCATACTGGCCCGAACCATCCGCGTAAGCTGTGGTGCTCCGATAAGTCCCAAGGTAACGGCCGGAAGCCACAACCGGGATATGGCGGCACTGTTGCTGATTTCATACACATGATAGGTAACGGCAAAAAGCGATAAAAGCGACAATCCCAATACAAAGCCAGGCAATGAGGCAAAAAAAACACATACAAAACGGATGATGCCGTCCGGGGCTTTTCCTGCCTTGACAGCCGATATAATACCGAAGACAAGGCCCAGAAACAATTGAATCAGCAAAGCACAGCAGGATAGCATAAGTGTAGCCGGTATACGCTGCGCGATTTCCTGGCCGACAGGCTGCTTGGTATAAAGGGATGTCCCCATATCGAACCGAACCAGCCGTTTGAGCCAGTTCATGTATTGGACAGAGAAACTCTGATCCAATCCCAGCTCTGTACGCAGTTCGCTGACTCGTTCCTCATAGGCGGATGTGTTAATCAGCGGCATATCCGCCGGAGAACCCAAAAACATTTTGACCGGGTCGCCAGGCGATATGCGGATAAGAACGAATATAAGTATTGTAGAAAGAAAGAGCGTCGCAAAAACCGAAATAAGCCGGCGTGTTATTTGTTTTGCCATGTATTTTGCATCACCTCCAAACTGCCCTGTACAGCGTGCAGTTTATTCAAACCGACCGGCACACCACACACGGCAGCTGCGATGGTACGGAAAAAATAGCTGTTTTGATTACTGTATTCTTAAATCGGCGGTGACCACATTTTCAATCTGGCGAAAATGCGGTACAAAGCCTTGCAGAGAAGAACTGACGGCAGTAATGCCGGGCCTGGGGAAAAGGTAAATGGCCGGGGACTGCTCCGCTACATGCCGGGAGAGTTCCAAAACCAACGCGCGGCGCTCTTCATCATTCTTAGCCTGATTCAATTCCTCAAGTAATTCATTGGTCTTTTGATCGTTAAAACCGCCATAGTTTCCGCTGCCCTCAGGAGAATACTGCGCATTAAGCATGGCGGCAGGGTTACCAAAGGTAGACCATGCTTCTATGCTTGCATCCCAATCACCGGTTTCACGTGCAGCCATAATCATATTGTAATCAACGTGGGAAACCTCGGCTTTAACGCCAAGCTTGCTCCATTGTGCCTGAATTGCCTCACCCAGAGGCTTTTCAGTACCCCAGGTCATTAACCGCACACGCAGCGCCTGTCCGTCCTTATAACGAAGCCCGTCTTCTTCCAGCTTCCATCCGGCTTCGTCCAAAAGTGTTTCTGCCTTTTCCGGATTATAGCTGTCGAAATAGATATTTTTCGCATCTGAGAATTGGGGGTTGGAACCAATCCATGTGGTAACAGGGGCGCTGTGTCCCTCTGCACCAAAAAGAATCAGTTCTTCACGGTCAAGGGCCCAGCTCAGTGCCTGCCGGACACGCGAATCCTGGAGCTGCGGCCGGCTTAAATTCAGGTAAATGGTTTGGGTGCTGTCCGTAGGCTCAGACATGATGGAAACGGTGTCTTTTCCTTCAAACTGCTTGATGCTGGCCGCAGGAATATTGAGCATGATATGATAACGCCCGCTGAGTGCCGCCAGTGCACGTGCCTGATCATCAGCAATCTGTTCATAAACGACCTTTTGAATCACGGGCTTCGTACCCCAGTAATTCTCATTCAGGCTCAGCAGCATTTTCTGGCTGGGTACATACTCGTCAATCTTATACATGCCGGTAAAATCCGTATCTTCCGCCGAGGTATAGCCATATTCCGCATTATGGATCAGCAGCTGGAAGTTGGACAAGTTCAGCGAAACCATCATATTCTCAATTTCTGTTTCAACGGCGATTTCATAGTCTCCCGTTTTGCTGAAGGTCATGCCGTTCAGATAAGACTGTGCTTTGGTGTCAAGTTCTCCGGAACGTTCCAGAGAAGCAATGACCGCATCGGCGTCCACAACTTTACCGCTCCAGAAGGTAACACCCTGCCGTACTTTGATGCTCCAGCGGGTAGCGTCGGTCTGAACGATGCTCTCGGCCAACAAGGGCTGAATTACACCGTTCTTGTCCACTTTGAACAGTGTTTCACCTGCGCCTATTTTTACCAGATAATTGGCATCGGTGGAACCGGTGGGGTCGATGCTCAAAGCTATTGAACGGTCGCCCACAACCAATTCCTGGATTTCAGCAGCGGAGGTGGGTGCGGCAGGTTGATTGGCATTTTCATTTGTGGAATCAGGTTCCTCATTAACAGGGGTACTTCTGCCGCAGCCTGTAGCAGCCATAAACAGGCACAGGCAAACAGCTATAATGGATAGTATTTTCTTCATAGGACTCTCTCCTTTATTTGCTATAATAGATTATATAATCAGCGCTTATCTAAAAACACCGGGATATATCAATAAACAGTTTGTCTACAGCTGGGAAGAAATCAGCTTCTTATAGCAGCCTTCCTCTTTCAGCAAATCATGGTGCGTACCGGTTTGCATAACTCTTCCGTTTTCAAAAACAATCACTCTGTCGGCCATTGCAATAGTAGAAAGGCGGTGCGCCACCATAACAACAGTCCGGCTTTTCGCAAGCGTCCGCAAAGTATTTTGAATCTCCCGTTCGCTTTGGGTGTCCAGGTTGGATACCGCTTCGTCAAAAATCAGGATGGGCGAATCGGTTAAAAGTGCGCGGGCAATGGCGATTCTCTGGCGCTGTCCGCCCGAAAGCTGCGTACCCCGTTCTCCCGCAATCGTGTCATATCCGTCCTCAAAAGCCAGGATAAAATCATGAGCCTGTGCCTGCTTTGCGGCGGCAATGACCTCATCATCCGCAGCATTCGGATTGCCCAGCCGGATATTTTCCATAATTGACATATTGAACATGTAGACATCCTGCAGAACCGCGCTTGTCATTGAATGAATGGTGTGCAGGGACAGGGAGCGGATATCATGCCCGCCGATTTTTATTGCCCCTTTGTCTACATCCCATAAACGCATGAGAAGATTGGTACAGGTGGTCTTTCCCGCTCCGGAATGTCCCACAAAAGCAACCATTTCTCCGGGGGCAATGTGAAAGGAAACCTCTGAGACAGCATTGTTATCACCTTTTTTATAGCAAAAGCATACATTTTCAAAATCAATGGACGGCTCAATGCCATTAATGGAAAGCTCCTGTCCGCTATCGTCTATAATGGGATTAGAGTGCAGAATTTCAAATACTCTTGAGGCGGATGCAAAAATGATGCCGAAAGAGCGGGCTTTGTCACACAATGAAAGAATCGGATTAAAGGCAAGCCATATTGTGGTTCCGACCACCGCAAACCATTCCAGCGAAAGTTTTCCCTCTATTACCAGCACAACGGCAGTAAGGTTAATGGCAACAGCCGCAAAGCCAGCAGCAGCAATCAGCAATCCGCCTTCCTTACCCTGCCGCCTGGTGTAATCTACCTGTGCCTGCGTCAGTTCTTCCATGAAGGCACTGCTTTTTTGTATGTAACGGTCCTTGTAATTAAGGGCGAGAATTTCCTTAACACCGTTTAACCCTTCCAAGGTAACGGAATTGGCATCCCCCAGCTTATACCGATTGAGGAGTCCTTGGGTGTCGGCGGCATTTTTAAATATAAATGGAATGGTAAAGATAACCGCAATGCTGATAAGCATAACCAGCAGCAGCATAGGATGCAGCCATGTCAGAAACCCAAGTATCCCCATGACAACCACAAAAGTAGCCACAATGGATCCGGCCGTATGGCCGAAAAACCATTCCAATATTTCCACATCGTTCATTAAGGTGACTGAGAGCTGTCCCGATTTGCTGTTCAGAAGAATATCGGGGCAGATTTTTTCAAAAGCATTGTACATTTTAACGCGGTAATCCACAAGAATATGAAAAGCCACATCGTGGGAAAGCAATCCTTCCAGATAGCGGAACACTCCGAATCCTGCTATGCTGCCCGCCAATATCCAAAGCAAGCGGCGGTTTCCTTCATTTAGGCCGCCTTGCAGTGCGACCGCCGCCATATAGGCGCAGATTCCGGCCGAAAGGATTGTAAAAGCTTCAAACGCAATACCGGAAAGTATATTGGCAGCTGTTTTAAGACGGTAATTTTTCAGTGTTCCCGATAGCTCAATTAGAGTTTTAAGCCGATTTATCTTCTTGGGCATATTATTCCTCCATACCGGTCTGTGCATTCAGCAGTTGCTGATAGGTTCCGTTTCTGGTAACTAAATCATCGTGTGTCCCGTATTCGGCTAACGCTCCCTTATCAAAGACAAGTATATGGTCGGCGTTTCGTATCGTCGAAAGACGGTGTGCAATCACTAATGTGGTGTAGCGTTTCGTCAGCTTTCCAATCGTAGACTGGATGATAAATTCATTGGCGGCATCCACGCTGGAAGTGGCCTCATCCAAAATCAAAATAGGAGCATTTTTTAATACCGCACGTGCGATGGCAACGCGCTGTTTTTCACCTCCCGAAAGAGTTGCGCCGCGCTCTCCCACCATAGTTTGATAGCCTTTGGGCATTGCGGTGATAAAATCATGGGCGTTGGCAGTTTTGGCGGCAGCTATAATTTGTTTCAAATCGGCATGTTCCGATGCCAAACTGATATTTTCCTCTATGGTTCCATAAAACAGGTAAGTATCCTGAAATACAATGGCAATGCGGCTGCGCAGATATTCAACGGAGTAATTACGTATATCAACTCCGTTAATTAGGATACTGCCTTCATCCACATCGTAAAAGCGCAGGAGCAGGTTGGTGATAGTAGATTTTCCTCCGCCTGACTTACCAACGATGGCTGCCGACTGCCCGGGCCGGATGGTAAAGGAGACGTTTTTGAGAGCATATTCGGTACGGGCAGGGTACCGGAACGATACATTTTTAAATTCAATGCCGGGGAACCCTTCGTCAATACCGGAAGTTTTGGCACCAGGCTTATTCTGAATTGTGACCGGCTCATCCAATATCTCAAACAGCTCATGAGAAACCGACAGCCCCATATAGCTTGCATGCCATGCCAAATCCAAATCTGCAATTGGCCTCATGCATTCTATAACAAGGAAGAGAATCACCAGCAGCCCGGGCTGACTAAGCAGACCGCCTGCCATGTCGAAAGTGGCCACCCCTACGGTCAGGTACTTGCCGGCGGCCATCATGAGCACGATGGTAGCCGAGGAAATAAGAGAAAATATGGTCCAGTGTATCTGGCGGCGGCGGAAAGAATCGGCACTTTGATACAGCTCCAGTCCTTTTCTGCCGCTTGCATTCAGCGCCTTCAGCGTATTCATTCCCTGCATGGCATCCACATATTGCGCATTGAGTACCGCATAGCCCCGCCAATATTCCATCGCTGCTTTTTTTATAAAGGGAAGCATAAGGTAAGGCGTCACAACAGCAATTACCATGGCGGTCATCAAAATCATACCGACCTTTAAATTCAGTAACAGTACGTATCCTCCGATACAAAGTGAGGACAGAACAACCACAATAATCTGAGGAAGATAATTAACAAGATAAGGCTCAACATATTCCACTCCGTCGGTCACGAGGGACTGCAGGCGTCCGGAGCGCTTGACCGACTGGTACCTTGGGCCGAGCTCAATCAGTTTTTCCACCAGCTTGCTTCGTAATACCGCCTTGGCTTTGCCGGCAACTTTCTTAGAATAAATTTCAATTTTCCACGCTAACAGAGAACGGGCCAGAATACAAAAAGCGGCGATTATGTAATACCGGAGAACGGAACCTGCGTTTTTGCCCGAAAATACACCCGACGTTCCGTATGCCAGCATAAATGCCTGTATCACACTGATTGCTATTGCAAATAAAGTAAGCGCAATTTTTGCGGTTAGCTCTCCTTTTATGTAAAATGCAAACTTTGCTAACCGAATATATGAATTGGTCTTTTTGCTGTTATTTGGATTCATCATATCTAAGTCCTCTATCCATTTGTTTTTCTGATTTCTTCGTTAATAAGCCGAGTCGATGCAGGTACCTGCATATCTTCTTCTAAACAAGCCGGTCTTTGCGGACCTGACAGCTTATCAAAGCAATACGGCTGAAGGTGAAAGGCAATGTTCCTGACTGTGTCAATGTCTGTTTTTTGTTTCATATCAAAACCCTGACCGGCCATCCAGTCATCATTAAACAAGGTAGAAGTATACCGCTCGCCTCCATCGGAAATCATACATACGATTTTTTGATTTTTCTTAAGTATTTGCGCAAATTTAAGCGCAACCAATATGCATGCGCCGCCGGATGGACCAATCAGGATACCCTCATTTTTAGCAAAGGCACGGGCAGTGAAAAAGGCTTGTTCATCCGATATTTTATAAGCTTCGTCAATATACTTGATTTGAAGGTTATCAGGCAGCCATCCTAATCCGATTCCGGGAATCCTGTAGGAGTGCGGCACTCCCCCAAAAATAACGGAACCTTCCGCATCCACGCCAACAACTTTGATATCCCGGATTTTTTCTTTCAAATACTTTGAAATCCCTCCAAGCTGTCCGCCGGTACTGACCGGAGCAATAATTACAGCAATATCATTTGAACAATCCTGCATTATTTCACGCGCCGTAGTTTTATAGTGAGCTTCACTATTCAAAAGGCAGAAACATTGATCAGGCCGAAAGGAGTTGCCAATCTCTTTTGCCATTTTATTAGCCAGTGAAATACGCGTTTTATGATAGCTTCCGCAATCATCTTTTTCCGTAACAACAATAACTTCTGCGCCGTAACTTTTTAATAGAGACATATTAGACGGCGTTGTCTTAGGGTCTACCAAAATAATAACTTTATAGCCTTTTGCGGCGCCAATCATAGCAAGGGATATGCCAAAATTCCCGCTTGACGATTCAATTATGGTTCCCCCGGGCTTTAACCATCCTCTTTTTTCAGCTTCATTAATCATATAAATTGCAGGACGGTCCTTAATGCTGCCACCCGGATTATTTCTTTCGTATTTTAAGCAGATTTCTCCCTCACAATCACTGTTCATATTTAGTTTTGTAATCATTGGGGTTTCCCCAATTGTTTCCAGTATCCCCCTCATTTTTATCCCCCCATTTTAAGACATACATTACTGTTAAACAGCCGTATAGCAATACAATTCGGAAGCAGCCGCACTGAATTGAGTAAATGGAAACGGTTCGGCAACCAGATTCGTAACGCCGCAGCCTGCAAACCGTGCAATGACAGCACTTCCGGTTTGCGCATAAACGGTAAGCGGTATATTACGGCTTCTGACAACCTCCAATATCCGGTCAAAAGTTCCGTTGCTTAATGTCATGGCAGTACAGATTACGCTGTCGGCTTTATCCAGCACCTTTTCCATGTCTGTTTCCACAATTTCATTCCACTGGGTTTTTCTCAGCTGCAAATCACAAGGAAGACAAACACCGCCTCGTCTTTTGATGGCTCCGACAAGAGGATTTACGACTCCGATGAGAGCAACTTTCTGGTCCTTTTCAATCCTTGTAATTTGAGAAATGGCCTCATCCCTTGCCTCCGCTTTTTCAACGGGGGTCCCTGCCGGAATTTTAACAGTTCTTAAACAATTCCTTTCATGAGGATATGTAACGCCTAAATAGGCATCCATTGCGGCAATCTGCACCGGAAGTACAGGCATTTCAATAACAGAACTCAATTGCTGTCCTGAGCATTTTTCTGCAAAGGTCATATCTAATTGTTCCGGTACATGGCAGCAGGCACCAAAATATGATTCAACTCTAACCAGCAGATAATAATTATGATATTTCGTATCAGAGGCCGGGAATTGTGTTGTTTGGTAAATATAGGATGAACCTGTGACCCACATCTTATCAGGATTGAGTCCCAGCTGTCCTCCTAAAATTTTATCTTTTAATTCGTTTACACTATAAATACTTTTCATATTTTCCCCCATTGCATACCGCAGGCAGGCCGGATACCGCCACATCTCAAACAGGAAGCCACCCTGTTAGTATAAGCTAACTTACCGGACCAATCCGCCTTCCCGCTTTAATAAACACACCCATTACTATATATTCTAAACTCGCAATAAATGCAAACGCTTCTCATTTGCATTTATTATAATAACTTACTTAGAATTATTTGTCAACTAAAATTTTACAATTACTAAAACTCCTCTTATTCCCTCTCCCGTGATAGAGGCCCAAGAGCGGCTGTACCCCTTACTGTTACAAGGCAAATTTCATATAATTCCATTATGACAGTATGTTTTAAGATACTAAGTATACAATAATATTGTACTTGAAAAATATGCTGCACATGATATTATAATATGGTAGGCGTAAAAGTAAATTATATCCCTAAACGAAATGGAGGTATTTTATGCAGGAAGTGTATGATTTTTTAAAAAAGTGCGATACATATTATATCGCAACAGTCGAGGGGGACCAGCCAAGAGTCCGCCCATTTGGCACAGTTGACATTTTTGAAGGCAAACTCTATATCCAAACAGGAAAAGTCAAAAACGTATCCAGGCAAATCAAGGCCAATCCTAAAATTGAAATCTGTGCTTTTGATGGTGCAACCTGGATTCGTGTGCAGGCAACTGCTGTTGAAGACGACAGGATTGAAGCAAAGCAGCACATGCTGGACGCATATCCCAGCCTGCAAGGCAGGTATAAAGCGGATGATGATAACACACAGGTGTTATACTTAAAAGATGCGACTGCCACCCTGTCGTCATTTACAGAAAAACCAAAGGTGATTACCTTCTAAGTCCCTAAGCAAGACGCAGTAACAGCTGCCTTAAGCGAAACAAAACAGATACCGGATATAAATATGCTCCCTTTGAGGCAGACGGTTTAAATTATGCAGACGGTTTACTGAAAAGATGGGCATATTTTTATATAAGAAAGAGTCTGGCTTGCCGGACTCTGGCGCTGACGCGCCGTCATTTTAGTGACAATCTTCCGTTGGCGCGTCATGTGCATCCCGGGTCGGGTTTTTATTCAATAGGACGCAATTTCCTATTAAAAAAAAGTAATACTTTCCCTGGGATAAAGTATAATGTAATGATGAGGTACTCTTGAGTGTGCTTGAAAAAGGCATATGCCGGACCGGATGCTCCGTTTTGGGGGCGGGGAGTATTAACCTGAAAAGATATAATTTGACTTCATTTGTAGAAAGTATTACTATATACTTTAAATATATAGTAATACAAAGGAGAAATTGTTCATATGGAGACTTTATTAATTAAAGGCGGATTAATTCATGATGCCGTTAACGTCACACCTTACATAGCGGATATTCTGGCTGTAGACGGTAAGATTACAAAGATAAGGCCGGATATCAGTATAGAAGAAAGTACAAAAGTAGTTGATGCCACGGGTCTTTATGTATATCCCGGCCTTGTAGATGCCCATTCCCATATCGGCCTTGACGGTTACGGTATTGGTTTTGAAGGCCGTGATTATAATGAACTGAATGATATTCTGACCCCCCATCTTCGTGCTATTGACGCCATTAATCCCATGGATGTGACGTTTACGCAGGCAGCTTTAGGAGGCGTAACCAGTGCAGCCACCGGTCCCGGAAGTTCAAATGTACTGGGAGGCACTTTCGCTGCCATTAAGTTGAGCGGATTACGGATAGACAATATGATTATCAAAGAAAAAATTGCTATGAAATGTGCCTTCGGCGAAAATCCCAAACGTATATACAAGGATAAAAATAATTATTCCCGTATGACAACTGCTGCCAAACTTCGTGAAATACTGTTCCAGGCAGCGGAATACAGAGATAAACTGATTAATGCGGGAGACGATATATCAAAGAGACCGGCATTTAACATGAAATTAGAGGCACTTCAGGCCGTATTAAACCGTGAAATCCCTTTAAAGGCACACGCACACAGAGCCGATGACATCTTTACCGCCATCCGCATTGCAAAAGAATTCAATGTTAAACTTACCCTGGAGCATTGCACGGAAGGTCATCTGATAGCTTCGGAACTGGCTAAAGAAAATATTCCTGTTGCCGTTGGCCCCTCTCTGGGCCATGCTACCAAATATGAACTCAGAAACAAAACCTTTACCACCCCCGGTATACTGGCAAAGGCCGGACTGTCCGTTTCCATCATTACCGACAGCCCCGTAATTCCCCAGCAGTACCTGGCACTTTGTGCAGGCCTTGCCGTTAAATCCGGCATGGAACCCTTTGAAGCATTAAAGGCTATTACCATAAATCCGGCAAAACATATCGGCATTGAAGACAGAGTCGGCTCTCTGGCAGTAGGTAAAGATGCAGATATTGTTTTGGCCGACGGTGAAATATATGACTCACTTACCAACGTGGTAAATACCTTTATTGACGGAAAGCCGGTGGAAGCCTCGGACAACTGCATATTTTAGGCTGGTTGTCCTAACGCTATGATTTGAGTTGTCTTTCACAGTATACATTATAAATTATCACGAATAATTCTCACTCAATTTATTGTAAATGTAACTGATCAAAAAGCACAGACCTCCTCCTGCTACCAGTGCAAGAACTCTCGTAATCGAATTTTCCTGACTTAAATCCACAAATATGAATTTTGCTACCATAATGATAGTTAATACCAGCCCATACAGTCTTATACTCCTGTTTCTAAGCTTAAATCCTACTGATATACTTACTATGGCTACTATTAGTCCGGCTATGCTATATGCTACAGATACTATGTCTAAATCTAAAAACGACCAAAGTATTGTCCAGGTTAACATTAAATATTTTATGACGATCCATATTCCTGTTAGTGTCTTATTCCGGCCATTACCAGAAAGTATTATCCTGCTTTGTATTAATGCAATAGCAATTGCTGCCAGTGTAAATATCAGCTGAAGCAACACCTTATCCGCAGATGCTATTCCCCGCAGCCCATAAAAATATAATACTGTTGAGCTCAGATAGAGCAGTATCTGCATACCTTTATCATTTTCCAATGCATCGTTTCTGCCAAAGAATTTAAACTGTTCACTCTTCCAATTCTTAAAATAACCTGTTTTTATTAAAATAATGACGATAATAACAGCAATAAAATAGCCAACCGCATTATCCGCGTACTTACTTATGTATGGTATATCTATGTATGGTATACTCATGTAGTTTATAATATTGGACGGTATTCCAAAGCTATTTATAATTATTACCACAATACCAATTGTCTTTAGGATATTAATCTTCGCATATTTTTTTAAGTTATTGCTTTCCCATAACACATATACCATCAGACCTAACTGAAGCAATCCGTAAAAAGAACAGATTAAATTATCTGAAGCATTGCAAATCAGGAACAGCGAGTCCAATAAAATTATCAGCCCGATTAACAATGATTGAGTTTCCCGTTTAAATACCTTCCCGCTCACAACCAGTAATAATCCTATCATAATGATACCTGTCGGTACTTCATAAAATTCTATGTTAATTAACGAAAAAACAACGACCAGCAGGACTGCATAATATCTCGTTAACCATTTTTCTATCCTTTTATAAAACACAGTATTCAGTAAAAACTGCAGCAAATTAGCAGTAAAGAATAACTCGTGGCGGGATATTGCATTCAGCTTCAGATAATTGCCGCTTAAGTGACCTATATATACCATTGTCATTATTGTTGTGAATATGCTGACTCCAAGATAGACAGGAATTGCATCCGTATTATTAACTATCTTATAAAACATATTCATAAGCAGATATATGAAAATAATTACGGCAGTCTGAGCAGCATAACTGCTCAAAAGCTGCTTTGAAAAAAGAAATCCGTCTAAATAACAGAAAATTAATATGGTTGCATAGCTGAATATTGAGAGAACTACACTGGTTATTAATTTTGCTTTGCTGCTTTTAAGTGTGATATATATCATTACCGCTGAAATACTCGATGCAAACAGGATTAATACCAATAGTTCCATATCACCTTGCATAAGCGCTAACCCTAACACCAATGCAATGTAACTGCCGATATATGAAATTACCGTAGTAAAGAACAGATTGGTATACCGTGAAGATATTATAAAGAATACCGCCCATATACCGGCCAGGAATATGGACATATTATTTCCAATCATATGAAATACCAGATTGGCAGATAAGATGGCAATGAACAGTAAACCGGCTCCTGTCCCCAGGATTACCGATGTTATTGAATTCTTCTTTGTCCTTATAAGCCAAAAGCCTAAAGCAGATAGTATAATGCCTGCTAACAATATTATTGACAATTTGATTTCCGGTGTCATTCGGTTCCATACCAGGCTGATAAACGAAATTGCACTTACAAAAATAAGCACTGCTGCCAATGCACCTACTATATATTTTCCAACCAATGCTTCTTTATCTTTACGTCCGTTTCCTTTACTTCCGGTTTGTTCCTCTTCTTCCTGGCGATTTAGAGTTAATTCAACAGGTCTCTTACTTATTGCTTCGTTCCGTACTAATTTTGTCTTTTCAATTATGGATTTTACTGTTTTGGTTTTTTCATTTTCAGAACTTTTAATAACATTTTCTAATTGAGCTACTCTCTGTTCAAGTTCAGTTATTCTCTCCTCTTGTGATTTCATTTCATACCGCCTTTTCCCCATTATACGTAAATGATGTAATTTTAATATATTACTAACCACATTTTAACATTGCTGGTTTTAAATTACAACAATTTATACACTGTCACAGAGTACCTGTGAAATAAACTATATAATCACAATATGCCAGGGTATTATTACCCCTGGCATATTGTGATTGAATAAATGTTTAGCTTTTTAGTGCGTTTTAACAAAATTCACATAAACGTTTATATTAAATTTCTTTAATTATTTTATCGCATTAAGGCTTTTGGCAACATTTAATCTTCCTCCGGTTACAGTTCTTCCGCTTAAACTTGAAACCGCATCCACATTTGACAGGATTGCAGATTTGATTTGAGCTGTAGTCAGGGAAGGATTATATGATTTCAAGAGAGCCGCTGCTCCCGAAACCTGAGGAGCCGCCATTGAAGTTCCGCTCGCGGTTGCATAGCCGCTGTTAATATATGTACTATAGATTGCATCTCCCGGAGCGCCTAAATCAACACTGGTGCTGCCATAATTACTGTAGCTGGCTCTGCCATCACTGCTGTTTGTTGCCGCAACGGCAATGACATTACTGGAAGTATAGCTTGCCGGGTAGGTAGGACTGCTATCATTATTGGTTCCGTTATTTCCGGCGGCCGCAATGACGAGACCACTATAGGAATCAATTGCATCTTTCAGACTTTGGCTGAAGGAGCCGCCGCCCCAGCTATTGTTAGTGATTGCAAAGTTCTTATTCTTTGCATAATTAATTGCCCGTATTGCATCGGATGTATAACCTCCTCCGCCTGCATCCAGGAACTTTAGCGCCGCAATCTGTGTATTCCAGGTAACGCCAACAACTCCGATGCCATTATTGCCGACAGCACCTATAGTACCTGCTACATGTGTACCATGACCGTTATCATCCAGAGGTCTGTTGTTGTTACTTACAAAGTTCCAGCCATAAACATCATCAATATAGCCATTATTATCGTCATCAATTCCGTTATTCGCAATTTCTCCAGGATTAACCCAGATATTACCTGCTAAATCAGGATGTGTATATTGAACTCCGGTATCAATAACCCCAACAACCACATTTTTGGCTCCTGTGTATGTATCCCAGGCTGCCGGTGCGCTGATCCTCTCCAAACCATAGAGCCTGGAGTAACTGGGATCATTAGGAATCGTATCCACAGCTTCCAGATAGTAATCCGGTTCTGCATAAACCACCGCCGGGTTCTTTTTTAATAAGTTGATAGTCTCAATTACACCCTCTGCACTCTGGTCCTTTATAGTATAGAGCATTACATCATATGTACTATCTTCTTCAGATAATATATTTTGAAAAGTCAATCCCTCATCTGCCACATCCAATTGAATATCAGCACCTGACTTTAATGCTACAATAACCCGGTCTTTTGCATATGGGTTTTGATAATTACTGCTATTATATACATCGCTAAACTTATCCTCCGCTGCAACCTCCTGGTTTAACACAAATATGCTGCTTAAGATGAATAGTAAAGACAGACAAATAGCGGTTATAATGTTAAAAAATCTCCTTTTAAACATACATAAAACTCCTTCCTTAGTTATTTATACTCTTTTAACTCCGTTTTTTATTAACAAATGTTATCGTTGGGAAACACTCTGATGCAGTTAGCGCTAACTGGAAGAACTTGTCTTCCTTATCCATTATAATGGTAATACTTGTAAATGTCAATAAGAATTGTATATTTTTTTTTCATTAGCAATCATTTATTCCGATTACTGTGATTATAGTAGGCTGTTTTATGAATATTCCAATGTTTTATATGTATTTTCTAAATCTTATTCTATCGTTCTACCTTTAACCATCTCTTCTCTTACAAGTGTCTCCTTACTGAGCACAATTCAAAGTTCTGTCTGAATACTGTTCAGAAAAGATTGCAAACTTTGAATATAGTTTACCTGCCACATCCTTGAATACAATTATAAATGTCAGGATAATAACAGTTAAACCCATTACTGCAAATGATTTTCTCCTCCGTCGAATCAATAAATTTCATATTATTCAAGTATTCCTCACGATTTTTGGAATGCTTGGCAATTGTAATGTTTTCCCCTGTATTTTTAATATCATTATATAATTGGTCGTTAGGTAACATTCTTCCCACTATTTTTACCGAATGGACACCGCAATTAATTAAATCAAATAATGCACACAAGCCACAGGCATTATTGAATAAGGATTTATAATAATCATTATTTTCCATAATTTTATCACTCATAAATTCTTCATGCTCTTTTAAAGTATAATATGACTGCCGTTCACATCTGTCTATAAATTTGCATAACGATTTATATTTAGAGTTATGTAAACCCAGGCAATTGCCGTCAACAAACTTACAGGCTGAATTCATCAGGAACGACTCAAATTCCACAGCCGGACATCCTGAAATGATATTGCCTATGTCATTCAGAGTTATATCTCTTGGAAAAATAATTCTATCCACACCTAAGTTCTTAAAAAACAGAGCGCTCTGGAGATTATTAACATTTGCACAAGAGCTAAGCACTACAAACAAATCCAATTGCTTAACCCTATCTATAAGTGTTAAATCGCTTATTATTACCCCGTGTCCCCCCATCTTTTTAAAGCTTTTAAATAAATCCTCTAATAAATCTGCCTGTTTTTGCGTAATACGAAGGGCATTGGTAGTCAAAAATACTTTTTTATTATAGTGGTTGGAAGCGGATATGATTGCTTCCAGCTTTTCAATATCCCGGATGTTGGCTTTTTCCGCAAAATTACCTCTTCTATTATATTCAATCTCGGAAGAATACTGCTGCTCCCACTTATCATACATAAAACCGCAATAAAACTCATCTGCTCCGCCTTGTATAAAAATATCAACCTGTTCTTCGCTTCTTATAGGAGCAATAATTTTCATAATAACTCACCTTCCTTTCATTGAATCGGGCACAAATCCTTTCTAAAAGTATTTGAATTATGTTCACAGAAATTTAAAGCCTGTCCCTCCTCAACAAATAATATTATCCTTCTGAAATACAGGTGAGAAAACCAGTCTGAACTTTCCGTTAACTATATCACCGATTGGCTCAGGCTGATGAAACAAAATAGCATTGCCTAGTTTTATAAGTTCTCTGCAATTATGTTCAAGTATTATTTTCTTATATATTTTAGAACATTCAAAGCCGCACATATTGGAAAGCTTAAACTTATTTTCCGGTTTTTGTCCGATACTGCCCGCTTCACAATAACTGCCCCTTGAAATAAATACCTTAGGATAGTGTATGGAGACATTTAGCTTACCTGCCTTTGAAACGTCCTGCACACCATCAGGAAATGTATCTAATTCAATCCGGTTAATATTGAAGCTTTCAAATAATTTAAGATAAGGTTCATCAAATAAATTAGTTTTAGAAATTTCCGCAGAATTTTTCTTTACGGCCTCTGACTCAAAAATATTAAGTCTTGTTTCCCGTATACCTTTATCAAATAACCTTCCCAGAATGATATCCAGATTGTTTGTTCTCTTAGTATGTAAATAGTTCAGCATTCCATAGTCGTTAACGGAAATCTCATTTAAATTGGTACGGCTTATCAATTCATCAAGAATATCCATATGTTTTTTAAAATTTTCTTCTCTCACGGGCGGTATTACGTAAGTTACTTTCATATCTAAATTTTCTATGGTGTTAAAAATAGCAATTAATTCCCGCATACTAAAAAAATGAACCATTTTATCACAATACTCAAATCCTATATAGACTCTATTGGGTTTTCGGTTATATGCTTCTTTCAGTTTTTGATTATAATTATCCAGAATTCTATATAATTCTGATATATCAAATTTTAAATTACATAAATTAACGGATATTTCTTCAATAATTACCATTAACTCACCTCCGTTCCTATTTATTCTTTTGTTTTAGGTACTTATTTATCCATTTTGTTATCTCCATAATTCTGGTGTACCTGTTAATAGGGTTTCCGGTTCGCGATAATTCATGGTTTTCTCCATGAAAGACTAACATTTTGGTATCGGCTTTATTTACTTTCAAGGCCGTGAACATTTGATAGGACTCAATAGGAAAGCATTTATAATCATTATCGCAATGTAAAAAAAGTGTCGGTGTTTTAACTTTACCGGCCAGCCTTAAAGGAGACTTATCCCAATATACATCAAAATCCTCCCACAAATCGGCCTGCAATTGATTAGAGGTGTGCTCATATCCGCTGTCCGACAACAAAGAAAGTGTTATCCAGTTCGATATTCCCCTTTCCGAAACTGCTGCTTTGAAGATATTTGTATGGCAAATAATCCAATTGGCCATATAACCGCCATAAGACCCGCCTATTACGCCCAGATTATCAACATCAATATAGTTATAATTATTTATCATGGTTTCTAAAAACTGCATAATATTTTGATAATCGTATTCTCCGAATTTGCCTTTTATATCGGAAAACCGGTTACCTTTTCCGTCGCTTCCTCTTGGATTGCAGTAAATTACGATATAACCTTCACTAACCCAATACTGCATTTCATGAAAATATATATCTCCATAAATTGCTTTCGGGCCTCCATGAATGTTTAATATGGCAGGATACTTTTTTCCCTCTTCTAAGTTTTCAGGGAACATAATCCACCCGTCTATGATATAACCATCCTTGTCTTTTATAGTGTGGTGCACCGGTTTTGACATTTCCATATAATTTATCATTTCATTAAAATGACTGATTTGCGAGGGAACCATGTTCTTTATTGAATATAGTTCCTGAAGCTTTAATTCAATAAAAGCGACGGACTGTATAGTATCACAGCAAACATCAAAACAATCATAACAGCCGGAATCATTCGTGACGGATTCTAAGACCTTAGATTCTAAATTTAATTTATAGATATTTGTATAATAATTTTTTAATGAAATAAAATACAGGTCATTACCAAAAACTTTAAATGCTCTTCCGGTTTTTAAACGTGAATCCGTACCGGTTAAAGCACCGATTGAGTAGTCAAATTCATAAAGCAGGCTTAATTGGCCGCTCGTAATGTCAGCAGAGTATATAAACGGATTTTCAATCGTACCATATTTAAGATTCTCCGTGCCAGCAAAGACAATGGAATTATTATCAAAGTCAAAATCCTTTACCTGCATCTTTTCAAGACATATATGGGTGAAGGAAGACTTACGGACATCATAGACGGTGAAATATGTTTTCCTTATTCCATTTTCTTTATGCTTGGAACTATAGCCAATCCTGTTTTTATCTGAGGAAGCCCTTAGAATCAAAACATTATCGTCTCCTGAAATATCCGTCGATATTTTATCCAGATAATTATAGATAACCGCTTTATTCTTCATACCGCTGATATGTCCGTATCCATTCTTAAAAAAAGGTATGTCCGTTATTTCCGTATAATCTTTTTTACCTGCCGGCTGATTGGTGAATATATCCCCCGAATTATTATTATCCTCATAATGTATAACTATAGCTGCATTGCTTAATGAATCAATAAAAATAACCGGACAATTTACACTGAACAGAAATTTGACCCTCTTATCCGATAGGGTGAGCATATAAAATTCTGTCCGGTTATCCGTATATTGGGTCGTATATATCATGCTGTCATCCGTAACCCAGGTAAATAAATCTGCTCTGTTACAATCCGTTAGCTGTTCCGTCTGTCCATCAGCGCAAATAAAAAGGTTGTGCATATACGTATATTCATCTTCAACACCTGAAACAACAAGCGCTGACTTTGTGTTTTGCGGAGAAATGGAAAGTGACGATAAATATTTGTAGCTGTAAAACTCGTTTGCTTTTAAATGCTTCATAATAACATCCCCTTATTAATTTACGTTATCTTTTCATTACATTTTTACCAATCGATATCACTTTGCCAATGAAATCATAATGGAATTTATTTTTGACATAATACTATGAACATTATTTTCGTCAAATACAGATGACAGTCCACATTGTTCTATGAGTTCCCTGTACCTTAAGGTTCCGGCATAATCAATTAATTGAAAATATTTATGTAAACTTTTCTCAGGATTGTCATTATACTCAATGAATAGTTCAAATGCTGATATTTGAGCAATAACATAATCAATAAAATAAAATGGACTGCCGATAATATGTCTTTGTTCCTGCCATCCTGCACCGGAAGAATAAAATGGCAAATCAGCATAGGAAAGCCAGGGTCTGTATTTGGAATCCAGTTTTAACCAAATATTATTTATCTCACTAAAGTCAACCTTAGGTAAACCGTATACAATTTCCTGGAACTCATCAACCTGGCAGCCGTAAGACAGCAGGTAAAGCGATTCCTTAAGTTTTCCGTATAAATAACGGTCCGCATTATCACCAAAAGCTATCTGGAAATGATTGCAGGCAAATAGCTCCAATCCGGTGGAATGAATCTCACAAGTTTCAAGTCCCGGATAAAATAAAACAGGGTTTATATTGTTTTTATCAGCTTTAAAAGCAGCATAGGAATGGCCCAGCTCATGTATCAGTATTCTAAAATCAGACGGTAAACCGGAAAGATTCGCAAATACATATGGTATATGGGCTTTTATGATGTAATGGCTGCTTCCGCCCTGCGCTTTATTCGTTCTGGGTTCCAGGTCCAGTAAATTGTTTTCTGCCAAATAAGAAAAATAGTCGCCTATGGTCCGCGATGTATAAGATAGTATTTTTTGTACATCATAGATTAACTTATTAATTCCACCATTGTTGTAATTAAAATTAGTATAAAAATATTTATCATCACAGATACCTATTTTATCGGCGGCAACTTTTTCGGCATCCCGAAGCTGAAAATAGTTTAATAACGGAACAACTTCTTTTGCTATAATATTTCTAAGCCGTCCGATATCTTCTCTTGTATAGTCAAATCTCATCAGTTTTAATGAACTCAATTCCGAATAGGATTTCATTTTTAAGGCATCCGCCTGTTTATTACGATACAGGATAAGGCGCGTAAAAATTTTTTCAATCCGTTCTTTGCTTCCATAAAATACTTGTCCTTTGAATTGTACTCCTTTTATCCGCAAATCTCTACTATTGGAATTTAATAACCGGTTATTTTCAGAAAATGAAAATGAGTTCATCTGGTGATATTCCGTAATAAACTTCTGGTATTCCTGCACCAATTCTCTTTCCAGGCTGCTGAATTTTAAGCTGGCCCGATTAGAACCTTTAAGGGAATTCTCAATCTTATGCAGCAGTAAACTGCCATACTTTTTTTCGAAGTCTTTATTGAACGGTGAGTCAAATATAGCTTTGTAATAAAGGTTTATAGCATCGGAAATAATACTTTTATTGGAGTTATAATAGTTTTGTTCTTCCAAATAAAAATTGTCCTTTATATTCTGTTTTATTTTCAGACTGCATACAGCCTTATTTGACTCATATTCTTTAATTATTTCACAAAACTCCTCAAATCCATGAAAAGCTTCGTCAGCTTTTTTTGCCGAACCGAGCTTCTGAATATTGGATTTTATTGCATCTGCTGCCACCTCAAGGTTTAACCGACTGTATTTTATATTCATTATCCACCACCTGTAAGACATCTTATTTCTCAATACGGAATGTTTATAAATTAATAAAAGGCCAGTTTTCTGTTCTAACCATATTTTGAAAATACATTAATCTAAATTCCGAAGTATATTTGTTTTTTTCATCACCGTACCATAAATTTTTACTATCCGGCAGCATTTCAGATAAAGTAAAAGTATCCTTATAATCCTTTAACTTTCTTAATATAATATCAATAAGCACCGGATTATTAAATGAAAGGAAAATAGGCTTGCCTTCATTTTTAAGCTTAATAAATACCCGCTCCGGAATCCCCTTCTTCTTCCTCCAGCTGTTAAGCTCCAAAAAACGTTTGAATTCTTCTTTCATTGCAATAATTTCTGCTAATTCGCATGAGTTTATGAGCCATTGTTCTCTTAAATAAACAACATTTCCTTCCTCAATTCTATCTATATGCGTAATCCTTTCATCTTTTGTCCAGGGAGGACTGGAATAACAATAGGGTAACGAGAACGGCACCATGAATAATCTGTCAAAAATAGTATTTGTCGATACATGGCTTATCAGCTTTTTCTTCAGCCCGGGAGAGTAAAGATAATAAAACCTGCCAAAACGTTTGACGGTTAATTCGGATATGGGTATTTCTATCCCATGTTCCGCACTCCCATACGCACAAACACTAACTGTCGGGTTTTCACCCCGTGTAAGGCATTTATTGTCATGCTTATAAATTAATGAAAAAAATTCTACGTCATGGGGCTTTTTTTGAGATAACCATTCACCATATTCTTCTGAGAAATCATCCGATAACGGCCAATATCCCATATTGGTAGTGCAAAGAAATAGCAAATTGGTATGACATTCCGCTAATATAATTTTATAATCCCCCTTATTAATACCAGAAACAGAGTTTGCAGCAATTTGAATATCCGCACTGGTATAATATGGTATATCATAGTTTGTCAGAAAGTCTGTTGCACTTTTTGATGTTTTTTTACAGGATAATTTCTCATAGTAGTCATAATATTCTTCATATACCAGTGTTTCCGCTTCTTTTATTTCATTGCAGAATAAACTGTCCTCGTTAATAAGCTTTATGTAATCAAATAAATGAATTTCATCTTGTCCTGTTTTAAATAGCTTTTTTTGAAATAATTCTGCCTGCCGTTCCCATACATGAACCGAGAAATGCATCCAGAGCTTTATGCCCTTGTCCATTTTATCCAGGTCATTCATGAATGGATTGCCCAGCTTCATTTCAGACCCAATATCACAAGCATCTTCATAAGTGATAAACCGGTCCGAATAAAACTTTCCTTGTCCCCGGCTTGAAGCTTCTGAAGTAGAAAGTTCAAACTTATCATGCATGATTTGCAGTATTGCTGTTTTCTTGTCCAAATCTTCTATGTCAGATAAATGAGCAATGTTAGCTATAAAATAATTTATTTCTTCCTTTTGCCTGTTAAAGCCTTTACTTATACCATTCAACCATAATTTTATATAATCCAGAGGCTTATAGGTACCCACGGGAATCCTCGGTCCCATATGAATAACGCCCAGCTCCTCAAGCTGCATTAAGAATAAATTATTCCTGCAGTTTTCACTTTGGATTACTTCACCTATTTTAATTCCTTTTATTAATTCACTTAATATACCATATTCGTCATCACTCAAGGGCTGTTCAAGGACAGCCGCATTTTTTGCGTCAGACAGATCCAGCCAAACAATTTTGTTTTTTGAAAGAATTACATTAGGACGCAAGCTTACGGTACACTGTTTTTTTGTATTCCAATACTTTAGATAAGACTCAGCCAATGCTTCTGCAGCCCAGCGAGCAAAAAATGTTTGACGGCTTAAGTCTTCCTTAAAAACAAATAACATGTTCTCATTCAACCGGGTATCAATCTCTCCGTGAGCGGTAGGCCCAAAAAAACTATGCATGTCATTTTTTGCACAAAATCTTTGTAAATAGAGCATCAGCGTTCTTATCGTGTAATTATGTTTTCCGTTATTTCTATATTTCTCTAATATTTTTTCATATTGTTTTGAAAAATTATAATTAGATAACATTACGGCTTCTTTAAATTTTCCTGATGCGGCAATGTCTTCCATATAACTCATAATCTGCTCTTTTTCAATCACAAATCTACTATGTAAATCACTAACGTCTTTTGATTCACACTCTAATAAATCGTATAAGAAGCTTTTAGAAAAATCGGTTTTTTCCAGTAAATCATATTCAAATCCGGTTCTGCGAATAAGGAATTTATGAAAATAATTTTCTTGTTCTTTTATCATTTTACACCACCTATCCCAAATATAATTAATATAGATACCATAAGTAAGACCACCCCTTCACCTGTAATCAATCCGGTACTGATATCCTGCATATCTTTTAATTTTTTCCTTTTTAATAAAAAAGCAGTAAAAGTTCCCAAACAGATTATTAATGTGGTTGAAGGTGTTAATAATAACCCCATCGTAATAATGGAAGGAGATATCTTTTTGTATGCAAGAAAAATGCCTAAAACGATGACAGGCAAAATTATTACCCAGTTAATACTCGCCGGCAGAATACCGTCGAGCACTACTTTTGCTTGAATCTTCCAGGGAATACCCATAGGAATCGGAAAGAAAGAATTTCCTAATCCATAGTACTTTTCAAAAAACAAAATGATGAAAATACCGCAAAAGCAGCCAAACAGAGAACCAAACAAGTAAATAACCGAAACTTTATTTGTTGCAATGCCTACTTTATCCGATATATATACAGATTCAAGAAAACTGGCACATTGTATGGTAAATAATATAAAGCCGCCTGTTAATAATAACATAGCGATATAATTTCTGCTTAATATTCCAATAAGAGGAATTAATATATATGCCGAAATGCCCAGTCCCATCCCCGTTTCCGCCCGTATCTGTACAGTTGCGAAACTAAGCAGTAAAACAACCGCAAAAATCAACAGCCATGCAAAAATATTTATTTTATATAGGGAAGTAAACAATATACTAAACACCGCAAAAAAAATCATGGATATTGTAATATTGAATTTACTTATCTTAGTTTGATTTTTTTCTTTTTGGCCGTTTTTTTTGACGGAAGCTAAAATCAAACTATAAAAATTCTGGAGAACACCGCCTAAAATCAAACCAACTGCAACTGACATAATCAGAGGATTGGACAAATGCTCTGAAAAAGTTGACGTACTATAAAAGATGTAAACTAATAAGGAATAGCTTAATCCCAGAAGCATTAAAGCCATTGATTTCAGGGGCATAAGCATTCCGACTCCGAATAATAGAGGTGAAATTTCCATACCAATAAATTTAGGAAAACCCAGATTCATAAACGGATATTTTATAGAGTCGGATAACCTGGTTAAAACGGATACGATAAGACCCAGCGATACTCCGGAGATTAATTTAATTACCCTTTTCATTTTATCGGTTGAGGAAACCATAAAGAGTATAATATTGGCTGTGGCCTGGCCTTTTGGAAAAATATAATTTTCCCTTCTCTCTATTATTCCCTTACTAAAAAAAGACAGAAGTACTGCCCCTATATTTATAAATACGGCAGTTATAACAAAAGTTGCAATTAATTGCTTAAAATCAGTAATCACTTCTTTATCGGATGAGATTAATGCAAATGATACATCCAAGCCAAAGGTAGCCATTGAGGCACCGCAAGCAAACATCAGACAGTATGTAAACTCTTTTTTCTGCGGAACAAAAAAAATCCTGAATAATGCATAAAAAATTAACGGTGCGAACATGGAAGCAGCAATATTCATACCACTTTTATAAATAAGTGTAATATTAATAAATATAGCAAAAAAAGAAATAATTACAGCACATAATATCATATAACTGGCTTTCATAGTTTTCTGCATATTATTCACTACCTTTCGATATCTTTTACCGTATCAATATCTTTCACTTTAGATATCAGAGAAGAGGTATATATCCAGTTATAGCTCCATTGGGGTGTATATAGGTAATTATTCCATACCTTGGTAATCTCTTCGCCGATAATGATTGAGGTAAAGAACCTATAATCCTTCTTCTTTTCTAAAAATTGATCAAATGCGGTAATATCAATTACCTCGGTTCCGGTATCCGAACCCAATAGCGGTATATATTCCTTATGTACCGCTACCTGGTTATAAACATCCGTAACTATTGCCATTGGCGTTTTGGGAGCAATATATTTTGACAAAATTTCATAAGTTTTGTTAAGCCGTTCGTCATTTCTTTTAAGGGGCGGAAAAAGTTCAGGATATTTTTCCTCCGGATAGTATTCCGGAGCATTTGCCGATTCCAGCAGCACTTTATACAGAACTAAAGGCATACCGGACATAGCGGCCCCTTTTAATTTTTTTTCCACTATATGAAACGGGGTATCCTCATCACCGATAGCAACTAGGGAAAATCCATTCATTAACGGTGCTCCTACTCTTGCTGCACATGCGATAAACCCGCATATACCCGGAACCACCTCAACATCAAATGCATTGTTATGAACCGATTGGGCTTCTATAAAAAATGCGGCTGTCCCCCATACACCGGAATCTCCTCCGCTTAAAACAGCAATTGTTTTTCCGTCCAGCGCCTGCAAAACAATCGAGGCAACTCTGTTTTGCTGGGCTTCAACAAAATCGGAAGCCAGCCTTCTTGTAGTATGGTCATCAATCATTCTTACGTTCTCTGGTATATAAGCCTTAATCATATCTATAAATCCCCCAAAGCCCGCAACCAAATCCACTCCTTTAAGTACCCTGATAATCTCTTTTGTTATGTGCTCAGGAGAATGCCCTATACCTATCGTATATATTTTACCTTTTTTCATTTGCTTCACTCCTCTATATGGTATTTACTTGCATTTGATTCTGTCTGGCATTTTTAACAGTAACACCTATATCCAATATAATTCCAAAAGCTACTTTCGCATCCACTATTCCGCATTTCTTAGCAGCTACACCCAATGAATGGGCTAAAACATTAGATACATGCATTCCGGCAGCCGCCGTCATGCCTCTTGATATTGCACCTGAAAAACTCATTAACTCAAGAGCACAAAAATTCTTTTCTTCGTTTGACGTATTATATGTCTGACATGATTCAAATCCGCATAATCCGCAGTTTACATCAGAAAATGTACGTTCAGGAACCATTCCGATTATCAATATTCCTGAGCTTTTATACACCTGCTCCTTCATATCTATCAAGCGATTTTTAAAATGTGCCGGGAATAAATCCAAGGATGTTGTATACTTATTAATAAAATCCTCTTTTTCTTGTCCGGAAAGAGAATTAAAAACATAATTATATGTATGATGCGGTCCGGCTAATATTGCAATTATTATTTGATTAACAACCTGGTCCAGAACTTCCCTTTGGCTGTTTTCCTCATAAATATCAATATACATTTAATTCCTCCCTATAAGACATCTGGGATCTTCGGAATTTATTTTGCCAGTATATGCTTCCGCTCTGGCTCTGCATCCGCTGCAGGCAATCCGGTGTTTGCAGCTTCCGCATTGTCCTTCCAGGTTATCTCTGCTTTGATATTTTTTTAGTTCCAAAGAATTAAACCATATATTCTCAAGCTTTTCATTCCGTATATTTTCATTACTTTTAGGCAGAAAGGCACAGGCACGGATAGTTCCTTCCGAACCAACCGTTAATTCCGTAAGTGCGGCTCCGCATTTACTTAAAGTAAAAGGAGACTCCGGCTTTTCTTTATTAATAAATGAGCTTCCAGCCCCTGTCCAAGTGAACATCATTTCTGTGTCAGAATACAAATTCCTTGTCTTAAACTCAGCTGCAAGCTCCTCATATTGTTCCTGTGTAATACAATATTCCTCAATATCCTTTCCTCTGCCAAAAGGCAGTAAATCATTAATACCGAATTTATTAACGCCTAATTTTTTCATTTCACTCATTACATCATATATTTGATTTATATTCTGCCTTGTGACAACCATTAAAACAGAAACTCTTTTATTAATTCGCTTTAGCCTCTTAATTCCATCCAAGGCTTTATTAAACGAGCCCTTTTTCCCTCTCAAGTAGTCATGCTCACATTCCAGCCCATCAACACTTACGGAAAAACTTCTGATTTTTGACTTACTGATTCTTTCTATGAAAGAATCATCAATCAGTGTTGCATTGGTACTGATTGTGACATTCAGCGGACATTTTTCAAGATACTCAATAATATCGAATATATCAGCTCTCAATAGAGGTTCCCCGCCTAATATACCAAAATTTTGAATTCCTAAATCAACACATTGATCAATTAAATCAATAACCTCGCTGCAGGATAACTCATTATCAATCTTACATCCTGCATTTGCCAGACAATGCTTGCAATTAAGATTACAGGAATGAGTTGCCTCCCATTTTACCGTAGTCGGAATAATTAACGGGTTTTGAAGCCCCCACTTATAGGCAATATCAATTAATCGTAAAAGGCTGCCAAATAAATATTTATCGTGTAAAACTTCTTCTACCCCGTCTAAACTGCCATTAAAATAAATCCAGAATTTTTTCAGCAAATCTTTTATTACATTGCTATTCAGTGTATACGGTCCGGAGCAACAGACCTCACCTTTCTTTAGATGCTCTATAATTGGTTGTCCACATTCTTCGCATGGTTCATATAAAAAACTAATCTCCTCCTGTATTCGTTTATTTATATTATTTATCATACTCTCACCTCCTGGTATTTTATAAAGGGTGAGTTCATCTTAAACTCACCCTATGTGCAGTGCCAAATTAAATTACTTAATTATCACTGCAAGTCCAGTCTTGTGCGTCACTGCAAGTCCAATCCTGCGCATCACTGCAGGTCCAGTCCTGTGCATCACTGCAAGTCCAATCTTGTGGTTCACTTTTGTTCACCATTTTTTTAAGTATTTCAACACCCATACTTTCACCTCCCTCATCTTAATCTTATATTAATTTTAATTAATATAGCATATTTATGATGATTCTTTGCCCTGTAAATCAGAAAGAAAGATTGGTATACTAAATAATAAAAAATAACTCATCACTTTAAAACGGTAATGCGTCATTGCTTTATACTATATTATTATATATTGTACCCATAAATTACCATTTTTGTCAATGTTTTTGTAAATATTTTCTATAATAATTCATATATTTACAAAAATCCAATTAAATTTTAAAAAAGGACGTGAAAGATTTTCACTCTCATGTCCTTAGTTTCAGCGCATTCCTTTATACTACAGTTTAAAGAAATCTACCAAGCTGTCCAGCTGCTCTGCGCTCTCCCTGTTTTCCTGTACCTCTTTTAAAACATCATTTACCTTATAGGCAACGCTGCCGATTTTTTCGGCTATATCCGTTGTTCCCTGGGCTCCTTCTCCTGCCGCCGTTGTTATCTCGTCTATTGCCGTTCTGATTTGCTGCATCGCCACATGCAGTTTTTCGGCTACCGCATTTATTTCCGCTACAACATCCCGTACACTGTCAGAATCATCCACGTATTGGCTGCTTGTATTAACCAGCATCTCGTAGTCTTTTAGCACCTGATTATCCACAAAGGATAACAGTTTTGTGGAATCCTGCACCACACTTTTCACTGCATCGGAAACATTATTTGATATATCATCAATTCTGGAAACCGCCTGCTTTGAATTATCAGCCAATATACGTATCTGGTCGGCTACAACAGTAAACCCTCTTCCGGCTTCACCGGCTCTTGCCGCTTCAATGGATGCATTTAATGCAAGTAAGTTGGTTTGTGCCGTTATTTCAATGATTGTCTGGGTCAGTTCTTTAATTTCTTCAATAGCCTCCGTCTTTTGGATGGACTCCCTTAATTGCTTATTTGTCTGATTATAGATTTCAGAAGTATTCTTATAAGATTTTCCGGTTTCTTCCTTCAGTTTTTCTGCCCTGTCCTTAATTTCTCCTGCAAGTCTTTCACCGGTTGCGGTTTTTTCTTTCATATAGGTTACTTCTGTTTCAATTTCATAGGTTGAAGCATTCATTTCTTCTGTTGCCGCCGAAGTTTCCTGCATACCTGCCGATAATTGCTCTGTTGTGGCAGATATTTCTTCTATATTCATATTTACTTTTTCCATATTATCTACCGACTGACTTACTTTTATCTTAACCTGCTCCGATTCCTTTTGTATTCCCTTTATGATTTCCGACATTTTTAACTGCATGTTCCGGGAGGAGTTGGCGATTTCTCCCACTTCATCTTTTCTTTGCAGCAGCTGATATTCAAACTCAAAGTTAAAATTACCGTCTTCCATTAATCTGAGCCTGTCCTTTACCTTGGAAATACCTCTTGAAATTGTTATTCCAAGGAAAAATGAGACGGCAACTCCGATTATCAGCATAACGCCTGATAATACCCCAATAAGCACCATGGCCCCTGAAATGTGTTCATTAACTACATCGGTATAGATTCCCACAAACCAGATTCCGATTACCGCTCCGCTTTCGTCCCTTAAGGGTACATAGTAGGTTACGGCCGGCTTTCCCTGTATATCCGCCGCTCCCGAATAGCTCTCCTTCTGTTCCAGTACCTTCCGGATTACCGCTTCAGATGCTTTTGTGTTTATCTGCCTGATTCCCCCATCGTCCTTCACATTGGTCGATACTCTTGTATCGTTCAGGAATATTGTTGCAAGAATGGTGGTACCCGAAGTAAATTGATCGATAATTTCATGGTTATCGTTTATAACGGTATCACCTTTATACAGCACTCCGTCCTGCACCGACCAGTCACCGGGATATGCCGTATCAATAAGCTGCAGCCCCATGTTGGAATAATTCTTAATTTCCAGCTCGTATTCCGAATTAACAAGATTTTTTATTTGGACATAGGTAACCGATATAATTGCAACTGTTAGAATCAAAATTGTAAAAATAGATATACCTGTAATTTTCCATTTAATTTTCATAAAATCATCCTTTCCTGTTGTTGTCAGTTGTTAATTTGTATGCTTATATGATATAATGAAAGCGGAGAGAGGAAATTGCAAGCTCGCTTGTAATTTCCGACCGGAGCAACAAGATCATGAACACGTTTTTTGTTCATGATATAATGAAAGCGGAATGAGCATGATCAAGCTTGCTTGAATCGTGCGATTGGAGCAACGAGATCATGAACAATGCTTTATGTTCATGATACAACAGCGTCAGATAAAACGTTATGGGTCAAAAGTATACTTTTACTGCCACATTTTGTAATTTCATCCTGCCGCGTGCATAAGAGGTAAATATGGAAAATCATGATATCATTGATAAGATAATATTGGACTTTAATTTTATTGAAAATCTGTATGAGAGTATCCGTCTGGTCGATCCCATTGAGAAAAAAGTATACAAAGTCATAAAAGGTTTTAATAAACGTTTTAATAAAGTGAATGCATATGATAATTGCTATGACTTCTGGGAAAATAATAAGGTGTGTGAAAACTGCATTTCATGCAGAGCTTATATACATAACAGAACATATACAAAAATTGAATATAACCAATCAGGCATCTATATATTGACTGCCGTACCTCTGAACAATTATAATATAGTTTTTGAATTTATGCAGAATGTCTCTTCCGATTATTTTGACCACAACAAGAACTTCGGTGATATTATTAAATTAATCAAAAAACAAAATTTATCCATTGTAAAAAATACATTGACGAATTTATACAACGACCAATTCATATTTGAAAGGCTGCCCCACGATATAGCCTTTTCTTTCCGTGAAAACATCAATGTTGCCCTGTTTATCATAAAAATCAAGGAAATGGATTATATCAATAATACTTACGGTTATGCAGCCGGCGATCAGATTATTAAAGAAGCGGCTAAGGCTTTAAAGGGACTTCCCCGCCGGGAAAAGGATTGGATATCAAGTTACCGTGGAATACGTTTTGTACTTGTAATGTATGGCATTAATGAGAATCAGGTCGGACGTATATGCAATCATATCTACGAACGGGTTAATAGTCTGAATTTCTCCTTTAATGATACTCCCGTCAAAATCCAGGTGGGTATCGGATACCATATACTAAAGGATAAAGTAATCTCCCCGGAACAATTTATAGAAAATGCAAAAAATATGCTGAAGGCAGAAAATAAGTTAGAAAAATTTGATATCAGCGCTCAAAAATTATTATTGGAATATTCCTTAACCTATCGGGAAAAGGAGATTGCATTGCTGCTTCTAAAAGGCAAATCCAACACTGAAATAGCAAATGCCCTTTATATCGGATTATCTACCGTAAAGAAACATGTCTCGGCACTCTTTAGCAAAACCGAAGTGAAATCTCGTACGGAGTTAGTAGCAAAATTAAATAACATTTCGTAATATACTAAAAAATATCAATACTAAAAAATATCAAAATATGACAATTAAGTTAATATTTTACTTTTAATCTGCCGCCTTCTATGATATTATAATACTATTATTTGAAATGCAGTAAGTATATTTCAACAGACAATATAAAGAGATATAACATAAAGCACTGAATATACTATATAAACAGATATTCAGTGTTTTTATTATAAGTGACATATTCATAATTTAAATGCTGTAATGGAAGTTGATAAACAATCGTAAACTCTTTAATCCTTATTTATTTGTGTACAAGAAAAGGAGTATGTGTTATGGACAACCAAATAAGACATATGGTTATTTTTAATTTAATTTATGAAAAAGAATCTCCAGAGACTATAAAGTTTCTGACTGACGGTAAGAGACTTTTAACTTCCATTCCGGTAGTAAAAGGCTTTCGCGTATACTGCCAGACCAGTTCCAAAAACGGTTATAACTTCGGCTTTTCTATGATATTTAAAAATGAACGGGATTACGAAACATATAATAATCATCCGATTCATAAAAGTTTTGTCGCAGATAGATGGGTGAAAGAGGTTTCTGACTTTCTGGAAATCGATTTTAAAGCCTTTTCAGAATTAGTGGATTCAGGCGGTCCGGAACCAATATAAGGAAATCATTATAACGTATTATATGGTAATACACAAAATGTTCATAATTATAGTATAAAATAAAAATATTACAAACACTAAAAACAAAGAGAGGTTAAGATGAAGGTTAAAAAACAAATCGAGAATTCTTCCATGAGTTTGGGCCAGCAGAGACGCCTGGAGAAAAAAAAGGAAATTGAGAGAGCAAAACGAAATGCACTCTTAAGCAGAATTATTACTTATTCTTTAATTATATTAATATCTGTAGGTATTTTCACCTCAGTCGGCTATTCAATGTATCGCAATGTAACAAAAATAAAGCCTAGCAGCGATTTTAGTGCATATTTAACAGACGACGGACTTATAAAAGATGTAACTGCTAATGACTTATTAGATTTAGCTGATTATAAAAACATAACCGCTCCTCTAAGTGAAATAGAATATTCTGACGAAGCAGTTGATAATGATATTAATACTTTACTCAAAGACTACGGTGAATTAGCAACGGATACAGACGCATTGATAAAAGATGGCGATAAGGTAAACATAGACTATGTGGGAACCATTGACGGGGTAGAGTTTAGCGGCGGCAATACCAATGGTGCGGGTACGGATTTAGAAATCGGCTCTAATTCTTATGTGGATGATTTTGAGTCACAATTAATTGGGCATAAAGCAGGTGATAACGTTACTGTAAATGTCACTTTCCCAACTGATTATTCCAATGCGGACGTTGCCGGAAAAGAGGCCGTATTTGAAGTCGTAGTTAACGGTATTTATGAAGCCCCGGAATTCACGGATGAATTTGTAAAAGAAAATCTTTCCGAGGATGCCTCTACTGTTGCTGAATACAGGGAATATTTAAAGCAAACCAATTATGAAGAAAATCTGGATACCTGGTTAGAGAAATATCTTCTGGATAATACTACGGTCAATACCTATCCGGAAAAATATTTCAATCACTTAAAATCAATCCAAAAATACGAAGACCAGATGTCTGTGGAATATATGAATAATTTTTATTCTTCTATGGGTTATGACCAGACCGTTACCTTTGAAGAATATGTCGGCATGTCTGAAACCGTATATGATGCTAATCTGGAAGAAGAAATCAAAGACCGTGCAAAGAAAGCACTACTATATCAGGCAATCTATGAAAATGAAGGACTCACTGTATCCAAGGATGATTACTCTGCTTATTTTGATGAAGCTACCACCGGCGGTTATGATGCTCAGGTGGAAGATGAAGGTGTCGGTTATGTAATGCAGCAGCTTATCGAGAAAAAGGTATTTGATTATGTGAAAGAGCTTGTAACCGTTAAATAGCTATGCGGTTAGTAACGGGTGTTTGGTTCCTGGGGCAGGCCCATTTAATAATGGTGCTTGCCCCATATCATATCAATCAAAATTCATTTCTCTCTATGCCAATACTTAAAGCCCCGGTTTTCATTATTAATTTTCTTAAATATTGGTTATACATAGCTGGCGATTTTAAATTTTTGAACATAATATTACGTTCTAAAGACTTTAAATTTGCTAAATATTCATTATGGAATCCCTCTTGCCCATTATCAAGAGCCTTTGCTAATGCCACTGCACTCCTAAAGGCATAACTTAATCCTTCTGCTGAACTTGGACTTATAAATCCCGCTGCTTCACCTACCAATACAACCTTGCCGTTACCTGTACAAATCTGGCTGGTATCAGTTGGCCTCATTAAAAATGCGCCTTCTTTCCTGACTAAATTATTAAACTCGAAACCATACCTCAGTAATTTTCTCTTAAGAAGTTTGAATTTTTCAGTTGTTTCCTTTCCTGGCTTAAGTGCTGAGCCCAGGATTAAGTATTTCTCTTTTGGTATCGTCCACGAATAAAAGTCTGTAATTTCTTTATCGAAAATCGCACCATAATAATCTGCATTTTGCTTAGTTTCAAACCATTCTTGAATCGAAATGTAACCTTTCGGCTTGGGACAATCATTAAAACCCTGTTTTCTTATTTGAGAAAATGCGCCATCGGCCCCAACCAATAATTTAGCCTTTTCCGTATAATCTTTTCCGTTATGGCGGAACTTTACATTTACCATCCCCTCAGTTATGTCAAAAGACTTATACAGAGAGCCGTTAATAATATGAACTTCCGAAGGGATTATAGACTCAAGCCATTCATCAAACTTTTCCCTATCTATATTTATGTAATGCCTTTGATAATACCTTTCTATAGAATTATCGATATCGATTGTCCTGACTGCAAATAACTGCGGACTTAGAACTACAGATTTAGGAATACCCAGACAAAACTTTGCCAGCATTAGCTGGGCGTCAGGAGCAATTAGTCCACCACAGCATTTATGGTATGCCGAATCTTTGTTAACGCCAAACGCTCTCTTTTCCAGGAGAAGTACTTTATATCTCTTTCCAATCATACGTGCTAATGTAGCTCCCGCAGGACCTCCGCCTGCAATAATTATATCATACATTTGAAATACCTTTTATTAAGCACTTATACTTAACTTATTTTTCTATTTATTGATATTTTGAATTTTATCATATCTTTTATCGTATTTCAATAAATTTTTATTAATTTACAAAAAGGACAGGTTAATTATAGTTTCTCCATTTACAATTAAGGTCCATTTACAATATTGTTTAAAATCCAGTTGATTCATAATGTCAAATCATAGCCTTTCCAAGCCCTATCAAGACCTGAAGCAAATCTTATTCCCGGTCCCGGTATCCGTTCGGATTATTTTTCTGCCATCTCCAGGCATCCTCGCACATATCCTTTAAGCCTTTCCTTGCTGTCCATTGCAGCTCCTTTTCAGCAAGGGAAACATCGGCATAGCAGACTGCGATATCACCGGGTCTTCGTTCCATTAATACATAGGGAATATCTCTTCCGCAGACTTCACTAAAGGCACGAAGCATCTCCAGCACACTATAGCCCCTTCCGGTCCCGAGATTATAGGCCCGGATACCGGGCTGCTCCGCCAGCTTTTCCACTGCCTTCACATGCCCCAGGGCCAAATCGGCTACGTGAATATAATCACGCACGCCGCTGCCATCCGGTGTGGGATAATCCGTACCGAATACGCCCACTGCTTCCAGCTTCCGGGCGGCAGTTTGTGTTATATAGGGAACCAGATTGTTCGGAATTCCCTTGGGATCTTCGCCAATCAATCCACTGCGGTGAGCTCCGATTGGATTAAAATACCTAAGGAGTATTATATTCCAATGCGCATCGGCTGTATAAAGGTCACGTAAAATCTCCTCCAGCATCAGCTTGGTTCTGCCGTAGGGATTGGTCGCCGACACAGGAAAATCCTCTTTAATGGGTACCTTTTTCGGATTACCGTATACTGTGGCTGATGAGCTGAATACGATATTCTTCACACTAAAGCTACGCATTACCCCCAGAAGCACCAGCGTACCGGTAATGTTATTCTGATAATATTCCAACGGCTTATGTACGGATTCCCCGACGGCCTTAAAACCTGCAAAATGAATCACCGTCTCAATTGTTTCCTGTTCAAATACATGGAGCAGTTTATCCCGGTCCAGCAAATCAATCCGGTAGAATTTTAACTCCTTCCCCGTAATTCTTTGCACTCTGTTAAGTGCTTCTTCGCTGGAATTACAAAGATTATCAACCACTACTACTTCATAACCTGCCTCCAGCAGCTCAACGCAGGTATGACTTCCTATATATCCGGCTCCGCCGGTTACTAATATCGACATCTCTTCCTCTTCCCTTCCGCAACTCCTTTATGGCCATTCCGCAGCTATTTAGCGGTATTTATTTACAATCCGCTTCATTTCATCCATTTTTTGCTCCATGTCCGCTGCCAAAGCCAGCTGGGTGCGGCAACGATCCAAATTGTGTTTTTCTCTGTGGATGCGGAAATAATGGTCGCCTTGCAGATAATCGGTAAGAAAGCGCATTCCGCATTCCAGCGTCATGATAACGGCTCCCGCCGGCAGCTGCTCTATTTCCCCGGGCACAAGACTTCCCCGGCATCCCTCCAAAAAGCCTTTAGTATAAACCTCAAAAAGCTCCAAATCAAGAGACACCTTCGATAAGTCGATTTCATCCTCCATAGCGGTATTGGCACCGAAACGGATCGAATCCCCAAAATCAAACACAGACAGCCCCGGCATAACCGTATCCAGATCAATGACACAGATGCCCTTACCCGTAGCATTGTCAATAAGAACATTGTTCATTTTGGTATCATTGTGTGTAACCCGGAGGGGAAGCTTCCCTTCTGCCCGAAGCTCTGCACATACGCCCATAGAGAGTTCTCTCCGAAGCAGGAAATCGATTTCCTCTTTTACCTCACTTACACGTCCCTGGAGGTCCCCGGCGATTGCCTTTTGAAACACCCGAAACCGGAGTAGTGTATTATGAAAGTCAGGAATCGTCTCATAAAGACGGCCGGCCGGGAAATCCTTCAGCATATATTGAAAGTGTCCGAAGGCTACCGCACTCTCATAAAAATCCTCCGGCTTGCTCACCTGGTCATAGGAAATGGCATCCTCCACAAACTGATACGCTCTCCAATAGGAGCCGATGCTGTCTCTGAACAAGGCTGCGCCCTCCTTTGTATAAATTACATTCAAAGTCTCCCGGTTCACATCGCCTCCTGCTTTTGCTATCTTTTCTCTCAGGAAGGAGGTTATGTTACAGATATTTTCCATCAATTGCCCCGGCTGTTTTAAAATCTCATGATTCATGCGCTGGAGAATATATTTTTTGCTCTCCTCCTTCTCAGAAAACCGAATAAGAAAGGTATCGTTGATATGTCCGCTGCCATACCACACATGACCCAGATATTCTCCCGGAAAATCGATGGCCTTTATGGCTTCCCCGATTTTACTGCAATATTCTTCTCTCGTCATTGCATTACCTCCCGATTTTTGTAAATTTAAAGCCACCCAGCTTCAAAAGCCCTGCTGCCGGGTGGCTCATCATCCCACTCACCTGAAATATTATGTTATTGTTTGGAAGCTAAAAATTCATCCATCTGGCGCTGCACCTCAGCGATATAATCATCAATACCGGCATTTTTAAGTGCCTGGAGCGCCTTCGGGTATTCTGTTTCAAAATCAACAAAGCCATACAGAATCGGATTCATCTGTTTACCGGCTACCTCTTTGATGGCAGCTTCTATTTCCTTTACATTCTCATTGTTAAAGCGGAAGCCAAGCATATTGGAAATGATGGCCTTATCATCCCAGCTTGTATAGGTATCGATATATGCCTGATCTACCTCAGGAGTAAATAATTGATAGTTTTTATTGCGGAACATCCATTCATAGAAGAATTCATCGGGAACCAGCTTATTAATCCTTCCGTCTGCAATTTCGTAATCAGTACCTTCCACGCCATATATCGCAAATAAATAATTTTCCTGAGAGGCATAAATCCAGTTAATAAACTGCATTGCTCCCTCCGGGTTCGGTGCCGTTTGGGGTATACATAATACCTCGCCGCCGGTCGCTGTAATATAACGGGGTTCCTCTGCTTTTAAAGAATAGGATTTCAGTTTTGCCTCCGGCGCGTTAATCCTTATCTCATCGATGATTTCATTTTCTTTTCCCAAAGAGCCTTCTACCCAAAGGTAAAGACCGGTCATCATACGGGAATCCTTCTCATTGTACTTGATTGTTAAGTCGTCGGTATACAAACCGTCGGTATACATTTTACGGTTGAACTGTGCTACCTGCTTAAAGGCTTCCGTTTCATAATAGTCATAAACCTTATCGGTAGTTTCTCCGTATACTGCGGTATCTTCATTTGCACACCAGGTAAGCTGTTCCTCTGCAAAATATCTGGTCAGGGGTTTAAAAATCGGATCTGCCGGCCCTTTCATCTCCGGGAACTGCTCCTTTGCCTTCCCGGCAAAAACCGCCAAATCCCGGACGGTTTTAATTTCAGTCATACCGCAAGCCTCTAAAATATCCTGGCGTACACAAATCTGCTGATACATTCCGGAGGAAGGTGAGTAGGCAGACGGAATTCCATAGATTTCACCATTTATGGTGGCTCCTTCCAGATGTTCCTTAGGGAGTACCCTCAGCATATCCTGAGAATACTTATCTACCAGATCATTTAAAACAGAAGCCTGCTTCTTATTCACAATGGTGGAAAGGTTCGGTAAACCGTCCCAGTATAAATCAATCGGTTCCTGGGCTGCTAACATAATGTCCTTCTGCTCCCAATATTGATCCCAGGGAACGAATATCATTTCAATCTTCAGACCGAGATCCGTTTTCATCCGTTCAGCAAATTCATTTTCCATAAAGTTTGACATACGGTCGCTCTCTTCCCCCGGATAGAGAATGTTTATGGTACCGTTGTCCTTTTTTGCTCCGCTTTCTGCATTTGTACCAGTTTCGCCGGATATTGCTTCCCGGCTTGTACTCCCCTTGCTGCACCCGCCGGACAAACCGATTGCCATAATAATGGCAATCATAATTGTAAGTAACCTTTTCATAATACGTCCTCCTTTAATATTTATAGTAAGCCTTGCATTACGGCTTATTATCGTTCCCCAAACTGTTTATTCCTTAATCGCTCCGGTCATAATACCCTGGACAAAATACTTTTGCACCAACGGATAAAGGAACAGAACCGGCCCGATGGTTATAATCGTAACCGCCATTTTTACCGTTTCAGCCGGTAATGCTATTTGTGCTGCCGCTCCCGAAGGAATTCTTCCCGAACTGATTGCATTTACATTGGATAAAATAGAATACAGGTAATACTGCAACGGAAATTTATCCTTATCGTTGATAAAAATCAATGCATACCACCAATTGTTCCAATACTGCAGAGCGTACATCATTCCAACCGTCAGAATGGCGGTTTTACTAAGAGGAACGGCAATTTTCCAATATATCCGAAAGTAACTTGCTCCGTCTATCTTAGCTGCCTCATATAGTGAGGGAGAGATGCCGGAAAAATAGGTACGCATTAAAAACATATTCCAAACACTGAAAATCGAAGGTAAGATCAACGCCAGGATATTATTTTTTAAACCATAATAATTGACGCACACTACATACCAGGGAATTAAACCTGCGGAAAATACAATGGTAAAGTTACAGAGAAAAGCAATAAGATTTCGGTATTTCAGTGATTTTATGGAGATGGCAAAGGCTATCATGCTGGTAATAAACATTGCTCCAAGGGTACCGGCCACCGTGATAAAAATTGTCACTCCGTAAGATCTTAGAATTTTTTCTCCGCTATTGATAAAGATGTACAGATATGTATTAAAGGTAAAAGCCTGCGGGATAACGGAGTATCCGTTTTTTACAATCTCCTGCTCCGCTGACAGGGAAACACTCAGCGTTAATATCAAAGGATAGAGGCACATGATACCAAATAAACCAATAAAGGCATAGGCAAATGCCGTAACCATCCGGTCACTCCATGTCTTACTTTTTCTCATTAGAACAAACCCTCCCCTTCATTATATTTTTTCGCTGCCTGATTGGCGGCGGTGACTAAAATCAATCCCATCACGGATTGGAATAAGCCGATGGCAGTGGAATAAGAGAAGCCCAGGGTTCTCATGGTCTGGTATACATAGGTATCAATAACGGTAACCGCATCACTAAGCACCGGGTTGTTTCCGACAATACCATAAATCATTCCAAAATCACCGTAAAAAATACGTCCGATACTCATGAGTGTCAATACAACGGCTGTCGGCTTCAGCATCGGCAGCGTCAAAAAAAGGATTCTCTGAAATTTATTGGCGCCATCCGCCTCGGCTGCTTCAAATAAAGAGCCGTCAAAGCCCGCCATGGCTGCCATATAAACGATGGAGCTGTATCCGCTCCACTTCCACATGTTTGCAAAAATTATGATTCCCTTCCAATACTTTGGTTCGGCATACCATTTAACCGGCTCCAGCCCCATATTGCGAAGCATGTTATTTACCACACCAACATCAGTGGAAAAAAAACCGTAGATAATGGCGCCGACTACTACCCAGGATAAAAAGTAGGGAAAGAACATAAAGCTTTGCGTTAATTTTTTAAATACCTTGTTCCGGATTTCATTAAAAAAGACTGCAATACTGATTGGAATAATCAGTCCTAAAATGATACCAAAAAAGTTAATAAAAAGCGTATTATAGGTTACCCGCCACCCCATACTGCTCTTTGCAAAAAAGTACTTAAAATTATCGAGGCCGACAAAAGGACTCCCAAAGATTCCGTCCACTACATTAAAATCCGTAAATGCCATCCATATACCGGCGAAAGGGATATAACAGAACATAATCAGAACGATTAATGCAGGCAGGCACATAAGGTAGAGGCCTTTGTTCCGCCTCATTTCTTTCAAAAATTCTTTCCTGCGGTTTATTTGGGCAGTATGTACATTATTCTGGTTTTTCTTTGATTTCATATCTTCTCACCACTCTTTTCCCATATTAAGAGTTACGCAATTGCTCCTTCAACTCCTCCACATTAATTATCTTACCGGTCAGTCTGGATTTTTCTGCCGCATAAGCCATCACATGGCTTTCAACGGATTGCTCAATAGAAGATCTGCTGTTTTTTTCGCCGGATTGTAAGAGCCGCAGAAAATCCTTCATCAATCCTACGTCTCCTCCTCCGTGACCACTTTGAGGAATTGCGGTATTCAATACTTTCTGTTCATACCCTTCTACCGCATTGGAAGTAAATTTCGTAACCTCAATTCGATTTAAACTGTCATCTCCTTTAATCTCCCCATCTTCACACATAATTTTTATGGTACGCCCTATCCGGTTGGTGAAGCCGCTCAGATTAAAGCTGACGGTTACCTGATTTTTGAATTCAATCAACACTACCTGGTTATCGCAGACATCGTTATCGCAGCGGTATACGCATCTGCCGTAAGGACTCTCCTCCAAAGCCTTTAATACACTCTCTGTCGTCTGCTTCTCGGTAATTACGGTCGCAGGCCAGCTCCCCAGCACCGGAAGATAAGCCTTTCTGGCATCAAACCGGCATTCGCCGGCTGCCTTGCAGTCTAAGCAGCGCTCCCCGCTGTCCTTTGGTGCATTTTCTTTTTTAAAATACTGCAGGCTTCCGAAGGATGAAATACGCTTTGCCTCGCTGCCGACCAGCCAGCTCAGAATATCCATATCGTGACAGGATTTTTGCATAATGAGGGGACTGGTCAGATCACTTCTTCTCCAGTTACCGCGGACAAAGGAATGAGCAATATGAAAATTACCCACATTTTCATTGTGCTGGATGGAAATCACCTTTCCCAGTTCTCCGCCATCAATGATTTGTTTAATAGTTGAAAAAAAATCCGTGTACCGAAGCACATGGCAGACAACAATCCTTCTCCCCAATTCATCGGCTTTGTCCTGAATAGTAACGCATTCTTTCGGCTCCGGGGAAATCGGCTTCTCGAGTAAAATGTCATAGCCAAGCTCCAGAGCAGTCATTGTTTGCCTGTAATGGTCCCGATCCATACTCGCTATGATGAGGGCATCCGCTATCCTGCCCTTCTGAAAGAATTCCTCCGCATTGTCAAAACAATACTTCTCCGGGGTCCCTAGCTTCTTTGCCGCAGCTTTTCTTCGTTCTTCATGAGGTTCAACAACCGCCGCAATCTCCGCCCCTTTTGTCTCGCAGGCATATCCGGCATATACCATACCCCTTTGACCCGCTCCCATTAATGCCAGTTTCAATTTAATTCCTCCTGTTGTATCCATTTATATTATTTCAAAATAATAAGCTTCTGACTTGCTATTCGTTGT
>DBEP01000044.1:307-790 GCA_002294045.1 Lachnoclostridium sp. UBA903 | reverse complement strand
AATGACTGTCTGCAATTTTATAAAACGCATTCAAATCCTCTTGTGTTATATAGGGATATCCTTCCGTACAACCGACTTCCTCCCGTAATACCAGCATACTGGTGGTATGAAAGCGGGCACCGGTTCTCATATAAGCTGCCGCTGCCTTTTGCAGGGAAGTTTTTAGTTCAAGCTTCTCAGGTTCAGCCTTCCAATCCCCAAATACCTCATAACGCAGCATGCCGTCTCCCTCTTTAATAGGATAAAGATACATCTGTCTTTGTACCTTGACGATATTGCTGCTTTCTTCCTCTAAAACCAGGGATAATCTCGGATCATAAAGCCAGCTTTCACTCCAGAAGCCCTTAATACCCAGTTCAGGATAATAACGGTCAAAAAATTCCAGAGCCCTACTCATGGAATTATGTAGTCTCCCGGGATTATACCCTTCACCGGAAGGCACATGGAGCGCCAGCAGGTTATTACCCGGACAAAGCGCTTCCT
>DBEP01000044.1:0-238 GCA_002294045.1 Lachnoclostridium sp. UBA903 | reverse complement strand
GATTGGCAGTTATACTCTTCTCCGACTCCTCCCATATGGAAAAATAAGCTCCTTCTTTATCAAAAACTCCATTTACTCCGTTTATCTGTCCGTCTCTGCGGAATTCTTCCCCGGCGTGTCTTAACCCCCTGACCTTTTTAGTTGCCTTGTTGCGATACATGGTAAGGGAATCACTGAAGCGGTAAGGAATAAACAAAAATCGCTCCAGTAAAAATATGGAGCAGGTGTAAAAATTCCT
>DBEP01000024.1:46729-86524 GCA_002294045.1 Lachnoclostridium sp. UBA903 | reverse complement strand
GTGTGTCGGCAACGGGACAGGTAGATACGGATACCGGTGTCATTACAGGAACAGCAGGGCATATAAAAAACTGGCAGGGCAGCAAAATAAAAGAAACTTTACAAACCCGGTTCGGCCTTCCGGTTACGGTTATGAATGATGCCAACTGTGCGGCTTTGGCAGAAAAATGGATTGGGGCCGCCAAAGAGGTTTCCGACGCTATTGTTATCACGATTGGGACAGGCATCGGAGGCGGTATCCTGATAAATTCTGAAATACTCTCCGGTTCCCGCGGCCTTGCCGGAGAATTGGGACATTTTACCGTTCACCGGCAGGGCAGGCCTTGCAGCTGCGGTAATACCGGCTGTTATGAACAGTATGCTTCCGCCACGGCATTGGTACGTATGATTGAGGAAGCCGCAGAAAAAGGCCTGCTCCCAAAAGCTGCCTTTAAAGGCTGCCCCGTTAACGGTAAAACTATTTTTGAGCTTCTGGCTGTCCGCAATCCAGCCGTGGAAGGTATTTTTGAAGAATGGTTAAATTATGTGGCCATAGGCCTGGTGAATCTGGTACATATTTTCAATCCTGCTCTCATACTGATAGGCGGCGGTATCAGCGTACAGGAAACTTTGTTTATTAAGCCTCTCAGGCAGAAGGTGCTGCAAGGTATAATGCCTGCCTTTAGCAAAGAACTTGATATTAAGGCTGCCGCCCTCGGAAATGAAGCCGGTATGATAGGAGCTGTTTATTTCTTTAAAAATCAGATTAGTTAACCTTCTCCCGAGAGCACCTCATGAAGTATTTCTGCCAGATAGTCCATTGTATTCATGGCTTCCTTCAGGGTATTTTTATCGGTTCCCAACTCAATAAGAAGGGATTTTTTCCTCAGGTGCATATTATAACGGTAAGCTTTCAGATAGTTCTTGTACATTAAACCGGGATACAATTCCCTTCCTTTTAGCTGCAGCTGGAAACTGAAGGCCAGATTATCCTGAATATAGGGGTTTTTCAGGTAAGTGATTTCTCCTTTTGAATTCCTGCTTAAACCGTTAAAAAACATAACCTGTGCCATGTTTTTTCCATTTAACTTAGCCACCCGTTTCTTGTCCGCCCCATCCCGGTGTAAGTCAATAACCACTTCTATGCTGGGATTTTTATCAAGTATTTTCTTAATGCCTTCACCAGCATAATTATAAGCCAGGTTCCTGTCCAGGCTGCCTCCCATTAAATCATACTTCGACTTATCATGTATTACATTATATCCGTATTTCTCTTTCAGCAATTCAGTCAGACGGGCCCCTACTCCCACAACCGTATCCGCCTCTTTTCCTTTCCGGCTGTCACTGTAGGCTTCCTGGGAATGGGTATGATAAATTAAAATCTGTGGCTTGTCTTTGGAAGCCTTCAAAGTCATATCGTCGCCCAGCAGTTTTTCCGCATCAAATAATTCATCGCTTACTACCGTTGAGGCGTCTATTATATAAAAATTATTATATAAGAACTGACGGTTTAATAGCTGATTTACGGTAAAATTCTCTCCGTTAATGGTTCCCAGAGCTTCTGCCGCGGCTTCATCCGGAATGGATGTCTGCTCATCTTCCAGGTAAACTTCGCCGTTAATTATGTCAATGGGCATAATGCCGTTAGCTCCGCTTACCGCTATGGCTTGTGTATTTTCCCCCGTACCGTCATCTTCCGTATTATGGCCGAAATATTCAATTCCCTCCAAAATCCTTTGCACATATAATTCATTATTAAAAAGCATCTCTGTATCATTGGCCAGATTAAGAATATCCGTCTCATCCTCTATTAAATTATTTTCGATGCCCTCACTTGCCTGGGCTATGTAACGGTTAATCGGAAAGGAACCTACCATGGTATTGAGAATAAAATTGTTGCTTTCCTTTCCTCCGCTTGCAGAAATGTATTTTAAAATTGGGATGCCGGACTGAAACATATAATTACAGGCCGACGTAACAATTTTTGCTTCAAAGGAATCTTCCGAATTACTTCCTTCCCGGCCGAATATCCGGATACATTTTATCATTACATTTAAACTCAAGATTAAAATCATACTCCAAAGTGCTATATGAAACAGTCTGGCTGCCCTGTATTTATATCTTCTCATAAAATTCTCCCATCTGCAGTTAAGTGTTATGTACCTCTTACCTAATCTATCATATGCTTTATTTTTCTTTATGATAACGCTTCCGGTACTATTTTATAAAATTTTTTAGACAGGCCGTGCCGATATTCCGAAGCAGTATACCTTTTTACCATTTAAATTTGATACAAGTTATGTTAAAATAGACTAAAATTGGGCAGGAGCATATGATGGATAAAGAATTAAAAGATTTATTACTTAGTATGCAAGAAGAAATGAAGGTCATGAATTATAAACTTGATAGACATTATGAAAAAATCGATAATTTGGATTTAAAGGTTGATAATTTAGACGTAAGAATACGTAATACAGAGGCTAATATTCGGAAAGATATTAAGAAGCTGTCTGACGAAAATGAAACAATGATTGAGTTTTTAAGGCAGCATGAATTTTTGCCACGATAAAGAATGAGATAGCCCCTTAAATTGCTGACGCAGAAGGTAAACAAAAAAGGGGCTGCAGAACCGTTCAGTAAAGAAAGCATCCGGTCATGTTATAATATGTGAGGAGAGGAACCTGTAGTATTTTTGTATTTACAGAGGTTCCCGCAGGTTTTCGTCACGTTAACGTCAGGGAGACCATACCAGACAGGACTGGGCAGAAGAAATCAAATATCTTCTGACTGTACTTTATCCTGATAAGGAACAGATGCTTGTGCCGAACCGGGTTGCTCCATTTTTAAGCAAAACATTTATTTAGTGCTTCCGATATGGTAAAGCTGATACGCTTTATGGATTCGTCTATATTTTTAGGCGTCACAAACATATTATTCATGATTTCTTCCTTTAATTCATTCATAAACTGATGGATTTCTTTATCCTCAAAGCCTTGTTTGGCCATAAACTGCTCCATGGTATCGTTTACAATAGTAGCCGCATCCACAACCGTAGGGACTCCCAGGGCAATGACATCCACTCCAAGGCTTTCCTTATTTAAGGCTTTCCGGTTATTGCCCACGCCGGAGCCGGGACTGATACCGGTATCCGTTATCTGAACCGTCTTATTCAAACGGTGTACGCTTCTGGCCGCCAGCGCATCAATTACAATTACCAGTTTCGGCATGGTTTCCCGGATAATGCCCCTTAATACTTCGCTGGTTTCCATACCTGTCTGGGCCATTACTCCCGGAGAAATGGCACTTATATTTCCCGTTTTCTGCTGTTCTGAAAAATCCCTTCCATATTCCTTTATCAAATGCCTTGTAACAAATAGGTTATCCACCACCTGGGGGCCTAACGCATCGGGAGTGACTTCCCGGTTGCCAAGTCCTGCAACAAGAATTTCCCGGTCAGTAACATCCCCGGCCAGCTGCTTTATATATTTTGCTATTTCCTTCGTTATGGGTTCATGAAAGCTCTCATCTTCCTCCTCCAATTTAGGCGCCTCTATGGTAATATAAGTGCCTATGGGCTTGCCCATAGCATCTGCGCCTTTTTGGTCTCTGATAATAACCGTAGTTACCCGTATATCTTTTTTTTTGTCATAGTCTTCTTTTAATACCACGCCCTGTATTTCAACATTATCTTCTTCAAAGGATTCCCTTACCTCCAGGGCAAGGTCCGTCCTCGGTTTTCCCACCGCATTGCTATTGTTAATTTCTCTGTCCATTCTCTGAATTCATACCTTTCTAAATTTAAAGTTTTTCCTTTATCAGGATAAATACATTTCTGTTTCCTTATATTTTCTTCAAATTTTTTCAAAATATGTATTGACAGAATAATGGCTTTATACTACTATATAATAGTATGTTTGCATTAGAACGTCCGTGTCCGGATTTAATGAAACAAATAATTCAAATAAAAAAGATTTGGAGGTGTATCATTTGGCTAACATTAAATCTGCTAAGAAAAGAATCTTAGTTAATGAAACTAAGGCTTTAAGAAACAAAGCGATTAAATCCAAGGTTAAGACTGTTATTAAGAAAGTGGATGCTGCTGTGGCTGCCGGCGACAAAGAACTTGCTAAAACAAACTTAATCACTGCAATTTCTGAAATTGATAAAGCCACTTCAAAAGGCGTTTATCACAAGAATACTGCATCAAGAAAAGTATCCCGTTTAAGCAAAGCTGTTAATACGATTGCTTAAAGATTATATAAGCAGGAAAGAAACTGACCCTCTCCGCCCTGTATAAATGAATATGATTTTATAACATAAATAAGACGCTCTTTGTGAACGTCTTATTTTTTATTTAAAAGGAACTTGCGTCCGGCTCTTTCAGTACTTTCGTTTATCCGGCGATATTCCGCCGCTCATATGATAAATGGGGCTCTTAATGAAAACGGCCCGCTTTACCGCATCCGCACCATATCGGCTCCGTATCCGGTCAACGGCCCTGTCCAGACAGACAAGCTTATCATAGGGCTGACACGCATCAAACAGATTCAGCTGTCTTACTCCCTGGTCCCCGGTTATTCTGCCGGTATGGATTCCCAGATGACGAAGCGGAATCCCGTCCCATAGCTCATCAAACAGCCGGCAGGCCGCCTTATAAATTTCATTGGTAATATTCGTTGCCGTAAATAAGGTCAATTGATGGGAAGCATGGCGAAATTCAAAATCAACAATATGGATGGCTACAACAGAAGCCAATACCTTATCTTTTCTTAATCTTGTACTCACTGTTTCAGCCAGAGCAAGCAGCACCATCTTTGCTGCGCATTCGTTATCCACATCAAAAGGAGTGGTGGTGGAATTGCCGTATCCCTTATTGGGCGGAGTTTCCTCCATAATAAAGGTAGTATCCAGTCCATTGGCAAAATCATGAATTAACTCCCCGTATTTTTTAAAATGAGCTTTTAAGATGGAAATATCCGTAACCGCCAATTCTCCTATGGTATGAATGCCAAGGGTATGCAGCTTTTTAGTCGTGGCCCTTCCTACATAAAACAGTTCCGAAACCGGCAGTCTCCACATTTTTTCTTTTATTTCCCCTGGATATAGGGTATGGACCATATTGGGCTTTTTTAAATCAGATGCCATCTTGGCCAATAATTTGTTGGTGGATATACCGATATTAACCGTAAACCCCAGCTCATCACAGATACGGTCCTTGATAACGCGGGCCACTACCAGCGGGGATTCATATAAATTCTCCGTACCGGTCATGTCACAATAGGCTTCATCTATACTGTACTGTTCCACACAGGGAGAATATTCCCGCAGAATATCCATAAATGCATTGGAACATTTATCGTATAAATCATAATGGGGAGGCACCAATACCAGTTCCGGACATTTTTTACAGGCTTCACCGATACTTTCTCCTGTGTGAATGTTATACCTTTTGGCAGGCTGGGATTTAGCCAGAATAATACCATGTCTTTTTTTTACATCTCCTCCCACTGCCGACGGAATCATCCTTAGATCCATCCTTTCTCCCAGCAGCTTAATCCTATAAACTGCTTCCCAGCTTAAATATGCTGAATTTACATCAATATGAAAAATAATCGGCTGCATACATACATTCTCCTTTTTATGCTATAGGAACAAAAACGCTTCCTAAAATTATAATATGCATTTTACCAGAATGTATGTTCGTTTTCTAATGGGAGTTGCTGGTTAGATATACAGACTATACCATGTTCGCTAAGCTCCCATGGTATGCGCCACTCCGTGGCGTTGATGCGCACTCACTTTGTTCGGCGCAGCAAAGGAGGATTCTGATACAGAATCCTGGTTGTACTGTTATTATCCAATATCCATTTTTCGGTGTCTTCTCCGTCAAGTACAACGGGCATTCTGTTGTGAATGCCTGCCATGGATTCATTTGCCTGCGTTGTCAGTATAACAAAGCGGCATTCTTCCTGATAAAAATTATATATCCCTGCCATGTAAAGGATATCCGATTCTTTTCTTTTAAACAGGAATTTTTTCTTGGCACTGTCCCACTCGTAAAAGCCGTTTGAAGGTATCACGCACCTTCTGTTAAAAATGCTTTCCTGAAAAGTTTTTTTATCCAAAGCGGTTTCCGCCCTGGCATTGATTATAACACCTTTATTATAGTAATTCGGAAATCCCCATGCCGATAATTCGGGTTCGATGGCATCATGAAAGGCGGCCAGAATAGGGGCCTTATCGGTGGGAAATATTTCTCCGGATTTTCTGTTATTGTTTTCATATTTTGCGTCTAATTGTTCCAATATTTTGCGGATTTCTCTGGATGTCTCATCATCAACATAATAACGGCCGCACATTTTGCCATCCTCCTGTTTCTAAATTTATATATAATGCTTCGGATGTTCCGATACCATCCTTACGGATTTGGCGATTGCTTTTACAATCTCAAATTCATGTTCGGCGGATAATTCACATAGCCGTACATATAATTCGCCTTCGTTTGTTACGGCATATTTCGGCTCCATCTGATTCAGTGTGCATGCAATAATGTCATTCCGGCATTTTTCACATTTACAGCAATCCAATGCGTTCCATATTTCATTCAGTTTATCTTCTACCAATGTCTCCATGACATTATGATATTTCTCCATAAAATTCCCCTTTGCAAATGCCTTTATCCTGTGTGTCAAAATCTTGTTGCTTCAATTATTCCGTCTTCATTGTATCATGGATTAAAGGGATTGTAACTAAGATATTTATACTATAATAAAACAGCGTCCCAAAGTACAGAAACAGCGGAGCGTATTCACATAAATCTGCAAATTACGCTCCGCCGTTTTTAATGGTTACTTTCCCCGGGTTATATTATTTATCAAGGACTGCCGTTTCCTTGCAGCTTATCTTAAAAGCATCCGGTGTTTTACCTGTCAGGGAGATACTTCTCTTATCCGGCTGTGAGGTACCTATATATACTTCATAGCTGCCTGCATGCAATACCAGCTGTCCTTCTTCATCATATAAAGCAAAGGCTTGGGCCGGAAGAGTCAGATTTACGGCTGCTTCTTCTCCGGCCTTTAAAAATACCTTCCTGAAGCCTTTCAGCTGGTAATTGGGAGCACCCTGAACATCCAGAGCCTTAACATAGATCTGTACGGTTTCCGCTCCGTCCATTTTGCCCGTATTTTTTAACTTTAAACTGCAGTCTATGCTTTCCTCCGGTACAATTACACTGCGGCTTAATTTTGCTCCTTCACAGGCAAATTCCGTGTAGCTTAATCCGTAACCGAAGGGATATAACGCCTCCTGCTTCATGTAACGGTAGGTACGGCCTGCCATATTATAATCCGTAAATGCGGGAAGCTCCTCCGAAGTACGGTAAAAGGTAACCGGAAGCCTGCCTTCCGGTGAATATTCACCAAAAAGCATCTGCGCTACGCCGCGGCCTCCCAGCGCTCCCGGATACCAGGCCTGTATAATTGCCGGAATATGTTCGTCCGCCCAGGATACTGCCAATGCACTTCCCGAAAGCAATACCAGAACCACCGGCTTGCCGCTCTCATAAAGTACTTTCAGAATATCCTCCTGAATGCCCGGAAGCTGTAAATTGGGCTTATCTCCGCTGGCAAACTCATTACCCTCGTCCCCTTCTTCTCCTTCCAGTCCTGAATCCAGACCAAAACAGGCTAAGATTACATCGGAGGCTTCCGCAACTGCTTTCACCTCTGCCAGACGGTCATTGGTTGTGGAAAGTCCGGATAATTTATCCTTGAATAAGTGGCAGCCTTCCGAATAACGGATGGTTACCTCATCACCTAAATACTCCCGGATGCCTTCCAAAACGGTTACATATTCCGAAGCAGTTCCTTCATAATTGCCAATAAGGGCTTTGCGGTTATCCGCATTGGGACCCACGACGCCAACTGTCTTAAGTTTCGTCTTATCCAAAGGAAGCAGCCCCTTTTCATTCTTCAATAATACGATACATTTTTTGGCAGCTTCCAAATTCAGCGCCCTTTGTTCCTTATTGTCCACCATATCATAGGAAATAGTGTTATAAGGTACCTTCTCCGGCGCATCAAATAAACCAAGCTTCATCCTGGTAGTAAATAATCTGGTCACCGCCCCGGTTATGGTTTCTTCCTCCACCAGGCCGTCCCTTACTGCCTGCAGTAAATGTACAAACATATTGCCGCAGTTTAAATCACAGCCGTTATTCATTGCCAGCGCCACTGATTCTACAGGAGTAGACGTAACCATATGATTTTCATGGAAATCTTTTATTGCCCAGCAGTCCGAAGTAACATGTCCCCGGAATCCCCATTTATCCCGTAAGATATCCTTCAGTAAGGTTTTGCTGCCGCAGCAGGGTTCTCCGTTCGTCCGGTTATAGGCTCCCATGACGGCCTCCACTTTTCCTTCCTGCACACAGGCTTTAAAGGCAGGCAGGTAGGTTTCATTCAAATCTTTCCCGGATACCTTTGCGTCAAAACTATGGCGGAGATCCTCCGGTCCCGAATGGACTGCAAAATGCTTGGCACAGGCAGCCGCTTTCATGTATTTTTTGTCATTTCCCTGGAGGCCCTTAATGAAACGGACACCCAGGCGGGAAGTAAGATAAGGATCTTCCCCGTATGTTTCATGGCCCCTTCCCCATCTTGGATCACGGAAAATATTTACGTTGGGGGACCAGAAGGTCAGTCCCTTATAAATATCCGTATCGCCGTATTTCTGCTGCATATTGAATTTGGCACGTCCTTCCGTGGAAATACAGTCTGCCACCTTCTCCAGAAATTCCTCGTCAAAGGTTGCCGCAAGACCGATTGCCTGAGGAAATACCGTGGCAACACCGGCTCTTGCAACTCCATGAAGGGCTTCATTCCAGTAATTATATGCCTTCACCCCCAAACGTTTAATCTCGGCAGAACCGTGCAGAGTCTGGTATACCTTCTCCTCCAGGGTCATCTCGGATACCAGCGCCTCAGCCCTTTCTTCAAAAGACAATGAATCATCCAGATACTTTTTATATTCCATTTTTTAAAATCCTCCTTTGACGTTAAAAATTCCTGTATCTCATGATGCCATTATAATATATACGGATTCCACAGCTCTTATCAAATATTGCTATACTGCTTTCAGTAATTGCTAAGTTCTTCCGGCAGCGTTAAAATCAGGATTATTTCCCGTCCGGCGTTTCTCTTGGTTTTTACGGACTGTCTATTTACTTTCTGCCAATCCTGTAATAAAATATCCGTATATATCTGTGTTATGCAGCCGGGGACGGTAAAAAGTACCAGACTCAATTAATAACTTATAAAAATTGCTGTTTATTAAGTTTATTTAGCAATATATGATTGAAAAACAGCTTTACTGATTATTTGTCAGGAATATAGGAGAAGTATTTTATGACTAAAAGACAAGAAAACACAGCCAATAAAAATGCTGTAAAATTTCAGCGTGATATTAAGGGAACTTTCGAAAAAGTGGGATATTCTGAGAATTCTTCGGTTTTACTGTATGTAAATCATACCAGTACCAATTTTCCCCTTCACTGGCATTCTGCTGTTGAAATAATAATGCCTCTTTCGAATTCCTACTCCGTTGTCTTAAATAAAATAAACTTCCGCTTACGGGAAGGAGACGTTTTAATCATACCTCCCGGCGACCTCCATGAACTGTATGCGCCTCCGGAAGGTTCCAGGATTATAATTCTGTTTGATTTTACGTTAATGAGCAGCCAGAAAGGTTTTTCCGGAATTCTGCCCTTTTTAAACCAGCCAAGTTTAATTACTCCCGAAAATTCACCTGAAATTTACGGGGACGTATATAAACTGTTAATACAGGCAAAGGACGAGTATAAAAATGCTCCTCCGCTTTGGGAAGCCTCCATTTATACCCTGATTATACGGTTATTTTTACTAATCGGAAGAAATCATATGGATACCAGCAGCATTTTCCCATATGCAGGCAGCAATAAGCAGAAGGAATATATTGAAAAAATGAATATCATTTATGACTATATTGACCGTAATTACATGGAAAATATAACTTTAGAAAAAGCTGCCTCTGCGGTGGGTTTTTCCAAATTCCATTTCTCACGTTTATTTAAACAAATGACGGCTGCTTCCTTTTATGATTATTTAACCCTCAGAAGAATCAAAGCCGCCGAAAGCCTTCTGCTGAATCCCAGCCTTTCCATAATTGAAGTTGCCCTTCAGTCCGGCTTTTCCAGTGTATCAACCTTTAACCGGGTATTTAAATCTATAAAGAAATGTACTCCAACGGATTTTAAGGAATTCTACCGTACACAAAACCATGCCCCGGAGTCAGTGGCAAATGCTCCGTAACCGATATTGAAAGAACATAATAACCAAAGCATAAAAAGGCGTAATTCTTAACAATCCGTCCTCGGATTACCTTAAGAATTACGCCTTTACAGCCTGAAATATATTTTGCTTCCAAAACAGGATAATGCCGGACTTATTTTATATAATCAATAAATTCTTTTAATGAATTATCCTTGTTCTGTGCAGCTTTCAATTCAGAATTAACTTTTTTAATAAGCTTTTGAATATCCTCATCTTCCGTTAATTTGTCAATATGGTTTTTCAGTTCTTCATTGCCGGTATCTTCATTGATACACAGGACCCCGGTTTCTTCTCTCCGGACCGACAGGGAACTCATGCCGGGTATTAAAGTATCGATATTGTATAATTTAATATCGTAGGTTGTAAAAACTACATAGGAATCTTTATCCAGACCTGGTTTTATATAGGTTGTGATATTTTTATATTCCTCAATTATTTCACTTAATTTATTGGAAACTCCCTCTTTTTTATCCTCGGCGGCCTGTCCTTCGGCTGTTTGTCCCTCAGCCTGTTTTTTACCGGCTGTCCGGCTGTCCGCTGTCTGGTCATCCGCCTGTTTCTTATCCGTTGTCTGATTCTCTTCTGTCAGTCCTTCATCCGTCCGGCCTGCGGCCTGACTTTCGCCTGTCTGATTTTCAGCCGACGGATTCTCTTCCTTTATACTGATTTCAACTGTTTTGCCGGCTGACTCATAATAGGTATGAATTAATCTGTCAATGGCTTCCTTAATATCTTCTTCCGATATGGTTTCTTCACCGGCAGTATCCTTTTCCGGCAGATTCTCTTCGGCAGACAGTATGGTACCGCTTTCTTCACTTTCAGAATTCTCCTCTGCCGCCTGTATACTTTCTTCTTCCGTACTGCCGTCTGAAACCGCCCTGTCCTTTTTATTGAGGCTATTATGAATAACCGGGATCAGTACCAGTATTATTAAAGCCGCCACTGCCGCAGCCAGATATTTTTTCCGATGCTTCATTATTATCTACCTCATTTCAGTAACCGGCATTTATTGGCAGGCCTTTTAATTAATGTAACTTACTGCCTTAACGGGCTGTCTGTAATCATAGCTGGATATCTTGATTCCCGCTTTCGGGCTGCTTGCACTAATTACTTTGCCGTTTCCTATATAAAGGGCAACATGGTTAATGGAGCCGTTTTTAGCATAAAAGATTAAGTCTCCCTGTCTGATATTGGATATGGAAATAGTCCTGCCGCCCGATGCCTGTGACCTTGAATCCCTGGGAATTCCGATACCATAATTAGCAAAAACGGATTGGGTAAAACCGGAACAGTCTGTTCCCTTCGTCAGACTGGTACCTCCCCATACATAGGGATTTCCTTCAAACCTTAAAGCGTAGTTAACGATCCTGCTGCGTACGGATGACGTACTGGAATTACTTGAACCGGAATTACCTGAGCTTACGCTTTTCGCTTGGGATGTGCCGGAGGATTTACTCGAACTGCCGGATGAACTTCCATTGCCGGAAGTGCTTGATGCCTGTTCCTGTTCCGCTGCTGCTCTGGCCGCTTCTTCTGCTGCAAGTCTTTCCTGTTCCTCCTGTATGGAAATCGCTTCTTCATATTCGGTTGAAAAATTCACATAATCGGCTGAAACATATCCGATTTCCTCATTATTAACCGATACTTTTACCCAGCCGTCCGTTTCTTTTTTCACCTTGAGTTCTTCTCCTACGGGAACCAGCGCTACTATGGGAGATTCCGTACTGGCTTCTTTTCTTACCCTCAACGTGGTCGTATTAACGGTTGCAATCCGGGTACCTACCGAATTAGCCACTTCTGCCGCTTCTTCTCCGGTAACAAGAAATTCTGATTTTACGTATCCGGTAACGGAACCTGATTTTACTTTATACCAGTCACCTTTTTCTGAAAGAATGGTAGCAGCCGAATTATGATACAGTTTACCGAGAATTTCACTCTCTTCATTGGGAGTTTTTCTTATATTCACATAATTGGTTACATTTGCAAAGGATATATCCGCATACTCTTTAAACTCATCGGAAGTTAAAAACTCTTTTATATCCTTATTCTCATTTTCCTCATAAAAATTATTTAATAATAAATCTATTCCGGCAACTGGTTTTTCTGCAGCTTTTGAAACGGCGGCATTACCTGCAAAAGCTATTGTTCCTATCACACAATATGTAACAATCTTCTTTGCTTTTATCATTTGAAACCTCCATTAACTTCATTTATTACAAATCTGTTAAATTTGTTACAAAATTATTTTAAGATAAAATCGGGAAGATTGCACTAGGTAAATACTGGTAAGTACCTAATATATTGGTTAAGACTATTTTTCAACAGCTTTCTCGATTAAACTGCCATCTGATTTGTTTTGTTTTTCCCATATTAATACTGCATAGATAAGAAACAGGACTATATATCCGCTGAAAAAAGCAGCGGAATATATAAAATTATGCTGTATCAATTGTACTTTAGTAAAGAAGCCGCCCTTACCAAAATCTTTCAATATATCATAAAAAAAATTCATGTATAAACATAGTTCAGCTACATTTTTCAGTATGATTAAAAGCGCCGTTACATATAAGACAATACACAGGCCGGTAAAGCCAATACAGCATAGCATACCAGATTTCACATGTATCAGTTCTTTAAAATAGTATTGTTTTAATAATTCTTTTATATTTCTGCTTATAACTGCAAATTTAAAAATCCCTGCCCTGAGCCGCAGCAAAAATATTACAGCTAAAACAGAAAAGAGGGCTATTCCGGTTTCTTTCTCCATTTTTCTGCCCATTTCATCAAGATTAATAAAATCATAATCCACCTCTGTTATATCGGCCTGCTTAAACGTATTTTTTATATATTCCTGGGTAATCCCTCTCTCCGGCTCCATACCGGCCATAAATGCATCCGGCTGCTTATTCATATGGGCTGCCGGCAAATAAATATTATTATTTTCTTCATCTCCGTCCCTGATAATCCCGGTAATGGTATAGGGTACGTCCTCCAGCAGAATTTTTTTACCGATAATGTGAAAGCTTCCAAATATTTTAAATGCGGCAGCTTCGTTTAAAACTACCGATTTGAGTTTTTGTTCCTGTGCAGACCTGGTAAAAAAACTGCCGTTGACAAAAGTATAGCGCATAACAAAAGGATACGTATAATTTGTTCCTTTTAAAATTACACTGTACCGGGAAGCAAGCACCTGAATCTGTTTTTCCTCAATGACTTCATATGTAAGCAGGAAATTATCTTCGTTAATCCGGTCAAGCTTATCTATATCTACACTAGAATCCTTATTGAATTTTGGAGAAACCAGTAAAAGATTTTCATACCCTTTTTGTTTTGTAAGCAAAGTTATCGTTATGAGTGAGCCCATTAACAGTGCCATAATTGATAACAGAATCATCCTATATTTATTCTTCTGCAAAAAAATCACCTGCATTTTCAACTTTAATTGTTTCATCATCGGAAAACGGTTTGTCACTCAGTAAAACGATGGGTTCAAAAAAGTCCATCCCTTTCACGATAACCGTATTCTCATTATCCGAATCCCCGATATATACATATACCTTTTTTACATAATATTCATTCCCCAGTACTCCTTTTCGCTTTTTTATCTGGCAGATAAAGTAGCCTTCATTATCTTCGTTAACGGCTCCATTGGGCACCAGAGTGTAAGAAGCCTTACTTTCTTTCCGGAATTCTATCTCAAAGGTTTCTCCTTTTGTGACCTCTTCCGATTGAAATGTTACCGTAACTTTTTTTGCATGTTCATCAGGAGTTATTTCAGATACGACACCGTCGATTGCGTGGGAGGTGTTTATTAATTCACAGGCATCTCCCGCAAGTACAAAATTGTTGTCCAATGATATGCCGCATTCCAGTTTAAATTCACTGCCTGCTCCGAAGCTCATCATCAACTGGTTTGCATTTACATATTGTCCTGTTTTTACAGGCACCAGAATGACCGTTCCGTCTTTCGGTGCTTTTAGAATCCTGTTCTCACTAAAATCCGATAATGTCTGTTTATAAGCTCCCTCCTGGCTGGCAAGATTTTTCAGGTCAAGTTCTTTCATTTTTAAATCCTGTTCCGAGATTTTCAGTTCGTTTTCAAAGCTCTCAATATTATTCCGGTATCCGTCCATTTTCTCCTGATATTCATCCCTTTTATTCCGGACTGTGATTTTTTGGTTTTCGTAATCCGTTTCCAGTCCCTGTAAATCATACTGCAGGTTTTTCAGTGTGTTTTCTGCGGTATCCCGTTCACTTTTTGAAATAATTCCTTCTTCATATAAAATATTTTTTTTCTCACATTCTTCTTCCGCATTTTTTATCTGCTCTTTTAATTTATCTATCTGATTTTCAATTTTTTTAAGTTCATTGGTACCTTCCGGCTCCTCCTTTTCAATGTTCTCTTCCAGTTTCGAAATATTATTTCTGAGCTGTTCCATTTTCAGCTGTATCGTTTCCAAATCAACTGCTATCTTATTTTTGTTAATCTCAATTTCCTTTAATTTTTCATTTATATCATCTTCATCATAATCTAAATAAAAAAGTTCCTGACCTTTCTTTACTTTATCCCCTTCCTTTACAAGAACCTCATCTATAATCCCGCCTATCTCCGAATAAATCTCCTCTTCTTCGGCCCAGTCCGCAAGGCCGGCAGCTGTCTCGGATTTATTCAGTTTCCCCGTTACAGGCATGGTCCCGGTTACGGCAGGCAGATTATAAGAATAGATTGTTTCGGATAAAAGCAGTAAGATGACTAAAATAACAAGAAATATGGTGCCAATGACTTTAATATTCCGTTTTCCGTTATTGTTCATAAAATTTACCTCATTTTTAATATTGCTATATCCCCCATTTTAAAAATCATTTTATACCGGATAGTTCGATACCTTTTTCCAAATCTTTCTGCCCCACCAATAAAAACCATAACGGCAGAAACATATAAATGCAGGAGGCTGCAAATATCATCCCCACGGACCCCTCCGCAATTCTTGATAAATAAATGGATAGGGGTTCCCTGAAGTAATCCTTTATAAAGATTACGGCCTGTTCAACGATATTCCAGTATTCGATAAAAACAAGCATACAGAGGGCGGCTATCCCCGATTTCATCTGAAGTACGACGATATAAAAAAACAGGTACAAAGAACCCGCTCCGTCAACAGCCGCAGCTTCAAAATATTCCATAGGCATTGCCTTCATATTTTGCCTTAACAGAAATGTCCCGAAGGGAGAAAAAATACCCGGTAATATAATAGCCAGATAGCTGTCCCTTATGTTAAGTTTGTCCGCAATCACATAATTTGGTACCAAAACTGCCTGGAGCGGCATAAGCATAACAAGGATATAGACAAAAAACAGGTATTCCTTATACTTCCATTTCCACATGGTAAAACCGTACGCCGTAAGTAAGGATACCGCCACATTTCCTGCAATGACAGGACCTGTAATTTTAAGGGAGTTTATTAGTAAAATAATAAATGCGGGCTGATTTATAAGAACTTCCCGGTATTGGGCCAAAGTAGCCTCTTCCGGTATGAAATTCATATCAACAAATTTATCTTTCGTACCTGCCAGGATGTCAAAAAAGGAAAGCTTTGTCGTATAATTTAAACTTATTTCCAGTTCCGTCATGAAGGAATTGGTAAAGGTTATCACTAAAGGAAAAAGAAAGATAAGTCCCAATAATAATAAAATAGCATAGGTACCGAATCTCATAAGTTTTAATTTCAACCGGACACCTTCTTTTCCATTCGAAACAAAAATTGTGTTAATACCCCTGTCACCAATACCAGAACACAGGTTGCCGCGGTTAATTTCTGATAATCCAGGGAACTAAACATATTGTTCATAAAATGTTGCAGCATATATATGCTTTTATGAGGATAACTGCCCGTAATTAAATAAATCTCTTTAAATACCTTAAAAGAATTGATTACCGACATAATGGCTACAAGAAAGAAAGTCGGAATCAGATTAAAAAGAGTAATTCCGAAAAACTCCCGTATTGCATTGGCACCATCCACCTTTGCCGCTTCGTAATATTCTTTTGGAATGGCACTTAATCCTGCCAGGAACAAAATCATGTTATAACCAAGATTTTTCCAGATGAATATGAATATAATCACGTAGAGCACAAGGTTTGTTTCCAGCCAGCTGATTCTCTCGAATCCGGCCCCCACTATAAATTTGTTTAGAAATCCATTATACCCGAAGAACATCTTCCAAAAAAATACCATGGAACCCGATGGAATAACCAGCGGTATTAAAAATAACAAAGTAAAAAATTCCTTGTGCCTTGAGATTTTTTCAATCAGCATTGCGACCGTTAAAGAAAGGACAATATTTAGCGGTACGCATATGCCGATGAAAATAAATGTATTTTTCAGTCCCGTAAGATAAGTTTTGTTATGAAATAAGCCGATAAAATTGTCAAGCCCTACAAAGCTTCCGCCGACCGGCCTGTCTATAAATGCATATCTCAAAGAGCTTAAGAAAGGCCAGATATAAAACAGGATAAATCCAAAAAGGCCGGGAAGTATAAATATAAATGCCGTATCAAATCTTTTTGTCTTCATAAATATCCTTTTATTCATTCATATAAAGCTCAACTTTGCTCTGTAAAGCGTCCGCTATTTCTTCGGCGCTTTTACTTCCATTGAAAAAATAACCCGCTTCTTCATATACCATATCATTAATAACGGTATCCTGTATCCTGTAAGCATTCAGCATATCGGAATATTGATTCAGTGCTTCGCTGTAGCTGTTAAAAATTTCTGCCTGTTTTTCATTCAGTTCCATTGAACCCGTATTATTTTCCGGATTGTATAATTCGCCTGTAATCTCTTGTTTTGCTTTCTTCTCACCTGCATTTATGTTAACCGGAGTCCCCATTAAATATAAGGAAACCTGCATTTCTTCCCCCGCAAGGAATTTAATAAATTCCCAGGCCGTTCTTTTATTCCCCGAATTGGAATTCAGTGCATAAGCCTGTGAAATATCAAATGTAATCTCGTTTTCATTATTTTTAATCATGCCTGCAATTGCATCATTTTCCGAGAACATACCTCCATTGCCTACAATCCTGTTCTGCTTCTTCGTGGTTTTATCGTCGTTAAATGCCGGAAGAAGCATGGTATTGCCGATTGTTTTATAAAGATAATCCTGTGAGGAGTTTTGTTTTAATACATCCTCCGGATTATTTTGCACCTGCTTATCCAAATAGCCCTTCTCTTCATATTCTTGGGCGGTTTTCAAAACTTCAGCAAACTGTCCGTCGGTAAAGTTAACCGTTTTGTTCTCTATATCAACAAATTTGTCATAGTTCTGATTAAACAGCCTGCCAAACATAGTGCCGTTTCCCGATGAGCCTCCGGTATAATTAAACATTTTTACAGGGCTTTCCGGGTTTGCATTATTTTTTTCATCAAAGGAACTTTGTCCGATATCAATGAGCTGTTCATAGGTATAGGCGTCCTGTGGGTTCAGCCTGTCCTGGTCCGACGTATCCATTAAGGTCTTATCATAGCTTAATATATCAAACGTATAATCCAAAGGGAAAATATACAGACCGCCTTTATAGCCTGCCCCATTTAAAATATTCTGACGGTAATCCTCTTTATGAAAGGTTTCATCCGCCTCCATATACGCGTTTAAATCTTCAATTTGTCCGTTTTCCGCATATTTGTAACAGGGAAGAATATCCATTCCCAGCACATCCGGACCGCTTCCGGTCATTAATTCCGTATTAATCTGATTGATATAGTCACTTTCACTTTTTGTGTCTTTATTCTTTGTAATCATTTTCATACTTTTCCCGTCTGCATCGGCAGAGGTCTTCACATCGGGGGCAGCTGAAAATGTATTAATATTGACTTTGGTCCCCGGATATTTTTCTTCAAAAGCTTTCGCAGCTTCCTCCAGATAAGTTTTATATAAGGTGGAATCATAACAGGAAACCTGGATTTCTCCCGTAATATCCCCGTCAAGGCTTATGGATTCCTTATTGTCCGCCGTTGCCCCGGGGTCACTTTGATTAGTAGTATCTTTCGCACCGGTATTCGTTTCCGGTAAACTGCTGCAGGCTGTCGCTGCAAGTACCATGGACAGTATTAAAATAAGTGCCGTAACTCTTTTCATTTATTAGTTCCTCCTAAAATTTATTAATTTGTTCACTTATGCAGCTAAGTATATTTTTCCAATATGAAGCTGTTATGAAGCTGATATGTATTTTACATGAAGAAAAGACCGCCTTTAACGGACAGTCTTTTCAAAATATATGTTAAATTTTACACCCGATTTTGTGTTTTCCAGCTTATAAGGCAGCTGGAGGGATTCTAAGTTCCGTTTTACAATATAAAGCCCCAGTCCGGTTCCGCTTTTGTTTCTGCTCCTGCTGTAATTCCGTGTGTAAAATGGTTCAAAGAGCTTTCGCAGTTCCTTTTCCGGTATAGGTTCACACTGGTTTTCCAGCGACAGGCAATAGCACTCTCCTTCGTCCGTCACGGATACCGTAACAGCCCCGTTATTTTCCGTATACTTAACCGCATTGGATATAAGGTTTGAAATCGTGTTATCCAGTATTTTTTTATCGGATTGTATTATAATATCTGTTTTTTCAAAGTTGATATCCAGTTTCTTTTCTTCGATAAATAAGCGGTTCTTTTCTAATGCGTCCTTTATTAACTCAGAGATTTTAACAGGTTCCGATTTTATTATATTTTCCGTTGTATCCAGTTTGGAAGCATTTAAAATTTCGTATAACAGCTTAGTAAGGCTGTCGATTAATTTCTTACTTTCACGCAGGTATCTGTTTTTGTCTTTATATTTTCCCACATTATCAATCATGCCTTCCACAATACCGTTTAATGCGGATATGGGCGTTTTTAATTCATGGCTTGCCGCACGCATAAAATCCGTTTTGGATTTTTCCAATTCAGATACCTTATCCATTTCATCTTGAAGATTTTTAATGTTGGAGCATAACTTCTGATACAGTATATCCAGATTTTCCGATAGCTCTCCTATTTCATCCTTAGTGCGTATTCCGGAGATAATATTCGGTGTCAGGTTCTGCATTTTTCTGGCCGTATCCGACAATTTGAGGATTGGTTTTGTAATTCGTCTGGAATAAAAATATGCTGCAATAAGGGCAATGAAGATATTAACGATTAATAGAAAAGGCATAAGAGAAATTATTACATTTTTAGCTTCATTAATCGGCTGCATGGTGCCGATGATTTCAATATATTTTATTCCGAGATTGCCTATCTCTTTTTTTAAATGAATCGCCATATCGCTTTTACGGTTAACAAATAAAGTTTTATTTTTTACAATTGGCACATCTTCCGATATTTCCGAAATTTTTTCAATACTGAACAAATAATTCTGGCTGTTCAGCTTCATTAAGTTAAAGGGTGACGACATTTCAACAAGCAGAAGGTCATTTTCATCATAAGCTATAACATCGGCATTATTAAGTAAAGAAAATTCCATAATGGTATAATTTAATTCTTTTTCCGTTCCGGCATTTATGATAGTTTCAGCCAAAGCATCGGCGTTTGCCCGTAATACCTTATTTTTTGAATAAGTATAATAATCCGGCAGGACCATGTATAAAATCCCAAAGGATATTATGATTACCAAAGTAATTAAAAATGCGGTATAAATAAAAATATTAAGGACAATCCCTCTTTTTTTAAACATCGGCGTTACCAATCCTTTCTTTTATCTTATAGCCGACTCCTTTTACCGTTACGATGATATCCGCTTTAAATTTTTTTCGTACATTCTTAATATGCACGTCAACAATCCGTTCGTCTCCGAAATAGTCGTATCCCCATACCAGATTCAGAAGCTGCTGCCTTGAGAGAACTTTACCCCGGTTATTTATCAGAACCTTTAACAGCTCCAGCTCCTTTAAGGTAAGTATTACTTTCTCCCCGTCTTCAAAAGCCGCATAACGGTCCAGGTCAATATAAACAGGCCCGGCCTGTACTGAATTGCCGGTCTGTCCCGTTCTTCTTAATAATGCTTCCACCCGTTTTACTAATAATTTGGGAGAAAAGGGCTTTATAACATAATCATCTGCTTTGGCATCAAAACTAATATACTGCGTATGTTCATCATCCAGGGCTGTCAGCATAAGTATCGGCGTATTGATATTCTTACGGATTATTTTTAGAAGCTCCAGTCCGGTTATATCCGGCAGCATAATATCCAGAATATATAAAGCTATATTATCCTCTCGCTTTATTATCTCATATGCCTTTTTTCCGTTTTCGGCCGTAATTACTAAATATCCGGCTTCTTTTAAATACTCGGTCACTACTTCCCTGATGTTTTTATCATCTTCGGCTACAAATATTTTATTTAACATTTCAGCTCCCATCTTCGTGATTAAAATCCTGTTAACCCTCTGACACGAATTGTTTTATATATTTGTTTTATATCCTTTAAACTATCGTTGTTTTATGCCGTTTAAACTATCCGCTATTGCTTCGGCATTCCATTCCTATTATACATATCCAATATGAAGTTAGTATGAAGTTTTTGGCAGAATAATAGACATAGAAGAACCATCCATGTATAATTTGAAAAAGATTGCAGAAACAGTTGGCTGCCTGATAGCTGATATTATTCCATTATGGCTTTCTGCATTATTAATACTATTTTTAAGAAAGGACTGAAACCATGCAACTATACAATAAACTTAAATTTTTCGCCCTAACTGCACTCCTTTCACTTACTATGACCATACCTGTGCAGGCTGCTGATGAAGCAGATAACGGCCATGTAATCACATTATCTTTAACAGATGCCAAACAACATTTACTGGAGCAAAATACGGATTTAAAATTACTGGAAATCAGCCTTGATAAATTGTATTATCAGCTCAGAACAGCAAAAGAAGAACTGGAAGAGCTTAAGGATAGCCAGGCGGACTATGAGGATTCTGTTACCGGGTTAAAAGCCCAGCTGGCAAATCTGGAAAACGCCAGGGCCGCATTAATTGCAGACCAGGCTGATCCTCTGACTCCTTCCCTGCCTGTCGAAGAATATATTAATTCGTTAATAAATTTTGATACGCAGATTGCCCGGATAAAACAGTCCATCTCTTCGGTAACCGGCAGCAAAAACGCATCGTTTGATGCAGAAGATTCTTTAGAAACCGGAATCGGTGCTATAAGAAATAATATAGATTCTTTAAAAGAGTCGGAAGCTATAACAAAGGAAAAATTAAAATATAATCTGGAAACCGTTTATCTCCGGATTTTGAGCCTGGAATTGGAAATTGATAAAAAGGAAAGCACGGTTTCCCTTGCCAGACTGGCCTTTCTGAACGAAACCCTGAAGTCAAGCCTGGGATTAACCGTTGAAACCAACGTCCAAAATGCCGAGGCAAATTATAATACGGCCCAAAACAGCCTGGATTCCTTAATCAGTCAAAAGGAACAGCTTATGAATCAGCTTAAAGTCTTAATGGGATATCCAATCAGCAAACCGGTTAAGTTAGCTGATATACCTGTCAAAGGTATATCATTGCCGGCTTATCAGGAAGGACTGGAGAATGCCTTGGAGAACGGAGCTGAAATTAAGTACCGGAAAATGGTATATGATAATCAAAAAGATTATATAGAGGACCTGGAATATGGATACAATAGCTCCGAAAAAGAAATCCGCAATGAAAAAGATAAATTGGCAGAATATAAAATTAATCTTCAGGAAGCCAAAACTAATACGGAAAACGCTTATTATAACAGCTACAATAATTTGATGCTTTTAGCCGATAGCTTAAGAATTTCAGAAAATCAATTAGAACATTCAAAGCACCAAAATGACCAAAACCGCAGGCAATATGATTTGGGAATCATAAGCAAAGAAGAGTTAACGGTAAAAGAGGATGCCTATCTGCAGGCTGAACTTAGTTTTAACCAGAAGCAATATGAATATGCCATAGCTGTGGCTGCCTATTATATGGCAGAGACGGGATATTTGGTAAATTAGATTTCATTTTTATAATAGCTTATATATAGCTTATTATAAAAACTCATAAAAATGGAGCTGATGTTAAATGATTATAACTGCATTTTTCACAGCTCCATTGTGTCTGATATTTATGGCAGCCGTTTACGCACAATGCAATAATCATCCAGTTTTTTATACGGTACAAATCCATTCTTCTCATACATGGAAGGATATCCGTGATAATGCAGGAAGCAGTCAAGGTTTCCTTTAGATGGATAGGCTTCCACATAGGTAAATCCTTCTGCCCCGGCATCCTGTAGCACCTTTTTTAATAGCAGGGTTGCAATTCCCTGTCTGCGGAATTCGGACGCTATAATAAAACATACGACGGCTTTCACTTTCGTATCTTCTGCATCTGTCCATAAATTTTTATCCGCAAGCAGGCGCTTATAGCCTGACCTGTCGCCGGCATTGCACCAGCCGGCTACTTTACCGTCCACGTATGCCAGGTATCCGTTTAATACTCCTTCCTTAATAAGTTTTGCCGCATACTCCCTCAAACCCTGTTTCCCTAAACCGTCCAGTTCCTTTTCGATTTCCGTATCAAAATGGTAATAGGTGCAATAGCACCATGACCATGCTTCATGGTCGCTAAACGCCACATTGTCAAAGAAATCAAAATAATCCCCGGTCAGTTCCTGCGATAAAGCACGTATTTTTACATCCATAGTTACCTCCCATTACTATTTTTGTGAATAAATCCTATTTGTAATACCATGTCCGCAAGCTCCATGGTATGCGCCGCTTTGCGGCGTTAATGCGCACTCACTACGTTCGGCGCAGGGTATAATGTCAATTGACATTATACCCTGTCACCTAACATATTAGAGATTACAGCTGCTGTCTTTTAAAAAAGGTGCGTGGCTATCCATATCTGAAAGAATGGGATTTTCAACCGGGAAATCCACATTGAGCTCAGAGTCATGATAAGCTATCGCCCTTCTGTAATCCGGATAAAAGCAGCGATCAATTTTCATAACTACTTCCGTATTATCTTCCACTGACAAAAACGCATGTCCAAAACCTGCGGGAATGTATAGCTGCTTTCTGTTTTGCGGACTCAGCTCCACGCAAACCCACTGTTTATATGTTTTTGACCGGCGACGCAGGTCAATGGCAAAATCCAGTCCTCTGCCTTTTATACAATACAGTAATTTCGTCTGTGCCATGGGATGGTTCTGATAATGTATCCCATATAGAGTTCCCTTTTTAGTGGGACAATATATGGTTTCCTCAATAAATTCCACAGCAATCCCAGCTTCCTTTAATTCCTGCCTGGAAAATATCTTATGGGAACTGCCCCTGTTATCCTGAGCCATGTCATATTCCAATACCATGACTTCCGCCAGCCTTGTCCGTATAACCTTTAACATTTAGTATCCACTTCCCTTTCCTGTAAAAGACGATAAACATATTTTACCATATAATAAGTCTGAAACCAACTGCAATTTTTGCCGGTTCAGGACAAATACAGGTAATGGCGGCAGACCTGCGTACAGGTAAAGTTTCCTTATGGTACTTAAGCCGCAGAAATTGCGCAAGTTTTTATAGGTTTAGTGCCATAAGGATTCTAAACCACCTTTTCATTACCAACAGCGGTTATTAATATCTCTGGAACTTCATTTTCAGCGGACTTAAGTCTGCTCCTACAATGTTAATCTTATTTAAATCTGCTATGCCTAAGCCTTCTTCTGCCGCAAGTTTTACATGCCGGACTTCCTCGATTATGAATCCCATGAAATCTAAAGCCACCATATCTACTGCCACAGGGTCCGTTCCGGCCAGTACAATATCGGATTGGACGGGACGTACCAGTAACGGGCCGTCTCCTTCTCCTCCGACTATGCCGTCAATTATTACGAAATCCGGCTTCCTTATCTTATTAATATCAACTATGGCTTCCTTAAGCCCCCAAAGATGAAGCTGTTCCTTGTAACCAATCCCGTAAAATCTGGTCGGAGGTACACCAAAGGAGTTTTTAAGGCTTAAGGTAACACCGGCATCATATTCCGAATGAGTCTTTAATTTTGCAACTCCGATTACCACATCCGCATCCATATATCTTTTGGGAATAAATAACTCTTCCCCGGTCAAACTGCCCTCCGGCTTAAGTTTATAGCAGTCGTCTTCCCCGCACTCCTCCATATTGAACAGTTCGGCCCCGGAGATTAAATTAAATTTAACCTCCTCAAATACGTTTCCGTAGGGGGTTGATTCTGCAATTATGATTTTTCCGGCACCGCATTCCTTAACCATGTTGACTACTTCCTGCACTATCCTGTAGTCCGTGGTTACCGCTTCATTGGGCAGGGAGGGCTTTACCAGATTCGGTTTAATAACTACGGTTGCATTTTCCTTTATTATACTTTCCAGGCCTCCCGCATTTTTAACGGCAGTCCTCGTCACTTCGCCATAATCGCTCCCCAAGCCAATACCTACAATTGGCTCCGGCTCCGTTATCCGCAAGGCTCTTCTCATTTTCTCCGCTACGTGTACAGGTATCTGCTTTACATTCTCCATATTGCTGCCACCTTTCCTCAAAAATTAATATATATTTAGATAGTAAACAGATAATTAAGCTCTAAGGCCCGGCTGTTATTATCACTATATTAAAATACTTTTATTAACATAATATGTATTTTTACATTTTTCGTTCTGCATCTTAAAAGGACTTGAGCCGCCGGGGCCAAGTCCTAATGTCCTTACTTTCATATGGGAAATAATTGTGATTACTGTTTTTTAATCCTGCTTTCCGGGAATAACCCTGTACCAGGCTTCTTCATAGCATTTTCCGCCCGGGGCATCGTAGTACATTTCAAATTCAAAACCGGGAACTATATCATAGCTTGAAGTAGGCAGCCAGTCGGTAAAAACACGGGAAATCAATGCTTGGGTTTCCTTCGGAGTCTCATCCATATTATGCGGTTCGTTAACAAATACCGCCCAGGTGGACGCCGGAACATCCACTGCCGTGTATCCTGTTACGTCACTTAAAGGTGTTTTCAGACTGCAAATCATATATGGGAATTGGGTTCCGGACATTTCCCGGTAGCCGCAGACGGCATTCAGTCTGCTTGGATAATTTGCCGATTTCAAAAGCTTCTCAAATTCTCCGTTTTTCATTATTTCGGACCAGAATTCCGGTATTGCTTTAAAGTTTTGCCCATCCTTTGTATCAAAAATCCCTTCCAAACCATATACCTGAAATGCTTCTTTCCTTACAATTCTGTAATTCATCTCACTGTCTCCTTTTATTGTTATTTGAAAGGAAATACGAGGATAGGCTTTAATACTGGCCCCTAATCTGCGCGCCGATGTAGGGGAAATACCATGCAATAACTGAAAAGCACGGGCAAAGGCTTCCGGTGAATCATATCCGTATTTAAGAGCCAGGTCAATAATCTTAATGCTGCTGTTCTGAAGTTCAAATGCGGCCAGCGTCATTTTCCTGCGTCTTACATACTCGGACAGCGGAATATTGGTCATAAAGGTAAACATCCGCTGAAAATGATATACCGAACAGCATGCGGCCTGAGCTACCTTCTCATAATCCATCTTCTCCTGCAGGTGGTTTTCAATATACTCAATAGCATGATTCATATTTTCAAGCCACTTCACCTATATCTCCTCCCTTCCAATTAAATATAGCATGCTCCGTTATGAATTACCTTGCAGTTTTTGCAAAATACTGCAAGGTGTATTTATATTCTATCATATCCGCAACCGGCAATCCAACTGCAAAAGATTTGATTTATATATTTTAATAATAGGAGAATTTTGTATTTTATTCAGTTTTCATGCATCCTCTTTTGTCTTCCGCCGGATGCGTTTTACCTTGATATAAAGTATAACTATCAATATACTATCCGTTATAAAGGTAAAAACACTTAAAACAAAGGGAAGAGAATGTAAATCATTTCCTGTGTTCAGGATGCAATACAGGGATAAAAACCAGCATACCAAGGTTATTTTAATATAAGGGCGGGTCAAAAACAGAACGTTTTCATCAAACTCAGACAAACCACCGTGTGAATTCTTATGCTTAAACATAATATAACTCCTTCCTTATTCCTTCCCCGCCGCCTTTTTGAAGAGCTCAAATTCCGGCAGTTCTTCAACAAAATGGCAGGCAACCAGAGAAGTTCCGTAATGCCTGACATGAGGCTGTTCGGTTTTGCAGATATCCCTGCAATACATACACCGGGTATGATACCTGCAACCGGAAGGCATACTTAAGACAGAGGGCAAATCCCCTTCCGTAATCATCTGCTGTTTTTTCCTGCTCCGGGATAAACGGGGGTCCGGTATCGGCACGGCAGTAAGCAAAGCCTGTAAATACGGATGCTTCGGGTCGGCAAGAACCTCCTGTACATTACCTGTTTCCACAATCTGACCTAAATACATAACGGCAATACGTCCGTTTCTGCCTACATAACGGGCGGTGGCAAGATCATGGGTAATATAAAGAATCGCTATGCCCCGTTCCTGATTCAGGCGCGCAAGCAAATTAAGTATGGAAACCCGGAGGGATACATCAATCATGGAAACAGGCTCATCTGCCAGGATAAGCCGGGGATTCATGGCCAGAGCCCTTGCTATCAGGATACGCTGCCTTTGCCCCCCTGAGAGCTGGTGGGAATACTTATTGATAAAATGGTCTGTTGGTGTTAAGTCCACAGCTTCTAAGACTTCTCTGACTTTTTCATTCAGGTTGTTCCTATGGGCAATATTTTTAATCCGCATAGGATCTCCAAGAGATTTCATCATGGTTCTCATAGGATTAAGTGCGGCATAGGAATCCTGCTGTATAATCTGAATACTGTTTCTATACTCTGCATTCTGTTCCTTAGTCATGGACATAATCTCATGACCGTTAAATTCCAACGTTCCTCCCGTGGGCTTAATCAGGCCGGCAATCACATTCGCCATTGTTGTTTTGCCGCTGCCGCTTTCTCCGACCACTACCATTATTTCTCCCTTTTTGATTGTAAAATTTACTTTATGTAAAACATTCAGTCTCTGAGGCTTTGAAAAAAAACCTTTTCTTTTATAAAAATCCACCTCCAGATTTTCCAGCTTAATAATTGGCGCTTGGTTAATCCTCTGTTCTTTCATCCTGTCGCCCTCCTTCCTTTACTTTATGGCAGACTACGGTATGTCCGGCAGAAACCGTCACAGGCACAGGCTCGGATTGTCTGCATTCCGCATCACACAGAGGGCACCGGTTTCCAAATATACACCCCTTATGCTCTTTCATTAAATCAGGGGGTGCCCCCGGTATTGCCACGCGTTCTTTTAAATCATCCGCCAGGGAAGGCGCCGCATGAATCAGCAGTTTTGTATATGGGTGCTGAGGAGACTCAAACATTTCATAAATATCCCCCATCTCCACTATGCACCCGCCGTACATAACCGCCATGAAATCACAGGTCTTTGCTACTATGGCAATATCGTGAGTAGAAAGCAGCATAGTCATTTGGGTTGATTCATGAATTGCCTGCAGTATGTCAAAAATGTAGTCCTGAGTAATAACATCCAAAGCAGTTGTCGGTTCGTCCAGGAAAAGCATGGCAGGTTCCAGAATCTGTGCAAATGCAATCATAACCCTTTGTTTCATACCTCCCGACATTTCATGGGGATACGACCTTAAAACACGTTCCGGGTCCAGCCTTACACCTCTTAACAATCTTTCGGAAAGAGCTGTGATTTCTTTTGCGCTCATATCTTTTTTATGAGCCAGATAAGTTTCAATAAATTGCTCCTTAATGGTCATAGACGGATTTAAGCAGTTCTGGGCGGCCTGGAAGACCATGGCAGCTTCCCGCCATCTGAAGTCTTTCAGTTCTTTATCCGATAAAGCCAGGATATCTTTCCCTTTAAACAGAATACTTCCCCGTGTAATCTTTCCCGGGTTGGATACCGTCCGGAGGACGGCGCTTGTTAACGTGGTTTTACCGCTGCCGCTTTCACCTACAAGTCCGGTTATCCGGTTGGCGGGTAAATTAAAGTCCAGATGATTCACTGCGTGTAATACTCCGTTGGGGAGAAAAAAATCCACGCACAAATCCCTTATTTCCAAAATGGCAGGCGTTTCCTGCAACTGGTTATTTTCTATAAGCTTATCCTGTGTCTGCATTATAATTGTCCTTTCTTTCCTATCTTAAAAGCCAGCTTTTATTTCCGGACTTTGTTTGTGGTACGGAGCCGCGGATTGAGGGCATCATCCAGCCCGTTAGCAAAAAATACCAGTGACATTTGTAATAATATAAAGGCGGCGGTAGGCACCATCATGTTAAAAATACCTGCAGTGTTCATACCGCTGTTGGCCTGGGTGGAAGCATTGGACAGCATGATTGACCAGTGTGTCGGATCATAAGGCGCCATACCAAGAAGCATAAGCCCAACGCTGGTAGCAATGGCCGAATTGGTGTTCAGTACAAATGTGGAAGCTAAATAAGAAGTTACGTTCGGCAGTATTTCTTTAAAAATGATATGGAATTTGGACAGTCCCATGATGCGGCATACCAGGACAAATTCTCTCTGCTTTAAAGAAAGTATGGCTGACCGGACATTCCTGGCAAGCCAGGCCCAACTCAAAATTGCCAGTACCACGGCAAGCATAATAACATTCCGAACCGGAAAAACAACTGCAATAATTAATTGAATCGGAAAAACAGGTAAGCTGATTAATATTTGTATCACCAAAGAAATTATTTTATCTGTAAATCCCCCCGCAAAACCCGCCAGTGCACCCAGCGCAAACCCTAATATAACCGTAAAAAACGATGCTAAAAGCCCTATAAACAACACGGAACGAGAACCGTGCACAATTTGCTGGAGCAGGTCATTTCCCACGTAATCCGTTCCCAAAGGATGTCTGAAGGAAGGCCACTGGTAACGGTTTAAAAAGTCCGTACTTAAATCCAGCGGGATAACTAAAGGGCCGAAAATGGCCAGAATCAGAAAAAAAGCCAATATAATCATGCCGGTAAAGGCTTGTTTATTATGATATATAACCCGGAAAAATGCTTTTATCGAATCCATGCTTATTCCTCCCTTTTTATTCTGGGGTCCAGTTTGGGCATCAGAAAATCAACAAACAGGCTGGCCAATACCGTTGCTGCGGTAGTGATAAGCAACAGGCCCTGGCAAACCGTAAAGTCCCTGTTGCCAAGTGCTTTCGCCAATTGGGACCCAATACCGGGATAAACAAACGGTCCTTCCATATAGGTGGCTCCTCCCAACATAGTGCCAAAACTGATGGCAAGGGCAGTATATAATGGTAACAGCGCATTTTGTTTCACATATTTCTGGCGTATTGTCTGATCGGACAGTCCCCTGGCATAGGCAGCAGTAACATAGTCCTCCGCCATAACCCCGATACAGCTGCCTTTCATATTCATAACCCAGGTATTAATCTGGGTACAGGTATAGGCAAATACAGGCAGGGCCGCATGCCAAAGTACATCTTTTATAAAAAGCCAGTTAAATCCCGGCTTAACCTGTATCGAATATGCTCCCTGTATCGGAAACCATCCCAGTCCGAAAGCAAATATGGACAGGACAAAAGTAGGAACCAATGCCGGCGGTATTGCATTTACAATGGTTGCATAGGCCGCAATCAGTGAGCTGAGCACCGATTTTCTTCTCCAGGCCATAATACTGCCAAGCCAGATACCCAGAAAATAACTTAAGGTTAATGCAATGGAAACTAAAAAAAGCGTCCAGGGCATATAGTACGCAATTATTTCGTTTACCGTAATGGAGCTGTTAGTCATTGATGTACCGAGATTACCCCGGAATAAAGCCGAATAATACCGGGACATTTGCCTGAATACAGGCTCCGTGGGATCGTAATTGTACATCCGGGTAACTAATATCTTAGCTTCGTTATAGTCCAGTCCCCTTGCCACAGCCAGTTCACGCGCCTTAACATCAAATACATCCCCGGGCATCATACGAAACAGTACAAAAGTCAGGAGTGAACACACCATAATAGTTAAGAATGCCAACCCGGTTTTTTTTATATAATACCGTGAATTCATATATTTTCTCCTTCCAGATTTTTAATATCCTGCATGGTATGTATCCGGCTTATCCTGGCAAAAAATTATATATTGCCGCAAGCCGGATACAGGTTCGAAATATCACACCTTTACCTGCTTATTTAGGAGAAAGCATCCACATTTTACGTACACCTCCTGAAAATCCCCAGTTCAGATTGTAAGTCGCAATTTTTTCTTCTTCTGTTTCAGGAAACGGCATCCATCGATTTTCGGTTATTTTATCCAGCATGGGAAGTCCGTCCGTAGTTTCCAGGTTTTCCCATGCAGCCGTTACGTTCTGATAAAAGTTAATGGCAAACGCATTTTCGTTGGTGGCCCATATAATACGTTCCCAATGATCTTTACGGACTTCTTCGTCCGGTTCGTTCTGCATTGCGGAAAGCCAGTTCCAGACATTGACGGTATTGCCGTCCCAATCGGTTACTTCCAGAGTAGTTATGTTGGTTTTTTCATCAAAGGGAAAATTCATTTTTTTAGCCGGCCCGCTCGTATGTTCATAGTAATTTTTCAGCGGGAAATAAGGGTATGAAAAGGACCAGGCAATATCAACCCATTCCCAGCTCATATCAAAGACATGTTCTACTTCCGACTGGTTCGCATAAACTGTGCCGTCTACTGCCATTACTTCGCAATCAATCCCGAATTGTGTCAGCTGGTTTGCATAGATAGGCGATACCAGGGTGGCAATATACCAGCCTTTATCCATGCCAATAGTGAGCTTAATCGGTGTTCCGTCAGGATTATGCCATTTACCGTTAATTCTGGTACAGCCTATACTTTGAAGCAGTTCTGCGGCTTTTTCCTCATCGTGGGTATATATCCTCATTTTATCTATTACGTCCCGGCCAACATATTTTTCAAGCATGGAGGGCGGTAACCCTAAGGAAGACCAGGTATGTATTTCGGACTGGTAAGAACCGATATCGCGCATTGCTTCCCGGTCGGCAATATAGTTTAAAGCCTGCCGGAATTCCTTTTTCGACATAGGAGAAGTCTCCGACCCAATGTTAAAATACAAACCGTGGCATCCTGCATCTTCCATGGGATAATAGATAATATTTTTATTGGAAGCCAATAAGGAATCCGTTAAATCCTTCGGCAAAGTGCCGTCCATATTCTGGATTTCTTCCGATTTCATCATAGATGCCTTGGTGGCATCCGTAGTAGATTTAATTATTATCTTATCGTAAGCCTGTTTTTCCGGATTCCAGTAATAAGGATTTTTGCTCATGCTGCCTTCATTGATGGTATGCCCCACATCGTTAATATACGGCCCTGTACCTACAATAATATGGTCCGGGTTCGGGGGCGTTACAATATATTCTTTCCAAACGTCATCCAACTGTGATACAATTTCCTTATTATTAAATATGTCCCTGCCATAAGGCCCTTGTAAACCGTTTGCCTTTTGTTCCTCCGTCAGCAAAGGGAGCTGTTCAATTAATGCGGCTCTCTTATCGGCATATTCTTTATAAATATGATAAGGTATACGTCCATGATGTACTTCCTGTGCAATCAGCATAACCCGGAGATCATCAAAAGGCGCGGGTTCCTGCCAGACAAACTCTACCGTCATATCATCCGGTATTTCAATGGAGGTCAGGTAATTTACCGGCGAATTATGGCATATCTGGTAAAATGCCCAGATATCTTTGCTTGTAAAATCTTCCCCGTCACTCCATTTAATATCCGGACGTAATTTAAATATAGTTTTATTCCCCTCATTCTTATAGCTCTCTGCCAACTGCAATTCAATATCATCGGAACCGCGTTGATAACGAATCAATCCTTCAAAGGCAAAATCCCCGAAGGAATTCGTACCGGTTTCAGAATTCTGGTTTGCAATAAATAATGCCGGGTCCGGGAGTCCCCCCTGACGAATGTAAATCTTTTCCCCATTCGTTGCTTCTCCCCCTACCGCAGACGCAGCGTCATCTGTTGCAGTAGTTCCGGAACATGCAGATACGGCTGCAGCCATAAACACTACAAGTCCAAGTGAGATAAATTTTTTAAATTTCTTCATAAAAATACATCCTCCGATTCCCGGGGCTGCCGTAAAATCCACTTTGTATATTTATATAACCCGCAATCCGGACACAAGTTAGATAAACTTAAGATTTGCAGCAGTCCCATTTTTATTTATAAATTTTTTACGCCAAAACAGATATTCTTTACTCCCTTTTGACGAAAATATATATATAAATTTTGTACCGGCAGCAGATATACGGATAAAGGAAAACCTGAAGCACGGCAAAAAATTTACATCTGTTAAAAAATATTGAGTTACACTTAATACCTCTTGGAATATCGGCAGTTTCCATTTTACGAAATGCCTTATTTTTTAACTGATGAATCTATACGGATGAGTATAAAATTTTATCTTCGTTCGTTTTTATTAAGATTTTATTTACTTTAAAATGGATTATATTCTATTTTACTGTAATTGTCAATTGCATTTTCTATTTTTTAAGGATATTCCATTTTTTTATGCGGGATAATATTATAATACTGATAATTAAAGGAGGTTTCATACAATGACCATAGGAGATCGCTTACGTGAGCTGAGAGAAAATTTGGGATTAATGCAGATTACGGTATCCAAAAAAATAGGTATCAGTAATAAAGTTCTGTCAAATTACGAGAATAATGTCAGCATTCCCGACTTGCAGACTTTAATCCTCATCTGCAAATTTTATAACATATCATCCGATTATTTGCTGGGTTTGGATAAAAAAGAAAATAATATGGGAGCACAAGTGACGGAAGACGAAAAAAAAATACTGAATTACTATAACAGATTAAATGAAGAAAATAAAGACGCAACCAAAGGATATATGATAAATCTCTACAGGGAACAGCAAAATACCGGGACCGCCATAACGAAAAAAGGAATCATATAATAACGTACACAGACAATATCATCTTTGTTGATTTTTAATATTTCTTGTTATTAAAATTCAAATATTACCGGAAAAGCCGCAGCCGGTAATATTGAATTTTTTTTATTTGCTATTTTTTGGCTAAGTTTTTATTTCTTTTGTGAAAAGCCGGACGGCCTATTCCATATCTGGAACATAAGACACTTCCGAGTCTCACAAGCAGAAAATCCGCAGTAAAGCCCATAATACCCAGGCAGAATAGTCCGACAAATATCCAGTCGGTTTTAAAATAAAGCCTGGAACTCCAAATCATAAAGCCGATACCCTCGTTGGCAGAAATCATTTCGGCTCCGATGATTGCCATAAAAGAAGAACCCATGGCAAGCCTTATACCCGTAAAGATGTAAGGAATTGTGGAGGGTATAATAACATGCCCCATAATCTGGACTTCGCTTGCCCCCATACAGCGGGCGGAACGGAGCCGGTCTTCTTTTATGGCGGTAACTCCTGCCATAGTATTTATAATTACCGTAAATAAAGTAGAATAGGTAATCAAGGCTGTTTTTGATGCTTCCCCGATTCCGAACCACAGCATAAACAGGGTAATTAATGCCAGCGGCGGGATAAACCGGATAAAATGCAGAAAGGGTTCAATGAACATCCTGAGTACTGAAATCCTTCCCAGTAAAAGCCCTGCCGGAATAGCAATCAGGCTTCCTAAAATCCAGCCCTTCATTACGCGCCACAGGCTTATTCCGATATAACGGAATAAAGAACCGTCCTGGGAAAGCTCTATCATTCCCTTAATGGTAGCAACAGGACCCGGGAAGAAATCCGGATTATTGTTCATGGCCGCAAGCTGCCACAGGATAAAGATTCCGATCCAGGTTATAAGACCGCAGCCCGCTAATTTTTTGAGAAGTTTCATAATGTCCAGGCCTCCCCTTCAAAATGTTTTTCAATTGTCTCATAAAGGCGGTTAAATTCCGGTGCTGTTATATCCCTGGGATAAGGCAGTCCGACATCATAAATTCGGGTGATTTTAGAGTCGGGTCCCAAGGACATAATCCCGATACGCTGGCCTAAAAGAAGTGCCTCCTGAATGTCATGCGTTACAAATATCACCGTTTTGGAAGTTTTTCTCCAGATATTTACCAGTTCCTTTTGCATACTTCTCCGGGTCATGGCATCCAGAGCGCCAAAGGGTTCATCCATTAGCAGAATCGCAGGATTATTTGCAAGAACCCTGGCCAGCTGGACCCTTTGCTTCATCCCCCCTGAAAGCTCCTCGGGAAACTTTTTTTCATGCCCGGTAAGTCCCACAAGTCCTATATATTTATCCGAAATCAGAGTCTTTTCCTTTTTAGGAATCTTTTTCATACGCAATCCGAACTCCACATTTTCCCTGACCGTAAGCCAGGGGAACAGGGCGGAATCCGCATTCTGAAAAACCATCGCCCGCTCCTTGCCGTGCTTTCTTATTTGCTTTTCCCCAAGCCGCAGTTCCCCGAAAGTCGCCTCCGTAAAGCCGGCAATCAGGTTAAGCAGAGTGGATTTCCCGCAGCCGCTGGGCCCAAGCAGGATGAAAAATTCACCTGCTTCTACGGAAAGACTGGTATCCTTTAAAATATAACAGGAATTCTCAGTGGCGTCTTCCTCAAAGGTTTTGCTCACACGATCGACATAAATAGTTTCCGGGATGAAATGTTCTGACATTCTAAATCTCCTTTACGGTGTATAAGTTAAAAGTTCGGGGAAGGAGCTTTCCAGGGGTTTTGTATTTATTTTATCCTTCAGGTCGTATTGGTCGGTTAAAATGCCGTGATCCTCGGACCATTTCTTTATATCTTCCAGATGTTCAAAATCTTCCTGTGAAAATCCCAGCGTAAAATTGGTATATTTAAGATCCTCCAAAACACTGTCCTCCGGCAGCTTCAGTTCTGCAAAGGCAAGCTTTGCGGTTTCTTCTTCATGGCCGGGAATATAATTGATTCCGTCGTTAATGGCTTTCAGAACGGATGCCACCGTATCCGGATTCTGCTCTACAAAGGACTTTTCAAGCAGCAGGTAAGCACTGATATTTACACCTGCATCAAAAACATTTCCCAGATTTTTTACTCCGTCAATTTCCGCAAATTTTGAGCTTAAGGCTCCTCCTATCCAGATTGCATCCATATCCCCGTTCTGCAAGGAAACCATAGCCTCATCGGGGGTGGAAAAAGGAACATACTCTATTTCACTTTCATCAATGTTATTTTTCTCAAGATATTTAGCCCAGACATATTCATAAACCGTACCCTTTTGTACCCCCAGCTTTCTGCCTTTTATATCTTCCGGTGAATTAATATCGTCCTTTACGAACAAAAGTGTTTTCTCAGCTGATTTTTCATTTGTACGGGTAAGGGAACTTACTACCACCAGGTCTCCCTTTCCAAGGGAATTCACCAGGGCATAATCTGCGGCAAGAGCAGTGTCCGACTGCTCCACCAGCAGTGCATTTACCGTATCGATTCCATAAGCAAAGTTGGATATTTCCGCATTAATGCCGTATTTCTCAAAATACCCCTGACTCTTCGCCACTCTTATCTGAAAGGAACCTCCCGCCGCCGTATCTATTGCCAACCTGACCTTTACCAGCTCCGTTTCGCCTTTATCATCGGTCTGCGTATTGGCCCCGCCGGTATTTTCTCCTTGCGTATTTTCTTTTCCGGCGCATCCTCCCACCGCAACAACAAGCAATAAAACCAATATAACAGATAACAATTTTTTTCTCATATTATTTGCACCTTTCCTTTATGTTTTAATCGGTATGCTCCGGATGTTCGTCTATCCGGGCCACACATGCTGCTCCCTCCTGATATTGAACCGTCCCTTCCACCGCTACAATTGATTCACTTCCTCTGGGTGCGGCGCCATTCACTCTGTAATCGGCAATTTCAGGAGGAACAATCGGTGTTTCCTCCGGTTTTTCAAGCTGAGGAATCCAGTCATAAGGAACCCGGTAGGCACGGTAAACCATGTTGGCATTTTTTAGATTCTTATAGGGGGAAATATATTCCCACACCAGTTCGTGGTCCCTTGTTACTTCAATTATCCTTCCGTCCGCTCCCTCGGTAATAAGGGTATTGCCGTTGGGAAGCCTTTGTGCGGAGCTTATATACGGGCTGTAAAAACGGTAGGAATCCAGGGGGGCCTGAAAGCCTGCCTTAGTCGGCGTATATTCCCATTCAATCTTTAGCGTAACAGGGTTAATTTCCAATACCCTGGAATAATCCCTGAGGGCATTCTTTTGTCCAAAGGGAGAGGAAGGGTTGGGCAAACCGTATCCTCCCCAGCCTCCGTTGTCAAATAACAGCAGATTTCCTTCTCCGGGAAGCCCCTTGGGAATTATATGCGCATGGTGCTGGCCGATAATCCAGCCAATATCGGCAGTTTCTTCCCCGGAATAATCCGGGCCCAGTTTCCAGACAATTTTTCCGGTTTTCTTGTCAGTAATGGCAATAATATTGGATTCCCTTGCATCCCAGATTATATTTTCCGGATGAAAGCGCTCATCTCCCTCATCGTAAAACCTGTTGGGTCCCACATAGGACGCAGAATTTATATGCATCCAGTCCCCCGCATGATGCTCTCCGAAAAACCTGGTGTTCGGATCCCGGAAAAGCACGTTTTTGGCGGCCTCATCAAAGCCAAGCTCGTTAAAATGATCGCTGCAGGTCCATTCCCAAATGATATTCCCCTCCCAGTCAACCTCAATAATGGCATCATCCAGCAAGGGGTGATGGGAAATTTCAGGATTGGACACATTCTTATGTACCAATATCAGAGTGTTTCCTTTGCCGGCTTCCGGTTCAAGGCCGGGTGCATAATACCCTACCGGATTCCCTTCTCTCTGGTAATCATGGTGGGCTCTTGCCATCCACTGCGGTTCTCTGCCTGGGTCGGCGATATATTTGTAATGGTCGAATTTCCATACTATATTACCGTCAAAGTCTACCTGAACCACATCCACCTCGTCCTGAAAACCAAATTCCGGGTCCCTCTGGGCCGTACTTCCCAGAACGAATCCTCCCGGCAGGATTTTATTTGGAAAACCTCTTAAGTCCTTCCATAAATGCACCTCCTGCCCGTTCATGCCGATAAGAAGCGCGCCAAGCTGCGCCGCCTGATAGATAGTATAGCCGTTCCATGCTTTTTCCGGGTTATAAAGAGTCGCCCCGGTTGGATAAATTGTCGGATGTCCCATTTTTTCTCTCCTTTACAAGAATTATTAATAACTTAAATATTTACCTTCCTTACGTTTCTCCGCCGGAGTCCGGCGCCGGGCATTTTCCCCGGCTAATTCTAAAATCACCTTTGAAAAGTTTTCTAAATTTGCAATGATTTTACGGTAACCTTTAATCTGCTGGTTAAGCATTTCTTCCGAAAATCCGTCAAACAACAGAGAAGTACAGCAGGAACCTATATTCTGATTGCGTAAAAAGAGCTCTCTGCCCTTTTCGGTAATATCCAGAAAAACCATCCTTCTGTCCGTTCCCCTGCTGCGGCTGGCCAGGCCTTTATTCTCCAGATTGTCACAAACGGCGGTAACTGCTCCGGTAGTAAAATCCAGCTGCTCTGCCAGTTCTCCCAGGGGCTGGGGGCCTTCTCTGATTATTTTGTGGAGGATCAGCAGTGCCGGAAGATTAATTCCCTCCACCAGGATTTTATCTCTCTCCTTTACAAACTTGCGGGTCATTTTACGAAATAACCAGTCTGCCTCTTCAAGTTTTTCCCAATTCATAATTTCTCCCATTCCTGCGCACGCTTTATGCACATGAAGTTAAAAGTGACTTTCAACCTTTTTCCTCTTATTTGTCTTAATATTAATTATCTTAGTACTAAGATAATTAATATTAAAATAATTGGCCGTCAGAATCCTGGGCCAAACACTTATTAATACAGTTATTCATATCGAAAAAGTATGTATTAACGTCATTATATATTTCTTACCCCGATTGTCAACAAATTTAAAGAATTTTTAAATATTTTCAGGGGTCAAACTAAATTTTGTATTATTTCAGGTATTTCTACCGGATAAAGTAAAAATTAATATATCTGATTAAAATCGGGAATTCTGCATGTAGAATAAAAAAACCGCAGGATTAATTCCATTTAGAATCTATCCGCCGGTTTTCATATAAGTAAGATATAGTATAGATAAGAATTGCTAATTTCCAAAAAAAGTAACGGGCTTATGCCCGTTTTATATAATAAATTTCGACTAATAATAAAACCGCCATCCAGGCGCTGAAAAACCATGTGTTCATATAGGAGCCATAGTTAGGGAAAGTGCTCATGGTGACATTAATCATGGTATGGAATAACAGTCCCGAAAATAAGCTTTTTCCCCCATACATATAAGCATAAACCATAGCAGTCCTCATAAGCAGATTCAGCAAAAACATACCGGCAACCCACCATGACGGATGCGCCTGGCTCCAGGGTATAATATGCCAGAGAGCCCATACGCTCCCAATGAGAATCCCTGTCTTAACCGGGCCGTACTTACCAGCTAACGGTTCCGTTAAAGTTGCTGTCCATCCGAACTCTTCCGGTATTGCTCCTAAAAAGTACAGAACCAGCATAAGGGGAATTTCTTTATAAGGAAGCACTGTTTCTGCCGGCAGCGGGAAGGAAAATATCTTCATCGAAAAATAAGCCAGTACTCCTGCCAGGGGCATACACACAAAGCAAAAAAACACGGACCACGGTTTCATATTTTTATAATCCAAAATGCTTTTGAACAAAAAAAGTATTCCGGCGGGTCCGCTGTCTTTCCAGGCATAAAATAATGCTAAAAAGAACGGTATAAAAATCATCAAAAAATGAATTGTCAGGCCAAAAGGCAGTCCTTTAACCGGGAACACTGTCCCCAGAATATAAAACGGTACGGATAGCACCAATGTCAATAACAAAAATATAAAATATCTAACATACGATTTTATCACTTATCCCTACCCTGCCTTCGTTGATATAAATTACCGTTAGAAACCGTTTAGGTCCGGCAAGTATATTTTATCATATATACGGAAGGAAGCCAACCGTCCATACTGAAAACAGCGTATAAACCTAAGAACGGACAATTTTCTGAACATATTCTGCTTCCTGTTATTCTCCGTATCCGTACGGATTGTCCTTCCGGGGTCCGGTGCAGATACTTTTAACCTGATCCGCATCGTGCCCCGGTACTGTTTTCTTTTATATACAGATACTGCAATAAACGATAAGCATTAAATTGTCAGCCTATTTTTTAATCAGTTCGAAATTATCTATTGCCGCCCAGTTATTAGCTTTTGCGTCACTATAAATGCCGATTTCAATCCGGCCGTTAGTCACCGGGATATTGTCTATTGTATATTTCGTATAATTTGCTATCGGACTGCTTCCCATGTCAGCCGCCATTTCGCCGGAACCGAAATTTTTTGCAAATAACCGTAAG
>DBEP01000024.1:0-46659 GCA_002294045.1 Lachnoclostridium sp. UBA903 | reverse complement strand
TTTTTGCAAATAACCGTAAGACATTCTGCCCTCCGCCTGACCGTACCCATACACTGGCCGAATAGAGTCCGTTGGGCACTGTTTTTACCTGAGATGTTATTTGCCTGTAATCAGAGGAAGCCCAATGGGTCAATTTATAGCTTCCGTCCAGTGGATAGTCCGTATCCACTTTTTGGGCCGGTGTACCGTCGTGCCATTCTGTCCAGCCTGTCAGGTCCCCGGATTCAAAACCGGGATTTGTCAGCAGATTATCCGGACCGGGTTCTGTCACAGGCGGTTCCCCTCCGTCCAGTCGCCTTGCCTTCTGGTCCAGATAAAGGGATTGGGGCGTTAAATCCGTTCCTGTGCCGATACCCTCCACAAAATCCTGGGGCGCGGAAGGATCGGAGGAGGAAACCGCATAATTCACACGATTTGCCGGTCCCCGTGTACCTATCACATAACCATTGCCATACTGCATTGATTTCACAATGGCTGACTGGCCGGAAGGATAGGCGGTGCCGTTTGTATTCCAGAAAACCGATTCGGTGGTTGTCCATCCGTGCTCAATGGTTCCATAGGGTCTGTATACGGCTTCGAGATAGTCTCCGTTCATAGTCATATTGTCGAATAAATTAGCCATGGCCAAATGCATATGGAAGTCGGAGGCAAGGCGGGGATAATTTGACGTACTGTTATAAATAACATTTCCGCTGGTCCACATACTCGACAGGGTAAAACTGTGCCTTGCGCCGGTAGCTGCGGCGTTTTGTATCAGATTATCGCTGCCCTGGATTAAATACAGATATCCGTTTCCGCCTTCGCCCTTATACTGTGGTTTTTGGAAATGTGTATTCTGAACCGTTATGGAGCGGGCCTGGCTGATTGTAACCCCATGGGATAACAGATGATAGTCTCCGCTGTTGGAAGCGGGTCTGTAGGAACTGACATTATCCAGCCAGCAGTTGACGGCATTTACAAATGTAATTGCCTTAGAAGCATGTACATCATAAGCTCCCGTACCCGCCGTGTTATAGTCCAGATCCCCCCAGCCTGTACCCGTATGCTGCTTCATTCCGATAGAAAAATCCTCAATTCCGGCCTCGGACACAGCCTCGCCTACTTTATATACACACGCATAATCCCTGGTCTTTAACGTATACCGGATTGGAATATCTACCGTAAGGGTATTGGCAGCTGCATCAATACCGGTAATCTGACGGTAAAAAGTCGGTCCTCTTAACGAAGAATTCCATTTGCCGGCCATACCGTGTTCGGCAATAAAAGCATCGGTAGCATCGGAGTGTACGATGATAAATTCGTTGACACGATACCGGCTCACACTGTTAACGGGTATTTTCACTGTCTGGGGCTGTACATCACTCCGGATATATGTCCGGGTGCCCGTCTGGGCAAACCAGTCTGCGGACGCTGCCGGCGCAACCCGGATGACCGCTTTATTCCGCATGCTCGTAGAATCATTGTAAATAAATGTAGCCGACTTTCCGGCCCCCCGGAGCACGACGTTGTTTTTATTAATCAGTAGCGCACTTGTATCGTTTCCCTGGGGTTTAACACGGTAGGTACCCGCCGGTAAATACACAACGCCCCCTCCGGCGCTGCCGGCATCATTGATGGCATTCTGTATGGCAGCCGTAGAATCAGCCGACCCGCTCGGGTCCGCCCCATACCGGGTTACGGCATTATAAGTGGCTCCCGGCGGATTGGCAGGGATACTTTTCTCTCCTCTAAAGTAACCCGCATAGGAAAAATCCTGAATAGACCGGCCCTGGGCATCTTGAAACCCCGGTGTCCAATTAGCCGGATACAAGGAACTTCTCCAGGGTGCTCCTGCATTTACCGGGCGGGCAGGAACGGCACATAAAAGAATCATAGCTAATAAACATACCAGTGCCGTCAATTTGTAACTTAAATTCTTTTTCATTCTTATAACCTCCTTAAAAATATTTTCAATACTTCCGTCTTATCTGGCTTCCTGACAGGTTTTTATCACTCCTTTCCGATTCAGGCATAACGGTAAGGTGTTACGTTAAACTTACCGGAACTTACCGGGAACTGTCATCCAACATCTTCACCTTTTACCGACTGTTTTATCCATGCCTGCATTAGTCAGGAAGATAGTACAAATAATACCGTAATTCCATTAATTATCAATATTTTTGTAATTTTTAACCGTTTATTTGTAATTTTTTGCCTTTTTTAACAAAATATTTTAATACATTCTATTTCTTATCTTTTTTACAGAAAATAATCCAATAAATTATCCTTTCTTCAAAATTTAGCATCACTAAAGTTGCCAATTTTACACAATAAATGACAACATTGTCCAAACTATTTTTGTAGAATTATGGTAAACTATAAATAATTATAATAGATTTTGTAAAAAATAGTTTATTAAAATTCTTTAAATCAAGTTAAATCTTATAAATATTTATAGATATTTGGCTCATATGCCACATAACATCAAAGCTGCATGTTTTCCACCCACAAGGCCTGTTTGCTATCTTATACAAATTCAATATTGCGTATCTGTAAATTTCAGGAGGGAGGTGAGTGAATTTGTTCCATGACTGCAGATACTTTCAATATTTTTTATGACAGCTTGTAAGAACCCGGATTGCACATTGAATAAAAATAGGAGGTTATATATGTTAAAGAAATTATTAAACCAAAAATTAGTTACACTGAGTTTGTCATTTTTTATCTCTCTGATGGCTTTAACCAAAGTATTCGGCGCCGTCACCGATACCCAAAAAGATACGATTTTTAAGCTGACTTCTATTTTTGAGAACAGCACTACTACGCTTCAGTACACCTATGTGGAAAACATCGGGGACGGAAGAGGTTTAACCTTCGGTTTTGCAGGCTTTTGCAGCGGAACCTATGACGGAACCATGTTCCTTAAGGAGTACCGGACTTTAAACCCCAACAATATTTTAGTTAAGTACATACCTGCATTTGAACGCATTGACAGTCTTCCCCATCCCGGCGGCCTGTGTAATGATACCACGGGACTTGCTAACTTTCCCGCTGACTTCAGAGCCTGCGGCAATGACCCGGCTTTCAAAGAAGCCCAGCATAATCTGGTTAACAGGCTCTATTGGAATCCTTCCCAGGAGGCTGCCGGTCAAATCGGTGCACAATACGCCATAACAGCCGGTGAGTTGTATGACTCTTTCATAAACCACGGGGCAAGCGGGGCATGGGATATTATCAACCGGACTAATAACGCCGTAGGAAGAATCAGCAGCGGCACGAATGAAAAAACCTGGCTGAATAAATTCCTGGAAATCCGGTATGGGATTCTTGCCGCTGACCCTACCTGGAGCCAGGCCGTCGACCGGGTTAAGGTATATCAGAAATTATTGAATACGGATAATAATGTCAATCTTTCAAGACCAATCACCGTTACCTGCTACGGAGATACCTTTACGATTTCAGGCGGTACCGAAACTGTGGCCGCTCCTGTCTTCAGTCCTGCCGGCGGTACTTACTCAGCCGCTTTGAACGTAACTATCACCAGTGCGACAGCAGGCGCTACCATCCGGTATACCACCGACGGTTCCACACCAACTGGGTCCTCTGCCGTTTATACGGGTCCCATATCCGTAACCAGTACCAGAACAATTAAAGCAATTGCCATGGTACCGGGAATGACAAATTCTAATGTTACAAGCGCTACCTATACCATCAGCACAAGCGGTTATCCGGCATGGGCACCCAATACCTATTATGCTGTGGGAAGCATTGTATCTTACGGCGGCGGCAATTATAGGTGTATACAGGCCCACACCTCCCTGACCGGCTGGGAGCCCTCTGTTGTACCTGCATTATGGCAGCCTGTGTAAAGGAGGTTATAAGCTATGTCCATTATAAAAAGAAAACAACTTATAATTAAAAAAACTGCCATATTATTCAGTATAGTACTGATTATCTGCTCTTTTATGAACTTTACCGTGCCCGTCGTAAATGCTGCGGCAACCGGAAAGCCGGGGACTCCTGTTTTGGGGCATGATAATTATGATAATGACGGCAATTATACCATAACAATGAATATGTGGTGGGGTAACAACGGAACGTCCTGGACGCTTTACGAAAATGATATCCCGGTACATACCGGTGCTTTAACGGACGGTTCCCCCTATGCCCAGACGGTTTCCAAATCTTTTTCCAACATGCCTGCAGGTACGTATACCTATGTATGCTATCTCAGCAATTCATACGGTTCTGCTTCCAGTGATTCTATCTCCGTCAATGTTAATACCGGCGGCGGTATTGTAAACAGCGGTATAAAAATTGGCGGGGCAGATACTGCCTCAGAGGCATTGCAGCTTACGGTTTCACAGGGAACCACGGAGTATCCCCTTAGTGTCACCGGTGTTGCCAATCCCGATTTTATTCTTGCAACCAGCAACAGTTCGGTTGCAAGCTTTCAGATAACCGACGGTAATATTCTAAGAATAAACGGCCTGAAGGCGGGACGTACTTCCTTAAAAATAAAGGAGGCTTCAAGTAATAAGGTCCGCTATGTTGGAATACGTGTAAAGACCTCCGGCGGCAGCCTGCCCGGACTTCCCGATTACCTTTCCATCGGCTCCGTAAGTGAGGATTCGGCAGGTGATCTGGATTTCTGGAAGGACTACGGTACCGGGCTTACAAACAAAAGGATGGATATCCGATACATATATCTTAACGGTGGTCCGTTAAACGGCTGGAAAACCTGGGGTGACGGCAACGGAGGACGTGCTGTTTCCTATATACGGGAAAGCAAAAAGCTGGGCATGATACCCTTCTTTGTGTATTATAACATTCCCGACGGCAGCGAAAGCTATGAACTGGACAAACAGCATATAGAAAGCGATTCCTATATGCAGGCTTATTTTAAGGACCTTAAATTCGCCCTGGACATTATAAGTCTGGAAGGTGGGGATGATATTGTAGGGCTTATTCTGGAGCCGGACTTTCTAGGTTATATGATGCAAAACTCCGGAAAACAGCCTAACCAGATAATGGCAAAAACAAGTGCCGCATATTCGTCCGGAATACTAAGCACCTCCGCCGATCCTGCATTTCCTGATACCCTTGAAGGGCTTGTAAAAGCAATAAACTACACGATAAGCAAATACGCTCCCAATGCATATTTTGGCTGGCAGTTCAACCTCTGGGCTTCTCCCGGAATAACAACCGGTATCCCTTCAACAGGATTGATGAGAATCACGGATACCCAAGGCATTGAAAACGGACGGCAGGCTCTTGTTTCGGAAACAAAAGAAATTCTTAAATATTATAGCAATGCCGGTGTTACAAGCTACGGCGCGGATTTTATCTCCGTGGATAAATACGGCCTGGATGCCGGCATCAGTTCCCCATCCAATCCTTCCGGTTCTATTTGGTTCTGGAATCTGGATCACTGGAACAACTATCTGTTATTTAACAAAACCTTACACCAGGAATCCGGTCTCCCGGTTATCCTGTGGCAGATTCCCGTAGGTCACATAAATCACAGCGCAAGTGAAAATCCATATAACAACGGCACATTTCCCGATTTAGACAATACAAACCAGCGTTATGAGGATTCTGCCCCTACCTTTTTCCTGGGTGACACCTTTACCACTTCCGGTGCAAGGTTTGATTATTTTTCCACCAACCGGGGAGGCGACTCAAAGCTTACTGTCTCAGGCAGCAATATTACCTGGAGTTCCCATGCCAGGGAAGCGGCAGACGCCGGAATCATTTCCATTCTGTTTGGAGCCGGTGTCGGGAACAGTACCGACGGTGTCGGCTCTCCTCCAACGGACAGCTACTGGTGGATAACCAAAGTCCAGAGTTATTTTAATAATCCGGAACCACTCTCAGGCAGCCAGCCCGTTGAAACCGTGGCAGCACCGGTCTTTCAACCTGCCGGCGGAACCTATAGCACGGCACAGTCGGTAACCATATCCTGTGCAACGGACGGCGCCACCATCCGCTATACCACCGATGGAAGCACTCCCACCTCCGGCTCTAACGTATACTCAGGCCCCATCAACGTAGCTTCCACCCAGACCATGAAAGCCCGTGCCTTTAAGTCAGGATTGGCCGATTCTCCTTTGGCAGTCAGTACTTATACTATCAGTACGGCTTCCCAGGTTGCCGCTCCTGTCTTTACTCCCGGAGGCGGAACATACCAGACTCCGCAGAGTGTGACAATCACCTGCTCCACTGCCGGAGCCGCCATCTATTATACCACCGACGGCTCCACGCCGACTGCGTCCTCTGCCGCTTATACGGGTCCCATATCCGTAACCGGTACCAAAACCATTAAAGCAATTGCCACGGCACCGGGAATGACAAATTCTAATGTCACAAGTGCCGCCTATACCATCAGCACCGGCGACTATTCAGCATGGGCACCCAATACCTATTATGCTGTTGGCAGCATCGTATCTTACGGCGGCAGCAACTATAAATGCATACAGGCCCATACTTCCCTGACAGGCTGGGAACCCCCTGTTGTGCCCGCTCTCTGGCAGCTTCAATAAACCACAGCCGCTTTCTGATAAATGATATATTTTATTAAATAGAAACGGAAAGACCTCCGAAAGTTTTTCGGAGGTCTTTCCGTTTCTGTTCTTTTATTTTTAACCTTATATTCCCCGTTTTTCTATTTCTATTATGGTATATTTAGCCGTATCACGGATATCCTTTACCTTTGCGGTTAATAATGGTTTTATTATGGGAATATCACTGTTTTTACCTATATGTCCCAATGCGGCTACCGCATACAGAATATCGTACTGATTTCTTTTCATGTCCCCAGGCTTAAGAAAATCAATGGCTGTCTGCCGAGCCAAATCCGTTTTTGACAATTTCAAAGCTCCGATAGCGGAATGCCGAATCAGCCATTTGTCACTTTTCGTACATTCAATGATCGGTTTAATATTAATTTCTTCTGAAATTTTTATATCGGCCATTCTATTTAAAATTGAGGAAATTATATATTTATCGGTCTCTGTTAATGAACAATCAAGAAGAAAATTAACATATTCCAATACGGGGTTTTTAATCAGAATTTTACCCATAATAAAGTAAGCGGCATTTCTATAATTTTTTTTGTTTTTCTGTCTGTGGGTTTCCACAAATGCCTTTAACTGAGGTAAAAATTTAACATCATCTAATTTCTCAGCCTCACGATATGCAGCAAAACTCACCGATTGTTCCGATGCCGATACTTTTTCCTTAATTACCATTCTTTCTATAAGCTCATTCAGATACCCGTCCATAAATACACCCCTTTATTATATAAAATAGCTATAAACTCTTACAGAATATCTAGTACTGCGTTGCGTAAATTTTGATGAATTCAGTACCTGCCATTTCCGTTGATGCTGCGTTGTCGTCAATCAGCGCAGGCACCACTGCGCCTCATTCCTCCGCCTTGCCTCAGCAGAAATGGCAGACACTGTCATTCGCCAAAACTTACGCAATGCAGTACTAGTTTTATAATTATTATCCTATTCCCAAAGGTTTATCCCTATAGTTACACTAAAGTATTATATATTTTTCAGCAAAATAGCGTATGTATCAAACAGTTCTTCTCTGTTTCTCTTGCCGGAAGATCTCAGAATACACAAATCAATTAATTCTTTTGGATTCACACATATATTTCCTTTAAATCCCATCAGTATAGGTTGGTTTACACCATTCAGCTTCTTGGGTTTCATTCTGTATCCCCAATGTATTTCGGGATTATTATAAATCAAGGTATCTGAAAAATAGATTGCTATATCTTCCGCTAATGCCCTGGTCAAAGCAGACAGCCTTTTTGTCTTTTTCAGCAGATTATTACGGACCCGTTCCGTTTTTCCTATAAGTTCTTCCCGCAATTCTTCTTCTGAGCTTTTTTTCCATTCAATTTTATTTTCAAACCATTCCCACAAAGAAATTAAAGATTCAGGACTTTTATCAAGAATAACACACAGTAAATCTTGATTTACATATTGTTCCAATTGCTTTATCCGCTTTTCCTTTTCATGCATATACCATATAAAATACTGTTCCGCCTGATTTTTCTTCATGTCTCTAAAAGATACTACTGCAAACGGTATTTCCATTAACGGATATTCCATACATCTCACCTGCATTTTCTTAATATTTACCCTCCTGCTATGATTTCCTTCCATACTTCGAAAGCCTGTTTCCATTAACGCTTCCGGCTTTGTTTAAAATCATTATAATAAATATACAATAAATCTTCCTATTATATGCATTCATGTAAATATTTCTGATTTTTTTGTAATATTTACTTTTTTTATGAGGATTAAAGAAGAATTTTGTAACTTATTAGATTACTTGCCGTATTTTATTAAAGTCTTGGGCATGGGCATTAAAAAGGGACTGTTGCAAAATTCAAAATGAAACTTACTTGCTCAGACACAAGTTCAGTAACTTGAAATTTTGCAACAGTCTCTTTTTAGTGAAACAATTTACTGCTTCCGCTTTAATCCCGGCCGGAAAAAGTACTCTTTTCCTGAAATAAGGCCCGTCCCTTTTTACCAAAGGGATAATATGCCATGGAATCAGGAGAATCTTCAAAGCCATATTTTTCATAAATCGGCCTGCCCCTGTCCGTTGCATGTAGCTGGATTCTCTCACAGCCAAGATTTTTTGCTTCTTCAACCATCAGAGAAAACAGCTTTGCAGCTATACCTTGCCTCCGGTAATCCGGAAGGGTAAATAAATTACCGATATATGCAGTTTTCCCGTTTGGACACCAATCATTAGGCGGTAAAATATACAGGGTTAATCCGCTCATGGCTACAATTTTTCCGTCTGATTCAGCGACCAGGGCCATAAAACTACTGTCTTTTAACCCTCTTATCATGTATTGTTTTGAATTATTCCGTAATTCCTCTTTATATTCTTCCGTTAAAGCCGTTTCTTCACATAACATAGATACACGCATCCGGGCCAGTATATGAATATCCTCCCTGTCAGCCTTCCTGTAATGAATCATGTCAACACTCCTCCTGCCGTATAAATATTTACATTATATAGATATGGAACCTGATACCCGGTATTCCCGGTTAAACTTCTCCCGTATAGCTTTTGGTAATCCGGTCTGTATTTTGAATATATGGCTGCCTTCCCTGTAAATTTTTCTTCATTCATGGCATAATCCTCTCCAAGCAAAAGATTCTGTTTGTTTTATGTTTTCTTTCTCACTTTATCTTTTCTTCCTAAAATAAAAAAAGCATTTACTGAATTTTACTACAAAAAACGTGAGGAAGTCAATTATTACAGGTATCATCCGTATTATCCAAATGAGTGGTTGCTGCATTTAACGGGACGATTTCTTCCTTTCATAATCGCCCCATAAATTCATTTATATATATTCATTTTATAACATTTACTTACTCACTATATAACAATAAATTATCCATATCTTCGAGGTGTTTTTATCAACTCTTGAAAATTCTAAGTTTTTATATTAAGGCATCAAATGCTGGAGTGTGAAATGACAACTATACCGGATTAGCCTTTTCAATTTTATTATTATACTATTTTCACTCTTTTTTGATTATATATTTTTGATTATATAATTGTTAAATTATTATTAATTGTTGATTATGTCATATAAAATTATATTTGCTTTCTATGGAGAAATTAGATATAATATGAAATATAAAACTATTAGTAATTCGGATATCCATTACCATATAATTAATGCGAAAAGAGGGTGTAATATCATTGAGATCCAAACGATTAGACAGTATTCTGGAATATATCTACCAGGAAAAAACCGTGACACTTGACCAGTTATGTGAAGAATTTCATGTTTCCAAAAATACCATCCGCCGTGATATCGACGAATTGGTAGGCAATGAAAAAATTAAAAAAATCTATGGCGGTGTAACTGTCGAAGGTTTCAAGCCTATAGTTTCCTTTGACGAACGGAATATCAGTAATTTATCATTAAAACAGATTATTGCGAAAAAAGCCGCCGAACTGGTTAATGATAATGATGTCTTATTCATAGATTCCGGTACAACAACCATGCATATGGTTGATTATATCAAAGGGAAAAAGAATTTAACGGTAATTACGAATAATATAGAAGTTATAATGCGTTCCATCCCTTATTCCAATATTAACGTAATATCTCTGTCCGGAAGCTTAAACCGCAAGACATTATCTTTTACCGGCGCCAGCGCGGCAGAAGTTTTAAGTCATTTCAATATCGGCAAGGCCTTTATTGCGGCTACCGGAATCTCCATTATCGGAGGCGCTTCCAATTCTTCACCGACCGAAACGGAAATAAAGCGTACCGCCCTGATGAAAAGCCAGAAAAATTATTTGTTGGTAGACCATACAAAATTTGGTATCCTGTCATTAATGACTTTCTCTAATTTTGAAAATATCAATTCGGTTATTACCGATGAAGCACCCCCTGCCGAATTAAAGGAAGTGTTGGACAGGAATCATTGCGGCGTTATATTAACAGGAGACAATTAATTAAGATGGGGGCTGTTGCAAAATTTAAAATCTATCTTACTTGTAAGACTCAAGGTAAATTTATTAATTTTGCAACAGCCCCGTATTTATATTATTCCCAGTCCCTGTTTCAAAGCATCAACAGACAATTTAACCCCCGTCAGAGCATCCATTGTCAAATCCTCCATCTCCAGGGATACCTCATCATCATAACCGCTCATCCGTGCTACCGAAAAGAATTCTTTCCACCAGCTTATATCATGTCCGCAGCCCACTGCCACATAATTCCAGGACCGTTTCGCATATTTTTCTATGGGTTTCGTATCAAGAACACCGTTTGGCCCGACTTTCCCCCGTTCCAGCCTGGAATCTTTGCCATGGATATGATAAAGAGCCTCTCCCAACTCCCTTGCCGCTTCGATTGGCTCCCCTCCCATCCAGAAAAGATGGCTCGGATCGAGATTCATACCTATCATCGGACCGATTTCATTTCTAAGTTTAAACAACGTCTCCGGATTGTAAACCAATTGCCACCCATGATTTTCCAGCGCAATTTTTTCAATCCCGAAATCTCCTGCCTGTTTTACCAGCTTCTCCCACATGGGAAAGGCAACTTCTTCCCACTGATATTTTAAGACGTCCTGTGTCATGGGCGGCCAGCTGGTCGTAATCCAGACCGGTGTTTTATCTCCCCTGCATCCGGCAGGTAATCCGCTCATCATAATTATCTTTTTTATTCCAAGCTGTTCCGCAAGTTCAAATGTCTTAAGTGTTACTTCCATATCTTTCTCAAAAGCCAGCGGATTGCCGGAACAGTTTAATACCGCAATATCCATTCCTCTTTTGTAAAAGGCATCCAGAAACACTTTTCTGGCATCCTGGCTGACTGTTAATTTCTCCAAATCAACATGAGGCGCCCTGGACCAATTGCCCGTTGTCAATTCGATAATATTAATTCCCATGGAATGAACCGTATCCAGCATATCTTCCAGTCCCAGAAACCACAGGCTGTCCGGAATATAACTTAGCTTCATACCGTGCCCATACCTCCTTTTCTTATTTACCTGCCAGCCTTCTTGCCTTTGTTTCCATTCTGTTCCGGGTAACATCAATAAACACGGCTGCAATAATTACAAAGCCAATCACCATGTATTGTACGTCACTTGCCGCCTTTAAAAGAGTAAGCCCATTCCGTATAACCGATATAATCAAAGCACCGATTAAAGTGCCCCATATGGTACCCTTCCCTCCCATAAAGGATGCTCCGCCAATAATACAGGCCGCTATTGCATCCGTATCATAGGGGGATATTGCAGAGGATGGATTGGCAACGCCGGAACGGCCTACAATTACAATCCCTGCGATTGCACATACAAAACCGGAAAGGGAATATACAAATATCAGTACGTTATCCGTATTAATGCCCGAAAGGCGGGTTGCTTCCGGATTGCCGCCGACACAGTAGATAGCTCTTCCCAGAGCGGTATAATTTAATAATAAGTGAAAACAGACAAATAACGCCAGCATTGCTAAAAATGCAATAGGAATACCGGAGAAACTGCCGCTTTTAAAAACACTTGCCGAACCCAGCCAGGTAATTGCCCCCGGAAACCCGCTGATTGTTTTGGTTGAAACGAGAAACAGCGCTAAACCGCAGAGAACATTTTTCATACCCAGTGTGGATACAAACGGATGGGGCAAATGTAATTTGGTAAGCAAAAGTCCATTGACAAAACCCACACAAACACCTGTGACAATACATGCCCCCAGCAAAATAACCGGGTTGGCAATTCCGAACTTATCCAGAAGCATTCCCATAACGCAGGCACACAGAACCGCATTTGCACCTACCGACAGGTCAATGCCTGCCGTAATTAAGACCATAAGCATACCGGATGCAATCAGTCCGTTTACGGCAGTTTGCCTTAATATGTTCATAATATTATTAATTGTCAGGAAATTAGAGCTTGCAAAAGTCAAAACAACGGATAAAACAATTAATGCAAGTAAGGGACCTAATTTACCGAGAATTCTTTTTATATTGTTTGATTTTTTCATTCTATTTTTCCTCCCCATGCGGCTTTCATAATGATTTCCTGGGAAAAATTCGTACTCTCCCGTTCAATTTCACCCATAATCTTTCCTTCACGCATAATAATAACTCTGTCACTCATTCCTAATATTTCTGGCAATTCTGAAGAAACCATAATGACACATTTACCCTCTGCAACCAGCTTATTCATAATATTATACACTTCCACCTTGGCACCGACATCGATACCTCTCGTCGGCTCATCAAAAAGATAGATATCCGCATCCGTATTAATCCACTTTCCGATAACTACTTTCTGCTGATTACCGCCGGATAATTGACCTGCAATGTTTTTTAAGCCAGGGGTTTTAATCCTGAAATCTTCAATATTTTTATTACCGGTTTCTTTAATCTTTCTCTTATTTAACCAGGGGCCTTTTGAGAATCTTTTTAAATTTGCCAGTACAAGATTCGTATCGATTCCCTGAGAAAGCACCAATCCCTGTCCCTTTCTGTCCTCTGTCAGTAATGCAATTCTGTTTTTAACCGCATCCTTTGGTGATTTGTTTACTATTCTTTTTCCGTCAATATACAGATTGCCTCCGTCGATGGGAAATGCCCCAAATACCGCCATGCATGTCTCCGTACGTCCGGCACCTACAAGTCCCGCTATTCCGAGTATTTCCCCATGGTATGCCGTAAAACTGATATCATGCAGAACACCCGCAGAGTTTAAATTTTCCACCCTGAGTGCTTCTCTTCCTTTATTAGCCGTACCCTTGGGATATTGATTATCAAGAGTCCGTCCTACCATGGCGGTAATTAATTTTTCGTTATCCATATTATGAATATCATCCGTCAGGATATGTTCACCGTCCCGCATTACGGTAACCCTGTCACACACTTCAAATAATTCCTCTAATTTATGGGACACGAACAGAATAGATACTCCTCTGGCCTTTAAGGTACGGATGGTGCTCATCAACTGTTCCACTTCTTTTTCACCGAGGCTTGAGGTAGGTTCATCCATAATAATAAGCCTTGCGTCAATCAGCACCGCTTTTGCGATTTCCACCATCTGCAGAATACCCATTCCGAAATTACCGCAGATTTTTTTCTCATCTATATCCTGGCCCAGTGATAGCATAACCTCATGTGCTTTTTTATGCATTGTTTTATAATCAAGAAATCTGCTGTTTCTTTTATGTATCATCTTGTTAATAAAGATGTTATCCGTAATGGATAATAATTTTACAATATTCAGTTCCTGATATACACAGGCAATTCCGGCATTTTTAGCATCATTCGGAGTCCGTATGCACCTGATTGCGCCATCTACATAAATTTCACCTTCATCCGGCCGGTGTACCCCGGTAAGGACCTTGATTAATGTGGATTTGCCTGCACCGTTCTCACCAATCAGTCCAAGTATTTCACCTTTTTTTATCTGCAGCGACATATTACGGAGGGCAACTACGCCGGGAAAACGTTTTGTGACATTTTTCAATTCTACTACATAATCACTCATTATCTTCCACCTTTTCTTTTTGTTATCGGATTTTGTTACCGGTAGAAATCTGGCTGCGGTTCAGTTATTACGGGTTCGACGGTTTCTTGTTTTCTTGCCCTGATTAAGGTGTCGGCAGTTATGCAGGCAACATATCCGTCCCAGGCGTCAGGCCCCGTCAGTCTGGACTTTTTAACGCTTTCAACCCATTGCTCCAGTTCCGTATCATATGCCTGAACAAATCTTTGTGACCAGTCGGCATAGATTTCATAGGAACACATACCCTCAGTTTTCCGGATTATATTTTCCGGGTCCGGTAAACGAATCACTCCTTTTTCTCCTACGACTTCACATTGGATATCATATCCGTAATGGGAATTCATATTAACTTCCACTTGGATGCGTACTCCGTTTTTTGTTTTCAGAAGCATAATCTGAGGATCGGAAAGCCCGACTGCCGCATTCCTGTTCTGCTTTACCGTTAAGACCTGGCCTGTTTCATATTCCTCTTCCAGCAGCCAGCGTAAAATATCGATTTCATGGATGCCGGAGTTTTTAATCGTCATATCCGTAGTATGCTGCGGACCCGGTATACGGTTACGGTGGCAGCAATGGACCATAAGAGGTTCCCCGATAGCACCGCTCCCTATTATTTCTTTCAGTTTTCTGTAGCCTTTGTCATACCGCCGCATGAACCCGACCTGAATTAGTTTGATTCCGCCCCCCATCTCCGCATCTATAATCTCAAGACATTCTTCTGCCGAGGTTGCCAGGGGTTTTTCACATAGCACATATTTCCTGGCTTTGATACATTCCAGCACATATTCCGCATGGGTCGGATCCCAGGAAGCTATTACTACCGCCTCCACCTCCCGGGACCAGATCAGTTCCTGTCCTGTTTGATAGAAAACAGCCTGATATACCGAAGCGAGCCTTTTTGCATTCTCTTCATTGATATCAGACAAAGCCACTACTTTGGCACCAGTAATAACATGTGTTATACGTCTGATATGATCTTCTCCTATTGCACCTGTACCTATCACTCCAATTCTCAAATCCAATTTTTGTTCCCTCCAAAGTCTGAAATCAGTCCAATGGTATGAGGGGCTCTTGCAAATAATCAATTTGTGTCTGGAATATGGTTATATTTAATTTGCAACAACCCCTTACCGCCTCATATCAGGGGAGTCTACTCTCCCAGAACCGCTTTTAATTCTGCGAGATATTCTTCCGCATTTTCCGATGAGATTACGGCAGCACCGGTATCAATACTTTTATCCAGCGCTTCTCCTTTGACTGCTGCAACCGCTTTTTCCACGGCCATATATCCCATATTGTATGGAGACTGTGCAACCGTAGCGGCAAAATTACCGTCAATAACGTTTTGCACACCTGCCTGAATACCGTCAAAGCCAACAATAACCACGTCACCGATGCCTGCCTGGCTCACTGCTCTTGCCGCACCGGAAGCGGTTTCATCATTATGGCATAACACAATATCTACATCATTGTTTAAGCTGGTCAAAAGATTTTCCATGATACCGGATGCTTTATCGGCCAGGGCTTCCGCATATTGTACCGCCTCCACGCTTACTCCGTTTGCTTCAAGGGCATCCCTGTATCCGTTTTCACGTTCATCGCTTGTCGTATTGCCCTGCACACCGCCGATAATGACAGCCTTGGCACCTTCTCCCGCCTTCTTGGCAGCATATTCGCCTCCTAGGTAAGCCGCATCATAATTACCGGTGCCGATATAGGTTACTTTCTTGTCATATGGGGCATCCGTATCAACAAATAAAATGGGAACGGACGTATCGCCCAATACAGAGACTACGGAATCCGGCTGCAACGGAGCGATTACAAGGGCATCCAAATCCGAAGAAAGCATGGTTTCAATCATATTATTTTGTTCATCATATGCTGTTTCCGAAGCCGGTCCCTGCAAATCTACCGCAACCCCCAGTTCTTTTTCGGCCGCTTTGACACCGGCAGCAATATATCCCCAATATTCGCTGGACAAGGTTTTTAGTATTACACCCACTCTGATATCCGAACCGCCTGCCGCTCCCTGTGTTTCTGTTTCTGCCGCTGTTCCGTCCGTATCGGGTGCCGTGGCGGCCGTATCCTGGTCCGAACCGCATGCTGCCAGACTTAAAACAATAGTTACTGCAATTAATAAAGCTAAAAACTTTTTCACTGTAATACCCCTTTCGTTTCACATTTTAGTTTTCTTATTTATTCTACTGCACTTTCCAAGCTTATGTCCATCCTTCTGTCCTTATAAATGCCTTCTCTCATTAGTAAGTACTGTCTCTCCGGAAATTAACATTCCGGAAATCTGGACATCTTTTTCACCTCCTTCCTTTACTGCTCCTATTACCGCAGATTAGAGATTATTTACCGCCTGCTATGGTTTCAGACAGTGTCCTGTTTTATCAATGATATATCCGAAAAATAACACTATTATACAAATATATTATCAATATTCTCTTTCGTCCTAACAATAATCATAGTGATATTGGTTATATTTTTGAGTTAATTTTATAAACTCTTGGTTATATATTATAATTATATTGTTAATTTGTCAATATATTTTAATTAAATCAGCCTAAAGAAGATAGCAATGTACTCAATTTATGATTAAAACTGACCATATAAACAAGGAGTTTCTGCGAATCACCGTCACATATAGAAATTTGTACAAAAAAAGGCTGTTGCAAAATTCACAATATAACAAACTTGCCGGCACTCTAGAATGTGTTTGAAAAATGCTTGTNNCAAAGCGGGGCGTTCAGAACGGTGCGATGATTTTTCAAACACGCTCTAATGTACCGGCAAGTTGATGTCTATGTCAATTGCTCCGAATGAATTTTCAGACTGCAAGGCGGAGGAAAAAGGCGGAGCGGTGGCAGCAGCAAGTATGCTGCGTTGACTGATGACTTTCTATCAGCGCTGCCACCTCCGGGCTGAAGATAGGATAAGCGGGAATTATTCCACACTTTTCAGTGAAGCTACCATATCAATGTTCTTAAATTTTCTCCCCATGATATAGTTAACGAACATTGTAAAGGCCAGCATGAATACAAAGCCGGCGGCGATGCTGAATGGAGCGATTAACGGTAAAATTTCCAAGTCCGGCGTCGTGGCCTGTTCCAGTATTGCACGAAGCAGGAAAGAGCCGATAAGGAAACCGAAGGGCAGCCCGAATACGGTAATCCAAATGTTTTCACGCAGTACCAGCCGTTTCATCTCTTTCTTATAAAATCCCAAGACCTTCAGCGTAGCAAGCTCCCGGATTCGCTCATAGTAGTTCATGCGTCCCAGCACCATCATAACGGCAAAGGCAAGCAAGCCGGAGAATAAAATCAATATAATTTGAAAACTCTGCAAACTTTCCAGAACGATTAACATATTGTTTCGCATTTCGTCCTTAGTTTCAACCAGAGAAATTCTAGGGTCGCTTTTCAGCCTGTTCAAATCAAGTCCTTGTCCGTTTACCAGCAGCGTCCTTACAAGGAACGGAAGGTCTGATACCTTTGAAAAAGCGGTTTTCCCTACATAGACTTCGTTTCCTACAGGAAAATCAATAATATTCGCGACTTTAAGTGTAATGACCGTTCCATCCAGGCTTTCTGCCGTAAGCGTATCGCCGATATCCACGGCAAGAGACTCCGCCATTCTCGGAGTAATCAACGCCCCGTCCTCCGGCAAACGGACCGGGTTGCCGCTTGTATCCTTAAAGCTGAGGCTTTTTTGTTCTTCGTCCATAACTACCAAATAGGGGCTTTGCACACTGCCGTCTTCCCCATAGAGATAAACGCTGAACGCCATTGTCGGGTCGATATTGGCCGCACTGCTCAGTGTATCATAAATATCGGAAAGCTGTTCGCCGGCTTGTGAGGTCCGGAGTTTGATTTCCACGTTATACTGCACCGTTTCATCAAAAGCCTTGTCAAGCATCGCATTAATAGAATTCATGAGTCCGAAGCCGCACAATATCAGGGAAGTGGAGCCGATAATACCGACAAGCCCCATGAGCATCCGCGCCTTATTGCGGAACAGGTTTCTTGTCACGATTTTACCGCTGAAACTTAAACTCCTCCAAAATGGCGTGATTCGTTCCAGCAGAATCCGGTGGCCCTGTGCCGGCGGCTTTGGCCTCATCAGCGTAGCCGGTGTCAATTCCAGCGATTTACGGCATGAAAGCATCGTCCCGCCGCAGGTAACTGCCGCCACGCATAGCACCGATATAAAAAAGTGCGGTGTAAAGGGCATGACACCGGTCGCATCAATTGTATAATAGGTAATCCCGACGCCGTACAAGAGCTCCGCAATCAGGTATCTGGCAATGACCCATCCCAAAATCATGCTTGGAATGGTAACCAATCCCCCAAAAAGCTCGTACCGTCCTGTGATTTCCTTTTTTGAGTATCCTAAAGAACGAAGTGTTCCCAAATGCTGACGCTGGTTCTCCATCATACGGGATACGGTAATCCATGTCACAAGGGCCGCTGTCAGAAAAAAAGCGACGGAAAACAAGAGCCCGATTTGTTTTATACCGGTCATAGCGTCCGCAACCTTTCGGTAACTTGTCTGATGATGGCGGCTGAGAATATTGGCGCCTCCAAGCATTTCGCGTACTTTATCTGAAATTTCTTCCTGTGAAAGAGCAGAGCCTTCAGGAACGGTCAGGATTATCTCATTAAAAGCAATATCTGGTAAAGAGGATGCATTTGTGTAGGCAAATCCATATTTGTCATAGTCAGGAACGGTTAAGCCTTCCGGTGCGTAATAAACATATTCCACATCACGTACAATCCCTTTAATCAGCCATTGGGTCTGCCCTTCACCTTCTCCTGCCGTAATCCTGTCACCGACAGATAATCCGTGAGCTTCAGCAAAACGGCTGTCAAGCAAAAGAGCGTTTGTTTCACTTCCGTCCAGGTTGCTGCCGTCCAAAAGCTCCGGCACATTGATTATGGCCGCTTCATCAACTGCATGTATATGCAGAACCGAGCCGGAAGCTCCGGACAGTGAAAGGTCAGTTACTTTCCGGCGCTGTGCTTCTTGAATATCGGTCAGGGACCTTATGTTGTTCAAGTCGGACTCTGAAAATTCCGCTTTGTAAACCCAGTAATCAGCCAGATTTGCACGCTTATAATACTTGGCGACTTCGTTTTCAACCGTACTTACATACAGGTTAATACCGCTGAACAAGGCAATCCCCAGGGAACAGATGCACACGATTGCAAGAAACGACCAGCGATTTTCCTTTGCATCCCTAAAAACCTTTTTATGAAGCATATCTACCATTTGATTCCCTCCAAATCCGCAGGAGATTTTTCGGTGTGCTGTTTAATAACCGCGCCGTTTTTCATTTCAATGAGCCTGTCAGCGATTGGCGCGATAAGGGAATTGTGCGTAATGATAATTACGGTTTTACCCATTTTGCGGCTTACATCCGCTAATACTTTTAATACGGTTATGCCTGTTTCGGTATCCAGCGCACCGGTAGGTTCATCACAGAGAAGTAAGTCCGGGTTTTTGCAAACCGCCCTGGCTATGGCGACTCGCTGCTGTTCTCCGCCGGAAAGCTGCGCCGGGAAATTATGCATCCTGTCCTTCAGTCCCACGATTCGCAATGCTTCCTCCGGTTCGAGCGGTGATTTGCACACCTGTTTTGCAAGCTCGACGTTTTCAAGCGCAGTAAGATTGGGAATAAGGTTATAGAACTGAAAGATAAATCCGATCTCGTAACGCCTGTAGTCGGTCAGCTCGTCATCTCTCATAGCGGTTATGTCATTCCCGTCAAACAGGATTTTCCCCGACGTGGCTGTCTCCATACCGCCCAGCAGGTTCAGTACCGTACTTTTTCCCGCACCGCTTGGGCCGAGAATAATGCAAAGCTCACCGCTTTCGATTTGGAACGAAACTTGGTCCGCCGCATGAATGGTAACCTCTCCCATCTGATAATCCTTACTCACTTTATCAAAGATAATGTTTGCCATAGATATCCTCCTTAATTTTGTGTACTTTATATTCTTTTACAGTTCATATATTACTATATGGCTCTTGACTTGTCAAGCAACAAATGATATATTATTTATCAAACAAGTTTATATAGTTCATATAATTTAAGTGATTTTATTGAATGAAATTGAAATGATAATAAATATCACATATATCAAGGATTTTCTTGAACGACAAAAGGAGGAAAGCAACGTTGGACGGATTTGAAAAAAGGAGAAACGATAAGAAAAAGGCCATCATGCAAACGGCTTTAGAGTTGTTCGACCAATATGGGTTTGATAGGGTAACCGTAACCGAGATTGCAGAAAAAGCACATGTTTCAAAGGTTTCCATCTATAATTTTTTTGAGAGCAAGGATAATCTCCGGCGTATTCTGATAAAGGATATGCTGGATGAAAGCTTGGAAAAGATAAAGGCGCTGATTAAAGGAGAAGGAAATTTCGTTGACAAAATTGAACAGTATATTCAGATCCGAACATGGTATTATGGAACTTACAGCTTGCAGTTCTTTTTTGAAGCCGTTGAAAGCGATCCGGATCTCAGGCAGTACCTCGACAATTTTAACACCTCCAATAAGCAGCTTGTTATGAAATTTATTGAGGAAGGTAAACGCTGCGGAGTTTTCTCACCGGATGCATCCGAAACCGCCATTGAGATATGTATTGATATGATTCAAACCTATTTATTCCATAATAAAGACTTTCGTAATCGGGTTGAACGCAATCCTGAATTGGCACGGGAAGTTAATATGATGTTTCTGGACGGCCTGATTCGGGGAAAAGACCTTGGGAAAGCTTGACTACTGTTTAAAACCGAATATACGCTGCTGGTACTGCAAATACTAGTGTGCTGGCCGCTCGGCACTTAGGCTAATCAGATAGCCAATAAAGGCCCTGAATCAACCTTCCTGGATTCAAGACCTTTATTCTGAATATTATCCTTTATTTTTCCTCCGTGTCGGGCAGCCTTTTATAATAATCCGTTTTTTTAAATTTTTTGTCCGTATCAAGAATAACTTTTAATTTTAAGTCTCTGTCCGGATCGTTTTTTCGTATCAGACTCAGTTCTCCGGCAATAACGTCATTAACCTCTTTTTTTGATTTACAGCTTTTCAGCTTTCGTTCAAGAATTTCTCTTTTATTTTGCAGCATCATTACCTTCATATATAACATAGGATTCTTTTTCTGAAGATACCTGATTTCTTTTGGGCTCAATCCGGCTCCCGTTTTAAGTTTTAAAGAAATACCTGCTTTTAATTGCCGTTCTTCCTCTTCCGAATAATCAAATGCCTGTTCCAAAGATTTTTTGATACTTTCCTTTATATCTTTCTTTTGCATCTTTTCCCGATTGGTTAATTGCTCTGTCCTGGTATACTGTGCCAACAATATGCTGGAATTAATCTGCATTATAAACACCCCTTTTTTTATCTATCGGATATTTAAAAAAATAACTTTAGTAGGTAATCTTAATCCTGGGTCTGGCGGTGCTGCCGGAAGGCTGCGATTCTTCGGCATTTCCAACTATAAAAATCCTCAGTATGTTAGCGGATGGAATAAAGATAGGTGTGTTTCCATCCGTATCCGAAAGCACGATAACACCATATTCGCTGCGGTAAACGTCACCGGATGCCGTAATAGCCGGTCCAAGTCCAAATGTTACCGCCGTACCCACAGGAAGATAAGACTGAACGGATGCAAGGAAATCATGGCTGCAGCCGCGGGAAATGGAGTCCGGCGGAGTCAGATAAGTGAAGTCCGGGTCATATATGGTCCCATCTCCCGGGTAAATTGCGGTAATGTGCTCGATTGGAATCGCCTCATAATCATTGTTGGCGTCAATCAGCCTTAAAAGCCCCGGTTTATCGGCATTGGGAGCAGTATAAAGTTCCAGCGGCATACCCGAATAAGCATACAAGGATTCGGTATACACCGTCCAGGTGGTATCGGAATAAGCGTTAAGCATCTGAAAAAGAATATGAGCCATCTGATCTACGGCAAAGCAACGGGCATTTACCGGTTCGGTCAGATTATCCTGAGTAACAACAAGTAATGCTTTTACAGGAACATCGTCAGAAAAATAACAATTTCCCGCCCCGGCATTTTGTAACGTAAAGGTTATCGGAACTGTTGATACTTCCAGGATTCCCGTACCAACCACTTCTCCTGTTTTCGTATTTGAATTGCCTGTTATGGTGCCGCCGTCCGGAGAAGATAACGTAAAAACTGTTCCGGCCGCATAGTCGGCTGACTGCATTATGATAAACCAATTTACTATATATCTTCCCGGTTCCATAAAGATAATACCGCCTGTGGCGTTATCGTAGCTGATATTTCCGGTGACATGTGTCATTGATTCAAAAATAAGGCTTTCTCCGGAAGCTACATTACCCGAAAGTGTACGTTCTATTTGTAAAGCAATATTTCCCATAATGTCATTTCTCCTTTATTATATATTAGTCTTTCTCACGCACAAGGGCTCTCCGCCGTCATAAAATAATGAAATGACATAAATCAAAACCCTTATGCGGAAATTTATCGAAGATTAGGATATTCTGACATTATAATATATGACAAAATTGGTCCGCCCGTTCCTTCCTATCCCCTATATAAACGTTATAAAAATCAACCAGGGTGCCGGCGGCGTTTCAAATATTATTCAGGCCATTCTTACCAATATTTTTATTTCATTACGATAGCAGGGTTCCTGGACAGGATATCTTCGGTAACATCCCAGAGGCCGGGAAGAAATCCAACGACTTCATCCGCCCGGCATTTAAAATCTTCAGCAGAAGTAAAGCCAAGGTCCGACATCAGTTTAACAAAAGCCGGTAAATACTCTTGCTGCAGCTTAACCGGGGCATCTGCTTCAAAAATTTTGTGGCACCGTGCAAACGTTGCTGCAATCCAGAATATTGCTTCCTGATGGAAACCTGCTTTAATCAGTTCAAGACTTCCGTCAATGGCAATGGGCCGTGCCATGGCAGTTATATCCGTGCTGAAGGAGAACGGCGTTTTTGCCACAGCCGCAGCAGTATCGAAGGTTTTAGCCAGTTCTTCCAAGTGTTCTTTCACACGCTGCGGAGTCAGCCCCGTACAGCCAAGCAATGACAGCAGCTTTTGGTAAAAATCCGCATACCCGTATTCTAAAAGTACTTCACGTACGGCAAGGTAGCGTTTCCGTACGGTGGGGTTACGAAGTGCGGCCAAAAGAAGAACATGCGTGGTGATTCCCGTAGGAAACAGCCAGGCCAGCACTTGTTCATAATACGGCACGGAGGTTTTGTAACTTCTCAGCGAATTCTCAATGCCCTTTAAGACGTTTTTACACCGCCGGCGCACCCAGGCTTGCTCCGCAAAATGCCTTGACACTTCTGATTGAAGCTGCCGTATAGATCCTGTCGGGTCGGCAATAATTGTATCCGTACGCAAACTATTTGCCAGGTGATGGGATACCAAAACCTTCTTTGCAGAAGACAACTGTTCCCATGCTATATAAGTAACTTCCAGCATAACACCGCCGTAGACGAATTTTCCAAGCTTAGGCGGAGCCTCGTCCGCTGAGCTGATAACCATAACGTCAATATCAGAAAATTCCGGCAACTTGGCATCCTCATGCATTTCTGCCGCTGAACCGGCGAAATACGCTCCCATAAAGCCCTCTGTCTTACTGCCGTGCTGCATAACCCATTCCGCTGCCGCATTTCTTGCATAACCGGTTTTCATAAATATCCTCCTCCAAACTTAGGTTTTATAATAAAAACTGGTAAAACATTGAACAAATCTTACTGCTTATTTTACATTATTTTCAAATTTAAAAACAGCCTTAAAATTTTCCCCAGGCTATGGTATAATGTCGACAGACATTATACCTGCGCCGAACAAAGTGAGTGCGCATCAACGCCACAAAGTGGCGCACACCATGGGAGCCTGCGGACATGGTATAATGTCGGCAGACATTATACCCGCGCCGAACGTAGTGAGTGCGCATCAACGCCACAAAGTGGCGCACACCATGGGAGCTTGCGGACATGGTATAATAATGTTATAAGAAAGGACATGCTGCATTCTGATTAAATCAGTATGCAGCATGTCCTCTTAATTTATAACGATTTTTTCCCTTTCTCCGTGCCTGCGGATTGCCGCCCGCTTATCTGAGGCAATATTTTCCGCAAACATAGGAAAGTTTACAATATACTAATTAATTCTTGTAAATAACCATTTCTGGGCATCCGTACCATTATCGGTCCACTGCTGTACTACCGCACCATCCGCCGTTGAAGAGTTGGATACGTCCATTGCCAGACCGCTGGTTTTGGAAATCAGCTTGTAGTAACCGTTCCCCACATCAACAATCCTCCATCTCTGCGCATCCGAGCCGTTGTCCCAGCATTGCTGCAGCTGGACCCCCCTGTCTGGTGAATAATTTGGTACATCCAATACTTTTCCGCTGTGGACTGCCGTAAGCCTGTAGTATCCGCTTCCCATGTCATCTACTCTGAACTGCTGGTTACTGGCAGTATAATTGGTCCATTGCTGCATTTTAGCACCGTCTGCGGTTGAAGCATCAACAACATCCAGGACTTTTCCGCTGCATTTGGCCGCCAAGGTATAAACACCTCCGCTTACAATAGAGCTGGAAGAAGAAGCCTGGTATACACGTACATAATCAACCAGCATCTGGGACGGGAAAGGAGTGGAACTGTTCGGGCTTCCCGGCCAGTTGCCGCCTACCGCAAGATTTAACAGGAGGAAAAACGGTCTTTGGAATTCCTCCGTATTGCCGGTGTTATTTGCAATATAAAATTCATTATACTGTACACCGTCTACGAACCATCTGATGTAGCTGGAATCCCATTCAATACTGTAAACATGGTATTGGGAGAAATCAAGGTTACCGGATGTTCTTCCGTAAGAAGCATACCCGTTAGCATCCCAGTGCACAGTGCCGTTAACATAAGAATTAAAATTTACACGTTCCATAATGTCTATTTCACCGCAATACGGCCAGCCCACGGATGTAATATTTGTTCCCAGCATCCAGAATGCCGGCCATAACCCCTGTCCTGTCGGCAATTTAATTCTTGCTTCTACTTTTCCGTAAGTAAAGCTTTTAAGACCCTGGGTTTTTATCCTGGCGGATGTATAATTCATCCCGCCATAAGATTCCCGCCTGGCCGTGATAACAAGATTTCCGCCGGTAACCTGCACGTTTTCCGAACGGCCGGTATAATACTGAAGCTCATTATTACCCCATCCTCCGCTGCCTGTACCGGTCTCATAAGTCCAATTGGAAGTATTCAGGGAAGAGCCGTTGAATTCATCACTCCACACCAGATTCCAGGTGGCAGCCTCCGCCTTCGGGGCCGGCAATAAAGTTGCAAATAAAATCACCATTAAAAATAAACTAAGTAGTTTTCTTCTTTTAAACATAATCATTTTCTCCTCTCATTACTCAAAAATAACTCTTTCTTGGATAATAAAAACCCCTATTATTATTTTTATTATGTGAACATTGGAATCACCTCTTTTTAACACCGGCTCTATGACATAAATTTCCTGCAGATAATCACTGCCTGACATAATACATTGTATCTGAATGTGACTGTTATTTCAGAGTGCGTAAATAGAACTATTTACACGATACTCTATGGACTGAAATTACAGTTAACGGGTATCCTGTCAAAATTCCTGCAGATATTTGATTCGTATATCCATCTTTAATGTCCCGATGATAAAAAGAAATATACTTCCATGATTCCTTCAGCCGATGAAGCATTAATGCCACGGATAAACCGTAAATGAATTATACTTCTATATAAATATTAGCATAATTTTACATTTATATACAGCGGCATATTTTACATTTATATTGCATTTTTTTACAATTAATCCGATATTTCGACTTTATAATTATATTGCCTGCTTTTCGTATTACATCCATTCCCCAAAACGGCTTACATATAACTTTTTGATAAGCTGTACACAGAGAAGGTACCCTGCCAGAATTACTGCCAGCCATGGAGCAAACAATAACGGCAGGCGCAGCATATCAAGTCCGATTGCAAAGTCCGTAAAGCCGGTCATAAGCGCAACAGCCGCTACAATAAATGTGGACAGAAAAAGCGGCATGGACGGACGGCTCTGTATAAAGGGGGTTTTTGCCGTACGAATCATATGAATGACCAATACCTGCGATACCGTTCCAAATACAAACCATCCGCACTGGAACAGCGGTGAAAGCTCCGTCGTATTGGCGCCGACAACCCACCACATAACGGCAAAGCACAAAATATCAAAAACAGAACTAAGCGGCCCCATAAAAGCCATAAAGGACTGAATTGACCTTGTCTCCCATTTGCGCGGCTTTTTAATATATTCCTTATCTACACTGTCAAAGGGAATACCCATTTGGGAGAAATCACAGAGCAGGTTCTGTGTTAATATGTGTACCGGCAGCATGGGCAGAAACGGCAGGAATATACTCGCGGCAATTACTGAAATCATGTTGCCGAAATTGCCGCTGGCCGCCATTTTAATATATTTAATAATATTTCCGAAGGTACGCCGGCCTTCTATTACGCCCTCTTCAAGCACCATCAGATCTTTTTTCAGCAGTATGATATCCGCGGTTTCTTTGGCAATATCCACGGCACTGTCCACGGAAATGCCTACATCTGCCTGATGCAGCGGCGGTGCATCGTTAATGCCGTCACCCATATATCCCACCGTATGCCCGACTGACTGAAATGCTTTAACAACCCGCTCCTTTTGGGAGGGAGATAATTTTGCGAATAAATCACAGGTAATCACCGCATCAGACAAAGCAGTGTCGTCCATCCGGTCCAAGTCACGTCCTGTCAGAAGACGGGAAGTATCCACGCCTACTTTGCCGCAGACCTTCACGGCCACGCCTTCGCTGTCTCCGGTGAGGACAACCGTTCGTACCCCGTGTTCCCGAAGAGCGGCAATTGCGGCTTTCGCGCTCTCTTTAGGCGGATCAAGAAAACCTACAAAACCAATTAGAACCATATCCCGTTCATCAGCTACACTGAAAGCTCCGCTGCCGGGAACTTCGTTCTTCTGCGCCACAGCAATCATCCGCAGGCCTTCGGCATTGTGTTTTTCATAAGTTGCCGATGCGATGCGCCTGGCTTCTTCATTCATCGGCAAAACCTGCCCATTCAGCTCTACAAAGGATGAGATAGAGATAATCTCCTCTACGGCTCCCTTTGTGATGAGCTGCCGCTTTCCGCTTTTGTCCGCCAGAACCACACTCATTCTGCGGCGGGAGAAATCAAATGGGATTTCATCCACACGCACATAAGCATCAAGCATATTTTCCTGCCCGTTTTGTACGGCTCTATTTATGATGGCAAGGTCAATCAGATTTTTAAGTCCTGTTTGAAAATAACTGTTAAGGTAAGCATGGCGGAGTATACGGGTGTCATCCTCACCATGCAGGTTCATATACTTTTCCAGTACAATTTTATCCTCAGTCAGCGTTCCGGTTTTGTCAGTGCAAAGCACATTCATTTCTCCGAATGTCTGTATTGCACCAAGAGTACGGACAATGACCTTATGCTTTGACATAGAAACTGCTCCTTTTGCCAAAGTTGAGGTCATAATGACAGGCAGCATTTCCGGTGTAAGCCCGACAGCAATACTGATGGCAAAAAGCAGCGCACCCGTCCAGTCACTTTTAGCCAGCCCATTAATCAGGAAAACAACAGGAAGTATAATAAGCATCATCCGGACCAAAAGGCCGCTGACCGAATCCACACCGCGTTCAAAACTGTTTTTTGCCCTGTCGCCGGACAGGGACTTAGCCATGGACCCAAAATAAGTACCGTTGCCGGTCGCCAGAACCACAGCCGCAGCACTTCCGCTTACTACGTTGGACCCCATAAAGCCGATATTCTGCAAATCTGTCAGAGCGGCATCCGGCTCGTTAAGTATTTCGCTGAATTTTTCCACCGGATTGGATTCGCCTGTCAAAGCTGCCTGTGCGATAAAAGTATCTTTTGTAGATAAAAAGCGTACGTCGGCCGGGAGCATATCCCCAGCCGAAAGCCTGACAATATCCCCGGGCACAACTTCGTCCATTGGTATTTCTGCCAGTTTCCCGTCCCGCCAGATATCCGTTTTGTTTGATATCATTTTGGAAAGCTTTTCCGTGGCAGCATTGGAACGCTGGGTTTGTACAAAGGCAACCGTGCTGGATAAGAACACCAGCGATAAAATAATAATAACCGTAAAGTAATCGGGTCTTGAAGACACCACAACATCCGTAAAATAAATGATAACCGCAATGATTAGCAAAACGATGTTGAAAGGGTTGACAACTGCCTCCCGCAGCCTGTGCAGAACCGAATTTTTGTTTCCTACAGTAATAACATTTTTCCCAAATTCGGTTTGCCTGTTTTCAGCCTCTTCGGCTGTTAGGCCCTCCCGCATGACGGAAAGGTCCGTAAATAATTCTTCTTCCGTTAAAAAAGCATAGGAACGGAGTTTTCTTTCCGTATCCTGTTTATTTTTTAGAATCTGCCTGGTAATAGTTTTTTTGTTCATAAATTTCACTGAAATCATTCCTTTCTTTCATATGATTCTCCGTGAAAACACAAAAAGTACCAATAAGCCATCCATAAGGCGGCAGTAAAACACAGGCAGATTAGTCCATCAGCATTTGTGCACAATGGACGAAAGCCTGCGGTAAGCGCCGGCTGATTGGTTTATGTTTCCACATGAGGATTGAAGCCTTCTAACGGGACTTCGAGGTTTATCGTCCATTGTTTCACTCCTTTGAAAAATATTTGACGGGTAATTTCTATCCATCCTTTTAATAATAGCATCCGTACACAGTCAAGTCAACTTCAAAAGTCCTTTGCCACAAGAAAAAATCCGATGCCGCAAGAAAAACACAGGTCGAAAAATAATCCCAGGAGAAAAATAGCTTTCGGAAATGATGGCTAAAACTCCCTAATTAAGATAGAATTCGTTTATTAATTAGTTTATACCGTTCTCCTGTTTTTTATCTGTAATTTCTCAAGCTTTATATTGCCGCTTTCCTGACCGGCCGGAAAGTTTGTCATTTATCTTTATACCAATTCATATAAATCCTTTCATGAAAGCCTTTGAGTTTGGAATGTTTTTCAGGTTTACGTTTAAACTCCGTAAACCCCAATTTTTTATACAGACGGTAAGCATTCTGATTGGTATCCACTACCTCTAATATAAATTTATTATATGGCAGCTCCTGCATAACATGCTGAAACAGCGCCGTACAAACACCTTTTCCACGTGCCGCTCCGCTTGTTGCGACACATTCGATATAAGCCGTATCTGCCGGATAGGCTAAAGGAGTGTTAAACTCACCTTTTAAAAAGAAATATACCAGATTCCCCACAATAAAGCCGAACTCTTTTTTCATAACCGCTTTATCTATGGTCATGGCACGCTGCCGGCAATCAGCACAGGCAAGTATTCCCGCAATCTTTCCGTCTATTTCAGCCAGATAGAAAACATCTGGATGGAACGTGTTTTTAAATGCGGATTTAAGTTTTTCCTTATCTTTATTCAAAAAAGACAGCTCCCTGTAATATCCGTCTACAAACACATCCGCCGCTTCATAACGAACATTATACTCATAGTCTGCCATTCGTTTAATAGTAATATTTTTTTCGTTCATAACGTATTTCCTCCTTATAATTCCAGTTCTGTTTAATGCCCCTGCCGGCGGTGTTACCGCAATAAAAGCGCCATTATGTCCTGTACTTCAGGCGCAATATATCTTTCTCCCATAAACAGCTTCATTTGTGCCATTCCCTGGATAGCCGAAAAATACAAAAGCGACAGCTTAAAGGGATTTCCCGGTTTGAATTCACCCAGCTCCTGCCCCTTTTCAATTAACTCAGCGGCCTTTTCAAATAATGATAAGTCACTTTTTTGTAATCCCGCCAGTTGAACTAACGCCTCCTCCTCTAAAATGGAACGGGTTACCAGAAGAAAATAACAGGATAATTCTTCACTTGACCGGATATCTTTCAGAAGATCGGATGTCATTTCAGCAAAAGCCTGAAGGGGTGAAACATGTGAACTTAGAAATTGTATTGCTTTGGATAATTCCCGGATGGTATTCTCCAACAGTTCTCCGAACAGCTCATCTTTAGATGAAAAATGCCGGTAGATAAGGCCCGTGCTGATTCCCGCGGTCTGTGCAATATCTTTAATGCTTGTCATGGAAAATCCTTTTTGAGAAAATAATTTCAGCCCGGCTTCCATAATCTTCTTTTTGGTTGCCAAAGACATTTTATCATTTTGTTCCTTCGTGCGAGCCATAGAAATACTCCTTTTATACAATGAATTGAATATAAGTTCATTATATAAATAGATTCTGCTTTTGTCAAGCAGTCAAAGCTTAATTAATTCACAATATTATCCGGTCTGTAAACGGTCACAAAGGCAAGGAATACATGGGTAAATTCAGCCAAGCAGAAACTCCCATTCCCTTCTTATCAATCCGTTTTCAAATTCAAAAATGTCTGTGGAGCGCTTTCCATGGTTGTTTATAAGTATCGCCGTTATCCTGTCGCCCGATGTGGAAGAAAAAAAAGCTTCACATAAAAACGTATCATGATTGCCGTAATATGCCGTTCTTATTTTGTTCATATAGTTTTCCACACCTGAAATAACCTGGCTTCCTCCCTCATGATACAAAATCCATTCTATGTCAGAGTGTAGAAAGGTTTCATAAGCAGTCCAGTCTCTTCTGTTTTCCAATTCAAAAAAACGTCTCAGGAGCTCTTTATTTTCCATAAACTTATACCCATCCTGCATTGCCGTCTGACATCTTCTCTTCTTAAGAAAGTCCATATTGCTTAAAAATAGTCCGAAAAATATGGTGTCTGCTGTTCAATCGCATCTTCCAGCATATCCACTGTTTCCGGGCTGCATAAAATGCGTCCGATTTTTTGCAGGTAATCCGGTCTCTTATACCCCAAGAGCATTGTTGTCATGGTTTGGATATCTATCTTTTCACTGCTCCTATCTGCCGTGCGGACAACTTTACCCTTTCCATCAGGACGTATCCTTAATGTAAAGGTTCCCTGGTTCCACGACAGAAGCGGATCATCCAGGTTAAAAGTCCATTCCCTCTCTGCTGTATCCGGCTTAAAGGGGTATTGGTCTATAAATTTTTCCAAATCTACAATCCGAGCCATATAATAAGGGGAAATGGTTTCCTTAATATCTGCGTCCTCCAGTAAAAACGCCAGCGGTTCATCCATATGGATATTACCTACAACTTTTGAAATCATGGAAAAGTGTGCGCTGATAAAATTCCATAGTCCGCTGCGGGCTTCCTCATTGATAAATATCATATCCTTAATATGAAAAACCTCATCCGCAATCCAGTAAAGGACATATCCATCCGGCTGCCTGTCCTCATTGTAATAAATCGCTGCCATCAAATCATCCAGATCCCACAGCCAGTACTCATTCCAGGCCAGGTCACTGCGCAGCATTGCCCCATGGGTTTGATGGGCATAACGATCATACGCTTTTTTTACGTCATCACTTTCTATACTGGTCCGCTCTACCTCTCCGGGAACCTGTTTATTTCTCGGAAGCTGATAATCGTTCACTTCAAAGGTTATTTTATCGGATATTATCTCCCATCCCTTTCTGCGGTAATAAGGAATGGAGTAAGGATACAGATAAGAAATCGACTGCTTTTTTTCCCTCATATTCTCCAGTACCTGACACAGCAGCTTATGCATCAGTCCCTGGTTTGAATATTCCGGATAAGTACCCACACCGGTAAGTCCCCCCATGTCATAAGTTTGATTGAATATCCTTACCTGAAAAGGATAAACCGCCACTTGCGATACCAGTTTATCACCGTCAAACCATCCCAAAACATCAGCCTGTTCCAGAACAGGTGATTTGGCGTGGACCATATCCCGTTCTTCCCAGCCAATCTTGTGCAGCTCGTTATCGGTTACCTGAAAAACATACCGCAGCAGTTGATTGTACTGCTCCAGATGCTCCATTCCGACCTTTTTCATTTTTAACCGTTTCTTCCGGTTCATATGGCTCTCCTTTCTAAAACCCCATAAATCTCTCATGAAATGATTGCAATTCGCAATATGATGAAATTCCATTTTCTGCTTTTATTATATCACTTGAAACATAAGAATCCAATTACAAATGCAGCTGGATTTTTAGCAAATATCAGCTTGACTCAATTGGATTTAATGAATTACTTTTCTTTCAACACCTGAATGTTGTATAATAAAAGCGACAAGATATGAAGATAGCTAAAAGCACGGCGGGGAATTCAAACGGTATGCATTACGGTGCAGAGAACAAAAGCTTTGCTGCCAAAGGATGATTATCGCAGAGGGGATTCGGTTTATTACTGTAAATTTATCAAATAATTAATAAGGAGGTCTTACAAATGAAAAAGAAAAAAACATTTTTCCTGCTTGTAGTATTTATAATTGCCATATCAGCCTTTTCAGACAATCCGGGACAGGCGGCTGACATAAAAGTATCAGAATCGGAAAACGGCGTATATTATGTTGCGGTTGACGGAAACGACAACAATCCGGGAACACTGAAATTACCCTGGAGGACTATCCAAAAAGCTGCTGATAATGTCAGCGCCGGCGATGTGGTTTACGTCAGAGGAGGAAGCTACCATGAAAAAGTTAAAATGAAAGCTTCCGGTTTAGCCGATGGTTATATCACATTTCAGAATTATGAGGGTGAAATACCCGTTATTAACGGCGAAGGCTTGGTTCCGGCAAGGAATGACAATGAAAATGCCCTGATTATTATGAATAATAAAAGCTACATAAAAATTAAGGGTTTCCATATAACCAATTTCGTATCGGACAATGAATATGTTCCTGCGGGAATTAGGGTGACCGGCAGCGGCACGGGCATTGAAATTCTTGATTGCAAGGTTTATGGAATTAAAACCACCTATACAGGTAACATTGAAGATGACAGGAATGCACACGGCATAGCCGTTTATGGCACAAACGGGAATAAGCCGCTGGATAATCTTATCATTGACAGCTGCGAGATATATGACAATATACTCGGAACAAGCGAGGCCGTTGTTTTGAATGGAAATGTTGTTAATTTTAAGGTTACCAACAACAAAGTCCACGATAACGATAACATTGGAATAGATTTTATCGGTTTTGAGGGAACTGCTGATTCCAACGATCAGGTACGGGATGGTATTTGCAGCGGCAATGAGGTATGGAATATTTCTTCAGTAAATAACGGAGTCTATGAAGATGCATGCGCAGGCGGTATTTATGTTGACGGCGGAAGGAATATCCTTATAGAAAGAAATAAGATTTGGAATTGTGACATCGGCATTGAAGCCGCAAGTGAGCATAAGGGCAGAACAACGGAAATCATAACGATAAGAAATAATCTGGTTTACGGGTGCAAAGCGGTGGCAGGAATTGCTTTCGGCGGTTATGACAGAGAGCGCGGAAATGCGGAGAATATAAAAATATTCAATAATACCTTATATGATAACAAGCCTAATATTCTCATACAACAGCATTGCCAATCAGACACCAACGTTATAAAAAACAACATTTTGTATAAAGGGACAGCCTTTAGCGGCAATGTTAAAAATATAGCGATATCCCATAATATAACCGAAGATCCCAAATTCGTAAATGAGAAAGAGAAAGATTTTCACCTTTTACCTATTTCTCCTGCAATTGATGCCGGCGTATATGACCTGTTAATCGGCGAGTTTGATTTGGACAACAATGCCAGAATAATTGGCGGCGGTGTTGACTGCGGAACTTACGAAAGTTACTGAAATAATAACCGTTATTTATAAGCCCCTATATGAGAACCGCATAAGAAACGCTTCACCTTAAACCCATAAATATCTGTTTTTGGCTTCTGTCATATCTTTTCTAAATTTATATTTAAATTACAGTAATCTGATAGTAAAATAAAAATCCAAAAACGCGCCTACAAAGCTGTGGGCGCGTTTTGTTAGCTCAATGCATACGATAGCTCTTAATTTTTCTGCCGGCAAATAAAGAATGTTATTCTTTGGCGCACAAGCAAAAGGGATGTCCCGCCGGATCTAACATCGTAACAAAATAGGGACCTCCAAACTGGTCCTGCGCTTTTACAGCCCCAAGCCCCTCTGCCTGCCGGACAGCGGCAGATACGTCGGATACCTGAAAGTCAAAGTGCATCTGCTTTTGCTGTTTGCCTGCCTGCTCAGGCCAAACAGGAGCTATATAATCCTCTTCCTGTACAAACAGGAACACGATACCATTTTCACTGCGTACCGCAGGCTGGCCATACATTTCACATTTTTCCCAGCCAAGAAGCGCCGCATAAAATTCACACAGCTTCTTCTCATCATCACAATCCACCATTACATTTCCTAAACAAATATCCTGAATCATAATAAACACCTCGCTAATATCGTTAGTACATCATGTCTCACTTTGCATCAGCTCCCTGGCATAACCGGCCGCCTGCTCTAAGTCCTGTTCTCTGGGACATCCTTTGTTGAATAACATAAACTGGCCTTTGCAATGGAAGGAGGCCTCCTTAATGCCAATGCCCTTTTTATCCAGCACCTCCTTTATCAGAGGGTGGGCGGACTTTTTGCCCATAGTCGTACTGAATACCGCCACGCTTTTTACCATGTCCGGTGCCAGAGTTTCCAAGAAATGTTCGACATGGCTGTCAATTTTGCCCGCGTAGACTGCCGCACCAATAAAAAGCAAATCTACCGGCTCCGTCAGCACCTCCTCCACAGTCTTGGCAGGAACATTAATCTCTTTACCAATGGCATCCGCAAGTTTTTTGGTGTTTCCGGAACGTGAATAATACCTTACCGCTGTTTTCATGTTACACATCCTTTCCTTTAATTTTATTTTGGTTATCTGTTTCCCCGTCTTTTACTGCCGCTTAAAATTTATCTGCTTATATTTGCAATAAAATCCACACTTTTAGCAGTCATCTCAATCCAGACCGGCTTAAAACCGCTTTTTATTGCATTCCGAACCGAGCTGATATTCGACCACGCCGCACAGTAAAAAGGAACTTTACCCCTATGTATAATCTCTAATGCCAAACGGCTTGTTAAAGCTGAGGCGATTCCCCTTTTCCGATACTCAGGTAGAACATCCACTCCGATTTGCCACATGGTTTCACAGTCAGCAGAGCAACCCGCCAATCCTATTAATCTTTTTCCGTCATAAGCAGCTACAGCCAAGACATCCAATTGCTTACGCTCTTTACATAACGCATTGCTCCAAATATCCGTATATAAATCCGTAAAATCTCCGGGAGTTAAAATACTAATTTCGTAATTGCATTGCAATTCTGCAAGAACCTTCATATCCGGAAGAAAATATTCGGCCATAAAGCAAATGCGCATGCCTCTTTTTAAAAGCACGTCATCCAGTATATGCATGTTCGGGGTCTCAAAACAATGCTCAACCGGATATTTGTTAATATATTCTTTTATTATATCGGCAATTTCCCTGTTTACAGAAGCAACAATATTATTGCCGTAAGAAATTAAATTACAGTAGAACGGCAATGTTAAATATTTCCTGGCTTTCGGACTGTCAACGGAAAAAACAATTATGTTTTCATTTTGGCAAAAGTCTTCCGCACGACAATTTGCGTCTATTGCAGATTGGCGTATGGCAATTTCCAGAATTTCTCTATTTGTCATAGGAATCCCCCTCTTCATTCAGATAAAATTCTGCATTTCTTTCAGAACCGCCATAATACGCTAATCAGCTCCAAAGGGATGTCTAAAGGTATTTAATTTTTTATTGTAAAAATTATATATTATAATCATTAATAAAACAATATAATTAGTAAAAAATTATAATATTTTCCTTTTTTTAATAAAGTTTTGCCGCTATAAAAAACCTGTTGTCGTTTTGGAACCGGACGGTTTTCTTGCTTTATTGCGGAAAAATATGTTATAATTTCACCTGTAAGATTTTATTTTTCCGTGTAATCAGTACACAGCGGCGGTTAAAATATATAAAAACTACTTTCCGGTTTCGAGGGCCTGTAAAATGAGAATATTAGAAATTTTTTTACTTGTCGGATTGCTATTATCCGCTCTTAATATACTTTTTATAAGAAATGCAAAAGGCTGTACCATACTTCCCGCTTTTTCCGTTGTATTCGCATCTATCGGAATTGGAGCGGAAGGTTACCGGTTTGTCATGACTCCGGCCTACATACTGGCTGCCGCTCTCTTTGTTTTCAGTCTGGTGAAGCGGTTCATCAAAGCAAGAAAAAAACATCTTGTCCTGAAAGGCTTCACAATTGTGGCTTTTTTCCTTTTTTATATGCTTTCCATTGCTTTACCGATTGCATTGCCCATTATAGATTTACCGGAACCAGGTGGAGCCCAATTGGTGGGAACAATGCGGCTGGATTTCACTAATCCCGCAAGACGTGAGCTTCTTACCGGCAGTACAGCCGCGCAGGCAACAGCCGTTCAGGTCTGGTATCCCGCTTCAGATACGGGAAATGGTAAACCGGCCCTCTGGATGGACAGCCGGAAGGCGGCAAGCCTTTTAGCACAAATGCAGGGTATTCCGGATATATTGGGACAACTTTGCCTAATCCGCACGAACAGCTATTGGAATGCTCCTCTTTCAAATAAAACAGCCCGATATCCGGTTATTCTCTTTTCCGGCGGAGCAGGCATGTTTAACGGGCAAAATACAATCCAAATGGAAGAATTGGCAAGCCAGGGATACATTGTATTTGCGGTCAGCCATCCATATGATGATTTTGCCTCCGTCTACACGAACGGAGACATTATTCCCTATCGTATCAATCAATTTGAAGCGCTTATCAAAGACAGCGCCGGCGCAATTGCCGAGGCCAAACAGCAGGTCACTGACGAAAACAGCCCTGATTTTCACAGAGCGCTGATACGTAACTGTAAGCTTAATACGGAGAATGTTCGTATTTGGAGCGACGACCTGATTTTTGTTGCCGACCAGATTATCCGCCTTAACGACGGCAGCATTCCAAGTATTTTTAAAAACAGGCTGGAACCGGAGAATATTGCAATATTCGGGCATTCCTTCGGCGGTGCGGCTGCCGGGCAGGCATGTTTGGCCGACAGCCGTTTCAAAGCATTTATCAACCTGGACGGCACGCCCTTTGGAGATACCGTGGATAACGTCATAGAACAGCCTTTTATGATAATTTGCGCCGCCCCCGGACCAGATGCAAAGATAACGCCCGACAGCGGATATTCACAAGAACAGAAAGATTATCTCATCGTTATGGTCGAGGGCTCAAAGCATGTGGATTATACCGATCTGCGTGTTATTATCCCCTATGCCGGTAAGGCAATCGGCCTGTTTGGCACAATAAGTTCCGAACGTCAGACAGAAATCATGAACGCCTACATCGTCTCATTCTTCAATAGGCACTTAAAGGGGATACCGGCTCCAATGCTGGAAACTGTACCGCCTCATTATCCGGAAATTAAAATAAAAAACATCAAAGGCATTTAAGAAAATATACCGTCATTTCCCCTGGCACTTATTACACCCCTCGTTTAAAGCCTTTTGTTCCGTATTTTTCCAAAAATACACTTATCAGTTCAACATATTTCAGAGGATGGTTTAAGCTGATTTCACCGTGTCTCATGGAAGGGGCAATATATAATTCACTTCCGTCAATGACTTCATGCAACCGCTGTGCCGATTTTCTCATAATACCAATTTCTTTTTCTCCGGCAATAACCAACACCCTGGCCCTGGTGTCCGTTATTGTGCTTTTTAAAACATAGTTTTCGTTGCTCAACGTAATATTGATAAGAGACTGCTTTGTTATTTTTAAACTGTCCTTATAATATTTCTCAAACATACTCTCCGGTACGCACAATGTTTTGGCCTGCATTTTTGAAAACCATCTTTGCCTTATCATTCCATAAAACAGGTTATATAATGGCACCGTCATTGCAGTAATACCCCGGATAGGATAAACCAAAGCACTCTCAATGATAGCATATTCCGCAATTTCCCTTCTTACGGATAATACTTCTGTCACAATCTGCGCTCCGACAGACAGACCCCCGATAGCAAATACACTGCCGCCGCATTTATTGTCTATATATGAGATAAGTTTTTCTGCTGATTTTTCAATGCTTACGAAAGTTTCATAGCCATCCTCGCCATGACCGTCAATGATTGGCGCTACAATATGATATTTCGATTGCAGCGATTCAATAATCCCTTTTAGCGACCACCAGGACAAACCTCCTCCGTGTAAAAGTATAATGGCCGGCAAATTTTTACTTCCGAATTCTTTAAATAACATCTGGCCGTCCTTTCTGGTATTCATTCATGAAAAAATATAATTCTAACCCTTAATCAGTCTGTTTTAACTATTACTATTATATTTCTTGGTTTCTTATTATGCAATAAAATATAGAAATTCAACAGTGTTATTTCCCTTCCCTCATTATCCCTGTGAATTCAACAGCCATACTGCTAAACCTCCCCAGCCCGTTAAATAGTTTTTTCTTTTTTACGGTTGGGTTTCTTTTTAATTGCCAATAACCGTATTAAATCATCCACGTAGGTTTCATCCGCAATATCAATAAACATCCATTTTCCGTCATGATAGGTTCTGCTGTTGTCATAATAAGAGCAGATATAATCCGAAAACTGCGTTCGTACGGTATCAAAGACTTCCCTTTCCGCCTTTCCGAAGATGACCAAAACGTTGAAGGCTCCGTCTTTAACCGCAATTGTAACCAATGTTTTTCCGCTTTTTCTAAATTTCAGTTCAGCCTTGCCGTCCCAAAGCTCGTCCATGACATAGTTTACGCGGATATATTCAACCAAACGGATAAATGCTCCGTAAGAACCTCTCAAAATTGTTTTTAGTTCCTTCACAGAAATGAAAATATCCGCTTCTTCTTTATACTTTTTCATGACTTTGCCCACCTTTTCAGCTTCGGGAATAAACTTTGCATATCGGCACGGGCAGTTTCGGCATCTTTATAACCCCCTGCTTCTATACAGAACGGGATGCAGTCTTCTATCACCCGTTCCATTGTGTCTGCTGTTGTATACCTGCCTTTGTCATAGCAAAAACCACAATAATCCAGGCTCGTGCTGCCATCCGCTTCCGTACCGAAATCTTTCGGCCCGGTCATCGGCATGGCACAGGATTGGCAAAACAGCATTCCGGCAGCGACGGGAACGTATAATTCAACTATATCAGGATTGCCAGGCTCAGGATAGCGCTCATGTACCGTACCAACAATGTTGATATTTTCATCATTTGTGATTTTGCCAAATACCTCTTCATAGGTGTCCGATGTGCATTCCGCCACCAAGTAAGTCTGCGCCGGAACCGTCCACTTAGTCCAACCTTCGGGCGGCTGCGCATCCGCGCCGGCTTCACAGCCCGCCATATACTTTCCTGAATCATTCCAACGCTTATTTTGCTCATCTACATCATTCATTGCTCCCCATACACCGGCTATATCACCGTCAGCATTATGCCGGACAAAGGGGCTGATTTCGTGGAAATGCGCATTTGCATCCTCCCATATAGGTAATATCCATTCGCCCGGATTTGCAGCCGGGCCCTGACCCATTTTACCGATAACACTGAATGAGTCTTTGTAAACAAATCTTGTATTCATCACATAACTCCTTTCCTGTTAATGGTTATATATTACAACAGCTTATATGACACCACTATGTCATATAACGGATTTATTACCTAATATTAAGCAAAAATTTTTATAACTTTTAAAACTTTTTTATTATCTCCCGTTTATAAAGGAATGTTTAATACTTCTGGTATTGGGATTATTATCTCTATTGCTGCCTTACGCTCGGTGTTACAAGCTTTTAAATTAATTTTCCATAATAACATTCCGATTTAAAAATAGTTTTAATTTTATCGCCGTCTTTGTATTGTTCAAATATTTTATTAATTCCTTTAACATATTCCTCATAATTTAAATCATCTTTTTGGGGTGCATAGGAAGCGGACAGCATTCCTCCCAGTAAAGCCTCAAAACTTTGATTAAGATTATTGTCAAAAGTTATTTTTTCAAAACCGTTCTTTCCAAAAAGGTCTGCTGCATGCTCATCTTTTGAAACTCTTATATTATTATAATTTTTTTTATTACAGACCCTTTTATTCAAGTCTATGATATCCTGTGCATATGGGTTTTCACTGCCAAACGTATTCCAGACTAAAAAAACATAACCATCCTGCTTTAATATCCTTTTAAATTCCAGTTTGCTTTTTTCATTATTAAACCAGTGAAAAGCTTCGGCACATACAATTGCATCAACGGAATCCGTTTGCAGTGTAGTGTTTTCCCCTGTACCGTTTACAGAAAGAAATGATGCAATGCCCGAAAATTGTCTTTCTGCTTCATTTCTCATATCTTCATTAGGCTCTATACCGTATACCTTACTTCCCATATTCAGAAGGCAGCGGCTCATTTTACCTGTCCCTGAGCCTATATCTGCTATTGTTAAAAATTGCGGTTTTCCAATTTTCGAATAAATGAAATTTATCAAAGGCTGCGGATACGAAGGCCTATAATTCGTATAGTTTTTTGCTTTTCCAGAAAATTTGTCAAGAGAAATATTTATTCTATTCCATTCCTCTTCCATTACGGAAAGAATTTTTGATACAAATGCCGGTGCTCCAAAAACTGTATATCTCGCTTTCGATTCTTTCTCGATATATTCATAATAGAGCCGATTCCGTTGTACGTTTTTTATATCGGAAATTAAATTGCTCATTTTATCACTAAGCCTTTTGGAATTTTCAATATCTTCACAATAATAATCAGCTATTGTACAAATTTGAATATCACCATCCATATCTGTATTGACTCCATCTAAAAAATCCATTACTTCCTGCCTCCTGGAGTTTTTTATATCTATTTCAACCGAACTGTTTTCAAATAAAGCTTCTATGTCCTTTCGTGTAAAACGCCATTGTCCTCCAACCTTTCTCCCCGACAGTAATCCTTCTTTTAAATAATTTCTTATAGTCCGTGTTGTCAGCATCGTCATCTTTGCTACATCTTCTACCGTATAAAGTTTTTCAAAAGTATCCATACCTAACCTCCTTAACGTTCATTATATTTCCATTATTTTCATATGTCAATATATGTTTTCATATATTTTCATATTAGCAATAGCAATATATTTAAGAATATAAAAATTTAACTCAATTTCTTTAGCTAACTTTTTCCAATAATATCGACTGAACTCTCTATACTACTAGGCCAAGGATTATATCCTTTTCTTAAAGAATAAATAAAATAAATATACAAATTTCATATAAAGTGCTGAGCGATTCGGCTTCGGCCTGACCCATACCTGCAAAAGTCCAAAAAAACAGCATCTTTCATTTTCTTGACAACTAACTGCATTTGTCCGTATAATTATAGTTAGCGACAACTAACCAAATAAAATATATACTGTTACGGAGGATTACAAAATGGATCTTGTTCTTTGGAAAGCAAAAGTAATAGAAGGCAAAGAAGATTTGACAAAAGAATGGCTTAATTTTTTAAAGGCGAATAAGAAGGAAGGTGAAGAAACTCTCAAGCAGGAAAAGGAACACCTTGAAATTTACTTCACGAATATGGAAAATGGGGCAATGTATGTCTATATGTTTGTCCTGGCCGATGACCTGGAGTACGCAGGCAAGGTTGCAGCAGCAAGCGGGAATCCTCTGGATGCAAAGCATTTCGAATACATGGCGGCCTGCATTGATACGGAATCCGTTGTCCAGATGGAGCCGGAACTTGCACTCGGTGATTTTACCGTGTTTCAGCAAAAGTGACCGGCTGTTTGATTTCTTCACCTTTGCGCAGTGGTGCTACTCTCCCAAAATTCAGACGCAGCATACCGTAAAGTGAAGCTTTCAGAAAGATACAATGATTTTTCAAACACACTCTAGCATTATAACTTAACGGGCGTTCCATTAGAGGAACGCCCGTATTTGCTTTAAACTGGTGAAAGCATTACAGAACCGGACTTTATCATTATTCAAGATATGCTTCCAACATCCATATAAGTTTTTCGTAAGCACCAACATAATTGTTAAACTGGTCTTCCGTTACCCCGTCACCTGCTTCTGCTGCAAGGCTGCGGATTTCTTTGCTTTCTTCGTTAATTGATTTAACATCCTCCAATAGGATTTTTACAGCTTCCTGACCGGATATTTTTGAATCATCCAATTCACTAATGCTTGATGCTTCCAAAGCTTTTCTTATACTGCCAATGGGATTTCCCTTCAAGGCAAGAATCCTCTCAGCTACGTCATCAACTATCGTAGCGGTCTGGTCATATAATTCTTCAAATTTGGCATGCAACGTAAAAAAAGAGCTCCCCACTACATACCAGTGTAAATTATGCAGCTTTACATAAAAAATTTGCTGACTTGCTAAAAATGTGTTTAGTTTGTTTAATAAGCTCATAATGTATCTCTCCTTTTTATAATTTTGTAGTACATATAATAGCATACGCTAATTTTATTATACCATCCATTTTTATTTTTGCAAACCTTAATTTCTAAAATAAACATTTTATAAGTTACAGTTCAGCCTATGGTACTGCAAGATGTTTTTTGTGAGTGCAGCAAAGCAAAAGTCATAGAAAACCCTAGACCTACATGCTGTGTATCATTTGTAGCAGTTCATTTTTCTATTATTATTTTACAAAAATTTATTTTTATTGCCAAAAGTTTACATTAAGTTTATCTTTTATATTTATTATATAAGCATACGTACGTATGAATAATGAAAAGGGTTACCAAAATCAACTCGGTGTTGCCGAGGACGTTCAACCGAAAGGAAAGTTTTAAGCAAGAAGCGATTTCGGGAGCGTAGGATGCTGCTTTCCCAAATTCGCGACGCAGTATACCGCAAAGTCAGGCGTTCAGAACGGTGCAATAACTTTTCAACACGCTCTAGAAACCTGAGGCTATCTATTCTGTTCGTAAGGATGGACAATCTCCGACAATACCAATAATCCATGAAAATGTTTCTTCGAAGCATTTGACATAAAACTTGGATATACCGGCAGCAGGCAGCCGAAGGAAATGGGGCGCAGGCTATATAAGAGCAAGCTTATATGGGGCCGGCACATAAAGGTTCTTTATGGCTGTCCCCGCTTCCTGAAAAAGGCACCGGTGAGAATAAGGAAGTTTGCCATGGAATCAGGTACTATGCCAATGGGCAGAATTGAAGAAACGAATTATTAAGGAGATGAGAATTATGAATTCTGTCGCAATGAAAAATGAACTAAAAAATTTAGAATTGAAAGACCGAATTACTCTGCACCGGCGGATGGCCGAAAGCTACCATAGCGCTTATGCACAAAAAGCGGTAAAAGAAGGTGCGACCTATGCGGAATGGGAATTTGCAGAAGACGCTCTATACTGGTCACCTTATTTCGGCAATGAGGTGATACAGTTGAGCAAGGTTCCCATATCCGTAGCTGCCAGCGCTACCATGGAAGCAAAGGCATATTCCGTCCAATTCCCTGACTGGGGACCGGTAGACTTTAAATGCTGGCCGGCCGATAACGGCTTCGTAATGAAAACCTTATTTGAGGGACACATGAAAAACGGTACCAAGATGAGTTTTCATTCATATGGTTTCGTTGAGACAAACGACCGGGGACAGATTACACGTTGGGAAACCCATGTCAACGGTGAAGAGTACAGCCCCTTTCTCAAAGCCGCAATCGGTGTACACGGACCTTTCCTCAATGGCAGTAATCCGTATATGGAGGCACTCTCCCTGACCCTGAAGGAGAATGGCCTGCTTGTGAACGGCCTGCCTGTATAACGAAAAAGTGATGCATTATCTGTGCATGGCCAAAACCATTATTAGCATACATAATGAAAATAACAACAATGAACGGTAACCACTTCAAAGGCTCTACTCATCATACGTACGTATAAATGATAAACAGTTGCAGGTAAATAAAGCAAAAAATCAACCGGTGTAACCGGGGATGATTAAAGAAAGGAAGGATTTATATGAGTACCAGATTTGAAGAAGCAATTAAAGCACGTTTTCAGCAGGGTTTTAACGAATGGAATAAAGGCTATGAGGCTTGGCTGGAATGGTGCAATACATTGTATGAACCGGATGCCCATTATAACGTTTACGGTAACCGGCTGACCCTCCAGGAATACAAAGACATGATGGGAGAATTATTTTCGGTATTTGATATTGAATTAGGCAAACTCGACAATATATTAGCCGAAGGGGATTGGGGAGCTATACGCTATTCAACGTATATTACCAACAAGAGTACCGGGGAAAAGACTGAAATGCAGACAATGGAGTTCGTTCAATTTAAGGACAACCCGGAACCGATAGGCGCAAGAGTTGTCGAAGGCTGGGCAATTTCGGACTCCCAGCTTACGGTGGAATAAACTGCGGCGGCTAAAAAACCGTGTAATGATTCAATCAGCCGGATAATACTCTGTGTTAACAAGAGTGTGGCAAAACAATCTGAGGTTTTGCCACACTCTTCTTCATTGTTCTGCTTTAAGCTGTATATCCATCTTATTTACGGTACAGGGTATAATCCTGGATTTCCCTTATAAAACCGGTTTCAGACAAGGCTCTTGCCGCTTCTGCAGGAAATTGCCTTACGGTTATACGGCTAAGGGCCGGAAACAGCCGGCGCCCGAAATAATACTTGTTAAATTCTAAAAGGGCTTCCGGCAAAAATTCCTCCTCAAAAACCCGCAGCACCCTGCCCTGTCTTTCAAAAACGGCAATTGGCACACCTTTTTGCAAAGCTACCGCAGTTCCGGCAACATTCATAAAAGCCCTCTCCGGTTTATGGGGCAGTACTTTTCCCCAGGGCTGGGCAGGGTCTGCTGCCGGCAGCCACACAATCCGGTCTGCCGGCTGTTCCAATGCCAGGACAGTCCCTCCATAATCTTCTTCCCTTATATACTGTACCCCGGAAAGGCCCTCAATGAAATAACCTCGTCTTACACGCCCGGTATACTCCCATACACGCAATACCTCCAGAGCCGCCGTCCAATTTAACTCCCCGGCTGTTTCACGGCATAGAAGAACTGCATGGTCAAAGGCCCTTTCCAACTGCTGTTCCATAGTTAGCTGCTGCATGGGACGTAATACTTCCCATCTTCCGGTCGTCAAGGCTTTACTTCGGACACTGACCCTTTGTCTTGGTGAAAATTTCTCCATTTTATCTCTCATTTGCCATTGCCTTACCGGCAGAAAACTGTCCGCAAAGACCAGTCCTTTTTCAGCCAGGCTAAGCAGAATATCATAAGGAGAGCCACCTCCTATAAGCGCGGAAAGTCTCTGCATAAAGCTGGCACCCCGTTTTAATAAGGCCTCATAAAGGATTTTCCCATCTCCTTCCAGAGAGGTTACAACACAAGATAAGTCAGCATCCCAATCCACATCATCATATAAATGGAAACTAAGCTCTCCGTCCGCGATTTTCCAGAATACCACTCCTTGTGAAAGGAGAGTATCTAACAGCTCCGGACGGTATCCCAAAACCCTGGACGGAAGGATAATATTCTCCCACATGGCAGCAGGATAGGGCTGGCCGCAAAGTGCGGTTATTACTTCTTTTAACTGCTCGTGAGGCGGTGCCATCCTATGGATACGGTTTGCCAAAAATGCGGCATAGTTTTCAGACGGCAGGGTTTTTACCTGGCTGCGGCGGAGCTTAACCGTTTCCCTTTGCGCACGGTTATACAATTCTCCGTGATAATATACTCCCTCCCTTTCCACAGCCTGCTTTTGCTGACACAGGGCGGTAAGTATCTTCCAAGACATTTCCTTTGTCCAGAAGTAACGTTCTCCGACTTGTTCTGCCGTAAACGCTCCCCTGTATCTTAACGCCCGGCGGACAATTTGCATCCGGGCATTCATGTCTCCTTCTTCCAATGCGGCATAATATCTGTCCTTTTGCTCCGCCGCTATCCATAGCCCCGGCTCAACATACACAGCTTTTCCCTGTTTCGCCAGGTTTTCCAGCCATTCAATGGGTACCTCAAGTTCCCCGGCAATCAAATCACCTTCCGCCATTAACAGGGAATGCAGCTGCTTTTCATCTTCCGGCAGCTTTGTCCGCTCCGATACCTTAGCCAGCTGTTCCGGCTCCGGTGCCGGCATACGGGCCTGTTCCAGTGCTTCCTGGGCCGCAACCTGTACTCCCGCAGGGGTCGGGGTATAATCATACATCATAGAAGCTTCCGTCTGCTGCCTCAAAAGCATTGACATAGGAGACGGCGTTTCCAGATACATTTCCCGGACACGGATTGTACCGGCTTTAATTCCCAGTAAAACTTTCTCCACTCCCGGCAAATCCCAATAATCCTCCAGACATTCCCGCTTCGTTTCCCGGATCAGCGGATGTTTTTCCGCTTTAACCAGGGAGTCCAGCATCTCGGCACTTCGAATCCGCTGTACCCATAAAGGCTGTCTTCCGGCTTTTTTAACTCCCATCATCAAGGCTCTGGCCGAGTTATACCGGAAGTTCATATTAAACAACGGTGTA
>DBEP01000028.1 GCA_002294045.1 Lachnoclostridium sp. UBA903 | reverse complement strand
TGAATATTTTGCAACAGCCCCTGTTTAATAAATTGTCAGAGACAGGGGGAGTATTGCAAACAGTAACAGTTTCCGGATTTTACTAACATGGACGGTTTCCTGTATTTTTATATCTAACTTTATAACTGCAGGGATTTATAACAACAGAACAGACATTCGAAAAATATTGCTTTTAAAATAAAGATATGATATAATGACAGCGGAATGAGAAAAACACAGGTTCAGCTGTAATTTTTGGCTGAGCAACAAGCTCATGAACACGCTTTTTGTTTATGATAAAATAAAAGCGGAACGAGGAATCGGTAAGCTTGCTTATAGATTTCGACTGGAGCAACAAGCTCATGAACATGTTTTTTGTTCATGATATAATGACAGCAGAACGAGGAAATTCAAGCTGACTTTTAATTTCCGACCGGATAAACAAGAACAGGTTTTTTTCATATAACGAAAGATAAATAATTTCTTGAATAATAAAGAAGCATTTTATATATTAATTTTTGAACCCGAAGATAATATTTGCTGAACGTTACATGTTGGAAAGGATGTAAAATGAGTGATTTCAAGCTTGTTTCGGAATATGCACCAACAGGGGACCAGCCGGAAGCAATAGCCCGGCTGGTAAATGGATTTAAGGAAGGCAACCAGTTTGAAACCCTTCTTGGTGTTACTGGTTCCGGTAAGACATTTACCATGGCTAATGTGATACAGGCGTTAAATAAACCCACTTTGATAATAGCCCACAACAAAACTCTGGCAGCCCAATTATACGGCGAATTCAAGGAGTTTTTTCCTGAGAATGCGGTAGAATATTTTGTAAGCTACTATGATTATTACCAGCCGGAAGCATATGTTCCTTCCAGCGATACGTATATCGAGAAAGACTCGTCAATCAATGACGAGATAGATAAATTACGTCATTCGGCGACGGCTGCATTATCCGAACGGAGGGATGTCATAATTATTGCCAGCGTGTCCTGTATTTACGGGTTGGGAGACCCGATAGACTATCAGGAGATGGTGATTTCCTTAAGGCCGGGCATGACAAAGGACCGGGATGATGTTTTAAGAAAACTGGTGGATTTGCAGTATACGAGAAATAATATGGATTTTAAACGCGGTACCTTCCGGGTACATGGCGATGTAGTGGAGATATTCCCGGTTACTTCCGATGACAGGGCAGTCCGTGTGGAGTTTTTTGGTGATGAAATTGATCGGATTACGGAAATCGACGTATTAACGGGAGAAATTAAGTACAGTCTGGAGCATGTTGCAATTTTCCCGGCCTCCCACTATGTAGTGTCCCAGGATAGGCTGGAAGCAGCCATTCAGACGATTCAGGCCGAGCTGGAGGAGAGAATCCGGTACTTTAAGAGTGAAGATAAACTGCTGGAAGCACAGAGAATTTCGGAGAGAACCAATTTTGACATAGAGATGTTAAGGGAGACCGGTTTTTGCTCCGGTATAGAGAACTATTCCAGACATTTATCCGGTTTGGAGCCGGGAAGTACACCCCATACTTTAATAGACTATTTTCCCGATGATTTCCTCATTATTGTAGACGAATCCCACATTACAATTCCCCAGGTACGGGGAATGTACGCAGGGGACCAGGCCAGAAAGAGTACGCTGGTAGAGTACGGTTTCCGGCTGCCTTCAGCCAAGGATAACCGCCCTTTAAACTTTGAAGAATTTGAAAGTAAAATCAGTCAGATGATGTTTGTATCCGCAACGCCTTCCGTTTATGAAAGCGCCCATGAACTTCTGCGTGCGGAGCAGATTATCAGGCCTACGGGACTTTTGGACCCGGAGGTGTCCGTAAGGCCGGTTAACGGTCAGATAGACGATTTAATCGGGGAGGTAAACAAAGAAGTTGCCGGAAAGAATAAAATACTGGTAACGACCCTGACCAAACGGATGGCGGAAGATCTCACCGCCTATATGAGAGAGGTCGGTGTACGGGTTAAATACCTGCATTCCGATATCGATACCCTGGAACGGTCCGAAATTATCAGAGATATGAGAATGGATGTATTTGATGTCCTGGTGGGTATCAACTTACTTCGTGAGGGACTTGACATACCTGAAATTACCCTGGTTGCCATACTGGATGCAGATAAAGAAGGATTTTTACGTTCGGAAACTTCCCTGATTCAGACCATAGGCCGTGCGGCACGTAACTCTGATGGGCGGGTAATTATGTATGCTGACAACATAACGGAGTCTATGAACAGGGCCATATCCGAGACAAACCGAAGAAGGGCGATTCAGAGCAAATATAATGAGGAGCATGGCATTACTCCTACAACCATACAGAAAAAAGTACGGGAGTTAATCCGTATTTCCAAAAAAGCAGATAAAGATTATTATAAGATGGATAAAGATCCGGAATCCATGAGCAGGAATGAGCTTGAGGCAGTAGTTAAGAAGGTAACGAAAGATATGCATACGGCAGCGGCGGAATTAAACTTCGAGCTTGCGGCTGGATTAAGGGACAGATTGCTGGAACTGAAAAAGCAGCTGAATGATATGGATTAATGTCAGCAGACATTATACCCGCGCCGAACAAAGTGAGTGCGCATTAACGCCGCAAAGCGGCGCATACCATGGAGCCTGCGGACATGGTATAATACGGATTAAATATAAGTATAAGGAGCAGTGACTTGTCCCATATGGGACAGGCCGCAGATAATTGAAAGGTACAGGTGTAAAATGGCAGATAAGAAACATTATATTAAAATAAGAGGAGCAAAAGAACATAACCTAAAGAATATAAACGTTAATATTCCCAGGGATGAATTCGTTGTACTAACCGGTTTAAGCGGTTCCGGCAAATCCTCTCTGGCATTTGATACAATTTATGCGGAAGGACAGAGAAGATATATGGAATCCTTATCTTCTTATGCCAGACAATTTTTAGGACAGATGGAAAAGCCCAATGTGGAAAGCATTGAAGGATTATCCCCGGCCATCTCCATTGACCAGAAATCTACCAACCGCAATCCCCGTTCCACGGTAGGAACGGTAACGGAAATTTATGATTATTTCCGTCTGTTATATGCCAGAATTGGTATTCCCCACTGCCCGAAGTGCGGGAAGGAGATTAAAAAGCAGACCGTTGACCAGATGGTGGATGAGGTAATGCGTTTAGAGAGCGGAAGCAGGATTCAGATATTGGCTCCGGTAGTCCGTGGAAGAAAAGGGGAGCATGTTAAGCTGTTTGAACAGGCTAAAAGAAGCGGTTATGTCCGTGTCATGGTAGACGGGCATCTTTACGAATTGTCCGAGGAGATTAAATTAGAGAAAAATATTAAGCACAATATTGAGATTATTGTTGACCGTCTTATTGTAAAGGAAGGCATAGAAAAAAGACTTTCCGACTCCGTTGAAAGTGCCTTAAAGCTTGGGGAAGGCTTAATAATTGTGGATGTTCAGGATAAATCATCCCTTACCTTCAGCCAGAACTTTGCCTGCCCGGAATGCGGAATCAGCATTGATGAGATTGAGCCGAGAAGCTTTTCTTTCAACAATCCTTTCGGAGCCTGCCCGGAATGCCATGGTCTTGGTTTTAAGATGGAATTTGATGAAGAACTGCTGATTCCGGATCATTCCCTCAGCCTGGCGGAAGGCGCCATTGCGGTACTTGGCTGGCAGTCTGCCGTGGATAAAAACAGCTATACCAGGTGTACCCTGGAAGCTTTGGCAAAGGAATATAAATTCAGTCTAAATACGCCCTACAAGGACTTGCCGGAAAAAATCAGGCATATGATTATGCACGGTACGGACGGCAGAATGGTGAAAGTCCATTACAGGGGACAGCGGGGGGAAGGTGTCTACGATGTGGCTTTTGAAGGACTGATCCGCAATGTGGAGAGACGTTACCGGGAGACGGCATCGGAAATAACCAAACAGGAATATGAAAGCTTTATGAGAACCACACCTTGTAAAGAGTGCGGGGGAAGGCGGTTAAAGAAAGAATCCCTTGCGGTTACCATTAACGGGAAGAATATATCGGAGGTTACGGAATATTCCATCCGGGACTTGTATGATTTTATGAAAAAGCTGGAGCTTACGCCAACTCAGCTGAAAATCGGAGAATTGATATTAAAGGAAATCAGAGCCAGAGTGGGATTTTTAATGGATGTAGGACTGGATTACCTTTCTCTGGCCAGAGCTACCGGTTCCCTGTCCGGCGGGGAGGCACAGAGAATCCGTCTGGCAACCCAGATCGGCTCCGGCCTGGTGGGCGTTGCTTATATATTGGATGAGCCCAGTATCGGTCTTCACCAGCGGGATAACGACAAGCTGTTAAAAACTTTAAAGAATCTGAAAGACCTGGGAAATACCCTGATTGTAGTAGAACATGATGAAGATACCATGTTTGCTGCCGATTATATTGTTGATATCGGTCCGGGTGCCGGTGAACACGGAGGAGAAGTAATTGCCGCCGGAACGGCCGAGGAGATTATGAAGGTGGAAGAATCCATAACCGGGGCATATTTAAGCGGAAGGATAAAGATTCCCATTCCTGAGCTGAGAAGACAGCCAACCGGGTATTTAACCGTTAAGGGCGCCAGGGAGAATAATCTTAAAAATGTTACGGTGAATATTCCTCTTGGAATTATGACCTGCATAACCGGTGTCTCCGGTTCCGGTAAAAGCTCCCTGATAACGGAGATACTATATAAGCGTCTGGCCAGGGATCTTAACAGGGCACGCTGTATACCGGGCAAACATGATAGCATGGCAGGCATTGATAAGCTGGACAAGGTAATCAATATTGACCAGTCCCCTATCGGCAGGACTCCAAGATCCAATCCCGCCACCTATACCGGTGTATTTGACCTGATTAGGGATTTATTTTCCGCCACACCGGATGCTAAGATGAAGGGATATAGCAAGGGCCGTTTCAGCTTTAATGTAAAAGGCGGACGCTGTGAAGCCTGCAGCGGCGACGGTATCATTAAAATAGAGATGAATTTTCTGCCCGACGTATATGTGCCCTGTGAAGTATGCGGCGGCAAACGCTATAACAGGGAGACTCTGGAAGTCAGATATAAGGGTAAGAATATCTATGACGTTCTGGATATGACAGTGGAAGAAGCCATGAAATTTTTTGAGAATATGCCCTCCATCCGAAGAAAGATAGAGACTCTTTATGACGTAGGATTATCCTATATCAAACTTGGACAACCTTCTACGACCCTTTCCGGCGGTGAGGCCCAGAGAATTAAACTGGCTACCGAATTAAGTAAACGCAGTACGGGCAAGACAATCTATATTCTGGATGAACCCACCACAGGGCTGCATTTTGCAGATGTCCATAAATTAATTGAAATCTTAAGAAGGCTTTCCGAAGGCGGTAATTCCGTTGTGGTAATCGAACATAATCTGGAGGTAATTAAGACGGCCGATTATATTATTGACATGGGTCCGGAAGGCGGAGATAAAGGCGGAACGGTAATAGCCCAAGGCACTCCGGAAGAGATTGCCGAAAACAAAAACTCTTACACCGGTATCTACATTAAGAGACAGCTGGAAGATTATCAGAAGAATAAACTGAAGGTAATTTAATCAATAGACGTAAACCGGCAAGCACTTATGCGGGTTTTAAGGGCAACAGAATACCGGTTCTGACCGCTTGATTTTTGACTGATTTTTCTATAAGTTCCCTAGAGTGTGTTTGAAAAATCATTGCGCCATTCTGAACGCCCCACTTTGCAGTATACTGCGCCGCAATTTTGGGAGAGTAGCACCATTACGCTCCCAAAATCGCTCCTTGTCTCCCCAAAATTGGAGCATCCGGCCCGGCACAAGCATTTTTCAAACACACTCTGGGTCAGTACACTGAAAGTATCTATAAGGGAATTTGAAGAATAGTTAATTGAATGGAGTATATATGGAAAGTCATTTTTTTGCTATGATGTCCAGAATGAAATATATTGAACGATGGCAACTGATGCGTAATTCCCGGGCAGAGAATATATCGGAGCATTCCCAGGAGGTCAGTATGCTGGCCCATGCTTTAGCCGTTATAAGCAATAAACGTCTAAATAACGGCATAAATGCGGAAAAGGCGGCCTTAATCGGGTTATATCATGATTCCACGGAGATAATAACCGGAGACATGCCTACTCCCGTCAAGTATTATAATAATGAGATACAAGCTGCTTTTAAAGAGCTTGAAATAACTGCTGCCAGTCGACTGTTGGACATGCTGCCGGAAGATTTAAGGGAGTCTTATGAATCCATATTTTTTCCTGATAAAGAGGATGAGTATCTGTGGAAGCTGGTTAAGGCTGCCGATAAGCTTTCAGCCTTAATTAAATGCATTCAGGAGGAAAATACCGGAAATAAAGAATTTACCAGTGCCCAAAAGAGTCTTTTAGAAACTTTGGCAAAAATGGAACTGAAAGAAGTTGATATCTTTATGGAAGAATTCCTGCCATCCTATTATAAGACCCTGGATGAGCTGAATTCAGGCAGTGATTAGCTTGAAATTTTAAGTTTTTTGGTATCTGAATTAATATTGTATGTAGTTATTATGAGTTATTATATATTCAGTTTTTAATCAATTTTAAATTATTGAATTTTAGGCAGGTTGCAAAATATAGTCAATTAAACTGTGGCAAAAGCACCCGTTAAAAATCTCATTACCACCATACATCTGAAATTATAATTATAGATGTATGGTGGTAATGAGGCTTTATATTATTTATAAATGGAATTCTTTTTCAGAGCTTAGTGAAATTCCGGTAAAAGGTTACGCGCGCCATATTTATAATTTTCTTTTATACATATAATATTTATCAGGCATTTAAATTATATGATTCTTCAATCCTGCTTATAAAAATATTTAGAATAAATAATAGATAAGTTGTACAGATTCTGCTATAATAATAAGATATTTTGTACTGGTGCTTATGCAGAAAATGTTGTAAAATAAGCTGTATATTAAGCGAAAATTACTGAATAAGACGAGTCTGTTAGGAGGAAAAACGAGTGGATAAGGAAATTGTTATTGTGTTGGACTTTGGCGGCCAGTATAACCAGCTGATTGCCAGAAGAGTAAGGGAATGTAATGTGTATTGTGAAGTATTGCCTTACAGCACAAGTCTTGAGAAAATAAAGGAAATCAATCCCAAGGGTATTATTTTTACCGGAGGCCCGGCCAGTGTTTATGCAGAAGATTCCCCTGCCTGCGATAAAGAAATATTTGAATTAGGTATTCCGATTCTGGGAATCTGTTACGGCTGCCAGTTAATGACTTATTTATTGGGCGGCAAGGTTTCCAAGGCTCCTGTCAGAGAATACGGCAAAACAGAAGTGACGGTGAATAGAAATTCAAAACTATTTGAAGAAGTGACGGAAAGCTCCATTTGCTGGATGAGCCATACTGATTATATAGAAGAACTACCCGAGGGATTTACCGTATCTGCTCATTCCGTTTCCTGTCCGATAGCCGCCCTGGAGAAACCCTCACAGAATTTATACGGCGTACAGTTCCATCCGGAGGTTGTTCATACCCAGGAAGGTACCAGGATACTTTACAATTTCCTCTATAAGGTCTGTAATTGTGCCGGAGACTGGAAAATGGACTCTTTTACGGAGCAGTCCATTAGGGCCTTAAGAGAAAAAATCGGCAGCAAAAAGGTTTTATGTGCTTTATCCGGCGGAGTGGACTCCTCCGTAGCGGCTGTTATGATCAGCAAGGCAGTGGGCAGACAACTGACCTGTATCTTTGTAGACCATGGCCTGTTACGTAAAAATGAAGGTGATGAAGTTGAAAAGGTATTTACCGAACAATTTGATGTGAATTTTGTACGCGTAAATGCCCAGCAGAGATTTTATAATAGATTAGCCGGTATTTCGGAACCGGAAGAAAAAAGAAAAATCATCGGTGAAGAATTTATCCGTGTATTTGAAGAAGAAGCGAAGAAAATCGGAACCGTGGAATTCCTGGTTCAGGGTACCATCTATCCGGATGTAATTGAAAGCGGTCTTGGTAAATCCGCAGTAATTAAGAGCCATCATAATGTAGGCGGCCTGCCGGATTATGTGGATTTTAAGGAAATCATCGAACCGCTGCGCAGCTTATTTAAGGACGAGGTAAGAAAAGCAGGCTTAGAGCTGGGCATTCCTGAAAAGTTAGTATTCAGGCAGCCCTTCCCGGGACCGGGCCTTGCCATCCGTATTATCGGTGATGTGACGGAAGAAAAGATTAAGATATTACAGGATGCGGATGCCATCTACCGTGAGGAAATAGCCAATGCCGGTCTGGACCGCAGCATCGGACAATACTTTGCAGCTCTTACCAACATGCGCTCTGTAGGTGTAATGGGAGATGAGCGGACCTATGATTATGCAATCGCACTAAGAGCAGTCACTACCACGGATTTTATGACTGCGGAAGCAGCTGAAATTCCCTGGGAAGTAATTGGCAAGGTATCTTCCAGAATTGTAAATGAAGTAAAACATATAAACAGAGTGCTCTATGACTGCACGGGAAAACCACCGGCTACGATTGAGTTTGAATAATAAATAAATTAATCTTATACTGAGTGTATTTAAATGGCAGGTAGTCTTCGGACTATCTGCCATATTTATCACCTAAGAACTAAAAATTTTAGAATCAGGGCTAGAGAAATTTGTTGCTTGCTAACTATTCATATGCTAAACTTAATTCATAGTTTAGTCATGTACAGGGCGTAACCTCCAAACTTATATAAAAAAAGGAGTCGGTACAAATGACAATATTTGAGATTATATCAATAGTAATTATATTCATTTTTATTAGCTTTGTTTGTAATACTTTTCATAGCACTGCTTGCCTATATAGAGTATAGAAAAAAGCAAATATAAAAATGCCTTTCCTGTTTTGCTATACAGTGTAAGTATCTGTCCTCAAGGACATTGACTTACAATTATGCTGAAAAATAAGGTGCGGCATATACTGCTTAACGGGTAGGACATTGCAATTGGTACATAGTAAGAAAATAACACAAGAACTGTTGGATATAGCTTTTGTCAGTGACGAGGAAGAGGCGTGAAAGTAAAATTGAATGATGTAATAGAGGGAATGGAATTTGCCGATATGGAGGCTGATTATTATTACCATACAAAAACGGAGGCAGTTGTTGTTTATATGGATGAAGCACTTACCGGTGTGGATGCATCTGAATTAGCAGAGGACATAGAAGAAAATTGGCAGGATAACATTCATCTGCCTACTAAGTATGAGATTGACGAATATAATATGATGGAAGAATTTATTTGGAGTTTGCCGGAGGGTGCCGCACAGGATAAATTTAAAAATTTGATTCGGGGAAGAGGGGCATTTCGTAGATTCAAAGATTCAGTGTATGATTTAAATCTGCAAGATAAATGGTATGCTTATCGGGATGCAGCATATGTGAAACAGGCAAAGGAATGGTGTGAACGGCATGGTATTGAATGTGTGATGTAGGAGAAGATATTTAAAAAAAAAATCTGAATTAAATCAAATAAGTATTGTGTTTGGCGCAAAGGCAGTTGTTCAAATGCTAAAGATAAAATACTGAAAAAATTATCGATTATATTCAAAGAAATACTTAGTAAAGAAAAATATATTACAGCAAAAAATTATTATGCCGATTAAACAAAAGAAAGGAACAGATATGATTTTAATTAAAGAATATCCGGATGGTACAAAAATTGAGCAAGGACCTGGTAGATTTGACGATTATTGTGTTTATGTAACAGAATCGAATGGAATTAAAAAAGCACCACGTGATAGGGATTATTTTAACTTTTTTACTGAAATGTCTAAAAAGTATACAAATACTAAAATATACCAAGACTTTGTTAAAATATATAATAAGACCAACTCAGAAATCGAGAAAGAAGTACTTGAGGAAATTGATGTGATAAGTAGTAGTTATGAAGAAGATGAAAGAGAGTTTAATATCTGGTATACGGTAATTTATTTGGGGATGGTAGCAGAAGAACTTAAGGCTAACGCCATTCTTAAAAAGAAAGTGAAGAGATTAGGAATGTATCAAATATTAATGGAAGGCATGAAAGCTGATGATGCAGCATCTTTTAGTAAAAGTAAGAAAGCAGCAGAACTGATTTCTTATTGTAAAGCAAGAGGTTTTTAAAAAAGGAGGGTCCTATTTATAAGTTTATAACCAAATAATTTTAATCTGGAACTCACAACTATCTGGTCTTTTCCAGACAGAGGAAATTGGGCAACCCATTCAGGAAGTTACAGGGGGAATTGGTCACCATACATACCAAGAAATTTAATTCTTCACTATAATTCTCCAGGTGATTGGATTCTGGATCAATTTTTAGGAAGCGGAACAACAGAATGTCTAGATAATTTTATATTAAACTAAATAAACAAACTTATACAATGTATCATAAAACAAAATTTTTAGATGAATTTCTGGAAAAGCATAGCAACATTTTTAAACAGATTGCTGTAGGAGGAAAGGATAATAAAAATAAACAAAAGAAAATTGGAAATGATGTGATTATTATGAAGAAAAATATGCAAATTTCAAAGGAAGAATTACAATTATATATTCAACAATTTTATGAATATTTTGAAAATGGCTATGAGTTTGAAGACTTCTTAAAATTATATTTAGAGAAAATCGGATTGGATGAAGTGTCCGTTACTCAACGTTCAAGAGATGGAGGCGTTGATTTAATAGCAATACGAATTGGAATTGGTGGTTTCAGTAACACGGATGCAGTGAATTATTATGTTCAAGCTAAAAGATATAAGCCTACCAAAAAAATACCTGATAGTGCAATAAGAGAATTAAAAGGAACAATCCCTTTTGGTCATAAAGGAATTTTTATTACTACAGCAAAATACTCTAGAGATGCAGTAAAAGAAGCTAATAACGATCCTTCAAAACCGGTAGTGTTAATTGATGGAAAAGATTTAATTGAAAGCTGTATTGATAATGAACTAGGATTTGTATACACACCAAATTTCAGCACAATTTCAATGAATCAATTGATGGGCAAAGAGGAGAGAGACGGAGTAACAAATGTTTCAGGAAATAGAACCGATGAAGTTGACTTAGGCGAAGGAATTGTAGTTGAAAAGTATATCACTAACAATGATATAAGGGCCAGAATATTGCCGGTTCCAAGAATTATTATGAATGCAATTCCCGCAGAAGATAAAAAAATTGAAGTAGAATTCAATGAAATATATGTCAAAAAGCTTTCAATATCAAAGGATAGAAGATTCTTATCGGGAGTAACGGATGTTTATCGCAGATTAGGCATTATTGGGGAAGATGGAACTTATCATCCTGTAAAAGCAAACTGGAATTATCTTAATGGAAAGATATTTATAAAAGTAATAGCCTAAACGGTTAGTATTATATACAGGATTCTGAAGTGAGGTTAATTAAATTTAAAATCAATATTTAAGGGTGTGATTATAGAAAAATCAGTCCATCTATGGTACTATAAATGATAGGATCTCGTACATAGATTTATAGGTGCAAGGAGTGGTTATATTAACAATTATAATAGTTTTAATCTAAAGCAGACATCTGTTTATTTATGATGCGAAAATAATTTAGGAGGAAACAAAATGGCTGCAAATAATCCATATCCATTGGTCTCTCCAATCCTGAAATGGGTTGGCGGTAAGAGACAACTGCTAGATTATATTACACCATTAATACCAAAATGTTCAACATACTATGAGCCGTTCGTTGGTGGTGGTGCGGTACTGTTTGCTAAGCAGCCAAAAAAAGCAATCATTAATGACTCTAATTCAGAATTGATTAATGTCTATAAAGTAATAAAAAGTAATCCGGAAGAGTTGATTCATAAACTTATAGTACATAAGGAACACAATTGTGAAGATTATTTTTATGAGATCAGAGCTTTGGACAGAGATAAAGATACTTTTGATTCCCTGTCAGATATAGATAAGGCTGCCAGAATTATATACTTAAATAAAACATGTTATAACGGGTTATTCAGGGTTAACAGTTCCGGTGAATTTAATGCACCATGGGGAAAATATAAGAATCCGAATATCATTAATGGAACAACAATAAATGCATTAAATAAATATTTAAATAAGGCGAATGTAATAATAAAATGCGGAGATTATAAAGATGCGTTAAGAGGAATTAGAAAGGGTGCATTTGTTTACTTAGATCCCCCCTATTTTCCAATAAGTTCTTCATCATCATTTACGGGATATACGGCAGCAGGTTTTGGAGAGGAAGAGCAGATAGCGTTAAAGAAGCAGTGTGATTTGCTGGATAGAAGAGGCGTTAAGTTTCTGCTTTCGAATTCCTCGTGCAAGTTCATAGAAGATTTATATAGTGAATACATAATTACGAAAGTAGGAGCGAAAAGGGCAATTAATGCGAAGCCGGATAAACGTGGTGAAGTGGATGAGGTATTGGTGAGAAATTATGAGCTTGATTGATGACAATTGGAAAATCCTGTTTGAAAAATATGATATCGAGAATGAGATAAAAAAGAATGGGAGATTTTACATTACAGCGGATCAAATACGTGAAGTAAAAGAACCGAGACTGATGACAAAGTTTGATACCAAAGAATCGTTACCATCTGTTTTTGGCAATAAATTGGCTATTTTACCTGTTACACGAGGAAAATATGTAATTGGAGAATTTGATTTGTATCAGGATTTTCCAATACTTAAGAATGATATCAAACAAATGGCGTGTGCCAAAATTCCAGATTATCTTGAAACAATCGATATAAATGATATCCGTTCGGAAGCTGGCGCAATTAATATAATGGGAATTGCAAGTATACTCGATGATTTCTTAGGTGAATACAATATGCTACAAACTGTTTCAGGAAGAATGGGTTCAGGAACTTTTTCGTTTAAAGTGAATGGATTTAGCAGCGGTGTTGAGCATATCATTGATGTCCAAAATTCCCAAGTTGAAATTGATGGTGGATTTGAAAATGAAAATATATTTGCCATTATAGAAGGAAAGAACGTTGTACATAGCAATTTCCTTATAAGACAGCTATATTATCCGACAAGGCTCTGGAACTCTAAAATTAATAAACCTATTAGGCCGGTATTTATGGTTTATTCAAATAACATATTCAGGCTTTTGGAATATCAATTTACGGATATTAACAGTTATAGTTCTTTGCAATTGGTGCAGGAACGTAATTATAGCCTAGAAGATATAGCTATTTCCCCGGAAGAAATAAAAGATGTATACAGAAGTGTCGGCATTGAGCCTGAGCCTGAAGTCACCTTTGTACAGGCAGATAGTTTTAACAAAGTTATCTCATTAGTAGAAAATTTGAATGATAGTCCAATGTCTGCAACTGAAATTGCAGAATTATTTGGGTTTAAGGAAAGACAGTCCGATTATTATTTTAACGCCTGCAAATATCTTGGTCTGGCGGAAAAGAATAAAGATGAGGAAGGTGTAAAAGTATATATTACGCCTTTAGGTAAAGGGCTTTTAAAACTGCCATACAAAGCAAGACAGTTTGAGTATGTAAAATTAATTTTACAACATCAGATATTTAACGAAATGTTTGGGGTTTTTTTAAGAACTGGAGATATTCCGGATAAATATTTTATAGCAAACAGAATGAACGAATTAAATATATGCAGTGAAAATTTATTGGTCAGAAGGGCATCTTCGGTAAGAGGTTGGCTGTATTGGATTGCCAGTCTTGTTAACTAGAGCGTGTTTGAAAAATCATCGCACCGTTTTGAACGCCCTACTTTGCGGCATACTGCGCCGCACAAGTGGAGCATCCAGCCCCGGTACAAGTTTCAAACATACTTTTATCCCGGAGAACAATGGAAATATAACATGTCTTGTAATATTCGGACATCCATCGCTCCAGGAGGGTGATAGCCGCTCTTCCATTAAGATTCATAACATCAACTAATACTGCACAAGGCATATTTCTTCGGAGATATGCCTACTGTTTTGGTAAAAGCTTTCACAAAATTGCTGTAGTTATTATAGCCGCATTGTTCGCATACTTCATTCAGGCTTAAGTTGCCGGCAAGCAAGGACTTGGCGATGCTGATTCTCCGGGCTGTAATATACTTATTTATCGTCATGCCCGTTGCGGTCTTAAATATTCTGCAAAGATATGACTCGCTGATAAAAAAGTGGGAGGATATCTCTTCCAGAGAAATATTCTGACTGATATTCTGATTAATAAAGCTTAAAATATCATCTACCAACTTATTATATTTAAAACTAACTATACCCTCGGTAGAACAATCCGTATTTTTTAAATAAGCGCTGTTTAATAATAACATTAATTCAATAAAGGCGGCACGTTCCAATAAATCACTTCCGTAATCGTTGGCAGAGGTGATTTTGTTGATAAAATACAAGAAACGCTGCTGCTGTTCTTTATTAAAGGACAATTTATGTGAGAAATTGGAAGGCCGGTGAGTGAAGCAATAACTTAAATCGGTGGATTTGGTAGAAAGGAATTTTATAAAATCAGGATGAATGGAAATTATAATTCTTTCATGTGCTTCACGGTCAACCTGGGATACATAATGGCTTTCATACTGGTTAATGACAAAAACATCACCTGGATTGATGGTATACACCTTATTATCAATTAGAAATTGTTTTCCGCCAAAAACCGAATAGTAAATTTCATAGCAATCATGAATGTGCATGTCCATGACTTTTTCTTCCTTATAAAGATGAGCCAGGGCAAAATATTTCTCCTTTATGGAATTTTCAATTACTGCTTTGCAGGAAGAAAGTTCTTTCATAGGTAAGCCCCCCTTCTTACTATTTACTATACTTCCATGTTCAGTATAATACAATTGTTCAGGATTTGCAATATTCTATAGAAAAAATGATAAGAAATATAATATATAGAATGCTATACTTATATTACCACAAGTATCTCAGAAGAACAATGTAAAATAAAGTTATTGTAATACATTTCGTTATGCGGCAGCCTGTCTGGGAACAAATAGGTATGCGCAATCATAACTCTGAGCTGGAGTGTGGTTTAGAAGTCCATGAAGTTTGTTTATTCAATAACGGATAAAGTTATTTTAAAAGAGCCCGGCTTTTCGTATTATATAGAAGCTCACTTTATTCTGACGATTATAAGCTTTTTGGACTATTAGGCATTCCCCGAAATGCTGGTATTGGCTGTATTGGCTCTGCATGCATAGCATGGCTTATGGTTATGATAGGTTTCAGGGGATATTCTGAGGTATGGGAAAATTAGTAACTGTAGGAAAAGTATTTTTAGTTCTATGGAGCGAATCAGGTTATTCGCTTTGAGGAGCAGATTGGAGGGAATTAAAATGGAACTTAGAACAGCAGCATCGTCGAAGGACGTTAAATATTACACGACAGAGAGACTCAGGGAAGAATTCTTAATTCAGAACCTGTTTGTCCCGGGAGAAATTAAGCTGGTATACAGTCATATTGACCGTATAATTACAGGAGCTGCAGTTCCTGTATCACCCATCGCTTTGACCGCAGGTAACGAACTGAGGGCTGAATACTTTTTGCAGAGAAGGGAAATGGGTGTAATCAATATCGGAGGAGCCGGTACCATTTCCGTTGACGGAAAGGTTTATACCCTTGCATATAAAGATGGAATCTATATTGGGATGGGTGCAAAAGATATTGTATTTTCAAGCAAAGATGAAAAGAATCCTGCCAAATTCTATATAAACAGCGCACCTGCCCACAAGGTTTATCCTACCGTACTGATTAAGCCGGAAGGAGAAGCGGCAGAGGGTGTGGTTATTGTGAAAGACTGCAATAAGGTTGAGCTTGGTTCCTTAGAAGCATCCAACCACAGAACTATCTGCAAATACATTCTGCCGGGCCAGGTAGAAAGCTGCCAGCTGGTAATGGGAATGACAAAGCTGGAGCCGGGCAGCGTATGGAATACCATGCCAAGCCATACCCATGACAGGAGAATGGAAGTGTATCTGTATTTTGATATACCGGAGGATGCTTTTGTAATGCATTATATGGGAGAACCCACCGAAACCAGGCATATTGTCATCAGAAATGAAGAAGCAGTCATTTCGCCAAGCTGGTCCATACATTCCGGCTGCGGAACCCAGGCATATACCTTTATCTGGGGTATGGTCGGGGAAAATCAGGACTTTGACGATATGGATGCGGTAAGTATGAAGGATCTGAGATAGTTTTTTGTAATATTATCATAAAAAGTGATTTTTTAATATACCAGTCACAGTGGAACAATAAAATAATATATACCAGTTACAGTGGAACAATAAAGAAATATATACCAGTCACAATGGAATATTAATAACTTTATATTTATATTGAGCGGCAGCTAAAGTGTGTTTGAAAAATCATTGCATTGTTCTGAACGCCCCACTTTGCGGTATACTGTGTCGCAATTTTGGGAGAGTAGCACTACGCCTATAAAATCGCTCCTTGCATCCCGCAAAGTGAAGCATCCGGGCAGGTACAAGCAGTTTTCAGACACACCCTAGCGAAAGCGTAAAGCCAAGTGATATAAGATAACCTATAAACTTACTATCCTCATCTATCGGGAGCCGGTATAGAGGATGGGAAATAAGGAGGAGAAGACAGTGAGTGTATTGAACAGTTTTTCCCTGGAAGGGAAAGTAGCATTAATTACAGGTGCGTCCTATGGTATCGGATTTGCAATTGCGAGCGCATATGCCCAGGCCGGAGCGACCATTGTATTCAACGATATAAAGCAGGAATTAGTGGATAAAGGTGTGGCTTCCTATGGTGAATTGGGGATAAAAGCCCATGGATATGTATGCGATGTAACCAACGAAGAAATGGTTAATGAATTTATAGCCAAAGTAGAGAAAGAAGTCGGAGTAATCGATATATTGGTAAACAATGCGGGCATTATCAAACGTGTCCCCATGTGCGAAATGTCAGCAGCCGATTTCAGGCAGGTTATCGATGTGGATTTAAATGCGCCTTTTATCGTATCCAAAGCAGTTATTCCCGGAATGATTAAAAAGGGACATGGTAAGATTATTAATATCTGCTCCATGATGAGTGAATTGGGAAGGGAAACCGTATCTGCTTATGCGGCAGCAAAAGGCGGTTTGAAAATGCTGACAAAAAATATAGCCTCCGAATACGGTGAATTCAATATCCAATGCAATGGTATCGGGCCCGGTTATATTGCAACGCCTCAGACAGCCCCGTTAAGAGAATTGCAGCCGGATGGGTCAAAGCATCCCTTTGACCAGTTTATTATTTCCAAGACTCCTGCGGCCCGCTGGGGAGAGGCAGAAGACCTGCAGGGCCCTGCTATATTCCTGGCTTCCGATGCTTCTGATTTTGTAAATGGTCATATTCTGTATGTTGACGGCGGTATTTTAGCCTATATAGGAAAACAGCCCCAGTAATCGGAGCGGTCTGATTCCGGTCAGAGAAAGCAGTACTATGTATAACCGGTGTTTTAGGATAATCCTCCGGCGGCCACATGCCGGTATAAGGCGTAAATCCCGGGCAATGCCAACGCATTGTCCGGGATTTTAACGGTGCAGAAGTATGGAGCATTCGGAGAATTGGCCAAAATAAACCGTATTGCCTGTGGCTCTGCACCAGATGGCAGAAGTGGAAACGAGAGCGTATATGAAAAATGCTTGTGCCGGACCGGATGCTCCAATCTGTGGGAGGCAAGGAGTGAGCTTGGATACGCAGTGGTTACTACTCCTCCAAAATCGCGACGCAGTATACCGCAAAGCGGGGATTTAAAACGGTGCGATGATTTTTCAAACACGTTCCAGTAGTCCAAAAAGTTAGTGAGCGCCGGAATAAACTAAGATTCTATATAATTCGAAAAGCTGGACTCCTGTTAAAATCACTTTATCCGGTTATCGAATAAACATACTTTATGGACTACCAGGGTTTCTGGAAGACAAGTACGTTCGGATTTAAATGAACCAGTAGGAAAATATCTTTTGATTACCTAAAATAATTAATATAAATTTATTGGGCTTTCTGAGAGTGATTTCAGAAAGCCCGTTTTAAAAATCAAATAATTCTTTGACTTTACTGATGCAGTCTGCTTTTTCTGCAATTATTTTCCTTTATGCGCTTCTCCTGAATAAGAGGCGGCAGCAAAATACCATATAATAACCCGGATGAATGCTCCTTAATTACAGCTTTTGGTATATAATTTCCTGTAATCACAGGGGGTTAAATTCTCATATTTTTTAAAAAAGCGCTGGAAGCTCTGTACATTATTGTAACCGATTTTTTGTGCAATTATGGTAAATGATTCATTCGTTTCACGTAAATACTCTTTACTTTTTTCAATACGTGTGTAATTCAGATAGTCGGACATGCTGCGTCCGCATTGAATTTTAAAAATCTTGCTTAAATACTGGTAACTGATATTTAAGTGATCAGCTACGTCTGTAATACTGAAATCCCTCATATAATTATCTTTTATAAATTTTTTCGCCTTGGTGCAGTATTGACCTTCTGTCTGAGAATGAGCCATATAATATTGAATGGCCCGGCCGCATAGCTCAATCAGGTATTCCTCAATTTCAGCTAAAGTATCAAGCTGACGGACCTCGGCAGATACATGTCTGTTTAAAATATCTTCAAGATATAAATTTTTACATAAAATGGTTAAAATCTGTGTCCAAATATCAACGGCATAGGATACATCCGGAGTTTTCCGTATGTGGCCGGAGACTTCTTTAATTATATTAACACATTCTTCTTTATTGTATAAAAGGATGTACCGGATCAGACCTGCTTCTGAATTTACTATAAAATCATATTTAAAGTTATAATTCTGTTTAAATTCAGGAGTAGTAACTATATGATCTATTTTATGAAAGAAAACGGCATATTTCATGGCATTTATACAATCATGATAAGCCGGAATCAGTTCTTCAATTTCATAGATATAATTAGATTCGGTGCAAAAAACATGCTGGTTAAGAATTTCATCCATGGTAGTGCATAAAACTTGTTTTAATTGCTGCAAAGTACTTACCTTTCCTGCATTGATAAATGCAAGAAAGGTATCATTATGCAGAACTATAAAAAAACCATTGGAAAAGTTATTTATATAAGTATTAATAACATCTTTAATTTTATTTCGGAGTAGTGACATCTCATGTACCGGCTTTGACAATAAATATTTTTTGGGAAGTCTGAATAATAACAACTGATTATAATATGTCTTATTAATATTCAAATAAGGAGTATTATTTTCGTCTACCAAGTCATGATAGCTGAGGGAACCTTCCAGGTAAAGCTTTAAATTATGATTTCTTACAATTGTTTCATAAGAGGAAAGAATATAGTTCATGGAAGAATTATTTGCACATAAACTTTGGAAGGCCTCTTTTAATATGGCAATCTCGTCTTTAATACTGGATGGTGATTCCATAGACTCCATATAGGTATTTTTAATATTATTATATAAGTCATCAATAGGGAGGTATAATTTTTTGGCGACGATATTCGCCAGAATAATCAGGAATATTAACAGCCCTGCACATAACAGGATAACGTATTCTGCGAAATAATTGGTGGCCGTATTCATTGTATTAATAGGATAAGAAATTACCAGGTACAGCATATTGTCATAAAAAGGTGAAAAAAAACAAACCTCTTTTTTGAATGAAAAGGCATTATTCTCCTGTAATTTCAGGTCAACCGGAAAATCCGTATTGATTTTACCGGAATCTGCGGTAAATATAATTTTATTTTCTTCATCAACAATATATAACATGCTCTCTTCCGGATTTAATGAATACAAATTAACCAAATCATTAAAAAGGCTGGGTATACTGATATTTGCCACAAATATCTTCGAAGTATTGGCATGGAATACCAGACTTAATACCTGCTGCGGCGTATATGGCTGGAAAGAGTCGGGTTTTATGCTTTCATAATAGAATTTATCCATATTCAGCCTGGGTTTTAACCGTTGAACACGGGATATGCTGGTAATTTGGTCTAACCATTCCGTATCCTGAAAATTGTCCCAGGTATCGGAACCGTAATCTGTATTATAAATGGTACCAAAGTCTTTGTCAAAAAAATAGATAGAGTATAAAGAAGGGTATTTAGATGCAATGCTTAACAAATTATTGGTAACATGCTGATATTCGGAAACGGAAGTTATTACGTCGTTGCCGACTAATTTACGATAATTACGAAAAGCCGTGTCTGTTTTAAGGGTAGACAAATCGGTTTCAATATTATTTGTTGTCTGCCATACATAAGAGGTTATTTCGGTTACTAATTTTTTATGGGTTTTGTAAAAATTCTGTTTGGCATTTTGATATAAGGATGTATATAAAATAATACCTAAAATAATAACGGGTAGCATAAGCGAAAAAATAAAAGACATTAGAATTGAAGTATAGAATTTTTTATAGCCGCTGAAAAACTTTGGGTATTTAATTACTTGTTTTAGTTTTCCCATATAAAACCATCCTGTCTCAATACTTAAAACAATCAAGATAAAAAAGTGGCAATTTCCTTCTCTTTAAAATATTTTATCTTTGGATATAAAAATTATAAAAAACATATAAATAAAAGTCAATAGAGCCTGAATATCAAAAAATATATATAACATATCAGTTTCACTCCTGATAGAAACTCATAGAAAATGCGAGATATTAAAACTTGTGAAACGCTGAATTCCAATGCTATGATTTTCATACAAAACATTACGGCAGCGAAAGGAGGTTACCGTTGAGTTGCGGCGGACTTTCCGGGTGACAATCATAGATACGTTTGACCTGGGTTTGTCCTGGAAAAAGAAAAGTAATGGAGGAAGCAGAGGTATGAATTTATGAGTAATGGAAAATCAACGGCTGTACCTGTACAGGCAAAGAAAAAGCCTTCATGGTTTTATTTGAAGAGGGACCGGTGGCTGTATTTTATGATAATACCGGTTATAGTTTATTATTTTATTTTTAAATATATTCCAATGTACGGAGTTTCAATTGCGTTTAAAAATTTTAATATGTTTACTGGAATTACAGGCAGTGAATGGGTTGGATTGGATGTGTTCGGAAAGGTTTTTAAAGAGCCGCTGTTCTGGTCGTCGGTTAAAAACACATTAGTTTTAAATATATCAATATTGTTAATTGAATTTCCAATGACAATTATCTTGTCATTGATGCTGAATGAAATAATAAGTTTAAAATTTAAAAAATTTGCACAGTCCATATTGTATTTACCCCACTTTGTTTCCTGGGTGGTTGTTGCCGGCATTGTTACCAATCTGTTTTCTGCTAACGGCGGAACAATCAACAATATGTTAAATGCAATCGGCATTCAGACCATACCGTTTTTAAGCAATGAAAAATGGTGGATATTTACTTATGTGGCGGCAAATATTTGGAAAGAAATCGGGTGGGGAACTATTATCTATCTGGCGGCGCTGACCGGAGTGGATGAAAATCTGTATGAAGCCGCTTATATTGATGGTGCAACTAAGCTGCAGAGACTCTGGTATATTACCTTGCCGTCAATAAAACCGGTAATTATCACAATGCTGATTCTTTCTTTAAGCAGGATGATGAATATTGGCCTGGATGCGCCGTTATTGCTGGGAAATCAGAAGGTAGCGGCCGTATCGGAAGTGCTGAGTACATATGTATATAAAATTGGACTTACCAAGGCACAGTATAGTATGGCAACGGCAGTTGGGTTATTCCAATCCGTTATTAATATCATAATGCTGCTGTTGGTAGACAGAATTGCAAAAATAATGGGAGAAGACGGATTATTATAGGATGGGAGTTAAGATGAAAAACAAAGTCTGATTTGAGTGTGCACTATAGTGCGCGGATAGGAGTCAAGGAGAAATGAATCTGGCAGAAAATAAAACATTAAAAGTGTATAAAAGGTTTCATGTTTCGGTTGGTACGGTTTTTAATTATTTTATAGTTACTGTTTTTGTCATTGTATGTGTCTATCCGTTTTTGAATGTAATTGCGTATTCCTTAAGCGGTAACCGGCCAATTCTTTCAGGAGAAATTTCTATTTTCCCCAAGGAATTACAGCTTAAATCATATCAGGAAATATTAGGGAAAAATTCAATCTGGACCTCAATGGGTATCACGGTATTTGTCACTGCGGCAGGAACGGCGCTTGGACTTATATTAACAATTGGGGCCGCCTATGCACTTTCCAAAAAACGGTTAAAGGGAAGAGGAATTATTACCGGCTTCATTTTATTTACCATGTATTTCAGCGGTGGAATCATTCCTACATTTTTAGTTGTAAAAGATTTGCATTTGGTGGATTCGGTCTGGTCGCTGATTTTGCCTTCGGCTATGAATGTATTTAATTTTATTGTTATGAGGACATTTTTTACCCAGCTTCCCGAAAGTCTGGAAGAAGCAGCGGTTTTGGACGGATGCAACGATTTATCCTGTTTGTTTAAAATTGTACTTCCTTTGTCTCTTCCGATTATAGCAACGATTGGTTTGTTTTATGCGGTATCCTATTGGAATGAGTATTTTTCGGCATTGATGTACATACAAAGCCCCGAGAAGTTTACGCTGCAGCTTCGATTAAGACAGTTGTTGTTTACGGAAGAATTAAATCAATTAAATAACATAACGGAAGCAATGGGCAGTCAGGTCATGGCAGAATCGCTGAAAATGGCAAGTATTGTAGTAGCCACGCTGCCGATTGTGGCAGTTTATCCCTGGCTTCAGAAATATTTTGTAAAGGGAGTCATGTTAGGCTCAGTTAAAGGATGATTCCTCCATGTGTTTTCGGGGCTGATGCAAAATTCAAAAAATTGGCTGACGATTAGTAATTTGACTATTTTGCAACAGCCTCTTGAAAATAAAATAATAAAACGAGAGGCGGTATTTTATGAAGAAAGTGTATAAGAAACTGGCAGTTTTAATTTTGGCAGCAGCAATGCTATTATCCATGGCAGCCTGCACCAGCAAAGAAAAACCGGTTACACAAAACGGGTCGTCAGAGGAAAGTACAGGAACGGCTGATGCTGCAGGCGGTACTGCAACGGGTGGGGAAGGTACGGAAAAAACCCGGTATAACTGTACAATAACAGCTATGGTTTTTGACCGGAGCAATGCTCCGGACGGAGAAGGCACGGTAACTGACAACCGCTGGACAAAATGGATTAACGAACAGATGGCGGAATATGGTATTACTGTGAAATTCATTGCGGTTCCCCGCAGTGAAGAATTAAATAAGGTTAATACGATGATGGCTTCCGGTACGGCAGCGGATATTATGCTTTGCTACACCGGTTCCACGGTAGAAAGCTTTTTTAAGGAAGGGGGTACCTATGATTTAAGTGAATATATTGACGGTACGGATAAATTTGCACAGCTGAAAGAATACTTGGGGGAGGATGTTATTAATATTGGGAGGAATGCAGATGGTGAATTATGGAGTATTCCTGCCAAACGTGCGACTACTTCAAGAACAAATTTAAATATCCGGAAAGACTGGCTGGAGAAATTGAATATGGAAGTACCGACTACTCCGGATGAGCTGTATGAGGTGTTAAAGGCCTTTAAAGAAAAAGACCCCGGCGGAGTCGGTAGTGAGCGGATCATTGCAGCATCTGTCTGGACTGACGGGGCTGCGGGACCAGTGGCCCATGCATTTTTGAAAAATTGTGCAGATACTACCCAATATGCCGTTAGTTCGGCGCTTGGACGTGACCGCTGCTGGATTTATACGGACGAGGGTTTTGCAGATTATATGAAATTTTTAAATAAGCTATATAATGAAGGCTTAATGGACCCTGAATATTATGCCCATGCTGATTTTTCACAAACCCAGAAAGAATACTTTGTAAATGGAAGGCTGGGTTTCTGGGAATATGATGTAAACGGCAATGTAGACAGTTTAAGAGGGGGATTATTGCAAAGCTTGAAACAAAATAATCCTGATGCGGAATTTGTTTCCATTCCACCTTTAAAGAATGTGAATGACGGTGTAGTCTATAACAATGCTTATCCGGTTAACGGTGCCTATGTATTTATTCCTAAGACGGCAGAAAATCCGGAAGCGTGTATGGAATATTTAAATTTCTTAGCCGGTAACGGAGGCTTTACTGTCTTTCATGGTTTTGAAGGAGAACATTTTGAATATGAAGATGGGATACCGGTTGTTAAGGATGCCGCATACAACGCACAGACCAAAGACTGGATAAGGCATGACTTATTTTTAGTTGGAAATCAGGGATATTATAAAACGGAGACAGAATTCATGGAGGCAACTTCCAAAGAATTACCCGGATGGGAACAATATGTAACTGATAATTATACGAATGCCATGGCTGGAACCAGAATGCATGAATCGTCATATTCAGCGCCAACTATGGTTGAACAGAGTGCAAATATTCAAATTACCAATGACACCTATTCTGTAAAAGCAGTTACTTGTGCACCTGAAGAATTTGACAATGTTGTAGCAGAATGGAAGGCAGAACTTAAAAAATACGATATAGATAAAATTTTAGCAGAATGTGAAGAGAATTATAAAAACTTCAATAATTAATTGTAAATAAAAGGACATTGTGTTAATCTTTTTAATAAATATTATTGAAGTGCTGGAGTGTTGTTTGAAAAATGCTCTAATATGAAATTGATGGGGCTGTTGCGTAATTTAAAATATAAATTATATTTCAGACATAAGTTCAGTAAATTGGCTGTTTTGTAGCAGCCCCATCTCAATAGGAGGATTTATATGTTAAATGTTGCGATTATTGGAACGGGTAATATATCAGGTTCCCATATCAGAGGATATCTTACCTTTCCGGAAGAATGTAAATTGGTTGCATTTGTTGATATCTATCCGGAAAAAGCAGCGGCGAAAGCAAAAGAATGGAAGGTAGAGGCAGAAATTTTAGACTCTCATAAAAAGCTGTTGGGGAGGAAGGATATCGACCTTATCAGTGTGTGCACACCGCCTTATACCCATGCGGAAATTGCCTGTGATTTTTTACGGGAGGGAAAAAATGTAATCGTGGAAAAGCCTATGGCTGCTTCCCTGGAAGAATGTGATAAGATAATAGAAGCACAAAAAACAGGAAAAGGAATTCTTTCCGTAATAGCCCAAAACCGTTTCCGAAATCCGATTATGCATGTTAAACAAATTCTGGATACCGGTTTAATAGGAAGGGTTTTACATGCACAAATTGATTCTCTGTGGTGGAGAGGACATTGCTATTATGATTTATGGTGGAGGGGAAGCTGGGAAAAAGAAGGCGGCGGATGTACTTTAAATCATGCGGTGCACCATATTGATATGTTAAATTGGATGATGGGACTGCCGGATAAGGTAACCGCCGTACTTAGTAATGCCGCCCATGACAATGCGGAAGTTGAGGATATTTCCGTTGCCATTCTGCAGTACCCCAAAGGAAACCTGGCTCAGATTACCAGCTCGGTAATTCATCACGGAGAAGAGCAGCAGATAATTTTTCAGGGAGAAAAGGCCAGGATTTCGGCACCATGGAAG